>NZ_WQGP01000004.1:0-492119 GCF_013034745.1 Ruegeria lacuscaerulensis | reverse complement strand
CCGTCAGCACCGTCTCCAGCGCCCCAGCACCGCCTCAGCAGCGCCGGTGAAGGGGGTTCTAAGGTTTACCGATGGCCTCTGCAACAGCAAAATGACAAAAAGCGAAATTTTTTTGCAAAACTCTTTTTCTTTTATTTATCACAAGAACTTAGGCTGCACTTCGATGACGGAAACCTGCGTCCACCCATCGCAATCACCTAAGTACGCACACGGCGAACCTCCAATCCAGTCTATATATAGTGGATGATACCTGTTTGGCCACAATAACCCCCGAGTCGAAGGGTGGATTCGACTCGGAATCCGCCCACCCAAAACCAAGTGGACCGCGCCAAAAAAACCAATTTCAACCGAACAGCCCCAGCTTAACCTTGCGCAATCTGACCTAATGGGGTCAGGTCGCAGTCAGGATAAGCGCGCATCATGAAATGACCTCTAAATACGCTGACACTTTTCCCTGTATTCGCACCGTTGGCCTCGACGGGCTGCTGATCTCATTTGCAGATACCATGGCTGAACCTTCCAACAGGGCGGCATTGGCATTTCGGGGGGCAATCGATGCGTTAAACTGGGCCGGCGTTCTTGAGACATCAGCCTCATTGGCGTCGGCCTATGTTCGTTTTGATCCGGCCGTGCTGCCGCATTCTGACATCAAGGACCGGTTGACACACCTGTTAGCACAACAGGACTGGTACAAAGCGGCGATGCCTGCGGGTCGCAGGCTTTGGACCGTCCCTACTGTTTATGGTGGTGAGCTTGCGCCGCAATTGGATGACGCCGCCCAGGCCGCTGGTCTGGAACCGGCCGAGGCTGTGCAGCGCCTCAGTGCCACGCGGGTGCGGGTACTGACCATTGGTTTTGCCCCTGGGCAACCTTACCTCGGGCCGCTTGGGCCGGAATTCAACATTCCGCGCCTCAAGGATCTGACCCCTATGGTGCCTGAAGGTGCCCTGGTTCTAGCCATATCGCAATTCGTTCTGTTTTCGGGGCCTACACCCACGGGCTGGCGGCATGTGGGGCAAACGGCGTTCCGATGCTTCCGTCCAGATGCGCCCGACAGCTTTGCCCTAAGACCCGGTGACGAGATGCAATTCGTTCCCATATCTGCCGATGAGTTGAACGCCATCCGCGCAGACAATGGAGACGGGATGGGCGGCGCGACGTGTCAGGAGATCGAAGGATGAGCCTGTCAGTTCTGCGCATCGGTCCCGCCTGCACCATTCAGGATCAAGGCCGCACCGGATATCTGGATCAGGGTCTGTCGCGTTCGGGGGCTGCGGATATCACCGCCCTTCACGAAGGCGCAGCGCTGTTGGCGCAAAGCCCGGACTTGGCTGCGTTGGAAATGGCTGGAATGGGTGGCGAATTCGAAGCTACTCTGGGCACTGATATCGCCCTGACCGGTGCACCGATGCAGGCCAGCATTGATGGCAGTCCGGCCATGTGGAACGCCTCGCACAGGTTGGAGCCAGGTCAACGTCTGTCCATTGGGGCGGCCACGCAAGGCACGTATGGCTACCTCCACCTGAGCGGCGGGATTGATACGCCTCGGTTTCTGGGGTCTCGCGCGGCCCATCTGACCGCCAAAGTCGGGCGGGCCGTTCAGGCCGGAGATCAGTTGCCTGCCAAAGGCGGGGCTGGACGAGCGGGTATGAAGCTGCGGCCCGATGATAGGTTTTCCGGGGGGCGTCTTCGCGTTTTGGCCAGCTTCCAGACTTCTCTGTTCGATCAGGACACGCTGGATCGGTTCGCGCTGACCGGTTTCCAGCGGGGCGCGCGAGCGAACCGGATGGGGATGCAGCTTGAAAGCGCGGGCGAGGGCTTTGCCGCCAATGGGCAGCTCAATATCCTGTCCGAGGTTATCACTCCCGGAGACATTCAGATGACCGGCACGGGCAATCCTTTCATCCTGCTCCCCGAATGTCAGACAACGGGCGGCTATCCCCGCATCGCAACCGTGCTGCCCTGCGACGTCGCCCGCGCGGCGCAAACCCCGGCTGGGGGAGAGATACGGTTCGAGTTTGTGTCTCTGGAAGAGGCTATCACCCTGCACGCCGCCTATTTGGCCGATCTGGAGCGGCTACCCGGCCGTGTTGAGCCGATGATTCGCGATCCACGCGACATCCCGGACCTTCTGTCTTACCAGTTAATCGGCGGAGTGATCTCAGCCACCGAATAAAGGAGAATTGCCGATGCCCAGCGTCGATCTGAATGCGGATATGGGGGAAAGCTTTGGCCCCTGGAAGATGGGCGATGATGACAGCCTGCTGAAGATCATCACCTCGGCCAATATCGCATGTGGCTTTCATGCAGGCGACTGGGATGTGATGGCGCAGACGATGACGCTGGCCGCAGAAAACGGCGTTGGAATCGGTGCGCATCCCGGCTTTCCCGATCTACAGGGCTTTGGTCGCCGCAACATGAAAATACCACATGCGTCCCTGCGCAATCTGGTGCGCTATCAACTGGGGGCCGCGTTGGGTATGGCGCAGGCGGTTGGTACCAAAGTCCGGCATCTGAAATTGCACGGCGCGTTGGCCAATATGTGCTCGGTTGATGTGGATATGGCGCGCGCCTGCTATCAGGGTGCGTTGGACGTGGACCCCGATATCATCATCATGGTGCTGGCCGTCACCAAACAGGAAGAAGCTGTACGCGACCTTGGCTGCAAATGGGTCGGAGAGATTTTTGCCGACCGCGCCTATAATGACGACGGAACGCTGGTGGATCGCAGTCTGCCCGGCGCTGTCATCCATGACCCGGATCTAGCCGGGCCACGCATCCTGAACATGGTGCGCGAAGGAGCCATCATCACTGAATCCGGCAAACGGCTTGAAACTTCGATCGACACCATCTGCCTGCACGGAGATGGCCCAACGGCAGTGCAAATCGCGGCCTCGGTGCGCGAAAACCTGATTGCAGGTGGGGTCGAGGTGACGAAGTTCATTCGCTGATAAGATTGGCTTAAAACGAAGCGGCTACACCCTTGGTGTTGCCGGGGTCAGTTTCAGCCCCTAGCATGACCACAAGTCCATGTTCTGAATACCACAATCCCGGCAACACCCTGTGCCAGCTGCAAGGCGCAGGAGCAAGGAGATAGCTTAATGTCTTTCGATCTGATGTCTTACCAACCGCGCGGGGACAAGAAAAACTCGGATTTTTTCACCGAATATCTGCCCAAAATCTACGAACGCCGCACCAGCTCGGGCGTTGCCGATCTGGTCGGGGCGATGAAGGCAATCGTGATACAGGTGGAAACTGATGCGCTGTTTGACACTCTGGTCGAGCTCTACGTGATGACACCCTATCGCCACACGGCCAGCTATCTGGGGCACACACATAAATTCTCGGTCCTGCACTCGCATCCCGACTATCCGGCGCTGGTTGTGATGGCGCCACTCAATCCATCGTTCGAAGACTTTATACCCCGCATCAACCGTATGTATCCGCTGGCGCGGAAGACCCCGCAGACCCGCTATGTCGGAGAGGTTTTTGCCGCTTCCGACCTGACTGCGCTGACCCAAACGCTGCAGGATCAGAATATTCGATTCGAATATTCTGGGGACACCGAAAACCCGTTCTACACGCTGGATGGCCTGCGCTTCACAACCCCGTCGGATTTCACCTGCAACCGGGTGGGCTATTCGACGCTGGATTTCAACGACACCGACAGCCTGGGCCTAGGCGACCGGATTTTGCTGAGCGACGACGAAAAAGCCCGTCTGGATCAGGCCGCCGCATTTGGTGCGGACAGCAAGATTGCACCGCTGATGCTGGGCATTGACCACCTCGCCACGCGGGTTCTGGCCGGCGAGCGTGAGGACGCGATCCTCGAATTTCTGACCATGGTGCCCTACTATTTCTGGGGGGCGTACAACATCTCTGAGATGAATTCGTCCACCAATGTGAACCGAAACCCAAACGTAGATGATGACAAGAAATCGCCTGCCAAAGTGTTCACCGCCAACAACACGCCGTCCTTCGTGAATTCCTTCGCCAAGCTGCCGATGCCGACCGAGGATTTTGTCCGCAATTTCGGCCGTCGCCTGCATCACATGGCGGTCGAAGTTCAGGATGGCGATCACGGCGCGGGTGAAAAGAACGTGGATTTCGTGGTGAATACGCTCAAGGATAAGGGCGTGCCATTTCTGGCCCATGTGGTGGGTGAATGTAAGGATGATCCGAACCTTAAGCAGATCTTCTCGAAACACTCGAAAAACACGCTGCTGATCACCGAATATATCGAACGTTGCCACAAATATGATGGCTTTTTCACCAAGGATAATGTCGCCGCGCTGACCGCCGCGGCCGGGCAGGATGAGCAGTATCAGCACGGCCATGTGTTCGACTGAAGCGCTGATGTCCTGTATAAAGCGCCAAAAAAAGGCTGCGAGTTTCCTCGCAGCCAAATCCAACCAGGAGAGAGAATGTCGGGTCTTATGACGGCCCGATCATGAAACAGGTGACGTTGCGGGCCTGCAGCCTGCGGCACGCCAGATCGGCCTGTTCGCGGGTCATGCCCTGAAACGTCGCATCGAAGCCGCGCGCGCTTTGGTTCACTTTGCGCAACGTGCCTTCCAGAGTGGTCATTTCCGCCAGAGCGGTTTTCAACAGCACCTTCTCGGCCTCGTATCGCGTTGTGTAGCGACCCACATTCACACCCCACAAATGTCCACCCGACGTCGACAGACGGGTGACGATTTCGGGCTCGGGTTCTGGCTGCACATTCGGGTCGGTCGAGGCCAGAACCAGGCTATCCGGGCGCGCTGCGGGGCGCGGTGTGTCCCCCGTTGGAGCCTGCACATCCGCCTGCGCGATGGCTGCGGCGATCCCATTCTGGATGCGTGTATCATGCTGCGCAGCCGTGGCCGCGACGGCCCCGGCCAACTGCACAGTCGCCGCGCTTGGGCGCAAAACCGGACGCAGGCTGGTGGTCGGGGCACCGACCAGTCGCGCAACCTGCACATTCAGCCCTGCATTGCCCGCATAAGCCGGACGCGAAGGCTTGCGAATGGGCGCGCGCGACGGAGCGCGGCGGAAGCCCATATCCAGCAATTCTGCCACTTTGGCATTGCGCGATGCACCCGATTTGCCGCCAAAGACGGTAGCGATGATCCGTTCATCCTTGCGCTTGGCCGAGGCCACAAGGTTGAAACCCGCAGCCCGCGTGTAGCCGGTCTTGATCCCGTCCGCGCCTTTATAGGCGGCCAAAAGGCGGCGGTTCGTATTGGGCACCGTCTTGATCCCGGCATCGGTCGAACGACGCGAGAACAGGTTGTAATATTGCGGGTAATCATACAGCAGATGCCGCCCCAGAGTGGTCATGTCTCGCGCCGTGGACAGGTGGCCCGACTCGGTCAGGCCATGGGCGTTCTTGAAGGTCGTGCGGCTCATACCCATTGCTTTGGCGGTGCGGGTCATGCGGCGGGCAAATGCTGCTTCGGACCCGCTGATGGCGATCCCGATGGCCGTCGCCGCGTCATTGGCAGACTTCACCGCCGCTGCGCGGATCAGATACCGGAACGCAATCCGCTGCCCCGAGCGCAAACCCAACTTGGACGGAGGTTCCGCCGCCGCGGCCTTGGTGATGCGAACTTGCGTGTCCAGCTCGATCTCGCCATTCCGAACGGCCTCGAAAGCTATATAGAGCGTCATCATCTTGGTCAGTGACGCAGGGTGCAGCCGAGTGTCAGCATTGCGCGAATGCAGCACCTCGCCCGTACGTGCGTCAATCACCATCGCTGCGTAAGGCGCGGCAACCGATTGCACCGGCACCAAGGAAAGCAGCCATACGAATGCTATAAGAAATAAGCCCATTCGGGCCGGAACTGTCCGCCGAACCTGCACGATCTTTGCCTCTGTCTACCTCGGGCCGCCGGGTTTTCCCGGTCAGCAAATCATTTATTTTATTGCCCACCAGCGTAACACAGAGGTCGCGCGAAAGAAACCGAAAGCTGGCTAAATCGTCGTTTGTTTCAAGGCGTGTCGCACCACAATATGTAGAATAGAACCACCGCGCACCCACTAGATCAGCGCCTGACGCAGCGCCTCCACGCCCCTTGGCATCATTTTTTTGTAACTGGGGCCATTCGGCAACATCAGGAAAACGTGTTGATGAACCCCGACAACTCCCCAAGATCCCGCAGCTCTTTGTAGCGCTGTGAGGTGGATGGGACCTCGGCTTCTTCGATCTCCCATATCAGCCCGTGGGGTACATAGACGCCCCAACACCCAGCCTGAATCGGGGCGACCACATCGGACCGCATCGAATTGCCAACCATCATCGCATGTTCCGGCCCATCCCCGTGACGCGCGAAAATCTCAGTGTATGTCGCCGCGGTCTTTTCCGACACGATCTCGACCTCATCGAACAACTCGCCCAAACCTGATTGGGCCAGCTTGCGCTCTTGGTCGATCAGGTCACCTTTGGTGATCAAAACAACCTTGTGAGTCGTCGCGACGGCCTCAATCGCTTCGCGAGCATGGGGCAGCAATTCGATGGGGTGGGCCAACATCTCTTGCCCGGCTTCGATCAATTGGCGAATGACCAAGGCAGGCACACGGTCTTCCGTCACCTCAATCGCTGTCTCGATCATCGACAGGGTGAAGCCTTTGATTCCATAACCATAATGGCGGATATTGCGCTTTTCTGCGGCCAGAAGACGGTCCATCAGGTGATCCCGCTCGGCGTGATCTGCAAGCAGATCGGCAAAATGCGCCTGTGTCAGTTGAAAGAAACGCTCATTGTGCCACAGCGTGTCATCTGCATCGAACCCGACGATGGTCAGCTTGTTTTCCATTGCATTTGCGTCCTGCTGGCTCTTTTCTCTGGCCCCTTGGACGTTATATAACCGCTCAGATAAACCGAAGCCTGAATCGGTATAGGTGCGCGCAATGTTTGAAAACCAATGGACAATGTCTGACAAATCGGATGACGAGGGTGACTCGTCTGTCCTGGTCGAGACGCGCCCAAAGACCAAACGCCCGCCGCTGTACAAAGTCCTTTTGCTGAACGATGACTACACCCCGATGGAGTTCGTGGTCCATGTGCTTGAACGTTTCTTCGGCATGACCCACGCGCAGGCGTTCGAGATCATGCTGACTGTGCACAAGAAAGGCGTCGCCGTCGTTGGCGTCTTCAGCCATGAGATTGCCGAGACCAAAGTGGGTCAGGTGATGGATTTCGCCCGCAGGCACCAGCACCCCCTGCAATGCACCATGGAACGCGAAGAGTAACCCTACTCTTCCCGTAAATCGCTGATGTCCCCTCGTCTTGATCTTGCCTTGAACAGCGGCCTTGCGCTGTCACAGCCGCTGACAGTGATCGGTCCGACACCAACCCACGACCTGTCCGCGATGCCGCGCGAGGCGCAGGTGGTGCAGCCGTTCAAACCATTCCACGACCATTTTGAAGCGCAGGGGTTTGACGTCACACCCGAGGCCAGAGAGGCGTGTCAGGACGCAGTGATCTTTCTGCCCCGCGCCAAGGCGCTGGCCCGCAGCCTTGTGCATCAGGCTTGCTTGCGGGCTAAAGGCTTAGTCGTTGTGGACGGAGCCAAAACCGACGGGGTGGACAGCCTGCTGAAGGACATTCGCAAACGCGTTCCAGTCGAAGGGCCGATTTCCAAGGCGCATGGCAAGATATTCTGGTTCACCTCGGATCCTGCGGCGTTCGCCGATTGGGCTGCGCCCAAGTCGCAAGTGGTGGACGGGTTTACAACGGCCCCTGGTGTGTTCTCGGCGGACGGAGTTGACCCGGCCTCAGCCCTGTTGCTGGACGCATTGCCCGCTAAACTAGGCGCGAGGGTGGCTGATCTGGGCGCGGGCTGGGGTTTCCTGTCTGCAAACCTGCTGCAAAAACAAGGGCTGCGCAGTCTGTATCTGGTTGAGGCAGACCACATCGCCCTGACCTGCGCCAAGACAAACGTCACCGACGAAAAGGTATCGTTCCATTGGGCGGACGCCGTGACGTGGCGTGCGCCCGAGGGGCTGGACGCGGTTGTTATGAACCCGCCCTTTCACACTTCGCGCAGCGCAGACCCCGCGCTGGGTCAGGGCTTTATTCAATCCGCTGCGCGCAATCTGGCGAAGCACGGAGAGCTGTGGATGGTGGCCAATCGCCACCTGCCTTACGAAACAACTCTGAACGACACATTCGCGCGTGTCGAAGAAGTGACCGGAGACAATCGGTTCAAGGTGTTCCACGCCTCTCGCCCTCGGCGATGATCCCGGTTAACCTGCGCGCAACTCAGGGAGGTTCCGCATGTCCTTTTCCATAACAGGCAAGACCGCCATCGTGACCGGCGGCGCCAATGGCGTTGGCCTGGCAATCGGTCGGCATTTTGCGGATGCAGGCGCCAATGTGATGTTCGCTGACATGGACGAGAAGCGCCTGGCCGAGGAACTGGGCGAACAGGCCGATGACAGCAACATCCGCTTCTTCGCGGGCGATCTGCGTGAAAAACTGACCATTGCAAACCTACTTTCGGCCACGATAGACGCCTTCGACCAAGTGGATATCCTGATCAATGGCTCACGGCAGGTGATCCCGTCGGACCCGCTGGATACCGATGATGACTCGGTCAAAACCTTGCTGAATCAGAACCTGATGCCTGCTCTGCGTCTCAGCCAGGTTGTGGCCAAGCGCATGATCAAACAGGCCGGTGACGGCGACGCGCCCGCCGGATCGATCATCAACCTTTCCTCGATTGCCGCACGCCGTACGCACCCGGACCTGATGGCCTATTCGGTCTCGACCGCCGCGTTGGATCAGATGACGCGATCGTTGGCCGTGGCCTTCGCCCCGCATCGCATCCGCGTAAACTCGATCGCGTTGGGGTCGGTGATGAGCGCCTCGTTGCAGTCCACGCTCAAGGAAAACCGCGATTTCCGCGATGATATCGAGAAACACACGCCGCTGGCACGCATTGCCGCCCCGACCGAATTGACCGAGACGGCGCAGTTCCTGGCCTCGGACGCGGCAGGGTTCATCACCGGACAAATCCTTACCATTGACGGCGGTCGCACCCTGCTAGACCCCGTCGCAGCCCCGGCCCACTAAGCTTATGTTCGAGATCGAAAAATCCACCGCCTCTGCCTGGTTCCGCCAACTGCGCGACGACATTGTAGTCGCGTTTGAAGCGCTGGAAGACAGCCACGACACCGGCCCCTTTGCCGCAGCTCAACCCGGCCGGTTCGAGGTCAAGGAAACCAAGCGCCATTCGGATGATGGGTCAGACGCGGGCGGAGGATTGATGTCGGTCATGCGCGGCGGTCGTGTGTTCGAGAAAGTGGGCGTCAACGTCTCGACCGTTTACGGCACGCTGGGCGAGCGAGCGCAGCACGCTATGGCAGCGCGCAAGGGCATTCCGGGCATGACCGAGGACCCGCGGTTCTGGGCTTCGGGCATTTCGCTGGTGGCGCATATGCAAAACCCACATGTCCCGGCGGTTCACATGAATACCCGAATGTTCTGGACCCCGCATGCCTGGTGGTTCGGCGGCGGGTCGGACCTGAACCCGTGTATCGAATATGAAGACGACACCAACCATTTCCACTCCGTCCAAAAGGCGCATCTGGACCCGCATGGGCCGGGACATTACCCGCGCCTCAAAGAGTGGGCGGATGAGTATTTCTATATCCCCCACCGCAAACGCGCACGCGGTGTGGGCGGGATATTCATGGATGACTATTGCACCGGCGACTGGACGGCGGACTTTGCGTTGACTCAGGATATCGGCCGCGCGTTTTTGCCTGCCTTCCTACCGCTTGTTGAAAAGCGCCGGGTGCAGGGGTTTGATGACGCAGACAAAAACACCCAGTTGGTGCATCGCGGACTCTATGCGGAATACAACCTAGTCTATGATCGGGGCACCAAGTTCGGGCTGGAAACCGGCCACGATCCCGATGCTGTGCTGATGAGCCTGCCACCTTTGGCAAAGTGGGTTTGAGGTCAGAACCCAAACTCCAGAAAATTGTCAAAGCAATACCCCTGCGCCGAGGCTGCCGACAGATTTTCGCCCACACGTTTGACGGTGACGGAATAACTCGTGCTGGTATCCGCGCCCTCCGGCGGCGTTAGGGAGAACTGCACGGTGCGGGTCTGTTTTTCGTAGGCGCGGTAGATATAGATGCGCTGGGTCGCCTTGGTTCTGAGCGTCCGAATAGCATAATCGCCAATACCACACCAATAGGCCACCGGCGCCGACGTTCCCCGCGTCGAGACTTCGTAAACGCCATTGCCCTTGTCTGCCACATTGATCCGAATGGCCGGGTTCAACCTGAACCCCACCCCAACAGCCTGTGCCAGGCCCGGCACTACAATAGCGATTGCCACAATCGCCGCTTTCCATGATGTCATCTGCGTCCTTAATCGGGCCGAATTGGCCGCGCTATTTCTTCCTTCGGAAATCAATAACGCTATCATAGCACAGGTTTTCGGCCCGCGACGCAGATAAGTTTTCCCCCACGCGGTTAACAGTGAGCGAATAGCCAGGGGTCGTGTCGATGTCCGCCGGAGGATCGAACGAGAATTTGACGGTGCGCGCACCCGGCACATAGGCTTCGGCGATGTAGATACGCTGAGTTCTTGCCTTGCCCAAGGTCTGAACCGCGTAGTCCCCAATACCACACCAATAGACCGGGGCCGACGAAATGCCGACCGGTTCCACCCTGTAGACGCCACCCTCCTCAGGCGTGACAATCACTTGGAACGTGGGGAAAATCCCCACCCCCGGTCTGTTTGACTGCGCGGTCGCGGACCCTGCGACGACGACCAGAAAAATCGCGGCCAGAATAGCTTTCACGAAAATACCTCCGTCCTAAAGGCCTGATGCCACTGGGCTTAGGTCCATAAGACGAATTGAAATATTTAGCTACAAGCGCACGCTTGACCACGATTGCGTTACCCGATTGATAACAAAAGCCAGAAGTTAGCTTTGATTCACCCGTCCGCCCACGTCATGCGGGGCAAGCGCAACTGTCTTGATGACCGCATAACATTGCATCCCGGTTTGCAGACCCAGCGCATCGACCGAACGGCGCGTGATGCGGGCCAGAACCGGACCGGCAGTGGTTTGCAGCGACACGATAGCGCCCGGCCCGTCGCCTGCGCGGATCGTGTCGACCGTGCCAGACAGCACGTTCAGGGCCGAAAGCCCCTCGGGCGGTTTGTTCGACAGGATGACCTCTTGTGCTGGGATGCGGATACGCAGGGTCTCGCCAATTTGATGCGGAATACGCGGCAGAAACAGGCTGGCCCCGCCCGCATCCAATTCCGTGAGGCCATCCACATGGTGCTTCGACACCCGAACCTGCAACACCGCGCCAACCGCCCGGATACCCGCAGGCGCAACCGACGGGTCGGCCAGAACCTCGGAGGCTGGTCCGTGGCGCACCGCCTTGCCGTCCTGCAAAGCAACGACCGACGTTGCCAGCCGCGCGACCTCAGCCGCAGAGTGGGTGACGTAGAGGATTGGGACCGAGACCTCATCCCTGAGCCGTTCGAAATAGGGCAGAATCTCACCCTTGCGCGCATCATCCAGAGCGGCCAGAGGCTCGTCGGCCAGAATAAGGCGCGGGCTGGCCAGCAAGGCCCGGCCAATCGCCACGCGCTGTTTCTCACCCCCCGACAGACCCGCAGGGCGGCGGTCCAGCAGATGGCCGATACCCAGCATCTCGATCACTTTGTCCGGGTTTTCACGCCGCGCGCCCTTGGGTGCGAACCAACGCCCGTAGGACAGGTTCTGGCGCACGGTCAGGTGGGGGAACAAGCGCCCTTCCTGAAACACATAGCCCAGGCGGCGTTTATGCGGCGGCAGCCACAAGCCCTGTTCGGTGTCAAACAACTCCCATCCGTCCACGGCCACGCGGCCCGAGGCAGGTTTCAGCAACCCGGCTACGGCATTGACGACAGTGGTTTTGCCCGAGCCAGACCGCCCGAACAGCACCGTCACGCCCGAAGGTGCATCAAAGCTGAGATCCAGTTTGATATGAGGTAGATCGTGCTGCAACCGGACGGAAAGGCTCATGACCCGGCCACCCTTGCCGCAACTCGGCGGCCAATGAATTCCGACAACAAAAGCGCGCCCATGGCGATGATAATCGAGATCACGACCAGTCGGGTCGCCGCCGCCTCACCGCCCGGCACCTGGAGAAAGGCATAGACTGCCGACGGCAACGTCTGGGTTTGTCCAGGGATGTTCGAGACGAAAGTGATCGTGGCACCAAATTCGCCCATCGCCTTGGCAAAAGCCAGAATAGCGCCCGCTATCACGCCCGGCAGGATCATCGGCAGAGTGACGGTTGCGAAGACCATCAGGCGCGAGGCCCCAAGCGTCGCCCCCGCCTGCTCCAGCTTTGGGTCAACCGCCTCGATCGACAGACGGATCGCGCGCACCATCAGCGGAAAGGCCATTATGCCGGCGGCCAGCGCAGCGCCGGTCCAACGGAATGCGAAAACGATGCCGACCTCCGCCAGCACGCGTCCTAGCGGCCCATGCAGCCCAAAGGTCAGCAACAGCAAATACCCGGTGACAACCGGAGGCAAGATCAAGGGTAGATGCACCAGCCCGTTCAATACCTGCCGCCCCGGAAACCGCCAACGTGCCAGCGCATAGGCCACGAATATCCCAAACGGCAGCGTCACCAGCGTCGCCCAGAATGAAACGCGCAGCGACAGTCGCAACGCCTCAAGCTCATCTGGTCCCAGCCAACCCATGCGTTACTGGCCCGGCAGGGAAAATCCCTGCCTCTCGAAAACCGCCTGCGCGGTCGGGGATTGCAAGTGATCCAGAAAAGCTTTGGCCTTTGATCCCGCTTTTGCGGTCAACGCGGCTGGATAGATGATAGGAGGATGCAAGTCGTCCGGAAAAGTCGCCATGACGCGGGCCCGGTCCTCGACCGTAGCATCCGACCGATAGACGACACCCAAAGGCACCGCACCTGCCGCGACAAGGGCCAGCGCCGCGCGCACATTATCAGTCTGCGCCACCTTGCCCTGCACATCGTCCCACAGGCCCAAATTGGTCAGAGCCGCTTTGCCGTAAATCCCGGCGGGCACCGCATCGACCAGCGCCATGGCCAGATGCCCGTCTTCTAATGCCGCCAGCAGATCAGTCTCGACCGCGAACCCGTTCAGCCCTGGGACCGTTGGGCCACCAATCAGAACCAACCTATTGCCCAGCAGATCAACCCGTGATCCGGGCGCAATCAGGCTGCCCTCCTGCAACACATCCATCCACTCGGCATTCGCCGAGATGAACAGGTCTGCCGGAGCGCCCTGCTGAATCTGGCGCGCTAGAACCGAAGAGGCCGCGTAGGACACCGTGACCTCTTGCCCGGTCGCGTCCTCGTACTGGATGGCGATTTCGTCCAACGCGTTTTTCAGGCTGGCGGCAGCAAAGACCAGAACGCCGTCGGCCCCCGCTCGCATCGGGGTCAGCATCAGGACGCAGAAAGCGAAAACCGTGACCAGCGCCCGGCGCAGATGTGACAGGATCATTCCCAGCCCGCCCGTTAGATCAACATCCCCTCGGGGATATCTGAGGCAACAGGGCGCACGCAAGTACCGATGCACTTCGACCCCGTCCAGAAGCCCGAAATTACGCACAAAAAAGGCGGTGCCGTGTCGCAAAGAGGATTGATCTGCCCGACCGCTGGAAGGATGCTGCTCTGAGCCACAGAACAGGACCACCGTCATGCTGCACACTACTCCCGGTCTGATTGACGCGATCCGCGCGCGCTTTGCCCATGTTGAAACCTGCCCGTTTCAAGGGCCCCGCATCTTCTTTGAAAACGCAGGCGGCGCGCTGACGCTCAATTCGGTGGTAAAGACCTCGGCCAAATTCGCCGCAATCCCCGACAATCAGGGCCGCGACAACGTGGCTAGCCATGCGCTGGTCGATATCATCAACACAGCCAAGGCCGATTTGTCGGTGTTCATGAATGCGTCTTCGGGTCAGTTCTTTGTGGGCGAAAGCGGGACCGAACTGCTGTTTCGGATGATCCGCACCGCCTGCGTGAACGCGCCCAAAGGCAGCAAAGTGATCGGCAGCTCGATCGAGCATCCCGCTAGCCGCAGCGCCGCCCGACGCTGGGCCGATATTGCGGGGCTGGATTATGTCAACATCCAGCACGATGACGAAACGGGGCTGGTCACCGCCGATGCCTACCGCGCCGCAATGACCCCAGACGTCCGTGTGGCCACGATCGTTCACGCGTCGCCCGTGACCGGTATGGGTATGGACGTTGCCGCCATCGCGCAGGCCATCCGCGACGTCTCGCCTGACTGTTTCATCATTGTCGACGGTATCCAGCACGCAGCCCATGGGCAGTTGGATATCGACAGCTACAACGTCGACGGCTATGCGATTTCACCCTACAAAGTGTTCTCGCGTCACGGCTATGGCATTGCCTGGATCTCGGACCGGTTGACCGCCCTACCCCATGACCAGTTGATCGACGCCCCCTCAGACGGGTGGGAGTTCGGAACCCGCGACACCGGCTCTTACGCCACCATGTCCGATGTCGTGGCCTATTTCGACTGGCTGGGCGTGCAGGTCTCGAACGCCACGGACCGCCGAGCAAGGATCGAGGCCGCGGGCCGCGCCATCCACGCCTATGAAACTCATTTGACAAACACCATGATCAACGGCACTGACAACCTGCCCGGCCTGCGAGATATGGAGCATATCATGGTCCTGGGCGGCGCAGATAATCCCGCGCGCGAAGGGTTGGTGTCTATCGTGGTGCACGGGAAACCCTCGGCCGAGGTCGTGACCCGGCTGAACGATCAGGGAATCCGCACCCATATCCGCAAAGCCGATCACTACAGCGGCAACGTTCTGACCCCGCTGGGCTTGAACGACTGCATCCGTATTTCACTTTGCCACTACAATACCGAGCAGGAAGTAGCCCAACTGCTGGCCGCATTGAACGAGATGACGGACTGATCAAAGAATTTCTGTCCAACCCTCTTGCGCCCGCGCGCAGGCTTGGCTACATGCACCGTCACGGGTGATTAGCTCAGTTGGTAGAGCGCTTCGTTTACACCGAAGATGTCGGGAGTTCGAGTCTCTCATCACCCACCATCCTTTCCCACAATGTATCAAGGTCTTTCGCGACTAGTGCCTATTGTTGTGCTGCGCGAAAAACTGTGTCCGCTGCGCCTAGACAGATAAGTTGTCTCCAACACAGGAGAGATGGGCCATGGCAACAATCATAAAACGGCCTAGCGAAAAGTGGCAGGCGACGGTCCGGAACGACGGGCAATCCCGACCCAAGACCTTTCTAAAGCCTGCTGGTGCGGCGAAGTGGGCGTCAGAGATTGAGTTACGCGCCAAGGAGGGTCGCTCCTGGAGACAATCAAAGCGATCATTCAGCCGCGCCACAGCATTCGGCACATTGGGCTCAGAGTGGTCATTCTGATCTGACGGACAGCTGCCATGCGGACAAAGCTACCCAAAGCCGACTGGTTGCTGATGATCGTTCTCCATTCTAAAGCAGACTTTGTTTTTTTCGCTACTCCGAGGCTCCGCGAATTAGTTTGCTCTTCGTTGTTCTGACTGATTGGGTTTGGATCTGCCTGTTTTGGACATCATGGCCTTCGCGTAGTCGCGTTTTGCCTGAGCAGGGTCCTCGAAGCGAGCATGTACGACGCAAAAATATAGGGTACTGTCATCTCGTCCGTTGCGAGGTGTGAACCAATCAAAGGGATCGCTCGGCTTTACCGATGCAGTCTGATTGGTTGGTGAAGTCGCAGGTGCGACACTGGCTTCACTATTTGAAATGTCATCAAGCAGTGTTGGTCGGGCAGTGCCAGTATCCGGCGTAAGAATACCCATGATCTGCTCGCGACCAGCCGGAACAAAGCGCCCACTTTCTTCAACTGGAAACCGGATTGGCTGCCCAGCATAAACATCTCGTTGGACTTCGCTGTTCCGAACAACAATCGTGCCGTTAACAAGCACATACGGAATGCCTTCTGACGGAAGACCTTGCTGACCGAGGGTATAGTTCGCCTTTTCGGTCACAGTCTCCGGATCAAAGATCGTGATGTCTGCGACCATGCCTTCCTGCATACGCCCACGCACCAGCATTGCGCGCAAGCCCGTATCTCCCAATCGCTTCGCATGTATGTAGCTTAGCTGTGTGAGCGTAAGCATCAGTGGCACATTCGCTTCGCGGGCCAATCTGAGGACAAGCGCGCGGCTACCTGCTGACCGAGGATGCCCGGCATAGTCTTCGTAGGGTGCATCCCAACTCATCAGATTGCCCTCGATATCCAACCCGGCCATACCGTCGCCCGAGATGCCATAGCCTGCGATGGTGATCCAATCATTGAGCCATTGCTCTCTTGGAGGGCTAAAAACAATGGCTGTCCGTCCCGGTTCATTCTCGGCAAAGCTCAAGAACTCGTCTTTGGTCACAAAGCGATCGAGTTGGGGATCAAAGATAGTGTCTTCGTATTTGTACCCCATCGAGCCTTCCCAATTTTCGGGGGCGATGATGGAGGCTCCGTAGTTTCCCGATCCGGCGGTCCAGGGATAGTAACTGGACCAGACGTTGTAGCCTTGGTCGCGGGCCATCTGGAGTTTTTCCTGATTTTCCCACCACCCATAATCGTTGTCGTGATGAATGTGCAGCGGCGCGTCGAGCACCATCGCATTGACTAGGATTTCGTTGACGCCGGTTTGTGTCTCAGTGGGTGTCGAGGCACTGGGATGAAACCGGTGATGCACCGAAGTTAAACGCCCATAACGCGCCGCAGCCCGCTGTGCTTCGAACATCTCGTAGGTTGTGATGCCTTCGCGGGCGTAGCCGATGGTCGATCCCACGCCGAGTGCTCCAAGACGTAGTCCTTCATCCAATTGGGCAGTGATTTCGTTCATCTGCTCGCGGTTGCTTGGAACCGACGACCACCCTTCGACGCCGTCTTCCACGGATTGTGCCCGCAGTGCGAAAAAGTTCCGGAAGTCTATGTCCCCACCTTCCAGCACAAGGCCGTCATGCACCCGCATCCGCGCGAATTCTTGTCCAACGACCGTGCCATAGTTTGCCTGCGTCACGCCTTGGCGCGCTGCGTACCAGTCGTCGATATTCGCGGCCCCGACCTCAAAATCCATTTGCGTCGTAACGCCGTCACGAAGATTGACCTTGATACCCCAAGGATCCAGCCCGTGTTGTTCAAGGTCGATAAACCCGGGCGCCACAACGTGCCCTGTCGCATCGATGGCTTCGCTGCCGCCGATATCTTCGTCGGTAATCGCAGTGATCCAGCCGTTGCTTATTCCAACATTAGCGATCTGGTCGAAACCGGTTTCCGGATCCATTACCCGACCATTGAGAATGACCACGTCGTACGTCTACGCGACACATAAGGTCGAACACACAGACAATGTGCCAGCCAGAAACAGGGTACGCATGGTTAAGTCCTTTCTTTGGTCAGCAATTCAGGATGTTTCGTAATTTCTTGGCGTCTGCTTTCGCGACACATCAGAAAACGATCCGGGTTCTGAGGCTGAACAGTGTAATGCTGTCCTGCATGGGATTCAGCAGAGGGTTGGAAACGTATTGCAGGGACGGTGTGATCTGCAGTCCGGGTGAAATCGAGAAACGGTAGAAAGCTTCGAGCGTGAACTGGTCACCGTCTATGCCTCTTGCCTCGGCCCAGTTCAGGCCCAGCCCGGCCAAATCGGTATTGCGACCATAGTAGCCCAGACCTGCAGAGACGGACCGGTCATAAAGCGCTGCGGTCCCCTTTGAGGCCCCAGCCCGAAAGAACGGCATCCACTTGTTGTCAACAAACCATGCCGCTGAAAATGCTGCGCCGTAATCTTCCGCTCGACTGCCATCGTCAGCCGCATCCGCATGCCAGAGAGCCAGATGGATATTGTCGAAGTAGATGCGATCAAAGCCGGAAGTGTAACCAAGCTCGAGTGACTTGAAGAGATTGCCGTCGCTAAACACATCAAAGTTTGGATCGGACGGGTCGGCGTTTGCGTCTGATACGCTGGCAACGGCGTAGAGGTTCTCGCTCAGCTTTACCCCACCGGCAATACCAAGGCCTTGGTTGGGCGTGTTAATTGTCGGGTTGGTATTGAAAGACAGGTTTTGAAAACCGCTATAGGGGCTTACCAACCCGTAGATATCCACAAAGTCCGTTACATCAATCTGCCCGACTTGCAGCGTCCACGACCCATTCTCGGCCCTTTGGGTCCAGAAAAGGTTAGTCAATAGAAGACCATTGTCGTTGAAGGCTGTTCCCGTGATCGAAAGCGCTCCGCCATCCAGCCCAAGAAACTGCGGAGCAACGTCAGTGTAACTGTGCCGGTCTTCGATCTTGAATGTTAGAGAGCCCCGTTCAGTTGCCTGCCAACTGCCGTAGAGGCGTGCAATTCCACTTGCCGCTTCACTGGCTCCCAGATCAGCGTTCGTGGTTTGACCCAGCGCCAAGTAATCAATGTTGAACCGAAACCCGCCCTCAGCCAGTCGGTCTTTCCACTCAAACCAACCCGGCGCGATGTTGCGCGGAAAATCGGAACGGTATTGTGGGTCGGTCAGGCCGTCTCCGGGCTCTAGATCAGCTTCGACCGAAGATGGACCGGATAGTCCCTGAGCCGACGCTGCGTCAGCGAAGGCAATGCTCATTGCGACAACCAAAAGTCTTATCATTCAGGCGCCCTTGCCCCGCCGGTCTTGCGATTTCCCGCCGCCCGGATGCGATCAGCGGCACGCTGCTTCCATTCCAGCCTATCTGCTTCAGTTTCCAGAGTTTCGACACGTTCCGTCTCTAGCTGGAAGGTCGCATTCATCGGCATGAGACCATCCACAACCATCATATTTTGAACGGAAGGATCGATAGTCAGCTTACCGGTCAGCCGAACGGGTTCGTGGACATAGCTGGGCGTCCAGTCCCCGTTCAACCGCACGCGGATCATCTGGTTCGGCGGGGGTGGAGGCATATGACTGCACATCCCTCGTTCCGGCACTAAATACGCGACAGGCCGCCCGTCCGGATCATTCGGAGCAGGAATGGCAAAGCCCGCCAGTGTGATTGTTTGGCCGTCGAATTGTGGATTTCCGTTGGTCCCAGCCTTTCTCCGACGTTCCATCACAACTTCACGCTGATCGAGCAGCCAGTCGACGTCAATTCCATCAGATGCCAAGGCATCCTCAGTCTCGGTCAAAAGCATTTGCCACTTTTGCCGCTCTTCTTCGCTACCACCATCCTGCTGCAGCCTGCCACGCAATCGAACGACGTAAAGAACATCGTCAAATTGTTCAGGGCTAAGATCACGGTAGGGGTCTTCAAAGACCTGCGCAGATGGGTCTGGCAAGTCGGTCCAATCTAATGCGGTTTCAGGCGTTGCCAACGCAGAATGCCCACACCATAAAAACCCTGCGAATACTACCCAGCGGAACCAATGGTGCATAAATTCTCTCCGGCTACTTAGGCAGGTCAATTCAGTGTGTTTTTGTAGATAACGCCATCTTTCATGATCAGTCGAATCGTATCAGGGCTTTCAGGCCTCGGGTCAGCCCCAAACCATTGATCACCCGTACCAACCACCGAGAAATCTTCGAGCGGGTTACCGTCGATCAGCAGGATATCCGCATAGGCGCCTTCCTCGATCACACCGAGCTTGCCAGCCGTGTAAGGGTTCGAGAAATCGCCTGACAATGCTACGACCTCACCGCCGATTGACGTAAGCGTCACCATCGACTGGTACGGTCCGAAGAACTCGTTATTGAGATGTTTTTCATAAGCAATCTGGATGTTGCAGGCTTCCACTGATCCCACGCAATCGGTCTGAAAGCCGCGTTTTACAGGGCATTCCTTCATATTCGGAATGTAGTTCGCGAAAGTCGCGGACGCCGATATCGCTTTCGCGAGGCTCTTGGGCTCGTTCTTGACCGATGGAATATCCAACAAACCCGGATCAAAAGCCGTGAGGTTGGTCGTTATGTAAGCCCCTTTCTCGTTCATAATCTCGGCAATCTCGCAATCGAAGGAGAAGCCGTGTTCAATGGACATTACACCGGCCTCAAGGGCGTTCATGATTGCTTCCTTGCGATAAGAATGCGCCATGACATAGGTGCCGTATTCGTTGGCAACCTGAACGGCAGCTTCGATTTCTTCCTTGGAGCCGGCGAGCAACTGCCATGGGTCAAAGGCCGAGATCACCCCACCCGACTGCATGAATTTCAGCTGTGTCGCCCCCATGCGCATGTTATTACGACCATACAAGTAGACATCATCGACACCGCTGACCTGTTGCGCCATGTTCAGATTACCGAAGTTGGTCTGTCCGCCCGGCGGCGAGGTGAAGGATGCGAAGTCAGCGTGGCCGCCGCGTGTCCCGAGGAACGCGCCTGACGCATAGTGACGTGGACCGACGATCTGTCCGGCGTCGATGGCCCTCCGCAGACCGCCGTTGGCGCCGCCAGCATCTCTTACAGTCGTAAATCCTTGCATCAGGTACATCTCGGCCATCCTGGTTCCATGGATGCCAAAATCCTCCCAGGTCGAGTTCGTTTCCATGGAAGCGATAGACGGTCCCATGAGCATGAGGTGTGCGTGAAGCTCGATGAAGCCAGGTGTGAGTGTCCTACCGCCGCCGTCGATCACCTCCGCATTGGGGGCATCAATCGCATCTGTTGAGACGGCCTTGATCAGGTTGCCTTCGATCAGAACGCTGGCATTTTCGATACGCTGTTCATTCACACCGTCGAAGACATGCACGTTGGTAAACAGCGTTTGGGGTTCTTCTTGATCCTGAGCTTGTGCAGACGTTGCAACAAAGAGACCTGCAGCGACAATTGACGCCGAGCAAAGAGACATTCGCAGACCGGACATAGGTACTCCCTTCATATTCTTGTTTTACCAACTGTAGTCCGGAAAACTTTACCGCGGTTGCCAGTTTCGAATTATAATGTTCGAATGTGATGGTAAAAATGGCCACTGAACAGCGCATTCAATCCTAAAAATGGTGAAGAGATTGCCTTTCAACACCACCTTTCAAGAGCATAGCGAGGGCTTTATTCGCCTCTCTTTGGCTGCCCCGTTTTTGCAGTATCTCATCGACCGCGAGATCGATCCGCAACCAGCTTTGGATCAGGTCGGGTTGAAGGCCGAACTGTTGTCTGACCCATCCGTGTTCGTTCATTCAGAGTTGGTCTACGGGTTGGTTAATACCTTCTCAGAAGTTTCAAGGGATCGGTATCTTGGACTGAATGTTGGGGAGACGTTTGACCTGCAAGCATGGCCACCTTTCGCCCAGGCCTTGCAATCGACAAAGACATTATTCGAGTTTTTTGCCCGATTTGTCCGGCTTGTGCCGCAGGAATCCAATTCTGTGCGGCACAGCCTTGTCATTGAAGCGGACAAAGCGACCTATCGTATCGAAAGGCAGCAAGAACCGACTGTTCCACCCGTTCAGGTGACCGGCTTTGGAGCCGCAATCTATGTGCGCCTATTGCAGACCGTCGTCGGCGATTCCTGGGATTCTTCGCGCGTGCGATGGGAAAGCAGATACATCAATGGTCTACCTATCGACTATAAGGGGATCGAGGTTGGCTTGGGAACCTATCCCGGAATGCAAATTAGCTTTCCTGTGGAATGGTTGTTTTTGCACCATGTCTCTGAGTGTTCTGGCAAACCCGTAGCCGCACCGCGACAAGATGAAGAAGTAACCGTGGTGGCAGCTTTGCGATCTGTTTTACGTGACAAGCTAGATGAAACCGATTTGGGACCAAATGTAGTGGCTGGGTTGCTGGGGATACAGCCGGAACGGTTTCTGAAGGCCCTTCAGCAACAAGGCACAACGCTACCCCGCGAAATCAAGCGGCTGCGTGTCGATGTGGCAAAGGAGCACCTAAAAGAAGACCAGATGACAATTGCAGAGATCGGTCTGATGCTCGGCTATTCTGACAAGTCCCATTTCACTCGCTTTTTTCGAAGCCAAACCGGAATGACACCGACCAAGTTCCGCCTTGGTGCATAATTGCTGGACTGCTTTTCCACTTCTTTACAAGTGGGGACCAACAAGTATTCGCAACACATTTTTTGAAGCCCCTATCTTAGGATCGCAGGGGGACAATTTCCCCATAGCCCCTACGGCAGCTCTTACAGTGCTACGCCTCCGCTTCAGCAAACCTCTGATTAAGTTCGATCGGCAGCAATTCTGATTGAAGCAAGTTGTCATGCGCTTTTGGACCGTTGGGAAAACGGTGCGACCCCCAAGCCACTGACAACGCAAGGCATCTCTCCAAGATAGCACTGGTCGCGGCAGAGGAAAACAACACCTTATTGCACGTGCGGTTTGAGTTAAAACGCTTCGTTGGCTCCGAATTTGCCGGAAGGCCGTGTCTTTCATCACCCACCATCCCCTCAATCCAGGCCTGCGGCGATGCGACCTTGTTGCAACCGATTGCAAAATGGGTGCAACGGGGCATAGTATTTGCCCATGAAAATGTCGAATACCACCTTACTTGCTCACTGGCCCCGTTCATGAGTGTCACGCTAAAAGACGTTGCCGCACTTGCTGGGGTTTCGCGGTCCGCCGTGTCGCGCACCTTTACCGAAGGCGCGTCGGTTTCTGCCAAAACCCGCAGCAAAGTCGAAAAGGCTGCAGCCGAGCTGGGCTATAGCCCGAACGCGCTGGCCTCCAGCCTGACCACCGGGAGGACCAAACTGATCGGGCTGATCTCGAACAACTTCCACAACCCGATCTTCCTGGAGGTGTTTGATCAATTTACCCGCGCCCTGCAAGAACGCGGCTTGCGCCCGTTGATCGTGAACCTGACGGATGAGACCGAGCCCGCAAACTCGGTCAGAATGCTGCGGCAATATTCGGTGGATGCCGTCATTGTGGCCTCATCTACCCTGCCGCCCAGCTTTGCAAAGGCGTTTCATGATGCGGGCGTTCCGGTGGTGCACACATTCGGACGGTCGGCCACCTCGCCCGAGGTTCATGTGGTCGGGATCGACAACGTCGAATGCGGGCGGATGGCGGCGCGGGAATTGCTGGCGCGGGGATATCGGCACGTCGGCTATCTGGGTGGTCCCAAGGATGCTACATCGGCAATGGATCGCTATCACGGGTTCATGGAAGAGGTTGAAAAACACCCAAACCTGAAAGTCTCACATTCTTTCGCGACCGGATATTCGTTCGAGGCTGGCCGCGCCGAAATGCTGCGCCTGCTGGCCGGCACCCCGGCCGAAGGGTATTTCTGCGGCGACGACATCCTGTCGATCGGTGCGCTGTCGGCCCTGTCCGACCACGGCCTGCAACCCGGCAAAGATATTGGTATCATTGGTCTGAATGATATGGAGATGTCGCGCTGGGAAAGCGTCGATCTGACGACGATTCACCAGCCGATCAAGCAGATCATCACTGCATCCGTCGATCTGGTCGAAGAGATGCTGAAAGACCCCGAGCGTTACCCCGAGGCCCGTATCTTTCCCTGCCGGGTGATCGAGCGGGGCACGTTACGGCCCCGCCCCTGATCAGCGAAACATTGGCGGGCGCGCGTCGGTCCAGGCACCATGATTTTTGGACGACGCGACCGCCGCGTGAACGGCGGCAATCGACCGCACGCCGTCGGCGGGGGTTGGCAGCCCGTCTCGGACCTCTCCTTGAATGGCATCGGCCAGATCGCAGTAGATATTGGCCACCGCCAGCGGGAATCCTTCGGGGTGAGCAATCGCTACGCGCGACAGGCGCTGCGCGTCGTCATGCAACCCGCCTTCGCCTTTTTCGATGATCTGCGTGCGCCCTCCGACCGGGGTATAGACCAACTGATTGGGCTGCTCGGACGCCCAGCGCAGACCTCCGGTTTCACCAAAGACCTGAATATCAAACCCATGCTGCCGCCCGATAGCCACAGATGACGTCCACAGCCGACCAACCGCGCCGCCCTCGGTGCGGAAGTTGATCATGGCGTCATCCTCCAGCTCACGGCTGACGATGGTCGAGGCCATGTCGGCAGACAGGGTTTTCACCTCATCGTCGCTGATGAAGCTTGCCATGTGCAGTGCGTGGATGCCGCAATCGGCGAACTGCCCGGATACGCCCGCCATCGCTGGATCATAGCGCCAGCGCACACGAGGGTTATCCGCGTCGGTCGCGTCACCGTGGTGGCCATGGCTGAAATTCGTCACCACCAGACGCACCTTGCCGATATCGCCCGCCCGCACCATCGCACGCGCCTGCCGCACCATCGGATAGGCGGAATAGCAATAGTTCACCGCGCAGATCTTGCCCGAGGCTTCGGCGACGCGCACGATCTCTTCGCCCTCTTCCACGGTCATGGTCATCGGCTTCTCGCATAAAACGTGGAAACCGGCCTCGAGAAAGGCTTTGGCGATCTCGAAATGTGTGGCGTTCGGGGTGGCAATCGTCACCAGATCAATGCGGTCGGGGCGGTCTTTTTCACCAGCCAGCATCTCTTGCCAATCGCCATAGGCACGGTCCTGCGCCACACCCAGACGCTGCGCATATTCCCGCCCGACTGCTGGGCGATGGTCCAACGCGCCTGCGGCGAATTCGAACATCCCGTCGGCCAGCGCACCCAACCGGTGGGCGGGCCCGATCTGACTGCCCTCGCCGCCACCAATCATGCCCCATTTCAGCTTTGCCATGATCTTAGTCTCTCTGTTGTCTTGTCGTTTCTTCGGTCAGAATTGACTGACGTCCTGCCATTGCCGCTGGTCCGAAGACGCAAGCACCGCCGCCAGAACACGGTTCACCTCATGCCCGTCGCGGAAGGTGGGCCAGATATTTTCACCCGTGTCGATGGCGTGCAGAAAATCCTTCGCCTCGATAATGATCTGGTCCTGATAGCCAGTTCCATGACCCGGTCCCTGACAGAAGGGTTCATAATCCGGGTGCGCGGGTCCGGTCAGGATCTTGGTGAAACCCCGCGACGCCTCGGGGCCTTCCCGGCGATACAGCCACAGGGCATTCTGATCCTCTTGATCAAAGCGGATCGCGCCTTTGGTTCCCGTGATCTCATAAGCATAACCCATCTTTCGTCCCGTCGCGACGCGGCTGAAATAGAGGTTCCCCATGACGCCGTTTTCGAACCGGCACATCATCTGGGCATGGTCGTCATTCGTGACCTCTCCGCCCGGCCTGTGCCGGTGGACGGTTTCCACATCGGCCATCACCTGCGTGATCGGCCCGATCAGCGCCATCGCACCGTTGACCATATGCGGGGCCAGATCACCGATAGTGCCATTCGCCATGCCGGTCGTGCGCCACGTTGCCGGGGCCTGAGGGTCGGCGTAGAAATCCTCGGTATGTTCGCCCCGAAACCAGGTGATGTCCCCGATCTCTCCATCCGCGATCAACTGCCGCGCATATTGGCTGGCAGGTGTTCGGATATAGTTGAAGCCAACCATGTTGATCGCACCCGCTGCTTCGGCGGCCGCCACCATTGCGTGGCTGTCCTCCAAAGACGCCCCCAGGGGTTTTTCACACAGCACCGGCTTGCCCAGCGCAAAGGCGGCTTCGGCGATCTGGCGATGCGTGGACTGAGGCGAGGCGATCACGACCGCCTCGACCTTTGGGTCGTTGACCAGCATCTGCCAGTCATCCGTCGCACGCGCGAACCCATAGGCTGCGCGGTAGCGTTCCGCACTGGCAGGGGTCGAGGCGCAGATCACCTCAAGACGCGGGCGTAAGGCTGTGTTGAACACGGCGCCAACAGCGGCCATCGCAACCGAATGGACCTTACCCATATAGCCGCCACCGACGATTCCAATTCCGATTTCAGGCATTTGCAGCGGCTCCGAACAATATATTTGCAACCGGTTGCAAAATCAGTATCGTGAGAATCGACTTAACGCAAGGACCAACGATCCCTGCACGCCACTTTTCGCCGGAGGACAAGACGTGAGCGCTTTGATGGATGGGATCAAAGGAAACCGATTTGCCGTTTTCGGACGCGCAGGCATGGATATGTTTGCCGACCCCATCGGCACCAAAAGCGAACATGCCGAAACCTTTCGCGCCGATCTGGGCGGCTCGTCCGCCAATATCTGCGCCGGGCTGGTCAAGCTGGGCAGCCAGGCGTCGCTGATCACCTCGGTCTCGGATGACGCGGTGGGGCGGTTCTGCCTGAACCGGCTGGCGCATTATGGGGTGGATACCTCGTTCATTCGCGTGATTGGCGGTGAATATCGGATTTCGCTGGCGGTCTATGAAAGCTGTGTTGAGAATTTCCAGAACGTCATCTACCGCAACGGTGCGGTCGATTTTCAAGTTACCGAAGAGGACATGGACCGGGTGGACTATGGCCGATTTTCCGCCGCAATCTCGGCCGGAACAGTCTTTGCCGCCGAACCCTCGCGCAGCGCGACGTTCCGCGCGTTCGACAATGCGCGCGCCGCCGGGCTGCCGATCATCTTTGACATTGACTACCGACCTTATAGTTGGCCCTCGCCCGAAGTGGCCGCTGACGTGCTGTCCCGCGCGGGCGAAGCCAGCGATCTGATCGTGGGCAACGACGAAGAGTTCGGATTCATGGCCGGCGGTATCGAGAAAGGCTTTGCTAAAGCTCAGGAATTGGCCCGCAAGCCGGGGCGCGTCGTCATCTATAAAATGGGTGAAAAGGGTGCGATCACGCTGGCGGATGGGCAGGAATACAAAACCGGCATCTATGCTGTTGACGCCATCAAACCCGTGGGCGCAGGCGACAGTTTCATGGCCGGTTTACTGGCATCGATCGCGGCGGGCCATTCGCTGCGCGACGCGGTGATGCGGGGATCAGCCTGTGCATCCATCGTGGTCTCGCAACCCGGCTGTGCGCCCGCCATGCCCACCACGGCTCAACTGGACGCCTTTCTTGCGTCCCATCCCGGTCCCACGACCTAGGAGGTCCCATGCATATCGCTCCATTCGATAACCAGAACAAACCCATCGTGGATGTCGACGATCCGACGGTGCCGCTGAACTATTTCAACATCGTCAAACTGAAAAAGGGCGAGGCGTTCGAATACCAGGTGCCCGGCTATGAGACCTGCATCGTGCCCGCCACCGGTAGTGTCGATATCGAGGTCGAGGGCGTACAATTCCCGGCGCTGGGAAACCGGGGCGAGGATGTTTGGGACGGCGAGCCCGAAGGGGCCTATGTGCCGGTAGGCGCCAAGGCGCAGATGGTCTGCCTGTCCAATAGTGCTGAGGTCTTCGTGGCCGGAGCCAAATATGACAAGGTGCTGGACCCGTTCGATGTGCGCGAGCATGACCTTGTGCAATATGGCAGTGACGACACCAAGACTCATCGCAAGATCAAGCACATTCTGGGTCAAAAGCAGCACGACAAAGTGGGCCGTCTGTTGGTGAGCGAGCTGTTCACCGTCGGTCAGGGCGGCTGGTCCGGGTTCCCCAGCCACAAGCACGACACCAACCGCCTGCCCGATGAGACGCGGCATGATGAGACCTATAATTTCCGTTTCAAACCCAACTGGGGCTCGGGCCTGCAGATGTTGCAGCGCGAGGATAACGAACCGGGGGATGCTTATCACATCGTCGATGGCTCGACCGTTTGCATTGATACAGGGTATCACCCCTGCTGCGTCCTGCCGGGCTATGAGATGTATTATTTCACCATCCTAGGCGGTCTGACCCAGCGGTCTCTGGTGCAGTACTTCCAACCCACTCATGCCTATCAGATCGAGACGATTCCGGGCATCAAAGACATGATCGCCAAGTTCAAATGACCCTCGTTACGCTGAAAGACGTCCTGCAACCGGCCTACACGCAGGGTTATGCCGTCGCCGGGCTTGTGACGCTGGGATGGGAGGACATGCGCGCCTATGTGGCCGCGGCCGAGGCGGAAAACGCCCCGGTTATTCTGCAGGCGGGCCCAAGCTGTCGTGAGCACACCCCTTTGCCCGTTCTGGGCAAGATGTTCCGGCATCTGGCGGAAAATGCCTCAGTCCCGGTCGTGGCGCATCTGGATCACGGCTATACGTATGAGGACTGCAAGATCGCACTGGACAGCGGCTTTACCTCGCTGATGTTTGACGGCTCGCGCAAGCCCTTGCAGCAGAATATCGATGAGACCGCTGCCATCGCCGAAATGGCCCATTCCGCAGGGATTTCCTGCGAGGGTGAGATTGGCTTTGTCGGTTATTCTGGGGGTGAGGGGTCAAACGGAACCGATCCTGCCGAGGCCGCCCAATTCGCCCGGCAAAGCGGTGTCGACGCGATGGCAATCTCGGTCGGCAATGTGCATCTGCAACAAGACAAAGAGGGCGGGCTGGATGAGGCCCGTATCGCCGAGATTGACGCGATGACCGAGGTGCCGCTGGTGATCCATGGTGGTTCGGGCGTGCCGGTCGAGCAACGCGCGCGCCTGGCCCGCGAGACGTCGATCTGCAAGTTCAACATCGGAACCGAGCTGCGCATGGCCTTTGGCGCCGCCATGCGAGAAGCCGTGAACCGTGACCCGGAGCGGTTCGACCGCGTGACCATCCTGAAAGAGACCCATGAACCGGTCGAGGCCGCCGCTCGTACCGTCATTCGGGCCTTTGGCGCACCACCTCAACGCTAAGCTCAGGCGTCGCGTTCCATGATCCATTCGACCTCAGGGGCCGGGACAAAGCGCCATTTGCGTAAGGGCCCGGCCATGACGTTCAGATAATACATCTCGAACCCATAGGGCGCGCCGCAGGGATGGTGGCCCCGCGGGACACAGACCACGTCGCCATCTGAAACGGCCATGGTTTCATCCAATTGGCCGTCATCCGTGTAGACTCGCTGAATGCCAAACCCGTTGGCGGGGTTCAGGCGGTGATAATAGGTTTCTTCCAGATAGGTGATGCGGGGATAGTCATCCTCGTCATGGCGATGGCTTGGATAGGATGACCAGTTGCCGTTTGGCGTAAAAACCTCGGTCACAAGCAGGCTGTCGGCGTAGTCTTCCGCCTCCATCGCGATGTTGTTGATATGGCGCGTGTTGGTGCCCTTGCCCCGTTCAGTCAAAGTAATGCCGTCCGGCCCGATACGACGCGCTTGATGTCCGCCTTGACCGGGGGCGGAACACACGGCCAGAACGCAATCAGTTTCCGCAACCGCCTGCCAATCGGTCCCGTTGGGCAAATAAAGGCAATGCGGAGGGGTCTTTTCGAACACATCCATCCGGTCGCCCAGCACGCCCCAATCCTGCCCGGCCCCGGTGATCTGCGCCTTACCTTCGACCATGACCAGGATGACCTCGCGATCACCGGTCACCTCGGAAGCTGTGTCGCCCGCGCGCAGATGGTAGAGGCCAAACCCGACATAGCGCCATCCGGCATTTGCCGGGGTGATGTCATGCACCTTTCCGCGCGTGCCAAAGGGTTTTTTCAAAAGGTCTGCCATCTCGTGTTCTCCGTATTGGGCGGGCACGTTCGCCCGCCCGATATTGCCTTATGCTGCCTGTCGGGTTTCCAGCGCTGCAAGCGCTTGTGCCAGCTGTTCTTCTGTCCACCCTTCGGATACCGCGCCGCGCAGGATATCGGCTTGGCTGGCCGGGGCGTTCCCGCCAACCGGTGGGTCCGTATCCAGATTGGTTGGAAACGGATACCCCTCGGCAGTGGCCGCGATGGCCGCGTCCAGCTCAGGCCCCGACAGATCGCCACGCTGCTTCAGCGACACCAGCGCCGGGAACGCCCTCAGCGACATGGCACGTCGATCTATGGCCTCCATCGCGCGCCCAAAGGCTGAAGAGACCTGGAGCAGGTTCGCCATCCTGTTGATATCCCCGCTGCAGTTCTCGCCCGCCGCATGAAACAGCGCCGGGTTGAAGAAAACAGCGTCACCTTTGTCCAATGGCAACTGGATATAGTTGGCTTCGAAATGGTCGCGATGCGCCTCATCGTGAAACGCCAGATAGCCCCGAGCATAAAGCTGCGAAAACGGCAACAGCTTGGTCGGACCACTTTCGACCGGCATATCGCAATGAGCCACCGCGCCCTGCAAGGTCAGAGTCGCTGTCACCAAATGCGCATGGGCCGGATACCGAGCGGCGCTTTCCGCGCTTTGAAAGCCTAGGTGATAATCCCGATGCGCTTGCTGTGCCTTGCCGCCGGGGCGGACCTGATTGACCTGTGCGGTCATCTGATAATTCGGTCCCAGCCACGCCTCACACACGGCCGCAATCGAGGTGTTGCCGAAGTAAAGCGCAAAGCCCTCGGGATCCTTCATGCATTGCTTTTGCAGCGCATTCCACACCCGGTCATTGGCACCCGAGGCCGCAAAGTGATCGCCTTCGCCTGCCCCGCCTTCGCGCTCTTCGTCGATGATCTGTTGAAACACCTCCGTCGCCCGGTCGATCACGGTGGTATCCGCATAAGCACCTTTCAGCGCGATCACCCCGGCCGAGCTGTTCAACACCTGCCCCCATTCCGCAAGCAGAGCTTGACGCCGCGCGCCATCCTCTAGCGCAGGCCGCAGGGCACTCATGTCATAAACGGGTACGTTCTTTTCAATGCCCGCCGCATGCGGCACCGCTGACGCCTGTAGGGCCTGAGAGGTCAACACCTTGAATTCATCCAGATCACAGGATTCCCGGTCAAAATATCCGACATATCCAAGCTCTTGGCTTACCATGATTTTCTCCTTTCTCATGGCTTTGGTGTTGCCCATCGGGCGGTGAGTCATGCAGTGATCGTCAACCCAGCCTCCTCACAGACTTCGACAATGTGTTCGTAACCCTTCTTCGAATACTCGTAGGGTGGCGCTTTGGCGGGGTCCTGTTCGGCCTCAACCACGATCCAGCCGCGGTAATCCATCGTCTTCAGCGCGTTTGCGACGGCTTGGAAGTCGATGCAGCCATCACCGGGCACGGTGAAGGCGCCGGCAATGACGGCATCCAGAAAGCTGCCATTGTTCTCGCGCGTTTCCTGCACGACCTGCGGGCGGATATCCTTGAAATGCACGTGATGCACCCGGTCGCCCCAACGGTTCAGAGTGGCCAGCACATCGCCACCCCCGAACAGCAGGTGACCGGTGTCAAAGCACAGCTTCACCTCGGGGCCCGACCCTTCCATCAGCCAGTTCACGTCATCTTCGCTTTCGATGATCGTGCCCATGTGATGGTGATAGGCCATTGGCATACCCTGATCCGCCATCCACTTGGCCAATTCGGTGATCTTGGCCGCATAGGCCAGAACCTCATCCTTCGACAATTTCGGACGGTCGTTCACCGGGGTTCCGATCTGACCTTGAACGGTGTTCGAACATTCGGCGTAAACGATACAAGGACTGTTTAGCGCCACGAATTGTTCGACCTGTTCGCGCACGGCCTCGCGTTCGGTGGCAAAATCATTCACCAGCGACGCGCCCGAGCACCAGCCACCGCAAAGCGCAATATCGTTCGCCTCAAGATAGGCGCGCAACCCTTCGGTATCGCCGGGCATCCGCTGGCCGCGCTCGACGCCTGTATAGCCGATGTCACGCGACTCCTTCAGCGCCTGCTCCATGGTGTACGCGGCCGTCAGATCCGGCAGATCATCATTCTGCCACGCGATCGGAGAGATTCCGATTTTCACGCTCATTTGGTATTTCTTTCCTTGATCGCCAGCTCGTAAGCCGCGCGTTTTTCGTTCACTTCAGGGCGGATGCTGACTTCGGGCACCGCCACTTCCCACCACGTGCCACCATATTCGGTCGAGGGGTAGGGATCGGTGTCGATGACAACCACATACGGCCCCTTGATATCGGCGCGTTTGGCAAGCGCGTCCTCGAGCTCGGCAATCGAGCCGGCCTTGACCGAAGTCGCCCCCATCGCTGCCGCATGAGCCGCAAAGTCGATACTGGACGGGTTCTCATGCACCGCGTGGTCCAACAGGTTGTTAAATTCGGCCCCACCGGTGCCCATCTGCAGGCGGTTGATGCAGCCAAAGCCCCGGTTGTCGGTGATCACCACGGTGAAGGACACGCCCATCATCGCGGCCGAGGCCATCTCGGAATTGGCCATCATATAGGTGCCGTCGCCGGTAAAGCAGATCACGTCGCGCTCGGGCTCGGCCATCTTGATGCCCATGGCGCCCGCGATCTCGTACCCCATGCAGCTGAAGCCGTATTCCATGTGATATGCGCCAGGGCGCGGGGCTTTCCACAGTTTGTGCAGTTCACCCGGCATGGTCCCGGCCGCGCACATCACCACCGTATCGTTATGCGAGGCGCGCTGGACTGCGCCCACCACCTGCATATCCGTCGGCAGAGCGTTCCCGTCGCCGGGCGCATCCGTGAGCTTGTCGACCTTACCGTACCAATCCGCCTTGAGCGTGTCCGAAACAGGATCGGCGCGATAGCCTTGAAGGGCAGCGCCCAGCTCGGTCAATCCGACGCGCGCGTCCGATTGCAACGGCATCGCGCTGTGTTTCTCAGCGTCATAGGCGTTGGTGTTCAGACACACCATCTCGCGATCCGGGTTCGAGAACAGGCCCCACGATCCGGTGGTGAAATCCTGCAACCGCGTCCCTACTGCCAAAACCAGATCAGCTTCGGCGCAGACCTCATTGGCCGGTTCGCCCCCGGTCACGCCAACGGGGCCCAGGTTCAACGGATGGTCCCAGGCCAACGCGGACTTGCCCGCCTGCGTTTCGGTGACGGGGATGTTGTGCATTTCCGCGAAGCTTTGCAACGCTTCCGTCGCATCCGAATAGTGCACGCCGCCCCCGGCGATGATCACCGGCCGTTTGGCCGCCTTGAGCGCCGCCACTGCGCGGGCCAGCTCACCTTCATCCGGGCGGATGCGGCGCTGATACCAGACGCGGGGCTCAAAGAAGCTTTCGGGATAGTCATAGGCTTCGGCCTGCACATCCTGACAGAAGGACAACGTGACCGGCCCGCAATCGGCGGGGTCCGTCATCGTGCGGAAGGCGCGCGGCAGAGCGGTCAGCAGATGTTCAGGTCGCGTGATGCGGTCGAAATAGCGACTGACGGGGCGGAAGCAGTCATTGGCGCTGACCGTGCCGTCGCTGAAATTCTCGGGCTGTTGCAGAACTGGATCGGGCCCGCGCGTCGCAAACACATCACCCGGCAACAGCAAGACCGGCAGCCGGTTCACATAGGCCAACGCCGCCGCCGTCACCATATTCGTGGCTCCCGGCCCGATCGAGGACGTCACCGCCATCGTCTGCGTTCGCCGCTTTTGCTTGGCATAGGCAATCGCGCAATGGGCCATGGTCTGCTCGTTATGGCCACGATAGGTGGGCAGGCTGTCTTTGACGGCGTGCAGCGCCTCGCCCAACCCGGCGACATTGCCGTGGCCGAAGATGGCCCAGACACCGGCGACAAAGGGCTCTCCGGCCTCGTTCATCTGCGCGCCAAGATAGCGGACCAGAGCCTGCGCCGCGGTCAGTCGGATTGTCTTGCTCATTCGTGTTTCCTTTCAACACAAGGCCCTTATGGGCGATCCGTTGAACTTCAGTTTTGCCAATATGCGTGACGGGGCCGTGTCAGACAGTCCCGCCCAACGACCCTTCCAGTTCGGCTAGTTCCTGTCCACCGGCCATGAGATCCTGCAACTCTTCGGGCGAGATTTCACCGCGTTTAGCAGTACCAAGCGTCTGTCCCCTGTTCAGCACAGTGAACCTGTCGCCAACCGCCAAGGCATGGCGCACGTTATGGCTGATGAAAACAACGCCGACGCCCTGACTGCGCACCTTGTCGATCGTGGCCAAAACATTCGAGGTCTGGCGCACCCCAAGGGCCGAGGTCGGTTCGTCCAAAATCAGAATCTTCGCGCCGAAATGCACCGCACGGGCGATGGCAACCGTCTGGCGTTCCCCCCCTGACAGGGTGCCGACCGCCTGATCAGGCCCACGCAGGTTGATGCCCATCTTACGCATCTCCTCCATGGTGATCTCATCGGCCAGTTTCTTGTCGAAGAAATTGATGCCCGCGACTTTCTTCGTCGGTTCATTGCCCATGAAGAAGTTTCGGCTGACGCTCATCAAAGGGATCATCGCCAGATGCTGATGCACCGTCGCAATCCCCGCCGCAATCGCATCGCGCGGGTCTTCGAAATGCATCGGCCTGTCTTCGAAAAAGATCTCACCCGCCGTCGGCTTATGCACGCCGGACATTGTCTTGATGAAGGTCGATTTGCCTGCACCGTTGTCGCCTAGCAGGCAATGACACTCACCTGGCCTCAGATCGAAGCTGACCCCGGCCAGAGCGATCACCGAGCCAAAGTGTTTCTGGATATCGACCATCCGAATGATTGGGGCCCGTTCCTGCGCATCGCCGTGATGGAATTTGGTATCTTCGGTCATCTCAGCGTTCTCCTGTGATGATGCGGCGGATATAGGTGTTCAGGATCACCGCACCCAGCAGGATCACACCCAAAAATACCCGGAAGAGTGAGCTTTCGACCCCCGCAAAGAACAGCCCCTGCTGAACAACGCCAAAGATCAGCGCGCCCAAGGCCGCACCCAGCACCGAACCGTAACCTCCGGTCAGCAGCGCGCCGCCAATGACCACGGCAATGATCGCCTCAAACTCTTTCAGCAAGCCGCGATCCGCCCCGGCTGATCCGAACTCCATCACCTGACAGGTGGCGAAAACCGTGGCGCAGAAGGCGGTGAACATGAACATCAGAATCTTGACCCGGTTCACCGGTACACCAGAATTCCGCGCCGCCTCGGCATCGCCGCCCGCAGCAAAAATCCAATTGCCGAACTTTGTCTTGGTCAGAAGGATGTGACCAAAAAGGATGATGGCAAGCGCCCAAATGATCAGCATCGGAATGCCGTCGACCACAGGCTGACCGGCACGCGTACCGCGCTCGAAGGTCTCGATAATGCCCGCATCACCCAACCAGACGAACAGACCCTGCCCGACCTTGCCACCAAAGACTGCAGCCAGCCAATCGCCTTCGGCCACGTCGCGAATGCCACCAATGATGGTTTTGCGCTCGATGGTTTGGGGCAGGTAAATAGTGAAGCCGCGCAGAATGAACAGAAAGGCCAGCGTTACGATAAAGCTGGGCAATCCGGTGCGCACAACGATGTAGCCGTTCACCGCACCGATAAAGATGCACAGTGCGAAGGTCACAATGATCGCCATCCAGACCGGCCAACTGAGCGTGACCGAGAAGATTGCGATCATCATCCCCGCGAACCCGATCATCGAGCCTACGGACAGGTCAAACTCACCTGCAATCATTAGTAGGCAGGCGCCCACGGCAATGATCATGAATTGAGCCGAGACAATTGACCAGTTCATTACGCCCTGCGCGTTGAACATCCCACTGTCAAAGGCGAATAGCAGGAAGAATGTGAACACGGCGACGGTGCCGACCATACCACCCAATTCGGGACGGATCAGGGCACGACGCAACGGCGAGATCTCTTTGATCCGTTCGTCACCGCCCATTGCGGATTGCGCTGATTCAGCCATAGGTGCCTCCCCTCGCGCTCTATAGAATGCTTAGATTTTGCTAGGGTGCGGACGCAGCAACCGCGTCCGCACCGAAATTGAAGATCAGCGGTATTCGCCCGCAAACTCTTCGATTTTACCCAGACCGTCTGCGGTCACGAAACCGGGGCCCGAGTTGATGTTGTTACCCGGCAGAACGCCATAGCGGTGGTAGTTGGCCATCACGACAACCGGCAGATAGGCCTGAAGGAAAGGCTGCTGGTCGATGCCCCACTGGATCACACCGCTTTTGATACCTTTGACGATCTCACCACCCAGATCGAAGGTGCCGAAATAGATGTCACCGGCCATGCCGTTCTCTTCCAGAGCCAGAATGGTCGGATCAGCCGAGGTCGGCCCCAGCGTCAGCACGGCATCCGTATCGGGATTAGCCGAAAGATAAGCCAGAACGCGGTTCTTGATCTCGGCCGGGTCCTGACCAGCGTCGATCATCTGCTCGCCCAGTTCGATCCCCAGACCGTCGGCAAAACCCTGACACCGCTCCTGGCTGGAGGGCTGTACGATATAATGGTTCACACATAGGAACGAGCCGATACCGTCGCCCTTGGCGCGCAGACCGGCGGCGTAGCCTGCGTCATATTCCGGCTGGCCGACATACATCAACGCACCCACTTCGCGCGCCTTTTCCGGCGTGCCGGTGTTCATGATGATAACGTCGATGCCCGAATCCACGGCAGCTTTGATCGGGCCTTCCAGAATGTCGGGGTCCGCCAGCGTCGTGATAATCCCGTTCGGACCCGAAGCAGCTGCCTGATCGATGATCCGCGCCATGTCGGCCAAGTCACCGGTGGGCGGATTACGATATTCAACCTCGACACCCATCTGCTCGCCCGCCAGAGCGATACCGTTCTTGATGGTGTTCCACCAGCTGTCACTGTCCGGAGCGTGGCTGACCAGAATGTACTTCTCGCCCTCGGCCGCAGCGCCAGTGACGCCCGCGAACGCAACGGCGCTGGCCATCAGCACGCCTTTTACAAACTTCTTCATTTCCATTCCTCCCAATAGAACAGTCAATCTGTGTGCCGGGTTTGCCCGGCCATTCGGTTAAACCGAATCTCCTCTGCCCCGGTTCGGCACCGGGCTTTCCTCAGTTTGAGGATATCCGGCAATTTTGCAACCGGTTTCAAAACACTTCCTCCAAAGCGACCGGTTGCCCGGTTTTTGCCGAGCGGGTCGCAGCCTCGGCCATTGCCAAGGCGGTCACGCCATCCTCCAACGTGACGGGCATCGCCATGCCGGTTTGCACCGCGCCGACAAACGCATCCCATTCGGCCCGGTAGGCAGGCATGTAGCGCTCCAGGAAAAAATACGTTGGCTTTGCTCCAACCACGCCATCGACCGTGGATTTGACGACCGTGTTTTCCAGAACGTTATGGGCCTGAAGCAACCCAGCGGCCCCAAGCAATTCAACCCGCTGATCATAACCATAGGCTGCACGCCGCGAATTCTTGATCACCGCGATGGCACCATTGGCGTAAGTCATTGTGGTTACAGCGGTATCCACGTCTCCAACAGCCCCGATTTCGGGATCCACAACCGAGGATCCAACCGCAGAAATCGTGATCGGCGCCTGCCCCATCAGGTAATTCGCCATATCGAAATCATGGATCATCATGTCCCGAAACAACCCGCCAGAGGTTTTGACATAGCTGACGGGCGGCGGGGCTGGATCGAAAGAGGTGATCGATAATAACTCGGCCTTGCCGATATCTCCGCTGGTGTAAGCCTGCTTCAAAGACGCGAAACTGGGATCGAAGCGGCGATTGAACCCGACCATCACGGGCTGGCCCGTTGCGGCCGCGACCTGTTGGCAGGAAATTGCCCGTTTCAGGTCCAGATCAACCGGTTTCTCGCACAAAACCGCCTTTCCGGCACGGGTCGCCGCTTCGATCAGGTCCGAATGGGTGTCCGTCGGTGACGCGATCAGCACCGCATCAATCGCCGGGTCATTGATCACCGCCTCGGAGGTGCATGCCTGCGCCCCATATGCGCTTGCCAGAGCTTCGGCGGCCTCGGCCACAGCGTCAGACACGGCGCTCAACTTGGATTGCGCATGCCCGGCTACAGCCTCAGCATGAACACGGCCAATCCGTCCCGCGCCAATCAATCCGACGTTCAGCATGAGGGTTCCTCGAATCCTTACTCCAAGCCACAGTGTTGGTTTTTGCAACCGGTTGCAAGAATTTTTTTGCTGTTGCGTATTCCAGTGTCAGCACCCGGTTCGACCGACAGAGGATTTTTCTTGAGTTTCATGATAAGATGCAGCCCTGTTTGCGAGTTCCGGGGGGTGTTGCAATGGTTGAATATGGAATTGCCACGGGTACGGTTGGCGGTTCTGTCGGCGGTGGCGGTGGCTACCGCGGCGGAGGTGGTGGCGGAGGGTCGAATATCTCGTACTGGGTCGGATATTTCGAACAGAACCCCGAGATCATGATCGCCGCACTTGTCGGCATCTTTCTGGTCGCGCGGTATGTTCTGGCGCGGTGATCGCGCGATGCTCGGGCCTGTCGGGCCAAACCGGTGAGAAATGGCGATCCCTGAAGGACTCGAACCCTCAACCTGCTGATTAGAAGTCAGCTGCTCTATCCAGTTGAGCTAAGGGACCGCTGCGCCCTTCTTGCGGTTTTTATGCGCGGGGTTCAAGGGCCAAGCGCATGAAGGCACTGTTCGGGTCTTCGGAGTAACCAAAGATCGGGCCGCAATAGGAATAGCCCAGCGCCTCGTACAGCTTACGCGCCGCGTCATAGTCGGGCAAATGGGCTGCCCCGGTTTCCAGAACCAGTGCCTGCATCCCTTCAGACCGCGCGACATCCGCCAGATGGGCCATCATGGCGCGCGCCAGACCCCGGCCGCGCGCCGCTACGACGACATGCACGGATTTAACTTCGGCCGTGCCATCCGGCAATGCCTTGAGCGCACCACAGCCGATGGCCTGTTCGGCGTCAAACATCGCCCAGAACCGGATACCAGGCCCCGCAAGGCCGCTGGCATCCATCGTATGATTGCTTTCCGCCGGTCCCGCGGTTTCACTATGGGCAAAATGCGCCTCAATCACCGGGCGCAGCGCGTCCGATGTTGGGTCAGCTTCGCGGATGTCGATCAATTCAGTGCGTCCAGGGTGCGCGCCGGTTGGTGGCGAAATTCTCACCATATCCACCTGCTCGAACGTTGGGTTTGCGCTTGTGCGGCTCGGTCACCTGCGCATCAATTCCGTGGTCCTTGGCGTAATCCAACGCCTCTTCCTTGGTGTCGAATTTCAGGCGCACCTGAGTTTGCGTGTCGCTGGAGGACGTCCAACCCATCAACGGATCAACTTCACGCGACGAAGCAGGGGCATATTCCAGAACCCACTTGCGGGTTTTGGCCATCCCCGAGGTCATCGCATTTCGCGAAGGCTGGTAAATCCGTGCGCGCATGTCGCCTCTCCGTACTCACTTGGCTGGGCATGTTTATGCGTCAGAGCTGCTGCGTGGACAAGTCCGTAAATGTCGCAACTTGGTGTGATTGAAATGGCCTCTTGAACAAGAACAAAAACAGATCAAAATCAGGCCCGAAAGGAATCTCCCCTTATGGCCTATGCACATTCCGACAAGACCCAGCTGACTGCCGAAGACGTCCGTGCCCGCCTGAAACTGGAAGGCGGCAAGGCATTTGTCATGCATACCGATTTTTCCCCCGCAGGGGATCAGCCAACGGCCATCAAGGAACTGGCAGGCGGCGTTCAGGACGGCGAGCGGGATCAGGTTCTGCTGGGCGCGACCGGCACGGGCAAGACCTTCACCATGGCCAAGGTGATCGAAGAAACCCAGCGTCCCGCCATCATCCTTGCGCCCAACAAGACGCTGGCCGCGCAGCTCTATGGTGAGTTCAAGGGGTTCTTCCCCGAAAACTCGGTCGAGTATTTCGTCAGCTACTATGACTATTACCAGCCCGAGGCCTATGTGCCGCGCAGCGACACATACATAGAAAAAGAATCCCAGATCAACGAACAGATCGACCGGATGCGCCACTCGGCCACGCGGGCGCTGTTAGAGCGTGATGACGTGATCATCGTGGCGTCGGTGTCGTGTATCTACGGCATCGGTTCAGTCGAAACCTACGGGGCGATGACCCAAGACCTGAAAGTCGGCAGCGAATATGACCAGCGGCAGGTGATGGCCGATCTGGTGGCTCAGCAATACCGGCGTAACGATCAGGCGTTTCAGCGTGGGTCCTTTCGGGTGCGCGGCGATTCCTTGGAGATCTGGCCCGCCCACCTTGAGGACCGTGCGTGGAAGCTGTCATTCTTCGGCGAAGAACTGGAACAAATCACCGAATTCGACCCATTGACAGGTGAGAAAACCGACACGATGGAGCAGATCCGGGTCTACGCAAACTCCCACTACGTGACGCCGAAACCGACGATGCAACAGGCGATTATCGGGATCAAAAAGGAACTGCGCATCCGGCTGGATCAACTGGTCGGCGAAGGCAAGCTGCTGGAAGCACAGCGTCTGGAACAGCGCACAAACTTTGACCTTGAGATGCTTGAGGCCACGGGCGTCTGCAACGGGATCGAGAACTACTCGCGCTATCTTACTGGCCGCGCGCCGGGCGAACCACCCCCGACCCTGTTCGAATTCATCCCCGACAACGCCATCGTCTTTGCCGACGAATCCCACGTCTCTGTCCCGCAAATTGGCGGCATGTACCGGGGCGACTATCGTCGTAAATTCACACTGGCCGAACACGGGTTCCGCCTGCCGTCCTGCATGGACAACCGCCCCCTGAAGTTCGAAGAATGGGACGCCATGCGCCCACAATCCGTCTTTGTTTCAGCCACCCCGGCGGCGTGGGAGCTGGACCAATCGGGTGGCGTTTTCACCGAACAGGTCATCCGCCCTACCGGCCTGCTGGACCCCGAGGTCGAAATCCGCCCCGTTTCGATGCAAGTGGACGACCTGCTGGATGAGGTGCGCAAAGTGGCCGCCGATGGCTTCCGCACGTTGGTCACGACCCTGACCAAACGCATGGCCGAGGACCTGACCGAATACCTGCACGAACAGGGCATCAAGGTGCGCTACATGCACTCGGATATCGATACGATCGAGCGGATCGAAATCCTGCGCGACCTGCGGCTGGGGGCCTTCGACGTGCTGGTCGGCATCAACCTGCTGCGCGAGGGGCTCGACATCCCCGAATGCGGGCTGGTCGCCATTCTGGACGCCGATAAAGAAGGGTTCCTTCGGTCCGAGACCTCTCTGGTCCAGACCATCGGCCGCGCCGCGCGGAATGCCGAGGGCCGGGTTATCATGTATGCCGACAAGATCACCGGTTCCATGGAACGCGCGTTGAAAGAGACCAACCGCCGCCGCGCCAAGCAGATCGCCTATAACGAGGAACACGGCATCACGCCCGAAACCGTGAAGAAGAATGTCGAGGACGTTCTGGCCGGTCTCTATGAGGGCGACGTCGACATGAACCGCGTCACCGCCACCATCGACAAACCGATGCATGGCGCGAATCTCGAGGCTCATCTGGACGGGTTGCGCGAGCAAATGCGCAAAGCCGCCGAGAACCTTGAATTCGAAGAGGCCGCCAATATTCGGGATGAGATCAAACGTCTGGAGGCGGTCGATCTGGCCGTCGCCGACGACCCCATGGCGCGCCAATGGGCGGTCGAGAAAGCGTCCGAGGATGCGGTGAAATCGCGTGGTCGGTCAACGGCTGGACGTCCGGGGCAACGCGGTGGGAATGTGAAGCGACGGAAGCGTTAGACTGTTGGCGACGCAATACAAAGTTGCAGCACATCGCGTTGTTTGCTTCAGCCGCCTTGCCTAACCGCATTCCGTGGCTAGGTTCAAAGTATGCGAGCCGTTCTGATATCACTGATCCTTAGCACGCCTGCCTATGCGTGGGATGCAACCGTTGGTCATATTTGCACGCTTTCGCACGAGACTGACGCAGCGAAAATATTTCTCACCTACGACCCGTCTAAACCGCTTTATTCAATTACCGTGACCCAAACGAACTCTGTTTGGAAACAAGCCCCGTGGTTTGCAATGCGTTTTGAAGGCTCGTCACCGATCGAGATTTCTACATCGCACCATGTCCTTTCCAACGGCGCAACGTCTTTGACCGTCACGAATACAGGCTTCGGAAACGTGCTTGATGGGTTGGAGTACAACCAAATAGCCTACGCATTCACGCAGGATCATGTGGCCACATTCTCGCTGGTCGGCGCTGCTGACCCAGTGCGGGTTTTTCGCGAATGTGCGGGAGCTCAACTATCCTAAGTCATCCGGAACGCAACCATCCCTGACATAGATTTCATCGCGTTTTCACGGCAATGTGGACTAAGTGAGCAAATCTCAATCGGTTTGAACCCGAGCGAGTTTTTCTCGCTCACGTCAGCGTTCACCCCTTATCCCAATGGGCAATCACATCATACCCAACCGGTGTCGGCGGCCCTTCCATGAACTCGGCGAAATGGCCCCACAGTTCGGCCACTTTCGGGGCATTCGCGTTCGAGGTCGCCTCGCTCTCGACCACCGAGATCACATAGCCCGAGCCGTCTTCGTTCATCACATTGGTAAAGCTGTGCATCCCGGGCATGCTCATGATTTCTGACTTCAACGCGTTCATTTTCGCCGTCGCGGCCTCGCGCGTGCCTGGCTTCATTTTGAATTGAGTAATACGTGCAAACATGACTTTCCTCCCTCGTCTGGCGAAATTGCCGTAGGGCGCGATCAAAGAACTCTCGCCGCGCAGAAGGTAGCATGGCAGGCAAAAATCTCGTATTGATACTTACGATTTCAGCACATTTTCAACCACGCGCCTTACCCGAGCATGCTGACTGACACTCCAAAGTTGCAACCCAGCGCATAGAACTGAGATGTTGCCGGGCTAGCGCGTAGGTTAAACGCCCAACTCCGCCCGTACCTTCTTGGTCAGCTTCGCCACCACCAGATCATAGGACGTCACGATATGCTCGCGCAGCGAGGCATCGCTCATCCCGCGTTCCTCATAGACCTGCAACCACTTCATCCCGCGTGCGGCCAGATAGGGCGCGGGGCGGATGCCGGGGACGTCGCTCAGGACCTCAAACGCCAGATCGGTGGCTTTGAAGGTAACGGCGTCGCGCCCCTCGTGCCAGCCGCAGATCGCAAACACCTTGCCGCCCACTTTCCACACATCCGCATTGCCCCATTCCACCACATGGGTTGTGGCTTTGAGATTGGCACAGAACGCGTTGAATTCGTCTCGGGTCATCGCCATTGCCTGGAAAACTAGGGTCGCAGAAATTTGGCACTGCCGACGGAGCGCTCGGCCGGTTGAGCCACTTGCGGGGTTTCGGTCACGGCCGGGGTGGTAAGACGCGGGGCCGAACCGCACGCCACGCCATCCCCGTCAGGGTCGTTTCGCAGGTGATAACCCGGCTCACCAGCGTAGTACGGGCCGGGGATCACTTTGACTGCCGTCGCGCATCCAACCATCGCGATTAGGTGTAGCATAGCCTCTTCCTGCTCGAACTCCGAGGTGCGCAGGTAGACGCCCAGCGCAATCCCCGTAGTCGTTACTGGCAGCATGAGGACCATCAACAAGATGCGAACGGGCGACAAAGCCCGTTTGCGCAGTGCCTCGGCGCGTCGAACACGTGCCGGAGCCTTGGGATCGGTAAAAAGCGAGCGCGACTCGGATTCGTTCGTCGACATGGCCAAAGACTAACGCCGGTTTATGTCAAAACCGAGGCCCAAAAGATGGTGGCCAGAGTGTTGGGAGCAGAAATCCGCGCCGCTAACGGACGACATGGACCGCGCAGGACGCGTGCCGGACCACATGGTTGGCCGTCGATCCCAACAGAAGGTCCTGCATCCCCGGACGATGCGACGCCATGATGATCAGGTCGGGCTTATGTTCTTCGGACCAATCCAGAATGGTGCGCCCGGAATGCCCTTCGACAACCACACCTTTGGCATTGGGAAGTTTGGCGGCCAAGCTGTCCAATTCGGTTTGCAGAGCCTTGCGGGCTTCGCGCAGATATTCGGGCGGCATATAGGAAATCGCGTAGTTCGGGATATGCTCGACCACATGCAGCAGCGTGACCTGTGCATCCGGGGTTGCCAACACCTTGGCCAGTTTCAGCGGGCCGGAAATATCCCGCTCTGCATCAAAGGAAATCGGGACCAGAATATTGTGATACATGACGCGCACCTCCGTTCATTTCGCGGTCAGGATGCGCCAATTCGCAAGGCACGGCTTTGATTTAGGTCACGATCCGCTAAAAGTTTCGGCAACATCATACATCACCGGTTCAAAGCTTTTGCACAGCTCGTTGATCTTGCGATTCCGGTCGCGCATTTCCGGGGTGCGCAGCATCGCCAGAAAATCCTCGCGCCGTTCCCATTGCGAGTAATTGGCGATCCGCGTCTGAGCGTCATTGACATGCAGCCCCGCCGCCACAAAGCCGGGCTGCTTCGAGATGAAATCGGCATAGGCGTCAGTCAGCGCCTCAAGCAGGTCTTGACAGGTACCGGGCGTCATCTCGAAGGTCGTGATCACGGTTTGGACGCTGGTGTTCTTGGCAATGTTCGGCATCTGGAATCTCCTGTTATTGAGCCCAGCCTAGCATAGGATTTCCAAAGGTCCCGCCTTTGTTGGCGAATTCAGCACTTTGCCACGGCTGCGGGAATTCGTCATTTCACTAACGATCCGTTAACCATGCTGACCGATGCTGCGCCCATGTACCGGGCTCTTTACCTTTTGTTCATTATCCTGTTGGCCTCGCCTGCGTGGTCGGGCGCATGGTTGCGCGGCAAGGATTCCGCTTTTACGGCGGCGTCGGTGACGGTGTTCAAGGAACCCGACCAGGGGTATGACTATGCATCCGCGCTTTATGCCGAATGGGGTGCTCGGGACAATCTGACAATTGGGTTCGATTTTGAAGAGAACCGAGACCTCTACGGTCATGCGACCGTCTTTGCCCGCATCCCGGTTGCCGATTTGCAGCAAAAGGGGCGGTTTGCCGCAGAGTTCGGGGTTGGTGTGCATCACCGCTATCGTGGAGCATGGGCGCTGTACAAGGCAACCCTGTCCTATGGAAAGGGGTACTCGACCGGATGGGGCAATGGCTGGGTGGCCCTGGATGCATCATTGGAATACCGCACCCACGACGCGCTCTATCGCAAACTGGACCTGACAACGGGCCTGAATTCAGCGCGGCTGATCAACCCTTTGCTTCAGGTCGAGACCGCTTATCGCAGCGGAAGCTCTCTGTTCTGGCGGGTCCGGCCGTCGGCCATGATCCGGTGGCAGGACAGCCCGACAACCTGGGTTCTGGGGCTGGAGCGGAAAGATGCCCGCAATGACACGGGCATCAAACTGGCAATCTGGTCCGAGTTCTGACGCCGCCGCTCAGCGCTCCATTCGGATGATGGTCGAGACTGATCCGTGCAAGGATTGCGCCCAGCGCAGGTTAATAACGTCCTTCCCGCTGCCCTGTTCCAGCTCCACATAAGGTGTGTCGTGGATAGTCCCGCCAAAAGCGTTCTTCAATGGACCCAACACCGTAACCGCGTCACACCCACGGGCTTTTCCGCCAAATGGAAGACGCGCTTGCGACCCAATACTCCAGACAGACGAATTCGAGCTTTGCGCGTGAACCAGACGCAGCGGGTTTTCAACCTTGGCCGAGATGCCATGAAACGTGTTGTCCCTGAAACTCACGTTCAGATGCGCGAAATGGTTGAAATCCGCGAAAGTCGTATCCACCCGCTCGGCCCGGTCGATCGCGCCGTTGACGGAGCGAAATTTGTTCCCAGCAACAACGACACCATTCAGGAAATGGCCAGGCCCGTGCGGCCGAATGACAATATTGCTGAACCAGGGTGCGACCTCGTTACAGTAGAATATATTGTCGGTTATGGTCATCGCGCTGAACGAAAATCCCGCCGTGTACGCCGGATTGGCGTCCCGCTCATTAGTCCACTGCAAGAAGCAATTATCGACATAGTTCTCGGAAATGGTCGAGCTGTTATAGGTCCCGATCATGACCAACCCGGCGCTGCGCACGCCCTGAGCAATGCTGTCGCCCTGGAAGAAGTGGTTGCCCAGCACCAGGTTGTTCGTCCCACCCAGAACGGCAAAATGCAGGAACCTGACAGCACGATTGTGGCGCAGTTTGATATCATTCGCTGTCGCGTTCAGGGCGATGGATCTGCGATCCGAGACGTTGAAAGACTCCTCAGCCGACAGGAACTGGCAATTGTCGATCAACATCCCCTGACAGCCGGTACCGATTGAAGTAATCCCGCGATCCTTCGGACGGCTGACAAAGCAGTTGGTAATCGCAAATGTACTGCCAGACGGTGCCAGACGGATGCCGCTGCATCGCCCGTTGCACTGAAACTCGATCTCTTCCATGCCAAATTTGCGCAGGGTGCTGAAACCCATGAAATCCAGCAGGTACTTGAACGAAAAAAACGAGAACGACTGCGTGCCCGCCGCATCATAAATCGGGGCGTTCAGAGTGATTTCGCCCGCACCAACATTCTTGGACCGTACGTAAATCTCGCGCCCGACACCATTGCCCCCTACCAAGGACCCAACCGGAATATTCGCAACATTGGCGACATTGGTCAGCCGAGTCGGATCGGATGGGTTGTAGGTTGCGACCGAAGTGAAGGTCTCGGTATCCCAGGCTGCATTGTCTTTGACATCGAACTGGCCATTGCGAATGACGCGACGGGTGGAGAAACCACTCTGCCGGTTCGGAACGGCTGCGGCCATGTCAATCGGGCCGTTTACCGATATCTTGCGTCCACCCATGTCCAGGGATTCATGGTCCGCATTGTTCAACAGCGCCTGAAATGCCTTTTTAAATGCCAACTCCTCATCCCCGAACGCGGTGATATAAGCTGGCAGGTCGAAATTCTTGGTCAACAGCAGCATCTTATCGTCAGGCATCGTGACGGTGCCCTCAAACTCGATCTCGGACGCGATGGTGGTATTTTCAGTCAGCAGGTAAGTGCCTTCAGACACAAAAACCCGGCGTCCACCCGCAGCCTGGTCCGCCGCGACAAAGGCGGACGTGTCATCTGCAACCCCATCACCGACCGCGCCAAAATCGCGTACATCCACAAGGCTAATCATGTCGCGCAGAAAAACACCGGTCACATCCGTGATCTCGATATCGTCCACCCGCACGATCGAGCCATTCGCTCCGATCAGATCAAGTCCGAAATGGCCATAAATCGCGGTCACGCCCCAGGGCATATCCACGCCAGTGCGCTGCCCCGCCCCGACAATCGCGGTGATTTCATGGATGGCGCCATAACCCGACAGTTGGGTTGCGGGGCCTTGCTCGATCACCCCATCAACATGGGTTTCACCCGCGCCACCAGCCCAGGCCGCGATCCGAACCTCGGGCAAAGGCCCGCTGATTGCCTTCACCCGCGCCTTGATCTGAAGATAGCACCCCGGCTGCAACGGGGTCTGCCCCATATAACGCAGCTTTTGCGTTGCGCTGACCTTGAGGATTTCAAGGCAGCCGCCGAAATCCGCATCCGCCGGAACAAAAGCGCCGGTGCCCGAGCCTTCATAGGTCGGCGAGCCGGGTGTTCCGTCGCCGCTGGACCACACGTTCAGGCCGTTTGCAAAAGCAGACGGCATGAACACGATGCCGTCGGTGATTGCCTTATTCATAGAAATCCCTTTCCCAATCGCACCCATCAGCGCGCATTAACCCAGGGCTCGGGGCCACCCCGAGCGCAAAAGCCTGAGTACAGAAAGGGTGTTAATCGCTACTCATGTCACCGTGACGGTGGTGTTGCGTCACGCCGCGGGGTCCGAGTTGCCCAGCAACTGCACGCCATTGATCTTCCAGCCATTTTCTAACTGAATCATTTGATAATCCAAAATATGAGTTTGTCCGGCACCATCAACGATCAGAACCTTTTGCCACAGCGCGCCCGCGATCTCGCGCAGTTCCAGAAACCGAATATCAGAGGGTCGCCAGACCATAGGATAGCCGTTGCGCACCATGTTCCCGAAATTCTCGGGAGTGCGGAAAATGCTCTGGATGTTGGGGCTTGCAAAGGTAAAGGCGGTGGCGAAATCATCCGCTTTGAACGCCTGTATCTGCGCCGCGATATTGGCTTCGATCTCGGTGCTTTGGGCAAATGCACCCGTGGCCAAACCGGCACTCAACGAAAGGGCAAGCAAGATACGACGCATGGGACTACCTCCTTTGGCAAGGGTAGCCCCACATCATGTCAGGTCAAATCAGGCCAGCTCTCCGGTCAAAGCCTTGTCGATCAGCGCAATCGTTTCGGGCACACCGTAAAGGGCAATAAACCCACCAAAGCGCGGCCCTTGCGAGGCCCCTAGCAGCACCTCGTAGAGCGCTGTGAACCACCCGCGCATCGGGTCGAATCGCTCGCGCCCGATGGAATAGACCACCGATTGCAGCGCCTCGTCCTCAAGCGGACCATCATAGGCTTGCAACGCGACCTTCAACGCTTCCAGCGCCTCACGTTCCTGATCGGTAGGTGCGCGGTGCTGTCGGGTGGGTTTGACGAAATCGTTGAAGTAACGCACCGCAAAGCCCGCCGCCTGATCCAGATCGGGATGCGTTTCTGCGGTCGCCTCGGGCGCATAGCGGCGGATGAAACCCCACAGCGCTTCTTTGTCCTCGGCACCAGACACTGATGCAAGGTTCAGTAGCATCGCAAACGGCACCATAAGCGTGGATGCAGGCACGTCACCGCCATGGATATGCCAGACAGGGTTGTTCAACTGCGCCTTCAGCTCTTGCCCGGGATAGGCGCGCAGCTGCTGATGATACTCGTCCACAGCCTTGGGAATGACATCAAAATACAGACGCTTGGCCGTCTTGGGCTTTTGATACATGAAATACGACAGGCTTTCGGGTGCGGCATAGGTCAGCCACTCTTCCATCGACAAGCCATTGCCCTTGGACTTCGAGATCTTCTGCCCCTGCTCATCATTGAACAGCTCATAGCTGAGCGCTTCGGGCGGCTGTTTGCCCAGCGCCCGGCAGATTTTCGACGATTGCGTGACTGAATCGATCAGGTCTTTGCCCGACATCTCGTAATCCACGCCCAGCGCGGCCCAACGCATGGCCCAGTCGGGCTTCCACTGCATCTTGACGTTGCCTCCCGTGACCGGGATTTCGACCTTTTCGCCATCAGGCTCCTGATAAACAATCGTGCCTTTGGCTACGTTACGTTCCAGCGTCGGCACTTGCAGCACGTGGCCGGTTTTCGGGCTGATCGGCAAGAAGCATGAATAGGTCTCGCGTCGCTCGGGCCCGAGGGTCGGCAGCATGATTTCTTGTATCTTGTCGAAGCGCTCCAGCGCGATCAGCAGCGCCTCATCAAACTTGCCGCTGGTGTAGTAGTCTGTGGCCGAGGCGAATTCATACTCGAATCCGAAACTGTCCAGAAAATCGCACAGCATCGCGTTGTTGTGCTGCGCGAACCCTTCATGCGTGCCAAATGGATCGCGGACTTTGGTGAGCGGCAGATGCAGGTCGTCTTTCAGCTCGTCCTGCATCGGCACATTGGTCGGAACCTTGCGAAAGCCGTCCATATCATCCGAAAAGCAGATCAGCTTGGTCGGAATATCGCTGATCTGTTCAAACGCATGCCGTACCATCGAGGTCCGCGCGACCTCGCCAAAGGTGCCGATATGCGGCAGGCCCGACGGGCCATAGCCGGTCTGGAACAGAACATATCCCTTTTCCGGCGCACCTTGTCTGTAGCGTTTTAGGACCCGGCGCGCCTCTTCGAAAGGCCAGGCCTTGGACGACATCGCGGTTTCACGCAGTTCAGACATGTTCTCAGGTGCTCCATCGGGAAATACAGCGCCGGACGCCCTTTGCGACCCGACCGACCCCTCCTATTGTGCCGGTGCAGCATGAGTCAATAAAGCGCGCTGTTTTTCTGAGCGGAAACCCCGGTTGCGGTTTATTCGGCTGCCGTCACTTTCGGCGGGAACTTGTTCGGCAGCAAACCCATTCGCTGCGCCTGATGCACATCGGCCAGCAGATCCCGATCGGCAGCGGCAAACAGCTCTTCGGGATCGTCCAGCACGAAATATCCCATCTGATGCATGTCGATCCGATACGGCGTACGCAAGATCGTCATCACGTCGAGCGGGTCCCGGTCGGGTATGTCACTTTCCACGGCATAAACCAGCTCTGTAGGTGAAGACGCCAGCCCCGAGCCCAACGCCTTGATCTGCCCATCCTGACGGCGCAATCCGAATTCAATCGAAAACCAATACAACCGGATCAGCCAGGCATAATCTTTATCCCCCGCCTCAACCCCGGCCTTGCCGATCGCATGGCTGAAAGCCGCAAAACGCGGGTCGCTCAGCAGGGGCGTGTGACCGAAGATTTCGTGAAAGATGTCGGGTTCTTCAATATAGTCAAAATCCTCGCGCGACCGGATGAACGATGCAGCAGGAAAAACCCGGTCCGCGAGCATGCCAAAAAAGGTCTTGAACCCGATCAGCGCCGGAACCGGCTGAACGCGCCACCCGGTCAGTTCCAGAAGACGCTCGGATATATCCGCGCAGGACGGCACGTGGGTCTTGGGCATCTCCAACCGCTTCAACCCGTCCAGATATTCCCGCGCCATGTAGCGCTGCACATTTTCCTGCTGCGCCGCATAAAGGTCCGCCCAAACCGCGTCCTCCTCGGCGGTATAAGCAATATGGCCGCGCGCGTCGGCCTGTTTGGCCACGTATTTGGTGGATTTGGGCATGGAACGTCCTCCTTGATAGAATTTTAGCCCTTACTCGTGGTAAAATTGACTTAATGTCGTGAGGAATTGCTGGATTTTTGGCCCTAACATTTCAATAATGTGCTGATTATGACCCAAACCCTTCAACCTGCTGACATCGCTATCCTGCAAGAGCTTCAGTCAGACGGACGTCTGTCCATGCAGGATCTCGCCGACCGGACCGGGCTGTCGGCCTCGCAATGCTGGCGGCGAGTACGAGATCTTGAGGCAACGGGTGTCGTCTCCGGTTATGCCGCGCGGGTGCCCGCAAAATCGGTGGGGCTGAATGCGATCGCCTACGTTCACATCGCGTTGAAAGACCACCAAGAGGACAGCATCGCGTCCTTCCTGCGCCTGGTTGAGACCGAAGCCCAGATCGTCGAATGCGCCTCGATCACCGGGGATCACGATTTCATCTTGAAGGTCTACGCGCGCACCCCCGAGGACCTTGAACATTTCATCATGCAACGCCTGTTGAAATCCGGCCTTGTCCGCGACACACGCAGCAATTTCGTGCTGCGCCAGACCAAAACGCGTGGGCCGTTGCCCATCCTGTGACGCTTTGGCCGCCGAAATCCGTTGAACCCGATCCCGGTCCCTCCTATCGTGCGCGTTCAGAACAGCTCTATCAGGACCACGCCATGACCGATCAAGTGCCTCACCCGATGTCTCCGCAGGATTGCCTTGTTGCGATCATGGTGGCGATCTCAGCATCGGACGAAACCATTCGCACGGCTGAACTGGTCAAAATCGAAGCCGCTGTGAACATGCTACCGGTCTTTGCCGAGTATGACATCGACCGCACCCGCCGCGTCTCGCAGATCGTGTTCGACCTGTTCGAACAAGAGGACGGGCTGGATGCGCTGTTTGGTCTAATCCGGGAAAACCTGCCCGAGCGGCTGAACGAAACCGCATATGCCCTGGCTTGCGACGTGGCCGCTGCGGACGGATCCCTGGCCGAGACCGAACTGCGCCTGCTGGAAGAAATCCGTTACGAGCTGAACGTCGACCGCCTGCACGCCGCTGCAATTGAACGCGGCGCACGGGCACGTCACACCACCTGATCCTAGCTGCCGCTCAGCGTTCCCCAACGTGCGATCAAAGCGCGCTGCAACCTGCGCGACCGCGCGTTCCAACTGCGTGCGCCCGCCGGGCGCTCCCGGTTCGCACGCGGGATCGTGGCCCGGTGGTCGACATCTGCTGTGAAGATAGCAAAGGCCAACTCGGACCCGTCCGGCGTGGTGATGAATCCTCCCAAACCCGAGACGAAATTCAACGTCCCTGTCTTGGCGTCCACCTTGATCGGGTGGTCTTTGACGGGTCTTCCCTGACTGTCCAACAACCTGAAATTCTTCAATAAAGGCCGCAGCGCTCCGGCTTTCTGCGCTGCGATCAACGCCTTGACCAGATCACCCGGCGCGACCCGAGACGCATCCCCCAGCCCCGAATGATCAACCATCTCAATGCCGTTGACCCCATATGCCTCGGCGGCCCAGCGATTCATTTCGTCGGCCGAGTCTTGCAGGGTGTGCAGATCGGCACCACGCGCCTTGGACGCCGTCATGCCCACCAATTCCGCCGTCACATTGGTCGAATATTTCAGCATTCCCCGCAAAATATTGTCCAGCGTGTCACTATAATGCGTGACCAGCAAACTGCCCTGTGGCGCTTGGTTCGCGACCTGCACGCGGTCTAGCACAATCCCGTTCGACCGCGCCAATGTCCGAAACACATCCCCGGCGTAGAGCGCCGGTTTGCGTACCGGCAACCACCGGGCGCCACCTTTGCCCAGCGCCCCGCGGGCAACGGTCCAGCGATCTTGCCGCGCGCTTGGCTCATAGGTGTAGATCGGGGCTTTCCTGCTTTCGACCCGCATAGTTGCCACATCTACAGCTGGCTTGTAGCGCGCGCTTCGGGCATCCATCGTCACGGTATAATCCGTGCCCTCGCGCTTCCATTCAAAGTGAACCCTGTTGAAGTTCAATGCAATCCCGCTCAGCGCCGGGCTGTATCCCAGATGATCCGGCTGACCGGCGTCAATGCTGAACACATAGGGCAACGCCCCGTCATAGACCTTGAACGCACCGCGCACCTCGGTGATCCCGGCCTCTCGCAAATTGGCCGCCATTGTGGCCAGCGCATCCGTATCCAGCAGCGGGTCACCGCCGCCGACCAGAATAAGATCTCCGTTCAGAATGCCATTCTCGACCGGCCCATTCGCGATCAGTTTGGTTTCAAAGCGATAGTCTGACCCCAGTACGTCCAGCGCATAAAGCGCGGTCAGAGCTTTCGCCACACTGGCCGGAGGCAACCCGAGATCTCCGCCCACCGCCTCTAACTCGACACCGGTCTTGACGTCGGCCACGGCAAAAGCCACTTCGCCCCGCAGCCCGGCCGATTGGATCAGCCGTTCGGCCCCGTTTTTCTGTGGTCCACGGATCTGAGGCCGCAACGAAACCAAGGGCGCATTCGCCAGCGCAATGCCGGGGGCCACAACCGCCCCAAGGCTTGCAAGAAAACCACGTCGTGAAAAACGATCAGCCATGGGTCAATAAAATCCCAGAGGGTTCAGGCAAACAACCAGTCAAAAAGGATTATGTGCGCACGAAGGTTATTCCGGCAACACCCCATTTGCCCAGATGCCGCGATTGCGAAGATCAGTTGAACTGACGTCAACCATCGGCATGTTGACGAAACACCATGCCGGGGCCTCGGCCCGCCCCAGCAAATGCCGCGCCTGCCCGTCGATCCTGTAGCTGGAATAGACCCGTGCCGCCGGTGACATTCGGGCCGAGATGCGATCTCCCGGCCGCGCGACCACGCCCACCGGGATGCTGTCCATGATCAACCGCCAGTCTTTCCAGCGATGAAACTGCGCCAGATTGTCAGCCCCCATGAGCCACACGAACCTGACCCTCGGGTATAACCTGCGCAGCGCCGCCAACGTATCCGCGGTCGCGCGCGTCCCCGTCAGAGCTTCGATATCCGTCACCTCGACCCTGGGATGCTGCATCACATCCCGCGCCGCCTGCACCCGCTGGGACATGGGTGCAGGCCCGCGCTCCTTCAACGGATTTCCCGGAGATACTAGCCACCACACGCGATCCAACCCAAAGGCCTTCATCGCCTCACGCGTGACATGCACATGGCCCTGATGCGGCGGATCAAATGATCCCCCGAACAGCCCAATCACCTGACCGGGCCGCGCATATGGTATCGCGTAACGCTCCATACCCTGCTGATGTTCAGAACTGGGACGGCTTGTCAATCAACCGGCTGCACGACATCACCCAACCTAACCCATCCGGGTTTGACGACCTCAGCGCACCACCCCCCATGGCCGCGCACGGCGGAATAGCCACCTTTACCAAACGCTTCCTCCATCCGGCTGCACGGCGCACAGATCACGGTAAAACGCAAAATCGCCTCGCCCACCTGCACCTCACGTCCTTTAAGCGCAGCCAGATTGATTCCCGACACGACCACGTTGCGCCGTAAGACTTCAGGCGTAACAGGCCCCTGCCCCAGATAAGAGCCAATCGCCGCCAGATGTTCTTGTTGGATCAAAGTCACCGCTCGCTTGCCCGCACGGGCGCGGTCGCCGTCCAAACCATCGGCAGAGATCATAACGGCATCGACCGGTTGAACCTCGGCCCTGCGATCAGGTCGCAGACCAATCCATTCCAGCCGACCCGGCTTGGCCCATCCTGCAATCAGTGCCGCCAAATCCGCCATGCTTCCCCCTTTGCTACAATCGGACAACTACCGCCGCACATCCGAATGCAAAATTCACAAAACCACCAGCTTGCCCCGCCCGCCCCGCTTGGATATCAAGCGGATCAACCCAATTTCCCCGACCCAGAGGACGCGACATGGCCGCCTATCAATATGTCTACCACATGCAGGGTGTCTCTAAGACCTATCCCGGTGGCAAGAAGTGCTTTGAAAACATCCACCTGAGCTTTCTGCCCGGCGTGAAAATCGGTGTTGTCGGCGTCAACGGCGCGGGTAAGTCGACGCTGATGAAGATCATGGCCGGCCTCGACAAGGATTTCTCCGGCGAGGCCTGGGCGGCCGAAGGTGCCAAAGTCGGTTACCTTCCGCAGGAACCAAAGCTGGACGAAACCCTGACCGTGCGCGAAAACGTCATGCTGGGCGTGGCGGAAAAGAAGGCGATCCTCGACCGCTATAATGAACTGGCCATGAACTACTCGGACGAAACTGCCGAGGAAATGGCCAAGCTTCAGGACGAAATCGACAGCCAGAACCTCTGGGATCTGGACAGCCAGATCGACGTCTCGATGGAGGCGCTGCGCTGCCCGCCGGACGATGCCAACATCGCCAACCTTTCGGGGGGTGAGAAACGCCGCGTTGCGCTGTGCAAGCTGCTGCTGGAAGCGCCCGACATGCTGCTGCTGGACGAACCAACCAACCACCTGGACGCCGAGACCATCGCCTGGCTGCAACAGCACCTGATCGACTACAAGGGCACCATTCTGATCGTCACCCACGACCGCTATTTCCTGGATGACATTACGGGATGGATCCTCGAACTCGACCGTGGTCGTGGCATTCCCTACGAGGGCAACTACTCCGCATGGCTGGAACAGAAAGCCAAACGGCTGGAGCAGGAGGCCCGCGAGGACAAATCCAAGCAGAAAACCCTGCAACGCGAGCTGGAATGGATGCGTCAGGGCCAAAAGGCCCGTCAGGCCAAATCCAAAGCCCGGATCAACGCCTATAACGAACTGGCTGAACAGTCCGAGCGCGAAAAGCTGACCCGCGCCCAAATCGTTATCCCCAACGGCCAGCGCCTTGGCGGCAAGGTGATCGAGGTCGAGGGTCTGTCGAAACACATGGGCGACAAGCAACTGATCGAAGGGTTGGACTTTGCCCTGCCCCCCGGCGGCATCGTCGGCGTTATCGGCCCCAACGGCGCGGGTAAATCGACGCTCTTCAAGATGCTCACCGGTCAGGAACAACCCGACAGCGGCACCATCACGCTGGGTGACACGGTCGAACTGTCCTATGTCGATCAGTCCCGCGACGATCTTGCCGACAACGACACCGTGTGGGAGGCGATCACCGGCGGGGCCGAGATCATCCAATTGGGTGACGCGCAGGTCAATTCCCGCGCCTATTGCTCGTCCTTCAATTTCAAGGGCGGTGACCAGCAGAAGAAGGTCTCGCTGCTATCTGGTGGTGAGCGCAACCGCGTCCACATGGCGCGTCTGCTGAAAGAGGGCGGCAACGTCCTGCTGCTCGACGAACCGACCAACGATCTGGACGTCGAAACCCTGCGCGCTCTGGAGGATGCTCTGGTCGATTTCGCCGGCTGCGCCGTAGTGATTTCGCACGACCGCTTTTTCCTCGACCGCATCTGCACGCATATTCTGGCCTTCGAAGGCGACGCCCATGTGGAGTGGTTTGAGGGCAACTTCGAGGATTACGAAGAGGACAAAAAGCGCCGTCTGGGACCGGACGCGCTGGAACCTAAGCGCTTGAAGCATAAGAAGTTCGCCCGGTGAGAACCCGAACTTTCAAACGTGTGTTCCAATCGCTGTTTCAGGCGATTGGACGCATTGCACCGTTTGGAAAGACATCGGACCGCGACCATTGCGTCATAGTCGCAAGCAACGGTCGATCCGGAAGTACCGTGACTTATCTTGCTCTTAGCAAGGCACTTAGAAAAAGAAACCCTTCAGCGGCAGAACGCTCGGCCTTCGTTGCTCGTCTCAGGGACGCCGAATTCAAAGCGCCGTTCGTCTACAAAACCCATGATTTCCCGCAGGCGTTGTTGAAGTGGCCAGCCGATACCAGAGTGATCTTTTGCTTCGGTTCCACCAAAGATTCGGCCTTTTCTGTCTATTCGGCAAAAGAACGGTATGGGGAAGAATGGATCCGGCAGCATTTTTATCACCTTCATGCGACTGGCGAATACTGCGATCTGTTTCAGCGGGATATTCTGCAACAAGCCAAGCAGATAAAAGAATGGGCCGTATTTGAGGACGTCCCCGTTTTATGTGTTCACTATGATGCGATATGGGATCATCAAAGCGACATATCGGAATTTACCGGCCTGAAAATGAAGCTTCCGAAACGTGAACAGCGCGCGCCCAAAGAGATTCCGACTGAACTCAGGTCGGCGGCAAGCCATGTTTACGATTCGATTGATGAAATTGTCGAAGAACTGCCAAGGTGTTTTATAGCATCACCCAAATACGCTGATATTGTCGCCAAGCTTCCGGTTTAGGTGCAAAGCGGAAGGCCAGCGCAAACCCGCTAGCTCGGGCGATCGATGACGCCCCTATTCGCTTGCTTTTGAAAGTTCCGAGTAAGAACCTGCTGAGGTTTAAAGGTATTTGTTGGGAAGGGTAAGCAAGTGACGCGTGATTCAGGGGTTTGGTTTAGCCGGATGATGTCCGACTCTACATTGATGAAGCCGTTCACATCAGATCAGGCTTTGAGCGATTTACCGACTGCCGGTGCAATTGCAAAAAACAACGACGCAGGGATCGCCCAACCTCCTGATGCGTTTCCAGATATGGTTTTTGGAATTTATCGGGACCAAAAGCTAAAGGCGCAACCGGATATTTTCAGTGGGCCGTACGGTCCTGTTGTTTCCCGCGCGGTTGCAGATGTTCTTCGGGAAGCGGACCTTGGGAAGACGCAGCTTTACCCATTGAAACTTTGCCAACACGACCGTGTGAGGCCGGTAGAGGGGGAGTATTTTACACTGGCATTGGGGGAGCAGAAAACGGCATTTGTTCCGGAGCAATCGAACAGAGTCAAACCGTTGGGGAATAAACCTGACACTTGGATTACACGGGGTCTGAAGCCTGCTGATTTCGATTTCGTTGTGTCGGACGTCGCCTTGGGTGGTCCGGACTTGTGGGTTGATCCGCAGCTACACTGGAGCCTGTTCCTCAGTGATCGTCTTGTCAAAGCGCTGAGGGCAGCAAAGCTCACACGCCGCTTCGGCCTGAGCAAATGCAAGGTTATCCCAGCCTAGACCATTATAGCGACAAGACTGGCGTCTCGGGTCGAGAATAAGACAACAGCGCCTGCAATGCAGACGTTTTCCGGTGTGTTTCGGGATTTGAAAGTCAAGATTTCCACGCAAACGTCTTATGCTTCAACCGCTTGGGCCCGAACGCGCCCGGTCCCAGACGGTGCTTTTTGACCTTTTCGCAATCCTGAAGTTGCCCTCGAACCATTCCCGTCGCGGTTTGTACCGATTGCGGTACACATAGACGATCACCCTTGCCACATCCCCACACCAATGCCATATCCAAAGGGCTAACGTTTTTCTATTTCGACCTACTGTCTCCTTTTTCGGCGCTCAGTCATTCGATCCAGACTACGACGCCAGGCTGCCGCAAATCCGTGGGCAGCACCAAACAGGAGAATACGGATATGCCCGCAGGCACCGTTAAATGGTTCAACACCACCAAAGGCTACGGCTTCATCGCACCCGAAGATGGCGGCAAAGACATCTTCGTTCATATCTCGGCTGTCGAACGCTCGGGCCTGACCGGTCTGGCAGATAACCAGAAAGTCACCTACGAGCTGCGCTCGGGTCGTGACGGTCGCGAAAGCGCCGACAATATCGAGCTGGCGTAAGCCGGTCCAAGGGCAGGGGTATCCCCTGCCCTTTTGCCAAGCTGCGCTGCGTTTTCAGCGCAACATCACATTTCAGTTACTCTTCGCCTCCGCTTGACCGGATCAGCTATCATCCCGACACTATGGTGATGATTTTCCTGTTGTATTGAAGAGACCCGATATGTTCACACGCCGCACGTTCCTGACGTCCGCTGCCGCGACAAGCCTTGTTCCGCATGTGGCGTCTGCCAAGACGAAGACAGCCGAATACGACCCCACGCCGCAATATGTGCGGATCAAGAAAGAATTCCTGCCGGGGCAGTTGCTGGTCGTTCCCCGCTCATTCTACCTGTATTTCGTGACCGAGCCGCGCAAGGCTATCCGCTATGGCTGCGGGGTTGGTCGGGCCGGGCTGGAATTCACCGGCACCGCCACGATCGACGTCAAGAAAGAGTGGCCCACCTGGCGCCCGACGGACGAGATGATCGAGCGCGAGCCCATCACCTATGCCCGCTTCAAGGATAACAACTATGTCCAGCCGGGCGGTGGCGACAATCCATTGGGCGCCCGCGCGCTGTATTTGTTCCAAAACGGCGTAGACACTTATTTCCGCATTCACGGCACGACGCAGCCCAGCACCATCGGAACCGCCGCCTCGAATGGCTGCATTCGAATGTTGAACGCCCATGTGATCGACCTGTACGCGCGGGTGCCGATAGGAACCGTCGTGACTGTGATCTGATTAGTCCGACGCTGCTTGGACCAGTTCCACCACATAGGGGCCGATTTCGGCGACGATCAAAGCTACGCCCTGGGCGTTGGGGTGGATGCCATCAGGTTGCATATATGTGCGGGCTGCATCGGGATCGCCGTCTCGGGTCAGGCCGGCGAAAAAACTGGGTGCATAGCCGGATTGGTACCCAGCGGCCAGTTCGGGATAGATCGCATCGAAGGCCGCTTTGTAGTCGGGCCCGTAATTTCCCGGTGCCTGCATCCCAACCAACAACACATCCACCTCTGACGCACGCGCGGCTTGCATGATTTGCTCAAGATTGGCCCGCGACACAGCCGGATCGATCCCACGTAACAAGTCGTTCCCGCCCAAAGCCACGATCATGCCATCCACATCCGGCGTCAGCGTCCAGTGAACCCGCGCCGCGCCGCCGGCGGTGGTATCCCCTGAAACTCCGGCATTGATCAGGCGCACATCCACGCCCTGATCCTGTAACCAACGTTCCAGCTGAGGCACAAACCCGTCCTGGGCGGGCAGCCCGTAACCCTGTGTCAGCGAATCCCCCAATGCAGCAATCACGACCTGTTCGGCTGTGGCTGCAAAGCCGCAAACCATAAACAGGCCAGACACCAAAGCCTTGCGCAATATCCGAACCGCTCCATATCCCAAAAGAACGCCTCCGTGTGGATTGACCTATGACGACACCTGTTCTTTCTCTCCAAGATGCGGCTTTGTCGCTGAATGGCAATGCCGGACGGGTGGAAATCCTGCACGGCATAACTCTATCGGTTCAAAAGGGCGAGACTTTGGGCCTTGTTGGCCCGTCTGGGTCCGGCAAATCTTCATTGTTGATGCTGATGGGCGGGTTAGAGCGTGCGACTGGCGGCAAGATCGAAGCGTTGGGGCGGGAACTGACTGATTTGGACGAAGACAACCTCGCCCGGTTTCGACGCGATGCGATGGGCGTCGTGTTCCAGAACTTCCACCTGATCCCCACGATGACAGCGCTTGAGAATGTCGCCACGCCGCTGGAATTGGCTGGGCATCGGGACGCGTTTGACCGGGCTGAAAGTGAACTGGATGCGGTCGGCCTATCGCATCGGCGCGATCACTATCCTGCGCAGCTTTCGGGGGGTGAGCAGCAGCGCGTGGCACTTGCGCGTGCATCGGCCCCGCGCCCGCAGATCCTGCTGGCGGACGAGCCAACGGGGAATTTGGATGAAACCAACGGGGCCGCGATTGTTGATCTGCTGTTCGACCTGCGTGACCGTCACGGCGCAACTTTGGTTCTGGTCACGCACAGTCACAGCCTTGCGCGCAGATGCGACCGGGTTGTCCGCTTGCGCGATGGGCGCATTGCAGAAGATATCCAGCAAGAGGCCGCGGAATGAGCCTGCGCCTTGCCGGACGTCTGGCGCGGCGCGAATTGCGCGGAGGGCTGCGTGGCTTCCGCGTATTTCTGGCCTGCCTTGCCCTTGGTGTCGCCGCCATCGCCACCGTCGGGTCCGTGCGCCAGGCCATCCAGACCGGACTAGCCCAAGAGGGTGCCGCATTGCTGGGTGGCGACGCCCAATTGGAATTTACCTATCGCTTTGCCACGGAAACCGAGCGTAACTGGATGGGCCAAGTGGCCTCTGCCGTCTCAGAAGTCGTCGATTTCCGATCAATGGCCGTCGCGCGGCAAGGCGAAACCCCTGAGCGTGCGTTGACGCAGGTCAAGGCCGTGGACGTGGCCTATCCTCTGGTGGGAACGCCGGTGCTGGACCCCGATATACCCCTGCCCTCCGCACTTGACGGGGCTGACGATCTGCCCGGGGCTGTCATGGACCCTTCACTGATCGACCGGTTGGATCTGTCTGTAGGCGATCGGTTTTCTCTGGGCACGCAAGAGTTTCTGCTGACCGCCGCGCTGATCCATGAACCGGATGGGGCTGCGGATGGATTCGGTCTGGGTCCGCGTACTCTGGTACGCACGCAGGATTTGCAGGCGTCTGGCCTGCTGGCACCGGGCACCCTGTATTCAACTAAATACCGGCTGGATCTACCGCTATCGGCAGACCTTGCAGAACTTGCATTGCAGGCAAACACAACGTTCGACGGAACTGGAATGCGCTGGACGGACGCCCGAAACGGCGCGCCGGGGATCGCCGAATTCGTCTCCCGTCTCAGTGCCTTTCTGGTACTGGTCGGGCTTTCGGGTCTGGCCGTGGGCGGCATCGGCGTATCGGCCGCGGTATCTGCATTCCTCGCCCAAAAGACCGAGACAATCGCAACACTGCGCACACTGGGCGCAGACCGCGCAACGATCTTTCAGACCTATCTGATCCAGATCGGCATTCTCTCGGGTATAGGCGTCCTGCTTGGCATTGCTCTGGGCGGGCTGCTACCGCTGGCGCTCGCCCCGCTGATCGAGGCCCAGCTTCCCATCCCAGCCGTCTTTTCGCTGTATCCAGAACCGCTGGCCGAGGCTGCGCTCTATGGTGTTCTGACCGCCTTTCTGTTTACCCTCTGGCCCTTGGCCCGCACCGAAGAGGTCCGCGCTGCCACCCTATTTCGGGACGCGCTGTCATCGGCCCGCGCCCTGCCTCGCCTGCGCTACATCGTTGCCACCGGGGTGGGGCTGGCGCTGCTGATCGCGTCGGCGGCGTGGTTCAGCGGGTCTGCCCGCCTGACGCTCTGGACGGGCGGTGGGCTGGTTGGCGCACTGATTCTTCTCTTGGTCGCGGCGATGGCAATTCGTAGACTGGCCCGCTTCGGCGCGCGCCCCGCGCGTGGACACCCGGCGCTACGCTGGGCCTTTTCCGCCATTTCCGACCCGCGCGAGGGTGCGTCTTCGGTTGTGTTGTCGCTGGGTCTGGGCCTGTCCGTTCTGGCCGCCGTTGGGCAAATCGACGGTACCTTGCGCAACGCAATATCCGGCAATCTGCCCGACGTCGCGCCCTCGTATTTCTTCGTCGACATTCAGAAAGACCAGATGCCCGGCTTTTCCGAACGTCTTGAAACCGACCCTGCCGTCACCCGCGTCGAAAGCGCACCGATGCTGCGTGGCATCCTCACGCAGATCAACGGCCAACCGGCTCGTGACGTCGCCGGGGACCACTGGGTTCTGGACGGCGACCGTGGCGTAACCTATTCCACAGCACCCCCGCAAAACACCCGCGTCACCGCCGGAGAATGGTGGGCAGATGACTATTCCGGCACCCCGCAAGTCAGCTTTGCCGCTGAAGAAGCGCAAGAGATGGGCCTGAAACTGGGCGACACCCTGACGGTCAATATTCTGGGGCGCGACATCACCGCTGAACTGACCTCACTGCGCGAGGTTGATTTCTCGACGGCGGGGATTGGGTTCATCATGTCCATGAACCCATCGGCCCTTGCCGGAGCCCCGCACAGCTTTATTGCCACTGTCTATGCCGAAGAGCCCGCCGAAGCCGCAATCCAACGCGATCTGGCTGAGCAATTTCCCAACATTACTGCTATTCGCGTCCGCGACGCCATTGACCGAATCTCGGGGCTATTGGCAGGGTTGGCTGCAGCCACATCTTATGGCGCAGGTGTATCGCTGCTGACCGGCTTCCTTGTCCTAATCGGCGCAGCCGCCGCAGGAGAGCCCGCCCGCAGGCATGAAGCAGCGATTCTGAAAACACTGGGCGCAGACCGCGGTCGCATCCTGCTGAGTTTTGCCCTGCGCGCTGCCCTACTCGGCGCCGCTGCGGGCGCGGTGGCCCTGCTCACCGGCATATTGGGCGGATGGGCAGTGGCGACCTATATCTTCGACACCAATTTCAGCATCATCTGGGGTTCGGCGCTGGGAATTATTGTCGCCGGACTCCTCGTGACCCTCGGTGCAGGCCTGTTCTTTGCACTGCGCCCGCTGGCGGTTCGACCGGCCCGCATCCTGCGGGCCAGCGACTGAACTTACTGAACGCAAGCAACCGGCTGCAAGATTTGCAGCAACTGGTCGTTGTCACAAACCAAAGCATCCAACGTGATGTCATCCAGCGACGCATAGAAAACCTCGGCCGCATCCTGCAGCGCAAGGCGCAACCGGCAGGCATCGGTCAAGGGGCAGGTATTGTCCGCATCCGCAAAGCACTCGGCCAACGGCAGGTTGCCCTCGACATGACGAAACACCGACCCGATGCGAATCTGCTCGGCAGGGCGCGCCAGGGTCATGCCGCCGTTTCGGCCTCGCTGTGTGCTGAGATAGTCCAGCTGACTCAGTTGATTGATCACCTGCGCTAGATGGTTCTCCGAGATATTGCACACTTCGGCAATCTCGGATTTGGTCACAAGCCGGTCCTGATGTGCAGCGCAATACATCAGCAAGCGCACCGCGATATTCGTCCGTTTGGTAATGCGCATGATCGCCTCCCAAATTTCAAGATGCGACCTTATTGCATGTCCGGCTAAAAAGCGGTTTGACATACATCAATCGGCGGAAAAGGACGCGGCACAGATGGCAGACCCCTATTTTTTTGGCTACGGTAGCTTGGTGAACCTTGCCACCCATGATTTCCCCGATCCCCGCCCTGCGAAACTCAAAGGCTGGCGGCGCGCCTGGCGACACACCAACCTGCGTCCGGTGGCCTTTCTGACAGCCATCCCCGACCCCGATTGCGAGATTGAGGGGATGATCGCCCATGTCCCGAAAAACGACTGGGCGGCGCTGGATGAACGCGAATGGGCCTATGATCGCATCCCGGCAACTCAGGCTGTGTCACATACGCTGACCCACGACGTCAACATCGCCGTCTATGCCGTCCCACATGGCCGCCACACCGAGCCCACGAACCACCACCCCTTGGTACTCAGCTATATCGACGTTGTCGTGCAGGGCTATCTGCGCGCCTATGGCGAGGCCGGGGCAGATCGCTTCTTTGCCACCACCGAAGGCTGGGAGACGCCGATCCTGAATGACCGCGCCGAGCCCCGCTATCCGCGACACCAGCAGTTGAAACCGCACGAGGCTGAATTCGTGGACTCCCGCCTGCAACAGTTGGCTGCGAACATCGTCCATACCTCATAGCAAAAGGCCGAGGTCAAACCCCGGCCCTTCTTCTGTTCAAAAATTCCTCCGCTGCAGGGTGAGTGGCGTCCGGGAAACTGTCCGATAGGCAGTTTCAGCTCCAAACGGGTGGAACCCCGGTCTGCGTCAAGAGGCGCGTTCCTTCACCCTCGCGCGCGGATCACCTGAAGCAATGGCAAAAGCGCGGCCATCTCGGGCCCACGCTCCATCCCTGTCAGCGCCTTGCGCAGCGGCATGAACAATCCCTTGCCCTTCCGGCCTGTGGCCTCTTTGACAGCCTTGGTCCAAACACCCCAGGTCTCGCCATCAAACGGCCCTTCGGGCAGCAATGCCACGGCTTCGGTGATGAAGTCACGATCGTCTTCGTCGATCAGCGGCTCTGCCCCATCGCGGCACAATTCCCACCAACCCTGCAGATCAGCCAGAGTGGTGATGTTCTCACGCGCCATGGCCCAGAAGGGCTCGGCCATATCTGCTGGGACACCCGCATCCGTAACCGCATCTGCAACATCCGCCAGAGGCAGAGACTGCAGATGTTTCGCGGTCAGCGGGAATAGGTCCTGCACGTCGAATTTGGTCGGTGCTGCGCCGAAACGCCCGATGTCGAATCCGTCTATCAATTCAGCCATGTCCGAACGTAATTCCACCGGATCGGACGAGCCCAGACGCGCCATCAGGCTTAGCAGAGCCATCGGCTGAACCCCCTGCTCGCGCAGATCGCGCAGCGCCAGCGTGCCCAAACGTTTCGACAGCGCCTCACCTTGCGGGCCGGTCAGAAGCGAGTGGTGCGCAAAGCGCGGGCAAGCGCCGCCCAGCGCTTCAATAATCTGGATCTGGGTCGCCGTGTTGGTCACATGGTCCGAGCCACGCACCACGTCCGTGACACCCATCTCGGTATCATCCACCACGGATGCGATCGTATAGAGAACCTGCCCATCGCCCCGGATCAATACCGGATCAGACACGGAAGAAGCATCAATCGAGATGTCGCCCAGAATGCCGTCATTCCACTCGATCCGCTCGTGATCCAGCTTGAAACGCCACACACCGTTTCCGCGTTCCGCACGCAGCGCCTCTTTCTCGGCCTCCGACAGGTTCAGCGCAGCGCGGTCATAGACCGGGGGCTTGCCCATGTTCAGCTGCTTCTTGCGCTTCAGGTCCAGTTCGGTCGGCGTCTCGAACGCCTCATAAAAACGACCCATCTCGCGCAGCTTGTCGGCCGCTTCGGCATAGCGATCCAGACGGTCGGACTGACGCTCGACGCGGTCCCATTGCAGCCCAAGCCACTCCAGATCCTGTTTGATCGCATCGACATATTCTTCTTTCGACCGCTCAGGATCAGTGTCGTCGATGCGCAGGATGAACGTACCGCCAGCCTTGCGGGCGATCAAATAGTTCATCAAGGCGGTACGCAGGTTGCCCACATGGATGTAACCGGTGGGCGACGGGGCGAAACGGGTGGTTGTCATAGGTGTCTCCTGTTGGCGCGGCTCTTGTCACAGGATGGGCGTTTTGTCCAGCCGTGGGCAAAGGCCCACCAAGGAACTCAAACATGGCCAACACACAACCTAAACAAAAATTCACACGTATTGTTCAACAACGCACCCCATATCTTGGGTCTATAACCTACCAAGAGACGCGCACCGGCCTAGCTTTGAAGCTGGCGTTCTGACAGGGAGACTTAGATATGACCATCAATTTGACGCGAAGAGCGGCCTTGGGCGCCGCGGCCACACTACCTTTTGCTGCAGCTGCGACCCCGCTTTTGGCCGCAGGAACCGAGACCAAAGCCAACTCGACCATCGCCAAATCGTACCACCTCGGTGATTTCACGGTCACGACCCTGTTGGATGGCAGCCTGCCCCGCGATGGTGCCAAGGAGATCTTCGGCGGTGGCGCATCGGATGAAGAATTTGCCAAAGTATCCGCCGACAACTTCATCCCTGCAGACAAGGCGCAGTTCTTCTTTACCCCGACGCTGGTCAATACCGGGTCCGAACTGGTTCTGTTCGACACCGGGCTGGGTCAGGGCGGTATTCAGGCGGCGCTGGCAGATGCAGGCGTCACCCCCGATCAGATCGACGTTGTTGTGATCACCCACATGCACCCCGACCATATCGGCGGCATGACCACCGACGATGCACCAACCTTTGCCAATGCGCGCTTCGTGACCGCCGCACCGGAATATGACTTCTGGGCTGCACAGGATGCAGGCAACCGCGTCGGTGATCTGGTTGCCGCCAAAGTGACCCCACAGGCCGAAAAGATGACCTTCCTCACCGATGGTGGAGAAGTCACCTCGGGCATCACCGCCGTCGCCGCCTATGGGCACACACCTGGCCACACGGTCTATCACCTGGAAAGCAACGGCCAGCGTCTGGTACTGACCGCCGACCTTGCCAACCACTATGTCTGGTCCTTCGCACACCCCGAGTGGGAGGTCCGCTTTGATATGGATAAAGCGGCCGCGACAGCAGCGCGTCGCAATGTTCTGGGTATGCTCGCCGCCGACAAGGTTCCGATGATCGGCTACCACATGCCCTTCCCCGCCGCTGGCTATGTCGAGACCCGCGGCGACGGGTTCCGCTTTGTCCCCGTCAGCTATCAGATGGCAGGCTAAGCTCTAGTATCCTGGGTCCGGCCGCACTTTTGAGCCATCCGTAAAACGGGACAGGCGGAAGGCGGCCGGATCGACACAGGGCGATCGCCCTGTGACCAGATCGGCCATCAACCGTCCCGCTCCGGGACCGATGCCGAATCCGTGGCCGGAAAAACCGGTTGCGATGAATATGCCCGGAATTTCTTCGACGCCCGAGATTACTGGGATAGCATCCGGCGTAACATCAATCATCCCTGCCCAGCTTTGCACCAACTCGGCGTTCCGCAACGCGGGTATGCCCCTTCGCGCGTTCGCCCACGCCCGCCGCAGCACCTTGCCAGACGGCTCAGGGTCCAGAACGCGACACTGTTCGAACGGAGTGACATCCGTAGGCAACCATTTCCGGTCCTGCTTGGCTTCAATGGTCCACCTTTTCGACCACCGAAATCGCAGCGATCGCCACTCCTGCCGGAATGCGGGCAGGAACCACCATGCCAACCGAAAGCTGTCGGGCACGATATCAACCGTGTTTTCATGGCCGGACGCGATCGTATAGCCACCGTCAGCACGCTTGCGCACGGCGAAGTCATCCGACCACAACGCCGCCTCGGGCCCTTCGACCGGAGAGGTGCGCAGCACCGTGTTCAGCACCTTGAGCTGCGGCAAGTCAATGCCCGCATTCCCAGCAAACAAACGCGACCATGCGCCACCGGCCAACACCACGCGATCACAGGCGACACGACCGCGTTCAGTGAAAACACCCGCAATGCGCCCGCCCTGCAAATCAACACTGCGAACAGCGCAATTGGTCATCAACACTGCGCCGTTGTCGCGCGCGGCCTCGGCGATGGCGGGGGCCGCCCATTGCGGCTCGGCCCGGCCGTCGCGGGGCATGTGCAGGGCACACTCCAGATCGGTCCGATGACTGGGCAGTAAGTCGTCCAGTTCTGCCCCCGATACCATCCGAGCGCCAATCTGCAACCCATCGACATGTCGCGCCCAACGTTCAAGATTTTGCGCATCCCGCGCGCCGGAGGCGCCAAACAGGATACCTGATCGCGTAAACCCGGTTTTACGCCCGGTCCTCTCGTCCAGCCCGTCCCAAATCTTTTGCGCCACGCACATCAACGGAATTTCGCGCGGGTCACGCAGCCCCAATCGCACCCATCCCCAGTTGCGCGAACTCTGTTCGCCTGCAATCTGGCCTTTTTCGCACAACAGAACCGAGACGCCCCGTTCGGACAGCTCCAATGCAGTTGCCGCGCCGATGATTCCGCCCCCGATCACGACAACGTCTACCACTTTGGGAAGTTTCAGATCAGGTTCAACGGGGGTTGGTTTGGGGCCGGGCATCAACCGCTCATACTGCATTCTATGAAATGCAATGAAGGCGCGGGATTGGGCCCAAGGCAATACGACATTCGGCGCAGATCACAGATTTAAACAACCTGTGTCAATCACGCCATTTTCGGGGATATTCAGACTAAGCCACACCGCATAATTCGGCCCATTTCTGACGCAGAACCTGGGTAAAGCCGACAACCGGAGTCTCGGCTTCATCCTCCGCAGCTTTGAGCAAGGGCAGGTCAACATCGACCAGTTCTTCGCGCAACTCGGTAGGCTTAACTTTAGGCAGAGGCGGCTCAGCCGCGCTCAAAATACCGGCGATGGCGGCATCCACCTCGGCTTCGTTCAGATCCTGCCCCTTGTCTGCCATTGTCTTCCACGGCGGCGGAGCATGAAGAGGTTTGTCATATTCCTCATACATAGCGATACCAAATCGTTAACACAGACACCCAATCTCGGATGTGTCACACCTGCCCCAGCTAGGGCGATAATCAAGCAAAAATGTGTCGGAAAAATGGCGCGCGCTCAAGCAAGCCCTTGAGAAAAGATCAACTTGCAACCCATCGCACGACGAATTGCAGACAATGCCACCCTAGCCGCGGCATTGATTACAGATACGATACGATCTGCAGGCGCCGCAGCGGCAGGCGACTCAGGACGGGTCGCGCCAGCGATTTACGATTGGATACCTGCGATCCAGCCAGAAAGCCCGGCTGGTCAGCCGCGTTCCGGGGGCTGACTGGAACCGCTTGTATTCGCTGATATAGATCAGATGCTCAACCCGGCGCGCAGTAGCGGCATCAAACCCGGCCTCAACGCAATCCGCGACCGAGCCTTCGCCGTCGACCAGAATTTCAAGGATTGCATCCAGCTCGGGATAGTCCGGCAGGCTGTCGCTGTCTTTCTGATCCGCCCGCAATTCCGCGCTGGGGGGCTTGTCGATGACCGAGGACCGAATGACCTCGCCCTCCGGCCCCATCATCCAGTCGTGGTGGTTTTCATTGCGCCAGCGGCAGGTCTGAAAGACACGGGTTTTGTAAAGGTCCTTGATGGGGTTGTACCCGCCATTCATGTCGCCATAGATCGTGGCATATCCCACCGCGACCTCGGATTTGTTCCCGGTGGTCAGCAACATCTCGCTAAACTTGTTCGAAATCGCCATCAACAGCAGCCCACGCAAACGCGACTGGACGTTTTCCTCGGTCAAGTCTGCGTCACGCCCGGCAAACAACGGGGCCAAAGTGTCCGTCACGGCGGCGCGACTGTCCGAGATGGGCACGTAGTCATAGTGCACGCCCAGTGCCTTGGCGACGGCCTCTGCATCGTCCAATGAACCCTGACTGGTATATTCTGACGGCAACATCACACAGCGGACATTCTCGGACCCAATCGCATCCACCGCAATTGCTGCGACCAAAGCGGAATCAACCCCACCTGACAGACCAAGCAGCGCCTTTTTGAACCCGGTCTTCCCCATATAGTCGCGCAAGGACTGCACCATCGCGCGATAGTCCTGCTCCCATTCATCTGGCTGAGGCGCGACCTCGGCCGGAACGATCCGCCACCCCTCATCGCCCCGCTCAAGATCGATATGGGTAACGGCCTCGTCAAACACAGGCATCCGAAAGGCCAGCGCGCCGCCGGGGTTCAGGCCAAACGTGCCGCCGTCAAAGACCTGATCGTCCTGACCGCCAACCATGTTGAGGTAAATCAGCGGCAGGCCGGTCTCGACCACGCGCGCCACCATATGATTGAGGCGCACGTCGTATTTGTTGCGGAAATAGGGCGAGCCATTGGGAATCAACAGAAACTCGGCCCCGGTCTCTTCCAGAGTTTCCGCGACATCCGGATGCCAACCATCCTCGCAAATCGGGCTGCCGATCCGCGTATTGCCCACCGAATACGGTCCGCCCAACGGGCCGGAATCATACAGGCGAACCTCGTCAAAGACCGTTTCGTTCGGCAAATGATGCTTCAGCACCTTGCTGCCGACCTTGCCGCCCTTGAGGATCAGGTAGGCGTTATACAGGTTGTCATCCTCGACCCATGGCCCGCCGATCGCCAGCGCAGGGCCGTCGGCGCATTGGGCGGCCAATGCCTCGACCGCAGCCATGGCGGCGCGGTGAAAGCTGGGCTTCATCACCAGATCCTGCGTATTGTAGCCGGTGATGAACATCTCGGGGAAGGCAATCATGTCCGCGCCTGCTTCGCGCGCCTGTTCCCATGCCGCGACGGCCTTGGCCGCGTTGCCCTCGATATCCCCTACAACAGGGTTGAGTTGCGCCAGAGTGATGCGGAAACGGTCGGCCATGGTGCCCTCTTGCCCTCGTCAGTTCCTATGCCATTTACCAGATCGCACCGCGAGGAAAAGGCAAATGCGGCAAAACCCGTTGCCCTGCCCCCGGCGGTATCTTAGTTTTGCGCTGTAGAACAACCACCCGCAGGCAGGAAAACCCTATGAACGTCATCCGCACCTCAATCGCCGCTACCGCGATGGCCCTGTTGGTCTTGCCCGCCAGTGCGCAGGACGGGCAGGTCATCATTGCGGATGATGAGGTTGGCGGCGTCTATGAAGGCACTTTCCTGAACGGGCTACGGCACGGCACCGGCACTTATCGCCTGCCCGACGGCTTCGAATATGAGGGCGAGTGGTCCGAAGGTGAAATTCAAGGCCGGGGTATTGCCCGCTATGCGAACGGGTCAATCTATGACGGCGCGTTTGCAAAGGGTCAGCCGGAAGGGCGCGGCCGGATCATCTATCCCGATGGTGGCAGCTATGAGGGCGAATGGTCTGATGGCACGATCAACGGGCAAGGCATTGCCACCTATGCCAATGGCGCGCGTTATGAAGGCGGGTTCAAGCAGGCGCAGTACCACGGCAAAGGAACTCTGACCGACCCCAGCGGATATATCTATGAGGGCGACTGGGTTGAGGGCGCGAAACAGGGCAAGGCCAAGATCACCTCGACCCAAGGCAGCGTTTATGAGGGCGACATCGACAATGGTGTGCGCCATGGACAGGGTACGCTGACTGTGCCCGACGGCATGACCTATACCGGGAACTGGGTGCAGGATCGCATGACCGGCAAGGGGCGCATGGTACAGGCCAACGGTGACGTCTACGAAGGCGATCTGGTCGACGGGCGGCGTCAGGGCAAGGGCAAGGCCACCTACGCCAATGGCGCGACCTATGAGGGCGACTACACCGACGACCGCCGCCACGGCAAAGGCCGGTTCGTGGGCACGGACGGTTTTGAATATACCGGCGAATGGCAGGACGGGCAGATCGAAGGCTTTGGCGAGATGACCTATCCCGACGGTTCCACCTATGTGGGTGACTTCAGCGCCGACCTGCCCCATGGCAAAGGGCTGCACACCTACCCGGACGGCATCATCTACGAGGGCGACTGGATCGCAGGCATCTTCGAAGGCACCGGCAAGGCAACCTACCCCAACGGCGTCGTGTATTCGGGTGAGTTCAAAAACGGCCTCAGCCATGGCACCGGCGTTCTGACCTTTGCCAACGGCTATACGTACGAGGGCGATTGGATCGAGGGCGCCCGCCACGGCAAAGGGCGCGCCAGCTTCCCGGATGGAACCGTGTACGAAGGCGAATTCGTAGATGGCGTCCGCGAAGGGCTCGGATCGATCACCACTCCCCGTGGGTTTACCTATACCGGCGATTGGGCGGGTGGCAAAATCAGCGGCACTGGGATCGCCACCTATGCCACGGGCGACGTCTATGAGGGTGGCTTTCTGGACAACAAACGCCACGGCGACGGAACCATGCGCTATGCCAACGGCCAAGAAGAATCAGGCGTGTGGGAAAACGGTGTCCTACCGGGCAAAACCGCCGCCGAGCCCGAGGCTGCACCGGCCGAAAACACCACATCCGACGCGCCTTCGGACGGCTAGGTTCACCAAGGCACCGGCTGCCCGGCCCAATCGAAAAAACCACCTGTATCGTCCGGGGCCAGCGCCTCGATCACTGACAGCAAATTCTGCGCGGCTTCGTCTGGTTCAACGGTCGCGTGGCGTCCTGCGTATTTTCGAGTGAACTCAGTGCGCACCGTGCCGGGATGCAGCGAAACGCATACCGCCTGCTTGTGTGTCCGCGCCAGTTCGATCGCCGAGGTATGAACGATCTGATTCACAGCAGCTTTGGCCGCGCGGTAGCTGATCCACCCGCCCAGACGGTTGTCGCCAATCGACCCGACCCGCGCCGACAGCACCGCCACGACGGCCCGCCGGTCCCGCGGCAACAACCGCGCAGCTTGTGCCAAAACCAAAGCTGGCCCCACCGCGTTCAAGGCAAACTGATCCATCATCGCCTTGGCTGACAAAGCGCGGATCGTCTTTTCCGGCTCAGCCCCGTTGATTTCAAGCGCACCAGACGCAACGAAGATCAGGTCATAGGGTCCTTCAAGCGCTGCCAGAGCGGTACTGACGGTGTCTGGCTTGGTCAGGTCAAACCCAACCGAAGACCGGGACAAACCTGTTACCGCGACCGATTGTTTCTCCAACCGCCTACAAAGCGCCGATCCGATCCCGCCCGACGCGCCAATGATGAGTGCTTTTTTCATAGCCGATCACCTAGCAGCCCAAGCGCTTACTTCAACGCATCGCAAAAAACGTCCCTGCGCGTGTAAGACCTGTAAATTCCGTCTTTTCATTCGCGTTCCGCACTGTATAACCTCAATCCCATGATCAACCACGCAGATATCCTTGTTGCCGACACCGCCCTTCGCGGTACGTGGCTGCGTGGCCTACTGATCCTAATCCGCCTCTGAGCGTGCCATCCGGCGCGCCCGCTCAGAGGAGGACGCCCGCGCGCCATAGGCTTTAGGACAGAAGAAGAAAGAGATTCCCATGACCAACGTGACCGACCAAGACCGCGTCTTGATCTTTGACACCACTTTGCGCGACGGCGAACAAAGCCCCGGCGCAACCATGACCCATAACGAAAAGCTCGAAATTGCCGAGCTGCTGGACGAAATGGGCGTCGACATCATCGAAGCAGGCTTCCCCATCGCCTCTGAAGGTGATTTCAAGGCCGTCAGCGAAATTGCCGAGCGGTCGAAAAACAGCCGCATCTGCGGTCTGGCCCGCGCCAATTTCGCAGACATTGACCGCTGCTGGGACGCCGTTAAACACGCACGGCAAAACCGCATTCACACCTTCATCGGCACCTCTCCGCTGCACCGCGCCATTCCGAACCTGACGATGGACGAGATGGCCGATAAAATCCACGAAACGGTTAGCCACGCGCGCAATCTGTGCGACAACGTGCAGTGGTCACCGATGGACGCCACGCGGACCGAGTGGGATTACCTGTGCCGCGTGATCGAGATTGCGATCAAGGCGGGCGCGACCACGATCAACATCCCCGACACGGTGGGTTATACCGCGCCGGTGGAAAGCGCCGACCTGATCAAGCGCCTGATCGAGACCGTACCGGGCGCGGATGAGGTGATCTTCGCCACCCACTGCCACAACGACCTCGGCATGGCGACTGCAAACTCGCTGGCCGCCGTCGCGGGCGGAGCGCGACAGATCGAATGTACCATCAACGGTCTGGGGGAACGCGCGGGCAACACCGCGCTGGAAGAGGTCGTCATGGCACTGCGCACCCGCAATGACATCATGCCGTGGCACACGGGTATCGACACCACCAAGATCATGCATATCTCGCGCCGTGTGGCGACGGTGTCGGGCTTCAACGTGCAGTTCAACAAGGCGATTGTCGGCAAGAACGCCTTTGCGCATGAAAGCGGCATCCATCAGGACGGGATGCTGAAGAACCGCGAAAACTTCGAGATCATGCGCCCTGAAGATATCGGTTTGTCCGGCACGTCTTTGCCCCTGGGCAAACACTCAGGCCGCGCGGCCTTGCGTGACAAGCTGGAAACCTTAGGCTTTGATGTTGGCGACAACCAGCTGAAGGACATCTTTGTTCGGTTCAAGGATCTGGCCGACCGCAAGAAAGAAGTCTTTGACGACGATCTCATCGCGCTGATGACCATGGATGAGCATGACGACTATCTGCAACTGGTGTCGATGAAAGTGACTTGCGGCACAGGCGGTCAGGCGGAATCGACGGTCGAACTTGAGATGGACGGCAAGGACATCATCGCCACAGAACACGGCGATGGGCCGGTTGATGCGACCTTCAAGGCAATCCGTGCGATCTATCCCAACAAGGCGCATCTGCAATTGTACCAAGTGCACGCGGTGACCGAAGGCACAGACGCCCAGGCCACAGTCTCGGTGCGGCTGGAAGAGGATGGCATGATTGCAACCGGTCAATCGGCCAACACCGATACCGTCGTTGCCTCGGCTAAAGCCTATATCCACGCGCTGAACCGCCTGATCATGCGACGCGAAAAGGCCGGTCCGGGCGCGGATGCACGTGAGATCAGCTACAAGGACCTGACCTGATCGTCTGAGAGCGCAGAGGCTCCCGCACCCGCGGCGGCCCGGCTTCGCCGACCCTTCTTGGGTTTTGGGCCCGGCAGCGCGCCTGCGGCGCGCTGCCGGGCCCAACTCGATTGACGGCATCTTTGATGCTGGCAATCGGGGCGGGAGGGCTTTCTACAACCGCTCAAACAAGGTGGATAGGCGCATAAACTCGTCCTGAATGCCAAACGGTGCGTTCACAATGAACATTCCCGACCCGATCATACGGTGCCCCTCGCGCGCGGCTGGAAAGCGCACCTCGTGGCATGCTGCTTTGGGCAGGGTTTGCGCCCGCAGCGCCGCAATCATCGGCTTGTGTCGCCCATCGGTCAAGATCGGATACCACAACGCGATGACCCCAACATTCCACTTTCGGTGCACCTTGGAAATGAACCCCGGCAGGCGGTCATATTCCGATTTCACCTCATAGCTTGGATCGATCAGCAGCAAACCCCGCCGAGGGGTAGGCGGCAGCAATGAATGCGCCAGCGGATAGCCGTCCTGCTTGTAGACCTTCGCTCCGAACCGCGAAACGGCCAGTGAGAGCGCCTCATATTCCTGCGGATGCATTTCAGCCAGATGCAAACTGTCGTGATCACGCAGCAAATTGCCCGCAATCAGGGGCGATCCCGCATATGCCTGCGCCCCGTGCGTTGCCTGAACGCTGGACAACGCCTTCGACAAAGGATGATCAGCACCAAACCACCCGTCACGCCGCGCGCGCTCAATTCCTGCAGCGGCCTCGCCGGTGCGGACCGCTTCAGCAGCGTCCAGCTTGTACAAACCCCGCCCCGAATGAGTCTCGACATAGGTCAGGGGTTTGTCCTTGCGCGCCAGATAATCCAGCATCCACGCCAGCAAAGCGTGCTTTTGCACGTCAGCCAGATTTCCAGCATGGTAAATATGTTGATATGAGAGCATGTTGCCTTCTAAAGTCCCTATCAATAAGGCGGAAAGGTGCTGATTGACGCGGAATCAGCCCTTTTACCGGGCGAGATGGCACCCTATAAGACATCCGTCCCGGAACCGTCGAGTCGCGGGCAGTGGTAATTTTGACGAACGGGATCATTAAAAGCATGGGAATCTTTGGCAATCTGGGCGGCTTGTTCACAGCGGACATGGCCATCGACCTTGGGACGGCAAACACGCTGGTTTATGTCAAAGGGCGCGGTGTGATCCTGTCGGAGCCTTCGGTTGTCGCCTATCACGTCAAGGACGGTGTCAAAAAGGTGCTGGCCGTCGGCGAGGACGCCAAGCTGATGCTGGGCCGAACCCCCGGTTCGATCGAGGCGATCCGTCCGATGCGTGAAGGCGTGATTGCTGATTTCGACACTGCCGAGGAAATGATCAAGCACTTCATCCGCAAGGTGCATAAACGGTCTACCTTCTCGAAGCCCAAGATCATCGTCTGCGTCCCACACGGTGCGACCCCCGTAGAAAAGCGTGCGATCCGTCAGTCGGTTCTGTCGGCAGGTGCGCGCCGCGCGGGCCTGATTGCCGAACCGATTGCAGCCGCCATTGGTGCAGGCATGCCGATCACCGACCCGACCGGCAACATGGTCGTTGATATCGGCGGCGGCACCACCGAGGTTGCGGTTCTGTCGCTGGGCGACATCGTCTATGCGCGCTCGGTCCGCGTGGGCGGAGACCGAATGGATGAGGCGATCATCTCGTATCTGCGCCGTCAGCAGAACCTTCTCGTGGGCGAATCCACCGCTGAACGCATTAAGACCACCATCGGCACTGCCCGGATGCCTGACGACGGTCGTGGCCAGTCGATGCATATCCGGGGCCGTGACCTGCTTAACGGCGTACCCAAAGAGATTGAGATCAGCCAGGCTCAGGTCGCCGAGGCTCTGTCGGAACCCGTCCAACAGATTTGCGAGGCGGTAATGACAGCATTGGAAACCACACCGCCCGATCTGGCCGCCGACATCGTGGACCGGGGCGTGATGCTGACCGGCGGCGGCGCGCTGCTGGGCGATCTGGACCTTGCCCTGCGCGAACAGACTGGTCTGGCTGTGTCGATTGCCGATGAAAGCCTGAATTGTGTGGCTTTGGGCACCGGCAAAGCGCTGGAATATGAAAAACAACTGCGCCACGCGATTGACTACGAAAGCTAAGGCGCGCACCCTTTCGGGGTGAAAACTCGGGCAAGAGCAGCACGGGAAGGTAACCTGTGGCAAACGACCGATCACAGCGCGATGAATACACGGCCCCTCTGCGCCGCCTGCTGTTGGGGATCGTGGTGCTTTGCTTGCTGGGAATCTTTCTGGTCTGGCGCATTGACAGCCCTCGGGTCGAGCGGTTTCGCGCGCAGGTGGTGGACCGCGTGGTGCCGTCGATGGAATGGGCGATGGTGCCAGTCACCGCAGTTGTAAACCTTGTCCGCGATTTCCAAAGCTATCAGCGGCTGAGCGCACAGAACCAGGAGCTGCGCAGCGAATTGCGCCTGATGCGGGCCTGGAAAGAGGCCGCGCTACAGCTTGAACAGGAAAACGCGCGCCTGCTGGACCTTAACAATGTGCGGCTTGACCCGCGCTTGACCTATATTACCGGGGTTGTGATGGCCGATAGCGGCTCGCCCTTCAGGCAATCGGTGTTGCTGAATGTGGGCGAACGGGACGGCATCATGGATGGCTGGGCCACGATGGACGGGATCGGCGTCGTCGGGCGCATTTCCGGAGTCGGCCCCGATACAGCGCGGGTCATTCTGCTGACTGATGCGTCAAGCGCCATTCCGGCGACGATCCAGCCTTCGGGTCAAACCGCGCTGATCACCGGCGACAATACGCCTTCGCCCGCTGTGGAATTCCTGGAAAACCGCGAGCTTGTACGACCGGGTGATCGGGTCGTGACCTCGGGCGATGGCGGGGTGTTTCCTGGCGGCCTGCTGATCGGACAGATCGCCGCCGACCCCGGTGGGCGCCTACGTGTGCGCCTGTCCGCCGATTTCGAGCGACTGGAATTTTTGCGCGTGCTGCGCTTCCATTCGGCTCCACGTATCGAAGATTCCGGCGATGTCGTCGGCCCCAGACGCCCCGAAGCGGCCCTGACCCCATCGGAGGTCGGCGATGGATAGTCAGACTTCGCAGCTTTGGGCCAAACGCGGCTTGTATCTGTTTCTGGCCCTTCTGATCCTGTTTTTTCATCTGCTGCCACTGAACGCGCGGCCAGATCGCTGGCCCTTTCCTGATCTGATAATTGCGCTGACATTCGCCTGGGTGTTGCGGCGTCCCGAGTTTGTGCCCATCCCTCTGATCGCGGTGGTGATGTTGCTGGCCGATCTGCTGCTGCAACGTCCTCCGGGTCTGCTGGCCGCGCTGGTTGTGATGGGCGCGTCCTATCTGCGCAACGCAGCACCCGGCCTACGTGACGCCGGGTTCATGGGCGAATGGACCAGCGCCGCCGTCGTCATCACGGCTGTTTTTGCCCTCAACCGCGTCATTCTTGCTATTCTGTCCGTGCAACAGGCAGCATTGGGTCCGGTCGTGATACAAGTGGTTCTGACGATTGCGGTTTATCCGCTGATTGTTCTGCTCAGCCAGAGCGGATTCGGCGTGCGGCGGGTTTCGACCTCGGAGTCCGGCGCAGTAGGAGCCCGCCCATGAAGCCACGCAAACAGAAATCGCAGGGTTTGGCCTATAAAAGACTGCCCCGTCGCGCCTTTGTTCTTGGCGGATTGCAGGCCGTGTTTATTGGCGGTCTGGCCGCACGGATGCGGTATATGCAGGTGGATCAAGCGGATGAATACCGCCTGCTGGCCGAAGAAAACCGCATCAACATCCGCCTGATCCCACCGACACGCGGTCGGATTTACGACCGCAACGGGCAGATCATCGGACAGAACTCGCCCTCTTACCGGATCGTGATGGTGCGCGAGGATGCGGGCGACGTAGACGCCGTTATCGCCAGACTGTCTGACCTAATCCCGCTGACCGATGATGAGATCGAGCGCGCCAAGACCGAGATGCGCCGCTCGGCCCCGTTCCTGCCGGTCACGCTGGCCGATCAGGTCACGTGGGAAGATATCTCGAAAGTCGCCGTCAACGCCCCCGCCCTGCCCGGTGTCACGCCCGAGGTCGGCATGACACGACAATATCCCAGATACGAGGACTTCGCCCATGTCGTTGGCTATGTCGGCCCGGTCAGCGACTATGACCTCAGCCAGATCGAAGACCCCGAACCCGTGCTGCGCATACCTCGGTTCCAGATCGGCAAGGTCGGGCTAGAGGCCAAACAGGAAATCAGCCTGCGGGGTAAGGCCGGGGCCAAACGAGTCGAGGTCAACGCCACTGGCCGCGTCATGCGCGAGCTTGACCGGCAGGAAGGTACCGCCGGGGCCGATCTGCAACTGTCTGTCGATGCCGATCTGCAGCAATACGCGCAGGCACGTCTGGCGGGCGAAAGCGCCGCTGCGGTCGTGATCGACTGCGAAACCGGCGATATCCGGGCGATAAGTTCGGCCCCCAGTTTTGATCCCAACCTGTTCGTGCGCGGCATCTCGGTCGCGGATTACCGGACCCTGACGCAGGACAATTACCGCCCGCTGGCCAACAAGACCGTGCAGGGCACCTACCCGCCGGGATCGACCTTCAAGATGATCACCGCCATGGCCGCGTTGGAGGCCGGAGTGATCGGACCATCGAACACCGTCTATTGCCCTGGCCACCTGAAGGTTGGCAGCCGCCGGTTCCATTGCTGGAAACGCGGCGGGCATGGCACAGTCGATCTGGAAACCTCGCTCAAACGCAGTTGCGATGTCTATTACTATGACGTGGCCCTGCGCACGGGGATCGACAAAATCTCGGACATGGCACGGACTTTTGGGCTGGGCATCAAGCATGACATACCGATGTCCGCCGTGGCCGCCGGGCTGGCGCCCAATCAAGACTGGAAGCGGCGTGTGCATGGGCAGGAATGGCTGGTGGGTGACACGGCCAATGCCTCGATCGGTCAAGGGTTCATGCTGGCCTCGCCGCTGCAACTGGCCGTGATGACCGCACGGATTGCGACCGGGCGATCTGTCTCGCCGCGTCTTGTTCGGTCGATGAACGGGGTCGAGCAACCCTCGGGCGCAGGTGAGCCGCTGGACGTCAACCCGCGTAATCTGGAACAAGTTCGGCAGGCGATGTGGACGGTATCGAATGACCGGCGCGGTACAGCTTATCGCAGCCGCATCATAGCCGATGATTTCCGAATGGCGGGCAAAACCGGCACCAGCCAGGTGCGCAACATCACTAAGGCCGAACGTGCCGCCGGCGTCATCCGCAACGAAGACCTGCCGTGGGAGCGTCGAGACCATGCTCTGTTTGTCAGCTTCGCGCCCTATGACAAGCCGAAATACGCGATTGCCGTGGTGGTGGAACATGGCGGCGGCGGGTCGAAAGCCGCAGCCCCTGTGGCGAGGGATATCATGTTACAGGCGCTCTATAATGGAACGCCGCCGTTGGACGCCTATCCGGTGGCAGACCGCGACCGGATCAAGGAACTGCAAAAGAAGCTTGAAGGCGATCGCCGTCCCAAAGCGCGCCCGTCCGAAAAGGACCGCGCATGAGCTATCTTGAATATACGGTCAAATCCACGCCCTCGGGGTTCCGCAAGTTCTTGTATATGAACTGGCCCCTGACCCTGCTGCTGATCAGCGTGGCCAGTGCTGGGTTCTTGATGCTGTTCTCGGTCGCAGGCGGGTCATGGACCCCATGGGCCGAACCGCAGATGGAACGGTTCGGGCTGGGCCTGACGGTGATGTTCATCATCGCGCTTGTCCCCATCTGGTTCTGGCGCAACATGTCGGTTCTGGCCTATCTGGGCTCAATTGGCCTGCTGATCGTGGTCGAGCTGTTCGGGACGATTGGCATGGGCGCACAGCGCTGGATCGACCTTGGTTTCATGCGCCTGCAACCGTCCGAGGTGATGAAGGTCGCCCTTGTGATGGTGCTGGCCGCCTATTACGACTGGCTGCCCTCGCACAAAACCTCGCGCCCGCTGTGGGTGATCCTTCCGGTGATCCTGATCCTGATCCCCGTGTTCTTCGTGCTGAAACAACCCGACCTTGGCACCTCGATCCTGTTGCTGGCGGCTGGAGGCGGGATGATGTTTCTGGCAGGGGTCCACTGGGCCTATTTCGCCGCTGTCATCGCCGCCGTGGTCGGGCTGATCGCAACCGTTTTCAACAGCCGCGGAACCGAGTGGCAGTTGCTTAAGGACTACCAATTCCGCCGGATTGATACCTTTCTAGACCCCTCCACCGACCCGCTGGGCGCGGGCTATCACATTACTCAGTCCAAAATCGCGCTTGGATCAGGTGGTTGGAACGGGCGCGGCTTCATGCAGGGCACGCAATCGCGGCTGAACTTCCTGCCGGAAAAACATACCGATTTCATCTTCACCACATTGGCCGAGGAGTTCGGCTTTGTCGGTGGCATTACCCTGTTGATCCTTTATGGCCTGATCATCGTGTTCTGTCTGGTGACGGCGTTGTCGACCAAGGACCGGTTTTCGTCGCTGGTGACGCTGGGCATCGCGCTGAACTTCTTCCTGTTCTTCGCGGTGAACATGTCGATGGTGATGGGACTGGCCCCGGTCGTGGGTGTGCCCCTGCCAATGGTCAGCTATGGCGGCTCGGCCATGCTTGTCCTGATGGCGGCCTTCGGTATTGTGCAAAGCGCGCATATCCATCGTCCTCGCTGATTTGAAAGGCCTCCGATGCCCGTGAACGTCCTGTTTTCCGCGCGCCCTGAATTGTGGCCCGTGTATGAACCCCTCTTGTCAGACGGCTTGACCAATGCGGGGGTGGATGCGGCAATCGGAACGCAGATGGACCCGGATCAGGTCGATTACGTGGTCTATGCGCCAAACGGTGGGCTATTGGACTTCACGCCGTATTCGCGGCTGAAGGCCGTGCTCAGCCTGTGGGCCGGGGTCGAAAGCATCGCAGATAACGCGACCCTAACCGTTCCCCTCGCTAGAATGGTGGATTTCGGCCTGACGCAAGGCATGACCGAATGGGTGGTCGGCCACGCGCTGCGATACCATCTTGGAATGGACCGCCATATCACTGTTCAGGACGGCACATGGACACCCGAGGCCCCACCGCTGGCCCCTGAACGCACCGTCTGCATACTGGGCCTTGGCATGTTGGGCGAGGCATCCGCGCGGGCACTTGCTGTATTGGGTTTCAACGTCACGGGCTGGAGTCGGTCGCCCAAGGACATCCCCGGTGTCACCTGCCTGCACGGCGAAGACGGGCTACGCGCGGCGCTGACCACAGCTGAAATCGTCGTTCTGCTGCTGCCCGACACACCGGCGACCGAGAACCTGTTGAACGCGGAAACTCTCGCCCTGCTGCCTAAGGGCGCATGTCTGATCAATCCGGGCCGAGGCCCTCTCATCGACGACAGCGCCCTGCTGGATGCGCTGAACGCCGGACAAATCGGCCACGCCACGCTGGACGTGTTCCGGGTTGAACCCTTGCCAATCGACCACCCTTATTGGGCGCATCCGAACGTGACGGTCACGCCGCATATCGCCTCGGAAACGCGGCCAGTGACAGCCGCGCAGGTGATCGTTGAAAACATTCAACGCGGTGAGGCGGGTGAACCCTACCTGCACCTCGTCGACCGCGCTTTAGGCTACTAGCCCGCGCCCTTTCAGCAACGCCTCGACCCCCGGCAACCGGCCCCGGAAGGCCAGATACAGGTCTTCGGCCTCGCGGGAGCCTCCGGTGGACAGGATGTTCTCCTCCAGCGCCTTGGCGCGGTCGGGATCGAATGCGCCACCGGCCTCTTCAAAGGCGGCGAAGGCGTCGGCGTCCATGACCTCGGACCACATATAGCTGTAATAGCCCGCGCTATAGCCGTCGCCCGCAAAGACATGCGCGAAATGCGGGGTGGCGTGGCGCATCCCGATGGCCGGAGGCATCCCAAGACCGTCCAGCACCTGCGCTTGTTTTGCCATCGGGTCCACCGGGGCCGCGCCGTCATGGAACTCCAGATCGACCAGCGCCGAGGCGACATATTCGACCGTCTGAAACCCCTGATCGAAATTGGCGGCCTTAAGCACCTTGTCCAGCATGTCTTGCGGCATCGGCGCGCCGGTTTCGGCATGGGTGGCGAACTCGGCCAGAACTTCGGGCACTTCCAACCAGTGTTCGTAAAGCTGGCTGGGCAGTTCTACGAAATCACGCGCGACAGACGTACCCGATATGCTTTCATAAGTCACATCCGACAGCATCTGATGCAGCGCATGGCCGAATTCATGAAATAGCGTCCGGGCGTCATCATAAGACAGCAGCGCCGGATCGCCCTTAGCAAAATTGCAGACATTGATCACGACCGGAGCCTGCACCTTGGGAAACTTGGCCTGAGACCGCATCGCGCTGCACCACGCGCCGGATCGCTTGGAGCCCCGCGCGAAGTAATCCCCGATGAACACCGCGATATGCTGACCATTGCGCGTGACCTCCCAAGCGCGGCAATCGGGGTGGTAGAGCGGCACGTCCAGCGGCCCGAACTCCAACCCGAACAAGCGGTTGGCACAGGCAAAGGCGGCCTCGATCATCCGGTCCAGCTGCAGGTAGGGTTTCAGCGCCGCCTCATCCAGATCATGCTCGGCCTTGCGGCGTTTCTCGGCGTAGTAGCGCCAATCCCACGCGGCCAGTGGGCCATTGACCCCATCCGCCTGCATCATCTGCGTCAGAATCTCGGCGTCCGCATCGGCGCGGGCCTTGGCGGGTTCCCAGACCTGCATCAGCAGGTCACGCACCTTGTCCGGCGTGCGGGCCATCTCGGTTTCCAGCTTGTAGGCCGCGAAATTGTCATAGCCCAGAAGCTTGGCGCGCTCTTGGCGAAGGCTGAGGATTTCGGCGGCATTTTCGCGGTTATCCGTCTTGCCCCCATTCGCGCCACGCGCAGTCCAGGCCTTATAGGCCACCTCGCGCAGATCGCGGCGGGGCGAGAATTGCAGGAATGGGACGATGATCGAGCGGGACAGGGTGACAACGGGACCATCTACACCCTTTTCCTGCCCGGCAGCGCGGGCCGCATCCACGACGAAATCTGGTAGACCTTCCAGATCATCCTCGGACAGGTCCATGAACCACTCACGCTCATCCGCCAGCAGGTTCTGGGTAAAGGATGTACCCAGCGAGGCCAGCCGCGCCTTGATTTCCTGCATCCGCGCGTCTGCATCCCCGGTCAGCGCCGCGCCTGCGCGAACGAAGCCACGATGGGTCAACATCAACACCCGCGCCTGTTCGTCCGTCAGGCCCAGATCATCCTTGCGCGCCCACAGATCGGCCACCCGCTGAAACAACGCCTTGTTCGACGAAATGCCTGAGAAATGCGCCGCTAGTTTGGGCGAGAAGTCACGCTGCAGCTCTTCTCGCGCCGGGTTGCTGTCAGCCCCGGCCACAGTGAAGAAGACGGACAGGACCTTGTCCAATTGCTCACCCGCAGCCTCAAGCGCCTCAACCGTATTGGCAAAGCTGGGCGCGTCGGGGTTGTCCGCGATGGCGGCGATCTGCGCGTTATGCGCCTGCAAGGCCGCATCCAGCGCGGGCGCGAAATCGGTGTCGGCAATCGTGTCGAAGGGCGCGATTTCAAACGGTGTGGTCCAGTCGGACAGGATCGGGTTGGTCATGAAACTCTCCTTTGAGCACAACCTAGGAACGCAGGGCGGGATGATCCAGTGCGCGCGCTCACTTACCGCAAATCGGACAATCGGCGCGGCGCGACAGGGTGATCTTGCGGCTTTCCCCATAAAGCGCGTCATAGATCAGCATCTCACCGCGCAGAGCCTGCCCAGCTCCGGTGATCACCTTTATCGCCTCCACCGCCATCATCGAGCCCACAACGCCGGGCAGAGGGCCAATCACGCCAGCCTCGGCGCAGGAAGGCGCCAGCCCTGGGGCCGGAGCCTCTGGGAATATACACTGATAGCAAGGGGCATCATGGGCGGGATCAAAGACGCTCAGCTGCCCTTCCCATTGCGACAGAGCACCCGAGATCAGCGGCTTGCCCAGCGCAACCGCCGTGCGGTTGGCCAGATAGCGAGTGTCGAAATTGTCAGTGCCATCGAGGATCAGATCGAAATCGGCAAACAAATCCTGCGCGATCTCATCAGTCAGACGGCGGTGGTAAGGCAGCACGATCACATTAGGGTTTTGCGCCTGCATGGCCTGCTGCGCCGAGAAAACCTTGGGCATCCCGATATCCGCGTCGCGGTGTATGACCTGACGTTGCAGATTGGCATTTTCGACCTCGTCATCGTCGATAACACCGATGGTCCCAACCCCGGCGGCAGCCAGATATTGCAGCGCTGGCGCGCCCAGCCCCCCGGCACCGATAACCAGCACACGGGCCTGTTTCATCTTTTTCTGACCCGGCCCACCCAGTTCCCGCAACACGATATGGCGGGCATAACGTTCCAGCTCGGTTTCAGAGAATTGGTCGGATGGCATGGCGGACTCCTTCGTGGCGGGCGTCGCGCGGTTGCGTAACGCTTTCAGCACCCTTCCATAAACCAGAACCAGAACCGCGAAACCAGCCAGGATCAGCCACATCGCCGCAGAGCCGCCAGTCGCCTGACGCAAGGGGTGCCCGTCCGGTAGAACCAGCTGCGCCGTGATCACGCCCAACAGCAACACCCCGACGGATGTCATCCGCGCGGTGCGCGACACGCCAGCCAGATAGCCAACGCCCCACAGCCCGGCAGCCAGAATGAAAACCAACAGCATCAGCCGCGCCCGGTCGAGCCGAACCCACCCGCGCCGCGTTCGGTGTCGCTGAGCGTATCGGTAGACTCAAACGTGGCCTGAACGACCGGGGCCACGACAAGCTGCGCAATGCGTTCGCCGTGGGTGATCTCGAACACCTCCTGCCCGGCATTCAGCACGATCACACCCAGCGGGCCGCGATAATCGCTGTCGATCGTACCCGGCGTGTTGGGTAGCGTGATCCCATGTTTCAACGCCAGCCCGGACCTTGGACGCACCTGCACCTCATAGCCATTCGGGATTTCGATCCGCAGGCCGGTGGGAACCAAGGCGCGCTGTCCGGGGTCCAGCGTTATCGACGCTCCATCCGGTAGGTTGGCTCGAACATCCGCGCCCGCCGCACCAGTGGTTTCGTAGGACGGCAACGGTACTGAGGGGTCAGAGCCGTCCTCGCGGATCACGCGAATTGCAACCATCTTGTTTCCTTTCCCTCACGCGGTCAGCGCGTCAGCGATCTTGCGCGCCAACTGCTCGGCCACAGCGTCCTTGCTCATACGTGGCCATTCTTCGGCCCCTGCGTCCGAAATCAACGTGACCGCATTCTCGGACCCACCCATGATGCCGGTGGCGGGACTGACATCATTGGCCACAATCCAGTCGCACCCCTTACGCGCGCGCTTCGTGGTGGCGTGTTCGATCACACTATCGGTCTCGGCGGCGAAGCCCACGACCAGCGCGGGGCGACCCGTTTCCAGATGCGAGACGCGTTTCAGAATGTCGGGGTTTTCCGCAAATTCCAGCGCGGGCAGGCCGTCGCGGGTTTTCTTCAGCTTCCGGTCCGAGGCGCTGGCCACCCGCCAATCCGCCACAGCCGCCGCAAACACGCCCGCATCCACGGGCAAGGCGGCGTCCACCGCATCCGACATCTGTTGCGCGGTCTCGACCGAAACCACCTTTACGCCTTGGGGCGGAGCCACATCCGCCGGGCCGGTGACAAACACCACCTCGGCCCCCAGCGCGGCGAGCGCCCTCGCCACCGCCGTTCCTTGCGCGCCCGAGGACCGGTTGGCGATATAGCGCACCGGATCGATGGGTTCATGGGTGGGGCCCGAAGTGACCAGAATACGCTTGCCCTGCAAGGGGCCGCCGCACAGATGCGCCTCGACCGCAGCAACGATTTCAAGCGGCTCGGACATACGACCGGGGCCGTATTCGCCACAGGCCATGTCGCCCTCGTTCGGGCCAACAAAGCGGACACCATCCGCCTGTAATTGCGCCAGATTGCGCTGCGTCGCTGGGTGATCCCACATCCGTACATTCATCGCAGGCGCGCAAAGAACCGGCGTGTCCGTCGCCATCAACAGGGTCGAGGCCATGTCGTTGGCCAGCCCGCTGGACATTTTGCCCATCAGATCGGCAGTGGCCGGGGCAACCACTACAAGATCGGCAGAGCGGGAGAGTTGGATATGGCCCATCTCGGCCTCATCGGTCAGATCGAAAAGATCGCGATAGACCTTCTCTCCGGCCAAGGCAGACACGGACAAAGGGGTCACGAATTCCTCAGCCGCGCGGGTCAGAACCGGGGTTACGGCCGCGCCGCGTTCGCGCAGGCGGCGGATGAGATCCAGCGATTTATAGGCTGCGATGCCTCCGCCGATGATCAGCAGAATTCGTTTCGATGCCAGCATGTTCAGCCCTTCCCGTCCCGGTCGGCCCTGACATTAGGCAAGCAGGCCAGACAGTTCCAGCGGTTAATTCTGCGTCTGGAATGCCAGACAGGGGTCTTCGCGTTCGACCGAAGGGCTGTCGATCACCGCGTCAAACTCGCCTGAGATCGCGCCATCCTCGGACTGCCCCAACACAAAGACTTTCAGGCCGGGGCGCAGCCGGGACGTGAATGTCGGAATCCCGCGATCCTTGCGGGCATGCCCATTACCAGTGATCACAGCAATCGGCCCGCCTGTTTCGTCATCGGCACGCAAGATCGAACGCGTCAGAACCGCGTCGCGCAAACGTTGGATGGCCACCATCTGAGGCAGCGCCTCTTGCGGGAGCGCATCGCAATGCGCCGCCAGTTGATCTGCCTCGCGTTCAGCCTGATCCGCAGCCGAAAGAGGCACGGTCAGCCCATAGCGCGCCGCATCCGCGCCCAGCGCCGTGGCAGCACCCCGTTCCATTGCAGCGCGCGCCGCCGCACGGGGAACCATCGCCCCATAGACCGGCGCATCGGTAGCCTGAAAGACCGGGTAATACATGCTGAGGGACGGCCACCCCATCTCGGCCCATTTCAGGATACGGTCCAATTCCTCGGGGTTGGTCGCAGCTTTCTGAGCCAGCCGTTGCGCGCCCTCTTCAGTGACCATTTCCCAGACCACGGCCGAGGGGTTGATTATCTCTAACGCTTCTTTTTGGACAATGTGATGTTGTGGGTTGTCGTGGATTTCACCCAGGATCACCACGTCCGCCGCGCGCATTGCGTCGGCAACATCATCAGGAATCAGTCCGTCGGCCCGGCCTACACCGGCTGTAACTACAAGCGCACACAGCAGAATCGCTAACTGTCTCATGCGATGAAGTGTTGCACCTCGCGCGATTGCGCTTCAAGGTTCTTGCGCATTTTGACGAAAGCGGCGGCTTCTAACTGACGCACACGCTCTTTCGACAGACCCAATTCCTGACCCAGACTTTCCAATGTCCGCGCCGGTTCGCGCAATTTGCGTTCGCGCACGATGAACTGCTCACGATCGTTCAGGGATCGCATGGCAGTTACCAGCCATTCACGCAACTGTGCGGTGTCATGGCTGTTCTCGACGGTTTCGGCAGCTTGCTCGCGCTCATCCTCCAGCGCGTCAATCCACTCGCGCCCATCCTCATCCGCAGATTGCACCGCATTCAGCGAAAAATCTGATCCAGACAAACGACCTTCCATCATTTCGACATCACGAAGAGGAACACCGATTTCGGTAGCGATCATCTGATGAAGCTGGTGCCTGTCCAATTCCATTCCTTCAGTCGCGGCTTCACGTTCCAGACGAGCCTGCACTCGGCGCATATTGAAAAACAGCGACTTCTGCGACGATGTCGACCCGGTGCGCACCATCGACCAGTTGCGCATCACATAGTCCTGAATGCTAGCTTTGATCCACCAGACCGCATAGGTCGAGAACCGCACACCCCGGTCCGGGTCGAACTTGTCGGCGGCTTTCATCAGGCCCAAACCGGCCTCTTGAATCAAGTCATTCATCGGCGCGCCATAGCGTTTGAACTTGGCCGCCATAGAGATCGCCAGCCGCATATATGCGGTGATCAACCGATGCAGCGCCTTTTCATCGCGGTGGTCACGCCACGCATAGGCCAATTTCAATTCGGTCTCCGCGTCCAGCAATTCGGCCTTCATTGCCTGCCGTGACATCGAAAAATCGTTTGCGTTATCCAGTGCCATGGAAACCTCCCCTTTTCGCAGGCGCACCCCGGCCTTGCCTTGCCGACCTATGGTCGATACGCAGAACGAAACCGGGTGGATCACATGGAAGGTAAGAATAGTGTATCCGGATTTAACCTTTGTGATAGGCGGAGCTGCCTCGGGCAAGTCTGCATTTGCAGAACAACTTACTGTTTCAACAGAAAAAAGCCGCATTTATCTGGCGACATCACAAGTGTTTGATGACGAGATGCACAAAAAGGTGAAGCGGCATGTCGCCCAGCGGGGCGATGGCTGGACCACCATTGAGGCCCCGCTGGACCTGCGCCCGTCGCTGGCCACGCTGGACAAAAGCCAAGTTTGCCTGATCGACTGCGCCAGCATGTGGCTGACCAATCACCTACTGGCTGACAACGATCTGGATCAGGCGCAGGCGGACCTTTTGGATGCTCTGGCCGGATGTCGGGCCCCGGTCATCGTCGTCTCGAACGAGGTGGGCCAGGGCATTGTCCCCGACAACGCCCTTTCCCGCAGGTTCCGCGAGGCGCAGGGAAGGCTGAACATCGCGCTGGCGGCGCAGGCCGATCTGGTGGTGCAGGTCACGGTGGGCCTGCCCTTGGTTTTGAAAGGGCAGCTTCCATGACCCGGCTGCACCTTGTCCGCCATGGGCCGACCCATGCGAAAACCATGGTCGGCTGGTCCGACCTGCCCGCTGACCTCAGCGACACAGTGGCGCTCCAGCGCTTGCATGACCATCTGCCGTCTGATGCGGTTGTGATCTCGTCCGACCTGTCCCGCGCCGCCGATACGGCTTCGGCCATTCAGGGGACACGCACCCGCCTGCCCCACCACCCCGACCTGCGCGAGATCAATTTCGGCACTTGGGAGCTGCGTGGGTTCCGAGAGATTGAGGCCGAAGACCCCGACCTCGCCTTTGCTTATTGGGACAATCCCGGCGACGTGCGCCCTCCGGATGGCGAAAGCTGGAACGAGGTGCGCGCACGGGTGGATGCCGTGATCGACCGGCTGATGGCCGATCATACAGGGCACGATCTGGTCGTCGTGGTGCATTTCGGCGTGATCTTGACGCAGGTGCAGCGCGCGCTGGACGTGACCGCGCAAGAGGCGTTCAGCCACAAGATCGACAACCTCTCGGTCACGGAACTGACACATCACGGGGATCGCTGGTCGGTCGGGCGGATCAATCACCTGGCGTGATGCACCTGCGCACAAATCACTGATTTACCGCCGCGTCATGCCGCGCCATTCTGTCCACATGACTTATGATCTGTTAATCGGGGACCGCCTGTTTTCCAGCTGGTCCATGCGCGGCTGGCTGATGCTAGAACGGTTCGGCCTGCCTTACAAAGCCCATATGATCGGCCTCTATTCCGGCACCATGGCCGAGGATATGAAGCCACTCGCCCCCGCCCGTTTGGTGCCCGCCTTACGCCTGCCCGACGGAACGGTGGTGGGCGAAAGCCTCGCCATGGCCGAAACGCTGGCCGAACGCCACCCCGAGGCCCGATTGTGGCCTGCAGATCCAGCCGCCCGCGCCACCGCGCGCTGGTTATGCGCCGAGATGGTGGCCGGGTTCACCGCCTTGCGCGGCGAATGCCCGATGCAGTTGCACCATTGCTGGACTGGGTTTGAACCATCGGCCGATACACTGCGTGACCTTGATCGGATCGAGACCCTTTGGGCGCATGCTCGCGGCGTATCCGGGGCGGCCAGCGGCCCACTGTTTGGGGACTATTCCCTTGCGGATGTGTTCTACACACCCGTGGCCGCGCGGATTATCGGCTATGGCCTGCCCGTTTCGGACGCAAACCGAACCTATTGCCTAGCTCTGCTGTCGGACCTGTCCGCACGCCAATGGCGCGCGATGGGATTGACTGTGACCTATGACCCTTTCCCATACGCACTGGGATTGGCAACACAACCCTGGCCAGTCGGGTCGCTCCCAGCCCGCGCCGTTGATGCAGGCCCCTCGGTCAACGCCACCTGCCCCTATTCCGGCGACCCTGTGACGGATTTCCTTGAACTGGACGGGCGCATCTGGGGCTTCTGCAACCCGTTCTGCCGTGACAAAACCGCCGCAGACCCTGGCGCTTGGCCGAAATTCTCTGACATGGTCGCAGGCGTTAACGATTCCTAAACCGCCTGCGTGCCAGCAACGACCTGTTAACCCAAAAGGTCGTTCATGGTCGCCCGCTCTCATACCGTCGCTTTCCAAGGGGTCGAGGCCCGCCCGGTCGAGGTGCAATGCGCCGTCTCGCCGGGCCTGCCCGCCTTTTCCATCGTCGGCCTGCCCGACAAGGCCGTGTCCGAGGCCCGCGACCGGGTGCGCAGCGCGCTCAGTTCCATGGCCATCGCGCTGCCGTCCAAACGCATCACCATCAACCTTTCGCCCGCCGACCTGCCGAAAGAGGGCAGCCATTTCGACCTGCCCATCGCCGTCGCGCTGCTGTCTGCATTGGAAATAATCCCTCCCGATGCTGCCGAAGGCGCGGTTTCGCTGGGTGAGCTGTCATTGGACGGATCGCTCGTACCCGTCGTCGGCGCCCTGCCCGCCGCCATGACCGCCGCCGCCGAAGATCGCGCGCTGCTGTGCCCCAAAGCCTCCAGCGCCGAGGCGGCTTGGGTCGATGCTACACAGGTTATCGGGGCCACATCACTGGGCGATGTGGTGCGGCATTTCTCAGGTCAGGCCCCTTTATCCGCCGCCCAACCCGGCGAGGTCTGCCTTGCGCCCAGCGTCCGCGACCTGCGCGACGTGAAAGGGCAAGAGCGAGCCAAACGCGCGTTAGAGATCGCCGCTGCCGGGCGGCATCACCTGATCATGATCGGCACACCGGGGTCGGGCAAATCGATGCTAGCCGCGCGTCTGCCGGGAATTCTGCCGCCTCTGACCCCATCCGAGGCACTGGAAACCTCTATGATCCAGTCGCTCTGCGGATTGCTTGACGAAGGCGGGATCAGCCGCACCCGCCCATTCCGAGAACCGCATCACACCGCCTCGATGGCTGCGATTGTCGGCGGTGGTCGAGGCGCGAAACCCGGTGAGATTTCCTTGGCTCATAACGGAGTTCTGTTCATGGACGAATTCCCTGAATTTCCACGCACCGTTCTGGAAACCCTGCGCCAACCGATTGAAACGGGCGAGGTCATGGTGGCCCGCGCCAATGCCCATGTGAAATACCCCTGCCGCTTCATGCTGGTGGCCGCCGGCAACCCCTGCAAATGCGGCTACCTGACCGACCCTGCCCGCGCCTGTTCCCGCGCGCCGGTCTGTGGCGAGGATTATCTGGGCCGCATCTCTGGCCCGCTGATGGATCGGTTCGACTTGCGGATCGAGGTGCCTCCGGTCGGGTTCACCGATTTGGACCTGCCGCCTTCTGGGGACAGCTCCGCCACCGTTGCCGCACGGGTCGAAGCCGCACGCGCCGTGCAGGCTCAGCGGTTCGAGGGCATGGAGCCCCGCCAGAACGCGGATATGGAGGGTAAGCTGCTGGAGGAAATCGCCGCCCCCGACGCCGAAGGCAAAGAGCTGTTGCTGAAAGCCGCCGAACGGTTCGGCCTGTCGGCGCGCGCCTATCACCGCATCCTGCGGGTCGCGCGCACCATTGCCGATCTTGAGGGCGCGCGGGATATCCGCCGCCCCCATGTGGCCGAGGCGCTGAGCTTTCGTATCAGCGCCCGGGCGGCGTCTTAAACCTTGGCTTCAATCGCCTGCCAGATTTTTTCAGCGATGTTGACACCGTCGAACCGTTCCAGCTCCTGAATGCCGGTGGGCGAGGTCACGTTGATCTCGGTCAGGTAATCTCCGATCACGTCGATGCCGACGAAAATCTGGCCTTTTTCCTTCAGCAAAGGACCAATGGCGGCGCAAATCTCCAAATCCCGGTCGGACAGGCCAATCTTTTCAGGGCGACCGCCCACATGCATGTTCGACCGCGTCTCGCCCTTGGCTGGCACGCGATTGATTGCGCCAACCGGCTCACCATCCACAAGGATCACACGTTTGTCGCCGTTGCTTACATCGGGCAGGAACTTCTGAACAATCAGCGGCTCGCGCGAGAAACCGGTGAACAACTCATGCAACGAAGTCAGGTTGCGGTCGTTGGCATCCAGCCGGAACACGCCCGCACCACCATTGCCATAAAGCGGCTTGAGGATGATATCGCCATGCTTTTCCTTGAAAGCTTTGATTGTCTGCAGATCGCGCGCAATCGTTGTCGGTGGCGTCAGATCGGGGAAATCCAGCACCAGCAGCTTTTCGGGGTAATTGCGCACCCAAAACGGATCATTGACCACCAGCGCCTTGCCCTTCAAACGGTCTAACAAATGCGTCGAGGTGATGTAGTGCATATCGAACGGTGGATCCTGCCGCAGCCAGACCACATCGAAATCGGCCAGATCAACCTCACGCTCAGGCCCCAGTTCAGCCGGGTTTCCTGCCACACGCTGCACCGTCATGTCATGGCCGCGTGCTTTTATGCGCCCTTCCTGATACGCCAACTGATCCGGTCCGTAGAAAAACAGCGAATGCCCACGTGCCTGCGCCTCTTCGGCCAGTCGGAATGAGCTGTCTGCATTGATATCCACGGCCCCGATTGGGTCCATCTGAAAGGCGATTTTCATGGCGTGTCCCTCAGTTTCACGCCAGATACATGGCCCAGCGAGCCCGAGGGTTCAATGGGGGTCAGACTTGCCCAAAGGCGTTTTCAACGATTTTGACTGCGCCAGTTGCATCCACCAGCGCTGCGTCAAAGCGCACATTCGTCAGTTGTCCTGCGGGTTCATTTTCCAAAAACTGTGAAGCAGAGGCGCAGATCCGTTTCATCTGACGCTGGTTGATCCGTGCCGCAGCTCGGTCAAAACTGCTGCTTTTCTTAACTTCAATGAACACAAGGCAGTCACCATCCCGCGCGATCAGGTCAATCTCCCCTCCGGCCCCGCGCCAGCGGCGATGTGCGATGGAATAGCCGCGACGTTCATAGTCCGTAGCCACCTGCAATTCAGCGGATTGGCCTGCCTGATAAGAAACTGAACTTCGAACAGCGCGTGCGGACATGTCATCTCTTTCCTAGCTTCAGAGCCTTTTGATAGATCGGGCGACGGGGCAGTTTGAACATATCCGACACCAGATCTGCCGCATCCCGAACCGAATGGGTTTCCAAGGCTTCCTTCAAAGCCTGTTCTACGTCCAATTCGTTAACAGTTTCCGAATGCCCGCGATCCACAAGCAGGACAATTTCGCCTTTGACAGTCTGTCCGCTTAAATCAGCAGCCAACTCGGCCAGAGTTCCGCGTTTCACTTCCTCGAATTTCTTGGTCAGTTCCCGGCACATTGCCGCTTGTCTTGTGTCACCCAACATTGCGGCCAAGTCCGACAGGCAGGCCGCAACGCGCTTGGGTGATTCGTAGAAGATCAGTGTGCCCGGCACATCGCGCAGCGCCTCGATCCTTGACTTTCGCGCGTTCGATGTGTTGGGCAGGAATCCAGTGAAAAAGAAGGCATCCGTGGGCAGGCCAGCAAGCGTCAGCGCCATCAAAGCCGCCGAGGGACCTGGGGCGCAGGTGACGGTGTGCCCCGCTTCGGCCGCCTGGCGGCCAAGGTCATAGCCCGGATCGGCAATCAAAGGCATCCCGGCTTCGGACGCGTAGGCCACCGAGCTGCCATCCGCCAGAGCTTGCAGAATTTTCTGTTGCGCGCCAGCGCCGCTGTGATCGTGATAGGCCAGAATACGACGGCCTTCCAGCGGAACACCGTGTATCTCCATCAACCGGCGCAGGCTGCGGGTGTCTTCAGCCGCGATCACATCTGCCGAGGCCAACACGTCCAGTGCCCTGAGCGTAATGTCGCGCGCCGTGCCGATCGGAGTGGCAACAAAATACAGGCCCGCGCCCAATCTGACTTTTTGGTGATTCAAAGCTGGACCCTCACAGCGTGACGTTTATTATCGCGGCCTAACAGAATGGCGGAGCATCAAGCCGCTGGGACAGGGAGTTTTCTTTTAGATGTTTAGCGTTTGCAAGCCCGTTCGCAAACTGGCGAAATCCGCCATCGCATTGGCAACCGCGGCGCTTTTGACCGCCTGCGTCCCCGGCGGAACCGGTGGTGGCCCCTCGATCAACACGTCCAAACCCGTTCCCGTGGCCCTGCTGGTTCCAGCAGGTTCAGCGAATTCGGGTGACGCAGCGCTGGCCCGTAGCCTGGAGAACGCGGCCCGCCTGGCCATGGCGGACTTGCAGAATGTGCAAATTGATCTGAGGGTCTATGACACGCAAGGCAACTCGGGCACAGCCTCGGCTGCGGCGCAACGTGCGGTTGCCGAGGGGGCCAAAATCATCCTGGGGCCGGTTTATGCGCAGGCCGCAAACTCGGCCGGTCTGGCGGTTTTGAACAACAACGTCAATGTCCTCTCCTTCTCAAACAACACAAGCATTGCAGGTGGCAATGTTTTTGTTCTGGGTCCGACTTTTGACAACACGGCCAACAGGCTGGTCAATTTCGCTGGATCGCAAGGCAAGAACGGAATGGTCATCGTACATTCCAACGATGCCGCGGGCCAGTTGGGCCAATCCGCAATTGCCCGCGCGCTGAGCACCAGCCGGGTGAATAATGCGGGCACGGTCGGCTATGACCGGTCACAACAGGGCGTGATCAACTCGGTGCCGACGATCAAAGCAACCGTCGATGCCGCAGGCGCGGATTCGATCATCCTGACAGCGACTACGGCGGGGGCTCTGCCGCTGCTGTCGCAGCTTTTGCCCGAAGCAGGCGTGTCACCGACCATAACGCAATATATTGGCCTGACCCGCTGGGACATCCCGGCACAAACACTAGAGCTGCCGGGTGTGCAGGGGGGCTGGTTCGCATTGCCCGACCCTGCCAAGGCGCAAGCCTACCGCCAGCGTTATAACAACACCTATGGCGAAGCGCCTCATCCGATCAGCGGGTTGGCCTATGACGGTATTGCCGCGATCGGCGCTCTGGTCAGTCAGGGGAAAGCAGACGCGCTGACGGCTTCTGCCCTGACCCAGAATGCCGGTTTCCAAGGTGTCGGCGGCATCTTCCGCCTGCGCCCCGATGGCACCAATGAACGCGGTCTGGCAGTCGCCACGATCCAGAATAAACAGGTAGTAGTGATTGACCCTGCCCCACAAAGCTTCTCTGGCGCCGGTTTCTGATCGACCGGCCCTGACGCTGACCCCCAAGGGTGAGCTGATTTGCTCGGCCGAAGATATTTTCGACAGTGCCGCCGTCATGGCCGATCTTTCGGAGGCCTTTGAAAACACCGCAGACAACAGCGCACGGCGATCCGAGACTGTGCGCGTCCTGCGTGCTGCGCAAAAGGCTGGGCGTCAGGCCATTGCCGACGCCTTTGCCCAGCGTCCGTTCGACGCGCGCCCGTTAACCCATTCCTACACCTATCTGACCGATGGGCTGGTCTGTACGGCGATGCAGGTGGCCAGCCAAGATCTGCACCCTCTGGCGACGCCAACGCAGGGCGAAAGGATCGCGGTTCTGGCAGTGGGCGGCTATGGCCGGGGTGAAATGGCCCCGTCATCGGATGTCGATCTGCTGTTTCTGACCCCCTACAAGATCACCGCCTGGGCCGAGAGTGTTATCGAATCCATGCTGTATATCCTGTGGGATCTGCGGCTGAAGGTCGGGCATTCCTCGCGCACGATCAAGGATTGCCTGCGGCTGGGGGCCGAGGATTTCACCATCCGAACGGCGATGCTGGAACAGCGCTATCTGGCTGGTGAAACAACATTGTCAGATGAACTGAACACCCGCTTGCGGGATGAGCTGTTCAAAGGCAGCGAACGGGCCTTTATCGAAGCCAAACTGCAAGAGCGTGACGAACGCCACCAGAAGCAAGGCCAGCGCTATATGGTCGAGCCCAATGTCAAAGAGGGCAAAGGCGGGCTGCGTGATCTGCAATCGCTCTATTGGATCGCCAAGTACATTTATGGCGTGCAGGACGTGGCCGAACTGGTGCCACTTGGCCTGTTCACACCTGATGAGTTCAACACATTCGTTCAGGCCGAAGATTTCCTGTGGGCCGTGCGCTCGCACCTGCATCTGGTCACTGGGCGCGCAACTGAACAACTGACCTTTGACATGCAGGTCGAGGTGGCCGAGCGCATGGGATACGAGGATCGCGCCGGACGACGCGCGGTCGAGGTGTTCATGCAGCGCTATTTCCGCGAAGCGACGAAGGTGGGTGAGCTGACCCGCATCTTCCTGACTAAGTTGGAAGCCACCCATATGAAGGGTGCGCCTCTGCTTGAGCGGATATTCCGTCGCCGTCCAAAGGCCAAACCGGGTTACAAGGTGGTGCATGGACGTCTGGATGTGGCCAACGCCGAGACGTTTCTGGCCGATAAGCTGAACCTGCTGCGCCTGTTCGAAGAAGGGTTGCGCACGGGGATGCTGATTCACCCGGATGCGATGCGCTTGGTAACAGCCAATCTGAACCTGATCGACGACGACATGCGCGAGGACAAGGAAGCCCAGCGCATCTTCCTTGATCTGATGCTTAAACATGGCAATCCAGAACGCGCCCTGCGCCGGATGAACGAGTTGGGGGTCCTGTCGGCCTTTATCCCGGAATTCGAGCACATCGTCGCGATGATGCAGTTCAACATGTATCACAGCTACACGGTGGACGAGCACACCATCCAGTGCATCGTGAACCTCGCCCAGATCGAACGGGGCGAGTTGATCGAGTCACTACCGCTGGCCTCTTCGATTCTGAAAAAGGGGGTGAACCGCAAGGTTCTGTATGTCGCCCTGCTGATCCACGATATTGCCAAGGGGCGGCCCGAAGATCACTCGATCCTCGGCGCACAGTTGGCCCGCAAAATTGCACCTCGGCTTGGGTTGAACAAGGCTGACGCGGAAACGGTCGAATGGCTGGTGCGCTATCATTTGCTGATGTCCGACATGGCGCAGAAGCGCGATATTTCCGACCCGCGCACAGTGCGCGACTTTGCTAAGGCGGTGAAGACGGTCAAGCGGCTGGACCTGCTGACTGTCCTGACGGTCTGTGACATTCGCGGCGTCGGTCCGGATACCTGGAACAACTGGAAGGCCACCCTGTTGCGCGCACTGCACGCGGAAACCAAACGCGCGCTTGAGACCGGGATGGAAGACCTCAACCGTGCCAATCGCGGGGCTGAGGCGAAAAAGACCCTACGCGCCGAATTGGCCGATTGGTCCAAGGCCGACCTCAAGACCGAGACCGGGCGGCATTACGACCCGTATTGGCAGGGGCTCAACCTCTCGACCCATGTGGAATTCGCGGAGATGCTGCAGGCACTTGACCGCAGTGGCGACGCGGGCGCGATGGAGATTCGCCTGCAACCGGACGAGGACCGCGACGCCACCCGCGCCTGTTTCGCCATGGGCGACCATCCGGGCATCTTTGCACGGATTGCGGGGGCCTTGGCGCTGGTTGGGGCGAACGTGGTCGACGCGCGCAGCTATACGACCAAGGATGGTTATGTCACGGATGCATTCTGGATACAGGACGCAGATGGTCGCCCATTCGAAGCCAGCCGCCTGCCACGCCTGACGCAGATGATACACAAAACGCTAAAGGGCGAAGTTGTGGCGCGCGACGCGCTGAAATCGCGCGACAAGATCAAGAAACGCGAACGCGCCTTTAACGTGCCGACACATATCATCTTCGACAATGACGGGTCTGAGATCTATACGATTATCGAGGTCGATACCCGCGACCGCCCCGGTCTGCTCTATGATCTGGCACGCACGCTGGCCGCAGCGAATGTCTATGTCGCCAACGCGGTGATCGCGACCTATGGCGAGCAGGTGGTGGACACGTTCTATGTCAAGGATATGTTCGGGCTGAAATACCACTCCGAAAGCAAGCAGCGTGGGCTTGAGGCCAAGCTGCGCAAAGCCATCACCGAGGGCGCCGAGCGCGCGGAATCATGAAGCAGATCCGGCTGTTCTCGGGCCTGTTCACGGTCGGGTTCTGGACCCTGGCCAGTCGGATATTGGGGTTTCTGCGGGAAATCCTGCTGACGGCTTTTATCGGGCCGGGCCCTGTGATGGACGCCTTTGTGGCCGCCTTCCGCCTGCCCAACATGTTCCGCCGCTTCTTTGCCGAAGGTGCGTTCAACGCGGCCTTCGTGCCGATGTTTTCCAAACGGCTGGAAGGGGACGAGAACGCCGAAGGATTCGCACAGGATGCCTTCAACCTGCTGGCCGTGGCCGTTTTAGCGCTGGTTGGGCTGGCGATGGTGTTCATGCCCGCACTGGTCTGGATAACCGCCGAAGGGTTCTATGGCGACGACCGGTTCGATCTGGCCGTGGATTATGGTTACGTGGTTTTCCCCTACATCCTGTTCATGTCACTGGCAGCACTGTTTTCGGGCGTTCTGAACGCCACGGGCCGCTTTGCGGCCGCTGCCGCAGCGCCCGTTCTGCTGAACATCTTTGCCTGCACCGCCATGATCGCCGGAGCCCTGTCGGGCGGCGAAGTCATACGCTGGCTGATCGCCATCATCCCCTTGGCCGGTGTGGCGCAGCTTGCACTGGTCTGGGTCGCGACCGAGCGCGCGGGTATCCGTATCCGCCCCGGCCTGCCGAAACTCAGCCCCGAGATGAGGCGTATGGTCCGTATAGCCGTTCCCGCCGCGCTGGCGATGGGGGTGACACAGGTCAATCTGGTGGTGGGGCAGCTTGTGGCCTCAAAAACCGAAAACGCGGTCAGTTGGTTGTTTGCCGCGGACCGGCTGTATCAACTGCCTTTGGGTGTGGTGGGCATCGCCGTGGGAATCGTGTTGCTGCCTGACCTGTCTCGCCGCCTGCGTGCGGGTGACAAAGACGGTGCCCGCAACGCCTTTTCCCGCGCCGGAGAGTTCACGCTCCTGCTGACCCTTCCGTCAACCGTGGCCTTTGTGATCATGCCGATCCCTCTGGTTTCGGTCCTGTTCGAGCGTGGCCAATTCACCGCCGAGGATACCGCCGCCACCGCGCTGGCCGTGGCGATCTATGGTATCGGCCTGCCTGCTTTCATGCTGCAAAAGCTGCTGCAACCGCTGTTCTTCGCGCGCGAGGACACAAAATCTCCGTTCCGCTATGCGGTGGTGGCGATGGTGGTGAACGCGGGGCTGGCCTTTGGGCTTTATCCGCTGCTGGGCTGGATTGCGCCTGCGATTGCGGCCTCGGTCGCCGGGTGGGCCATGGTCGGACTGCTGGCGCTGGGCGCTCGTCGCATGGGCGAGGAGGCGCGCTTTGATGACCGGTTCAAACGCCGGGCATGGCGGATCGTGGCCGCATCGCTTGGGATGGGCGTTGGCCTTTTTGCCGCGCTTTCCCTGTTCGGGTGGGCATTTCACCTGCCAGGCTGGCGTTATGTGGCACTGTTGGCCCTCATCATCGGTGCGGCAGCGTTGTATTTTGTGCTGGGCCACCTTCTGCGCGCCTTTGAAATCACCGAGTTCAAAAAGGCACTGCGGCGGTCCTGATCAATCGCGGCGGATACCCCCAATGATCCTTGTCCAACCGCCGGGACCAACCACAAATGACAGAGCAAAGCCTGTAGCGAACCCGCCCAGATCCGCCACCCAATCCAGCGTTCCGCCAAAAAGCAGGCCAAACACAAGTTGGATGCCCATCAGAACCGCGATCAGACTGAACGCGCGCGACTGGTTCTCACCGACGAGCGACAGCTTGCGCCACAAGATCCACGTGAACGCGCCGATCAGGCCGTAGACCGGAGGGAACCCTCCTACCAAGGGATAGCGCGGGTCCAAGAGCAGTGCATAGACCAGCGCACCGCCAATGCCCGAGACAACAAAGATCACAAGCATCGCAACACTGCCAAAAACCTCGGCCACCATCTTGCCCATGGCCAGAACAAAAACACAGACAAAGACCGCCTGCGTGAAATTGGCCGAGACAAACGGGTAAGTCACAAAGCGGATCAGGTGTTCAAACGGCCAGCGCCCGTTTTTCATCATCCAATCGAAAATGTCCGGCGAAAACGCGTAGTGCTGCAAGGCATCCAGCCGCCAACCAATCGCTCCTGGTCCGCCGACCAGACCACGCGCGCCCAGCATGAAGATCACCTCGATCCCGAAAATGAACAAGACCAGCGCCACCACCACGGGCGGCAAAGGGTTCACGGCGGGTGTATAATGCTCACTGCTCATTGGGCTGGCCTTTCGCGGCTGTTGACGTCCCTTTGCCTCATGGGTAAGCGACGGGGGCTGATTTTTCCAGACGGGAGTTCCCTTCGATGACCGACACCCAGTTCACACCGCGCGTGTTTTCCGGCATCCAGCCGTCGGGGAACCTGCACCTTGGCAACTACCTGGGTGCGCTCAAGCGGTTCGTGGATATGCAGGGCGACGATTTTGAGACCATCTATTGCATGGTCGATCTGCACGCGATCACCGTCTGGCAGGACCCCACCCGCCTGCGCGAAAAGACCCGCGAGGTTTGCGCAGGCTTTATCGCTGCTGGCCTGGACCCGGAAAAATCCATCCTGTTCAATCAAAGCCAAGTGCCCGAGCACACGCAACTGGCCTGGATTTTCAACTGTATCGCCCGGATGGGTTGGATGCAGCGGATGACGCAGTTCAAGGATAAGGCCGGCAAGAATGCTCAGAATGCCTCACTGGGTCTGTTTGCCTATCCGGCGCTGATGGCGGCGGATATTCTGACCTATCACGCGACGCATGTGCCGGTGGGTGAGGATCAGAAACAGCATCTGGAACTGACCCGCGACATCGCCATCAAGTTCAACCATGACTATGGCGTCGAGTTCTTCCCGGTGACCGAACCCGTCATCGGCGGCCCCGCCCCGCGCGTGATGAACCTGCGGGACGGGTCGCGCAAGATGTCGTCCTCGGACCCGTCGGATATGACGCGGATCAACATGAGCGATGACGCCGACACGATTGCCAAGAAAATCCGCAAGGCCAAGACCGACCCCGATGCTCTGCCTTCGGATGTGGATGGCCTGTCCGAACGCCCTGAGGCGCGCAATCTGGTCAATATCTACGCGGCGCTCAGCGATCAGACCGCCGAGCAGGTTCTGACCGAGGTTGGCGGCAAGCAGTTTGGCGAGTTCAAACCGATGCTGGCCGAACTGGCCGTGTCGAAACTGGCTCCGATTTCGGGCGAGATGGCCCGCCTGATGGGCGAAGAGGACGAGATTGACCGGATTCTGGCCAATGGGGCAGAAAAGGCGCGCGCTGTTGCCGCCCCGATCCTGCAACAAACTTACGAAATCGTGGGCATGGTTGGCGCAAAACAGGGCTGATTGCTCTGGACGTTACCGCGGCGTCTTCCTAGGTTTGCCGCAAAGCTTGGGAGGGCGTGATGGCAGTCGGCAAGAATATTCGCACGTATTTCGAAGGTCAGTGGCATGACGGGGATGCGCCCATCATGCGGGCAGCCGATCACGGCGCTTGGCTGGGGTCGTCCGTCTTCGATGGAGCCCGCTATTTCGACGGTCTGGTCCCAGATCTTGAGGCGCACTGTGCCCGCGTGAACCGCTCAGCCGAGGCTTTGATGCTGACGCCGTTTGTGACCACCGAGCAGATGGTCGAGATCATCCGCGAAGGGCTGGAAAGTTATGCGCCGGACGCAGCGGTTTATATCCGTCCGATGTATTGGGGCATCGACGGCGACCGCACGGCGATCGTGCCACTGGAGAACAGTACGGGCTTCGCGATTTGCCTGGAAGAGATTCCAATGGCGCCCGAATCTGCGTCGGTGACACTGGGCTATACGCGCTTCCGTCGCCCGGTTCTGGAGTCGGCGGTTGTGAACGCCAAGGCAGGCTGTCTCTACCCCAACAACGCGCGAATGTTGCAAGAGGTTCGGTCCAACGGTTTCTCAAACGCGCTGGTCGCGGATGCGTTGGGACATGTGGCTGAAACCGCGACCGCCAACATCTTTATGGTCCGGGATGGCGAGGTGCTTACCCCCACCCCGAACGGCACCTTTCTGGCCGGAATCACCCGCGCGCGCCATATCGAAAACCTGCGTGCAGACGGTGTGACCGTGCACGAAGCGATCCTGAGTTTCGAGGATTTCCACAAAGCTGATGAGGTCTTCATGACCGGCAACATGAGCAAAATCACCCCGGTCACGGCGCTGCAGGATACGCAATATCAGGTCGGGCCTATCGCCCGTCGTGCGCGCGAGTTGTATTGGGATTGGGCTGCCAGCTCGCGATAGGCTTCGGTTGCCAGCGCGCATCAGGTCGGGCATGATCGCCCGAAATGAATGAGGACACCCATGCGTAAGTTCCTGGTGGTATTGGATGACAGCCGCGAATGTCTGAACGCAATGCGTTTTGCAGCTATGCGCGCGGCGCATACCGGCGGTGGCGTGACGATCCTGTCGGTCATTCCCCCCGATGAGTTCAACCACTGGATCGGCGTGGCAGAAGTGATGCGCGAAGAAGCCCGTGAACGTATCCACGCCCATTATGAGGTTTTCGCAAAGTGGATGCGTGACAAGCAGGGCGTCGACCCCGAATTGGCCATTCGCGAAGGCGACCCCGTGCCGCAGATCATCGAACACGTGCAATCCGACCCCGAGATTGGCGTACTCGTTCTGGGTGCAGGTGTCGAAAAGAAAGGGCCCGGCCCGCTGGTCACGCAACTGACCAAGAACTCGGGTAGCCTGCCAATTCCGATCACTATCGTTCCGGGTGACCTGAGCAAGGAAAAGCTGGAAGCGATTACCTAAGGGTCAACCATGACGCTCAGCATTCAGTTCTGGTTCGAGTTCGCCTCAACCTATTCCTACCTCAGCGCGATGCGGATCGAAGACGCCGCAGGTCGCCATGGCGTTAAGGTCGATTGGCAACCCTTTCTGCTGGGGCCGATATTTGCTGCGCAAGGTTGGAACGACTCGCCTTTCAACCTCTATCCCGCCAAAGGTGACTACATGTGGCGTGATATGGAGCGGCTGACAACGCAACGCGGGCTGCCGTTCCAGCGTCCCGGCATATTTCCTCAGAACGGTTTGAAAGCAGCGCGGTTGACACTGGCGATCAAGGATGCGGCCCCAAAGGCCAAGTTTGTGCGGGCGGTCTATTCCGCAGAGTTTGCGGACGGTCAGAATATCGCCGACGATGACGTACTTGCCGGTTGCTTGAGCGCGGTTGGGTTGTCTGCGGGTTTCATAGACCAAGCACAGGACCCGGCGATCAAGGCGGCCCTGATCGAACAGTCCAAAACCGCGCAGGCCAAGGGGCTATTCGGTGCGCCCAGCTTTCTGGTTGGGGATGAGTTGTTCTGGGGCGATGACCGTCTGGACGATGCGATAAAGTTGGCGGCTGAAATTTAGAACCGTTCCAAATCTTGACTTCCCGCGCATGGACCCGCATATCAGGAACAACTGAAACGGAGCCGCGCCATGTTCATCCAGACCGAATCCACGCCGAACCCCGCCACCCTGAAATTCCTGCCCGGCCAGACCGTGCTGGAGGCAGGAACTGCAGACTTTCCATCGGCAGACGCGGCAGAGAAATCACCTCTGGCCAACCGGATTTTCACCGTCAGCGGTGTAACTGGCGTGTTCTTTGGCAATGATTTCGTAACCGTCACCAAATCGGAAGACGTGCAGTGGGACCATATCAAACCCGCTATCCTTGGCGCGGTGATGGAGCACTACCAATCCGGCCAGCCGGTCATGGCGGCAGATGCCACGACGGAGTCGGGCCACGCAGAACATACCGGCGAAGACGCCGAGGTGGTCAACCAGATCAAGGACCTGCTGGACAGTCGTGTGCGCCCTGCGGTCGCTCAGGATGGTGGTGACATCACCTTCCACGGATTTGACCGCGGCGTTGTCTATCTGCACATGCAAGGGGCTTGCGCGAACTGCCCGTCCTCGACCCTGACACTGAAAATGGGGATCGAGAACCTGCTGCGTCACTACATCCCCGAAGTGACCGAGGTACGCCCTGTTGCCGTCTGATCCGATCATTCTGGCGTTTGACACATCGGCCGCGCATTGCGCGGCCGCTTTGTTAGACGGGGACCAGATCGTCGCAACCCGCGTTGAACAGATGACACGTGGCCAGGCCGAACGTCTGATGCCCCTGCTTGAGGAATTGCTAGCTGAGGCAGACTGCACATGGCAGGATCTGTCGGCCATCGGCGTCGGCATCGGCCCTGGCAATTTCACTGGCATCCGCATATCGATATCCGCCGCACGTGGCCTTGTATTGGGTTTGGGCATCCCTGCGGTCGGAGTCTCGGGGTTCGATGCGCTTGCCGATGGCGCAGAAGACGCGGTTCCCGCCATTCGCGCTCCCCGCGATCAAGTCTATGTTGCGCCTGCTGGTCACTCGCCCGCTCTGATCCCGCTTGATCAGGCAGAATCACTCGGCCCGTTGATCTTCAATGACGACGCTGAATTGCAGGTCCGCGGCATCGCGCATGTGACCCGACAGAGATGGCAGAGCAATGACGGCCCTCCGGCCCCGCTTTATGCGCGGGCTGCGGACGCCGCTCCGTCCAAGGACCTGCCTCCGGTCCTGCTGGACGAATGACCCCCCGCGCGTTGGCCGGCACCCACGCGGCGGCCTTCACGCAGTCGCGACCGTGGACCGAGGCCGAATTCAACGACCTTCTACAGAATCACTTTACCCATGTGGTTGGAAACGAACACTCTTTCGCACTGATTCAGGTCATCGCAGACGAGGCCGAACTGCTGACAATAGCGACCTGCCCCCAGATGCAGCGTCAGGGGTTGGCGCGGGCGCGGATGGAAGAATGGCACGCTTTGGCTAAAACTTTGGGCGCGAGGCGAGCTTTTCTGGAAGTGGCGCAAGACAATGCTGCGGCAATTTCCCTGTATGAAACCTGCGGCTATCGCCCCTGCGGATTGCGACGGGGCTACTATGTGCGCGAAAACAATCAGAAAATTGACGCCGTTGTGATGGAATGTGACTTGACCTGAACGACGTATCAAATTTTTTTCGACCAGTTGGTCAAAAATCAGTTGACCCCGGCTGTTGCAAACGGCCTTAATTCCCGCCATCACAACAGATATGCTCGCTCTTAGTGGGTGAACGGGGCTATCTTGGCCCCGACCGACAATAACAACGGGAGTAACAAATGACCCTGATGAAATCCTTGATGGGCGCCGCCGCAGCCGTCGCACTTACCGCAGGTGCGGCCCTTGCTGAACCGGCCCTGATCTTCGACCTGGGTGGTAAGTTTGACAAATCGTTCAACGAGGCCGCCCATAATGGCGCGCAGCGTTGGGCCGATGAAACCGGCGGCAGCTATCGCGAAATCGAACTGCAATCCGAAGCCCAGCGCGAGCAGGCTTTGCGTCGCTTTGCCGAGGCTGGTCTGAACCCGATCATCACCATGGGCTTTGCCATGGCAGATCCGCTGTCGGCGGTTGCGGGCGACTATCCCGACACCAAATTCGTCGCAGTTGACGTGAACTGGCTGGACGCGCCCAACGTGCGTCAGATCGGCTTTGCCGAGCATGAGGGCTCGTATTTGGTTGGCATGATGGCAGCGATGGCGTCTGAATCTGGCACCGTTGGTTTCATTGGTGGCATGGACATCCCGCTGATCCGTCACTTTGGCTGTGGCTATGCCCAGGGTGCCAAAGCTGTGAACCCTGACATCGAAGTTGTTGCCAACATGACCGGCACCACTCCGGCCGCATGGAACGACCCGGTGAAGGGATCGGAGCTGACCAAGGCGCAGATCAGCCAGGGTGCTGACGTGATCTATGCAGCCGCAGGCGGCACCGGCGTGGGTGTTCTGCAAACCGCTGCCGACGAAGGCATTCTGTCGATCGGCGTGGACAGCAACCAGAACCACCTGCATCCGGGTAAGGTACTGACTTCGATGCTGAAACGCGTGGACGTCGCCGTTTATGACGCGATGAAAGCGGGTGAGAACCTTGAAACCGGCGTCTTCGCCATGGGTCTGGCCGAAGAAGGCGTAGGCGTTGCCATGGACGACAACAACGCGTCGCTGGTCTCGGACGAGATGAAAGGCGCGGTCGACAAGGCGCGTCAGGACATCATTGACGGCAATGTCACGGTGACCAGCTATTACGAGAACGACAGCTGCCCCGCACTGCAGTTCTGATATCGCGCGGGCGGGGGTTTTAGCCTCCGCCCGGCCTCCTATCCTGCCGCGCGCCATGCGGCCTTTTCGGCAATCTGAGGACAAGACATGAGCGTCCCCGCCATTGAGCTTAAGGGCATTTCCAAAGCCTTTGGGCCGGTTCAGGCCAACAAAGACATCTCGATCAGCGTCACTCCCGGTACGATCCATGGGATCATCGGTGAAAACGGCGCGGGCAAGTCCACGCTGATGAGCATCCTCTACGGCTTTTACAAGGCCGATAAGGGCGAGATCTGGATTAACGGTACCAAGACCGACATCCCTGACAGCCAAGCCGCGATTGCAGCGGGCATCGGGATGGTGTTCCAGCATTTCAAGCTAGTGGAAAACTTCACCGTTCTGGAAAACATCGTTCTGGGCGCCGAGGACGGAGGGCTGCTGGCCCCCTCGCTGTCCAAAGCGCGTAAAGAACTGAAAGCGCTGGAAGAAGAATACGAGCTGTTCGTCGACCCCGACAAGCGTATCGACGAGATCGGCGTGGGCATGCAGCAGCGTGTCGAAATTCTCAAAGCACTGTATCGCAAGGCCGAAATTCTGATTCTGGACGAACCCACCGGGGTTCTGACCCCGGCCGAGGCCGATCAGCTGTTCCGCATCCTCGACCGGCTGCGGTCCGAGGGCAAGACGATCATCGTGATCACCCACAAGCTGCGCGAGATCATGGAAAACACCGACACCGTCTCGGTCATGCGGCGTGGTGAGATGACGGCCACAGTCAAAACCGCCGATACCAACCCGCAGGAACTGGCCGAGCTTATGGTTGGGCGCAAAGTGCTGTTGCAGGTGGATAAACTGCCCGCAAAACCGGGCCAACCCGTGCTTGAGATCGAAAATCTGAGTGTCACCGATGGTGCGGGTGTTGAGCGGGTCAAGGGCATCGACCTGACCGTCCGCGCGGGTGAAATCGTGGGGATCGCTGGGGTTGCCGGAAATGGCCAGTCCGAATTGCTTGAGGTTTTGGGCGGGATGCGTCCGGGTCAAGGCACGATCCGCCTGAACGGCGCACCTTTGGCGCTGAGCGGGGCGGGCTCGGATGGTCAGACACGCCGAGCGCAAGGGATTGCGCATGTACCCGAGGACCGCCAGCGCGAAGGCCTGATCATGGACTTTCACGCGTGGGAGAACGTGGCCTTCGGCTATCACCGCGACCCGGCCTACAAGCGGGGCCTGTTCATGGACAACGCCGCCCTGCGCGCTGATACCGAGGCCAAGATGGAAAAGTTTGACGTCCGCCCGCCCGATGGCTGGCTTGCGGCCAAGAACTTCTCGGGCGGGAACCAACAAAAAATTGTCGTAGCGCGCGAGATCGAGCGGAACCCCGATCTGTTGCTCGTCGGTCAGCCAACACGCGGCGTGGATATTGGCGCGATCGAGTTCATTCACAAACAGATCGTCGCCCTGCGCGATCAGGGCAAGGCGATCTTGCTGGTTTCGGTCGAGTTGGAAGAGATCTTCTCGCTGTCTGACCGGATTGCGGTGATGTTTGACGGACATATCATGGGCGAACGCCTGCCCCATGAGACGGATGAAAAAGAGCTGGGCCTGCTGATGGCCGGTGTTGCGGGAAAGGCCGCGTGAAGCATGGATAAAATGCCCAAATGGGCCGATGTCGTTCTGATCCCGCTGATCAGTCTGGTACTGGCCGCAATCCTCTCGGCGCTGGTGATCCTCGCCATCGGAGAAAACCCTATCGAGGCCGTGAACCTGATGGTCACCGGCGCGCTGGGGTCGACCTATGGCTGGGGCTATACGCTGTATTACGCGACCAATTTCATGTTCACCGGTCTGGCCGTAGCCGTGGCCTTCCACGCGCGCCTGTTCAACATCGGCGGTGAAGGTCAGGCCATGCTGGGCGGTCTGGGCGTCGCCATGGTGTGCCTCTATATCGACTGGCCACACTGGAGCATTGCCCTGCTGGCCGCCTGTGTCGGATCGGCCCTGTTCGGTGCCATGTGGGCGGCAATTCCCGCCTACCTGCAAGCCAAGCGCGGCAGCCACATCGTAATCACCACGATCATGTTCAACTTCATCGCGGCAGCTTTCCTGAACTATATGCTGGTCAACGTGATGCGCCCGCAGGGCTCGCAAGACCCGGCAACCGCACGCTTCCCCGAAGCGGTGCATCTGCCAACATTCCAGTCCATGTTCTCAACCGCCGAGAATGCTCTGTTCCGGGGCGCGCCCGCGAATATCTCGTTTTTTGTGGCCTTGCTGGCCTGTGTCGCGGTCTGGGCGCTGATCTGGCGCACGCGGCTGGGCTATGAAATCCGCGCCTACGGCCATTCGGAAACCGGGGCCGTCTATGCCGGGATTTCCCCGGTGCGCATAACCATTGTCGCCATGCTGATCTCGGGCGGATTGGCCGGAATGATGGCCATCAACAACGTCATGGGCGAGGCAGAGCGTCTGGTCCTGAACTCGACCGAGGGCGCAGGGTTCATCGGCATCGCCGTGGCGCTGATGGGGCGGTCGCACCCGTTCGGGGTGTTCCTTGCCGCGATCTTGTTCGGGTTCCTTTATCAGGGTGGCGCAGAACTTGCGCTGTGGACCTCGATCCCGCGTGAGCTGATCGTGGTGATTCAGGCGCTTGTTATCCTGTTCACCGGAGCATTGGACAACATGGTACGGATGCCGCTTGAAAAGCTGTTCCTGAGACTGCGGAAAGGAGCGCAGTGATGGAGGCCTTCGTAACTCTAATCCAAGTCCTCGATTCGACCATCCGACTGGCAACGCCGCTGCTGCTGGCCTGTCTGGCGGGGCTCTATTCGGAACGCGCGGGCATCTTTGACATCGGGCTTGAGGGCAAGATGCTCATGTCCGCCTTCTTCTCGGCCGCCGTGGCCGCTGTGACCGGCTCGGTCTGGCTGGGCCTTCTGGCTGGGATCGGGGCTTCACTGATCCTGTCGGCCCTGCATGGCGTTGCTTCGATCACGTTCCGGGGCAATCAGCTGATCTCGGGCGTGGCCATCAACTTCCTAGCCTCGGGGATGACCGTTCTGGTCGCACAAAGTTGGTTCCAGCAGGGCGGGCGAACCCCGTCCCTTTTCGGCGGGGGCCGGTTCGAGCCGATCAACTTCCCCTTTGCCGACGCGTTGAGCAGTGTGCCTATCATTGGGCCAATATATTCCGAGTTACTTTCAGGGCACTCGATCCTCGTCTACGTCGCTTTCCTGATGGTGCCGCTGACGTGGTGGATTCTGTACCGCACCCGTTTTGGCCTGCGTTTGCGGGCCGTGGGCGAAAACCCGGCCGCCGTTGATACGGCCGGGGTCTCGGTCGTGGGACTGCGCTTTGCTGCCGTGGCCATTTGCGGTGTTCTGTGCGGGATCGCGGGCGCCTATCTGGCGACCGCCCTGCAAGCCGGCTTCGTCAAAGAAATGACCGCCGGTCGCGGGTTCATCGCACTAGCCGCGCTGATCTTTGCCAAGTGGCGGCCCTGGCACGCGATGGGTGCCTGTCTGCTATTCGGCCTGCTTCAGGCAATTGCGCTGCGGTTCCAGAATATCGACCTTGGCGGTGTCATCATCCCTGTACAGGTCATGGACGCGCTGCCTTATATCCTGACCGTGGTCATTCTGGCCGGGTTCGTCGGCAAGGCTGTACCGCCCCGCGCGGGTGGCGAACCCTACGTGAAAGAGCGCTGATAGGTCCAGTTTCAGGATTCCTTTCAGTCCTTTTTGCTGCAGAGCGGCATGTAGAGTTGATTTTACATGCCGCACCCGCTCTAAAGAGGTATGCGAGTGTTTCCTGTGATAGCTGTCCTTGGAAAAAAGCCCACTGTGGCCGGGTTTCCGCGGATTGCCTTAGCGGGTCACAACCGGCTTCCGTCATTTTCTGTTGAAACGAGCTTTGCGGCGTTGAACGGCGCATCTGGCCTCAAGTACTAGTTTATCATGCAGATTTACCTTCCCATTGCCGAAGTTTCCGTCAACGCCTTTCTGCTGCTGGGACTCGGGGGCATGGTCGGGATTCTATCCGGCATGTTCGGTGTCGGTGGCGGGTTTCTGATGACGCCGCTGCTGTTCTTCATAGGCATCCCCCCAGCTGTCGCAGTGGCGACCGAAGCAAACCAGATCGTCGCCTCGTCCTTTTCCGGGGTGTTGGCTCATTTCAGGCGAAAGACCGTCGACCTCAAAATGGGGACTGTTTTGCTGACGGGGGGCTTAATGGGCGCGGCCCTTGGGGTGGTGGTATTCAACTACCTCAAAAGCCTCGGTCAGGTCGATCTGCTGGTCACACTGTGCTACGTCGTATTTCTGGGCGTAGTCGGCAGCCTGATGTTTATCGAAAGCCTGAATGCGCTGCGCAAGTCTAAAAAAGGCGGGGCCGCGCCCGCAGCGCGCCGTCAGCGCGGCTGGGTCCACGCGATGCCGTTCAAGATGCGCTTTCGCACGTCCGGCCTTTATATCTCGGTTATTCCGCCGGTTCTGGTCGGCCTGTGCGTGGGCGTTTTGTCCGCCATCATGGGCGTGGGCGGCGGGTTCATCATGGTGCCCGCGATGATCTATCTGCTGGGAATGCCGACAAAGGTGGTTGTTGGGACCTCGCTGTTCCAAATCATCTTCGTCACGGCCTTCACCACGATGTTGCACGCAACCACGAACTACACGGTCGATATCGTGCTGGCTGTCCTACTGCTAGTGGGCGGTGTTGTCGGGGCGCAGATCGGGACCGTGATTGGCGCGCGTATGCCGGCTGAGCAGCTTCGGGTTCTGCTGGCCGCGCTGGTTTTGGTGGTGTGCGGTAAACTGGCGCTGGACCTGCTACTGGAACCGTCCGAGCTGTATTCGCTTGGCGCGGAAGGGGGGCATTAATCATGCTGAAACGGCTGATCCTGTTACTTGCCCTCTGCACCACTCCGGCTTTGGCCGAAGAAGAATCCGTAGTGCTTGGCCTCAGCCAGGACCGCGTTGCAATCACTGCAACCTTCGACGGGTCCGAGATACTGATTTTTGGCGCCGTCAAACGCGAAACACCGATCCCGGACGGCCCTCCGCTTGAGGTGATCGTCGCCGTGGCCGGGCCGTCCAGCGCCGTAACTGTCCGGCGGAAAGAGCGCAAGCTGGGCATCTGGGTCAACACCGACAGCGTTCTGGTCGACCTCGCCCCCAGCTTTTACGCCGTGGCCACAAGCGGGCCACTGAAGGAAATCCTATCGGATACCGAGGATCTGAGATACCGCGTCTCGATCGAACGAGCCATCCGCTCGGTCGGAGCCGCGATGCACATCAAGGGCGCGCAGGATTTTGCGGATGCCGTAGTGCGTATTCGCGAGGATGAAGGCCTCTATTCGATCCGCGAAAACACCGTGGCGGTGGATGAGCAAACCTTGTTCAGAACCTCGATCGCCATGCCCGCTGACCTGACTGAGGGCGACTATGCCGCGCGAATCTTCCTGACCCGAGGTCGCGAAGTGATCTCTGAGTTCGAAACAACGATTAACGTGCGCAAGGTTGGGTTAGAGCGGTTCCTCTACAACATGTCCCGCCAACAACCGGTGTGGTACGGGCTTATGTCGCTGGTCATCGCTATTGCCGCTGGTTGGGGCGCCTCCACGGCCTTCCGCCTGCTGCGCGAAAACTGATCTAGCCGCGCCCGATATAGGGCATCGTCGTGGCCATTACCGTCATGAACTGCACATTCGCTTCGGGCGGCAAAGACGCCATGTGCAGCACGGACCGGGCTGCATCCTCAACATCCATCGTGGGATCCGGCTGCTGCCCCGCAGCAACGGCGCTGTCGACCAGTCCCTGCACCATCTGCGTTCGCGCGTTGCCGATGTCGATTTGACCGCAGGCAATGCCAAAGTCGCGCCCATCCAGCGACAGGCTGCGTGTCAGCCCCGTGATCGCGTGTTTGGTCGCCGAATAATGCACCGAATTCGCCCTGGGGACATAAGCGGCAATCGACCCGTTGTTGATGATCCGGCCGCCTTGCGGCGACTGGTGTCGCATGATCCGAAAGGCTTCGCGCGCGCACAGGAACATGCCGTTCAAGTTCACGTTGACGCTTTGGTACCAGTCGTCCAACGCGATCTCATCAATTGTACCACCGGGGGCAAAGATGCCCGCGTTGTTGAACAAGACATCCAGCCTGTCTGCCCGGTTCGAAAACGTCCGAAAGGCCCGCGCGACCGCGACCGGATCCGTCACATCTGCCGCCAGCGCGATCGCCTTGGAATGTTGTTGCGCTATTTCATTCAGCTTTTCGGCGCTACGGGCCAACAGGCCGACGGTCCAGCCGTTGTTCAGAAACAGCTCGGCTGTGGCGCGCCCTATGCCCGAGCTTGCGCCGGTTACGATGATCGCCTTCATGTCTCTTCCGCCTCCAATGTCAGCGAGGCCGCCGGAACCGCCCGCAAGTCATCAATGCGTAACGGATAGGTCGGCTTTGCCAGACGATTGCGCACGACCCAGATCAACCGCTCCTGCGCGCGCGTGATCGCCACATAAGCCAGACGTTTCCACAAAGGCTGCCCGGCCTCGGTCCGGCCCATCCGAGCGGCGGCATAGATATCCGGTGCAAAGACCTGCACTGTGTCCCATTGCGACCCCTGCGCCTTGTGGATAGTCACGGCCGCCCCATGCAGAAAAGTCGCGCCCATGCGGGCGGCATAGGGGATGAACGGCTCTTCCTCATCCGGCATTTCGATTTTGACGATCGAGGCCGCGCTGACCTGCGGGTCTTCGGCCCCCATGACATGCAGGCGCGAAAAACCCGGCTTGCGACCCGGCCCCAGATAAACAACCTGCGCCCCTTTGATCAGCCCGCGCGCCTCAAGGTCCAGACGCTTCTTGCGATGCTTCAAGGGCAGTTCGATCCCATCACAGATCAGCGGCTCGCCTTCCAGCAATTCAGTATCCGGGGCACCATGCACCTGCCGAAACGCCTGAATCAAACGAATGCGGGTCGCATTGCGCCACACCAGAACCGGGCTGCGGGCCATCAGATCAACCTCGACCCGCTGCCCCCACAGAACGCGGTCATCCTGCCGGGCCGTTTGTTCAACCAGACGCTCGAAATCTTCAAACCCCATGGCAGGGTCCGCCAGCGCATGGGCCAGATCCAGAATGGGGTTGTCTGCCGTCTGACGATGCACGCGATGCAGGATTTGTTTTCGCGGCTCGGGCAGGCCGTCAAACACCATGCTGCCCGATTGATTGACCGGAGCCAACTGCGCCGGATCGCCAAACAGCAACAGTGTCGGGAAAATCTCCTGCAGGTCCTCGAACTGCCGGTCGTCCAACATCGAGGCTTCGTCTACGAACCCGATATCCAAAGGTTCTTCCCGACGTTTCCAGCCAGTAATGAAATCCGACCCGCGCAGCCCAGCAGCAGCCAAAGCACCCGGAATGGATTTGTTGTTTTCATAAAACGCGGCGGCACGGTCCAATGCCTCGTCCGTCAACCCTTCGATTTCGGGGCGTTCGTCGTTTCCGGCCAGCCACTCGGCAATCCGCTCATATTCGGGGTCATAGACCGGCGTGTAGAGAATACGGTGGATCGTGGTCGCAGGAACGCCGCGCAACCGCAACACACTGGCCGCCTTGTTGGTGGGCGCTAGAATAGCAAGGCTGCGTTTGTCCCGCGCCTTGCGGCTTTCAAAATCGCCCGAGACGATCTGAACGCCAGTTTCAGCCAGCGCCTTGTAAAGCTCGGCCAACAGCAGCGTCTTGCCCGACCCAGCCTTTCCGATCACCGCCATCACACCGGATTTGCCATTGCCCGGCAGTTTCAGAAGGGCATCGTCATCCAGATCAACGCCTGCCGACCTCAACATCTCGGCGATGTTGTCATAAGCAGCGGCTTGGTCGTCCGAGAAGGTCACTAAGGGCGTAGACATGGCGCGACCCTACAAGGCCGCGCCCGCCATCACCAGATGCGGTTTCCGGTTTTCAACAGCTTATGCCGACAGAGCAAACCGATGCTGCCGACCGGTGCCAAACGCGGTCTTGAACCAAAGGCGTGACAGTTCACGCGGGATACCGGCACGCTCGGCCACACGGTTGCAATCGTCGGAAGAATAAGGACACAACCCGACGGAAATCTGATCACGCCCATTCCCTTCCGAGCCAAGAACGACCGGAGACGACCCTATCAGCCGGTAAATCCGAATCATGCGCGCATCAAACACACCCGCGATATGAGTCAGGCCGAACCCTTCCATGATTTCACCCCCGCTTAGCATAATGGCACCGGCGGTATGTGGGCTGGCCGTTCGGGACAGGCAAAAGCGTGTCACCTCCCAGATCAGGGGGCTGTTGATCGGTTCACCCCCGGTCAGATGCCCGAATACTTCGTTCACCATAACGCGCCCAGTGGTAGGCAACACACGCATGGACCCGCCGTGACTACCATCCTCTTCTTCCCAGATAACGTAGAGCGGGTTCAGATCGTCATACTGATCCCTCTCTTCCCCCTTTTCGTTTATACGCACGTCCCAACCCAGCCGGGTTTTGAATTGATCGGCCCGGTCGCGGAACATTCCGTCGGCGAGATCCGGAAACTTGTGAAGTTCGTCGGCAAACAAATAGCGCAGCATGACTTTTTCCCCTTGTCGTCCTGTGCAGGAACGAAGGGGGTACAAAGTCGTGGTTAATTTCCGGTTCGAGGGGCGCGCGGTCGTTAAACGACTATTAATCCCCGACTGAGCGCCGTTGCGATCGCGTGGGTGGTATTCTGCGCCCCAAGCTTGGCGCGGGCGCTTTCGATATAAACACGCAGCGTGTGTTCAGAGATAGACAAGGAATGCGCCACTTGCGCTCGGCTATAGCCCAGCGCCAGAAGGGTCATGGCATCCACCTCGCGTGGGGACAGCCCGCGCGGCGCATCCGGTTGACGGTCGCGTTCAAACTCCAGCGCCTTTCGATTGAAATAATGCGCAATCAGGATCAGCTCACGCCCATGGGTATCGATGAAAGCTTTCCAACTGGCATCGTCGCAGGTGTGGTTTACGGTGAACAGCGCAAACTGGCCGTTCGGGCCCCGGATCGGGATCGAATAGCCCTGGTTGCCTACCCCGTGCTCCAACGCGTCCTGTAGGAAATTCTTCGCCACCTTGCCGGACCAGTCCAGAGATTTCCAATCCACAGGATGAAAGCGCTGAAAGCATCCCAGGATGACGGGGTCAATACGGTGGTAATTCCGCTCGAGATATCTTTCGGCCCAGGCGTCGGGATAGGTCGTATACCCGTACTGGTCCCCGGCCCCGTCGACCCAATGATAGATCAGATGCTCGATGTGCAATCGGTCGCGTAATCCAAGGGCGACCGCACCCAATTCATCAAGCGTGCTGGTGTTTTCCAAGTCCTCCAGGACCTGAGCCATATCCAGATCTGTTCCCATTCGCGGGCGTCCGAGCCTCATCCTTCAAGGACGCAATCTCGGCCGCTGCGATCAGCTTGGTGTCATCCAACTGCTCGGCAAGGGCGGTCAAACCGTTCTCAACCGCAAAGGCGTTGAGATCCGACAAAACGTCCAGTATCCACTCATTTTTCGCCATCTAGAGTCGCTCCGAAACGGTTAACGAAGGGTTAACACAACCATAACATGTGCAGTGTTTTTTAGGCTATTCACTGGTTTCTACTCCCCAAAAATAGCGGGGCTGGGTTCTGCAAGTCGTTGAAAAGGATCACCTGCGCATAAAACGCAGCGCGCCCGCGAACCTGACTAACGATTCGCGGGCGCGATTTCTGATAGAGCAGGTCGGTTATCCGCGTGCGTCCAGAACCTCTTCCAGAGTCCGCATGCCAGTGCGCGGTGCCTGAACCAGAACCGACATGTTGCCCGGTTTATGTTCGTTGCGCATCATTTTCATGTGGGCTTCGGGCAGCTCGTTCCACGCAAAGACTTCAGACATGCAAGGGTCCAGACGACGTTCGACCATCAACTGGTTTGCAGCGGACGCCTGTTTCAGGTGCGCGAAGTGCGAACCTTGCAGGCGCTTCTGGTGCATCCACATGTAACGCACGTCGAAGGTCAGGTTATAGCCGGTTGTTCCGGCGCAGATCACGACCATACCGCCCTTTTTCACAACGAAGGTCGAGACAGGGAAGGTGCTTTCGCCGGGGTGTTCGAACACCATGTCGACATTCACACCCTTACCGGTGATGTCCCAAATGGCCTTGCCGAATTTGCGGGCCTCTTTGAACCACTCGGCATATTCCGGCGTGTTGACGGTAGGCAGCTGACCCCAGCAGTTGAAATCTTTGCGATTCAGAACGCCCTTTGCGCCCAGACCCATCACGAAATCACGCTTGCTTTCATCCGAGATCACACCGATAGCATTTGCGCCCGCCGTATTGATCAACTGGATCGCATAAGACCCCAGACCACCCGAAGCGCCCCAAACCAAAACGTTCTGACCGGGTTTCAGATCATGCGGCTCGTGACCGAAAAGCATCCGGTAGGCGGTGGCCAGTGTCAGCGTATAGCAGGCGCTTTCTTCCCAGGTCAGGTGCTTCGGGCGCGGCATCAACTGCTGCGCTTGGACATTGGTGAACTGGGCAAAAGACCCGTCCGGTGTCTCATAGCCCCAGATACGCTGGCTGTCGGAGTACATCGGATCGCCGCCATTGCAGGCTTCGTCGTCGCCGTCATCCTGATTGCAATGGATCACGACCTCATCACCCACTTTCCAGCGGCGCACTTTGTCGCCCACGGCCCAGACGATGCCCGAAGCATCCGAACCCGCGATATGGAACGGTTGACCGTGACCGTCAAACGGGCTGATCGGTTTGCCCAACGACGCCCAAACGCCGTTATAATTCACACCTGCCGCCATCACCAGAACCAGCACCTCGTGGCTGTCCAGCTTGGGCACATCGACCACTTCCAGCTGCATGGCCGTGTCCGGCTCGCCATGGCGCTCCTTGCGGATTGCCCACGCGTACATCTTCTTGGGTACAAACCCCATCGGAGGGATCTCACCCATTTCATAGAGGTCTTTTTCCGGCGCGTCGTAGGTCGCGATACCGCTTTCGGTGTCCAAAGCCATGTTGGCCTCCTTCCATCTCAATGTTTGCCGCGATGCAGAATCGCAGGCCTTACCAGATGAAATATTGGGCCTTGAGAAATATTGCAACCAATTTTGTATCTATTTTGTAATTTTATGACCCAGCGGATGCAGAAACTCTCTTTGCGAGCGCAGCATCTCCGAACTCCACATCACCCGGAGCCGAAGCCGCATAATACTCCAGCAGGTCAACCCTTTGACCAGATTGAGATATTTTCCCGTCCACTTGTTTCAGAATCCGCCTTTGGACAAGTTGATCCAAAGCTTGGGTGATTGCAGCCTCACTCGGGTCGGTCAAAGTTCCGTCACGTCGCATGGCCTGCGCGACAAGGCTGCGCACATCATCCTCCAGCAACTCAGTTCGGTCTTGGATCAGCTTGCAGATCGCAGGCAGCGGCACCAACGGGATTGCATCCTTGATACGTCCCATCAAAGCACGAGCGAGGTCAGTCATGACGTCTTGTTCATGTTCGGCCCGGAAGTCCTGCAACGAAATGGGCCGGCCATAGCGCACCGACGCCAGACCAAAGCGCGTATAGCGCCCGATCAGTCGGCGGCCGATCTGCTTCAGAATCCACCCGGTGATCACTCCGATCCGAGCCCGAAACCGCCTCTCACTCCCAAGTGCAGCCTTGGTCAAGATTGTGTCCTCAAGCACCCGGTCATAATTCAGCGCAACAGGAACAAACACCACGTCCTTGCCGCCCGGCTTGGTTCCGTCCAGTATGTATTTCAACAGACCAAGCTTGGGGCGCCCTAAGGCACCGGTCAGACTAAGCCCCCCTTCAGGGAACATGGCCTGCGTCACCCCCGCTTCGGTCGCGTGTCGCACGTAACATGCCAGTACCTGCCGGTACAGCTCACTGCCCGATCTGCGCCGGATAAAGTAGGCCCCCATGGCCCGGATCAAGCGGCTGAGTGGCCAAACTCGTGCCCATTCCCCCACCGCGTAAGACAGCGCTGAATGTTGCGCGGCCAGATATGTGACCAGCACGTAATCCATGTTGCTGCGGTGGTTCATCACGAACACAACGGTCGCATCCGGGTCGATAGTCTTGATTGCCTCTTCATCCTGATAGCTGAGCCGCACGTCATAAAACGCATTACTCAGCATCCGCGCCAACCTTATGGCGATGCTGAAATAGGCGACGGCTGAAAAGGAGGGCACGATTTCACGCGCATAGCGGCGGGCCATTTCGAAGGCCACCGCCTCGGGCACCCCGGTTTCGCGGGCATGGTCTTGCACAGCCTGCCCCACCTGCGGGTCATAGATCAGACGTTGGATCATGTCGTGCCGCTCGGCCAACTTGAACGGTTGGATCGGGCGTTGCAGGCGGGTGTTCAGGCGTTTGACTGCGCGTTCAAGACGACGGCGAAAGAACCACCGCACCGAAGGGAACAGGAAATGCGAAGCAAATGTGACCGCGGCAAATACCAGGATCAGCAAAAACAGCCAAAGCGGAAGCTCCACGGTCTCAGTCATGCGCGCACCCTGACAGCAAACGTTGCGTCCTACAATCACAAGAACCACATATGCCGCAACGCAGCGAATTGACATATCCCAAAAATTGCGCTTTAGAGGCTTCGTGAGTAATTTTATTGCCCAGAAAAGACACGAGGCCCAGCTATGACGCAGATGCAGAAAGATCGCCCCTGGCTCATCCGAACCTATGCCGGTCATTCCACCGCCCAGGCGTCAAACGCGCTGTATCGCGGCAACCTGGCCAAAGGTCAGACTGGCCTTTCGGTCGCTTTCGATCTGCCGACTCAGACGGGGTATGACAGCGACCACACTTTGGCGCGCGGCGAAGTCGGCAAGGTCGGCGTGCCGATCAGTCACTTGGGCGACATGCGGGTACTGTTCGAACAGATTCCGTTGGAACAGATGAATACCTCGATGACCATCAACGCGACCGCACCATGGTTGCTGGCGCTGTATATCGCCGTGGCCGAAGAACAAGGCGCGGATGTGTCCAAGTTGCAGGGCACGGTTCAGAACGATCTGATCAAGGAATACCTGAGCCGCGGCACCTATGTGTGCCCGCCGAAACCGTCGCTGAAGATGATCGCGGATGTGGCCGAGTACTGCTATACCAACGTGCCGAAATGGAACCCCATGAACGTGTGTTCCTACCACCTGCAAGAGGCTGGCGCGACACCCGAACAGGAACTGGCCTATGCGTTGGCAACAGCAATCGCTGTTCTGGACGAGCTGCGCCCGCGCGTACCGGCCGAAGACTTCCCCGCGCTGTGCGGTCGAATATCGTTCTTTGTGAACGCGGGCATCCGTTTTGTCACCGAGATGTGCAAGATGCGGGCCTTTGTGGATCTTTGGGATGAGATTCTGAAGGACCGTTACGGTGTAGAAGACCCCAAATTCCGCCGCTTCCGCTATGGCGTGCAGGTGAACTCGCTTGGCCTGACCGAGCAACAGCCGGAAAACAACGTCTATCGCATCCTGATCGAGATGCTGGCCGTGACCCTGTCGAAGAAAGCCCGCGCCCGCGCAGTTCAGCTGCCTGCGTGGAACGAGGCGTTGGGCCTGCCGCGCCCCTGGGATCAGCAATGGTCCATGCGGATGCAACAGATTCTGGCCTATGAGACCGACCTGCTGGAATATGGCGACTTGTTCGACGGCAACCCTGCTGTCGATGCCAAGGTTGAAGACCTAAAGGAAGGTGCACGCGCAGAACTGGCCAACCTGGATTCGATGGGCGGTGCGGTCGCCTCGATCGAATACATGAAATCCCGCTTGGTGGATTCAAATGCCGAACGCTTGAACCGGATCGAACGAAATGAGACCGTCGTGGTCGGCGTGAACAAATGGACCGAGGGCGAGCCCTCGCCGCTGCAAACCGAAGATGGCGGCATCATGGTAGTTGATCCGGCTGTCGAGCAGGAACAGATCAACCGCCTGAACGAGTGGCGGTCCGAGCGTGACGACGCCGCAGTCTCCGCAGCGCTCGCAGCTTTGCGCGAAGCGGCGCAGACCGGTGCCAATGTCATGGAGCCTTCGATCGCAGCCGCCAAGGCGGGCGTCACCACTGGTGAATGGGCCGAAGAGATGCGCAAGGTCTACGGCACCTACCGCGGACCCACTGGTGTGTCAGGGTCGGTCTCGAACAAAACCGAAGGGCTGGACGAATTGCGCGCCGCTGTGGATGCGGTCAGCGACAAGCTGGGGCGTCGTCTGAAATTCCTGGTCGGCAAGCCGGGGCTGGACGGCCATTCCAACGGCGCAGAACAGATCGCCTTCCGCGCGCGCGATTGCGGCATGGACATCAGCTATGAAGGCATCCGCCTGACGCCCGAGGAAATCGTCAACGCCGCTATCGAAGACAAGGCACATGTGATCGGTCTATCAATCCTGTCGGGCAGCCATATTCCGCTGGTCGAGGACGTCATGACGCGCCTGAACGCGGCCGGATTGGACGTGCCTGTGATCGTAGGCGGCATCATCCCGGATGACGACGCCGAGAAATTGAAAGCGATGGGTGTTTCCGAAATCTACACACCCAAAAATTTCGAACTGAATGCGATTATGGGTGACATCGTGACTCTGGTCGATCCACAAAATCTGGCGGCACAATAACAGTTCCGTTTCTTTCTGCATTCTCAATTTCTATTCCTTGAAAAAAGGGATAGATAATGCCTGTCATTAGAATTTCGGTTTGGGTTTGACACCATCCGGAATTCGATTCGAATACAGGGGAAATCAGATGGGAACCAATCTGGAAAACATGTCGCGCAAAGAACTGATCGCTCTGCGCGAAAATGTTGATAAGGCGTTGAAAAAAGCAGAGAAAAGAGAGCGGCAAGAAGCTCTGAAGGCTGCTGAAAAAGCGGCTGCGGAATACGGGTTTTCGCTGGCCGAATTGTCAGATGGCGGTTCTGTGACTGGAAAACAAGCCAAATCCAAAGCGAAATATCGCAATCCTTCTTCGCCCGATCAAACCTGGTCCGGGCGCGGCCGAAAACCGCAATGGGTGCATGATGCGCTGAATTCCGGCGCCAATATGGCTGATTTGGAAATCTGATTGGAATTGACCTGACATGACAATTCATATTGGCGCTGAAAAAGGCGAAATCGCAGAAACGGTATTGTTGCCCGGCGATCCCTATCGGGCAAAATGGGCCGCCGAGACCTTTTTAGACAACGCAAAACAGGTCAACAATGTGCGCGGCATGTTGGGTTTCACCGGCACGTGGAAAGGTAACCCGGTTACGATTCAGGGCAGCGGCATGGGCATGCCCTCACTGTCGATCTACGTGAACGAATTGATCCGTGACTACGACGCAAAAACTCTGATCCGCATCGGTTCGTGCGGCGGAATGCAGGACAGCGTCAATATCCGCGACGTGATTTTGGCGATGACGTCGACCACACTCAGCACGCCTTCGCGGGGCATCATGAAAGAGCTGAATTTTGCCCCCTGTGCCGATTGGGGCCTGTTGCAAGCAGCGGCGCAGGCTGCGGCTGCCAAAGGCACGCCGACCCATGTGGGCGGCATCTATTCGTCGGACGTGTTCTATGACGAACGGCCCGATCTGAACGAACAGATGGTGCGCCACGGCATTCTGGGCGTCGAGATGGAAGCCGCCGAGCTTTATATTCTGGCCGCGCGCCATAAATGCCGCGCGCTGGCGGTGCTGACGGTTTCTGATCACTTGTTGACCGGTGAGGCGCTCCCCTCGTCCGAGCGGGAAAGCAGCTTTGGCGACATGGTCGAAATTGCCTTGCAGGCCGCGTTTCCTGAGACCTGAATCCAGACGGACCTACCGTCACTCTCGTCCCTTGAAGCATGCGGTAGGAGAGGTCTCGCCCTCCTGCCGCGCGCCGCAAAAAGCGCAAGTCCAAATCCCTTCTTTGCGGTGCTGACGCCAACGGCAATCACGCGTCAGAGTCGTTGTGCGGGATCGCCAGAACAGATAGGCGAAGACTCCGGCAGCAAGCAAAAGCAACAGAATGGGCATGGCCTTCCATCGCCCATTCCGATCGGCGGATCAAGCCGCGTTTGCGTATTCAAATAACTCTGGTTCATGCTGCTCTTGGGTCGAGTTCGGCTCGGGCATGTAGTAGGCCCACGCCTGATCCAGCAACTCCAGTGCTTTTGCCGCAGCGGCTTGTTTTTCTGAGGGGTTTTTTTCCATCGGAGCGATCCCTAATTGGTTCAATCGCTCCTCCCTGACCAGACTATAAGCCCGATCAGCACCCTTCGCAGTGCATGATTTTGCAATCTTGCCATGCGCTTACCGCAAGGCGGCAAAGCATGGCAGCGCGGGTCAAACCGCGCGTTCGACCATCATCTTTTTGATTTCGGCAATCGCTTTGGCCGGGTTCAGACCCTTAGGACAGGTCTTGGCACAGTTCATGATCGTGTGGCAACGATACAGCTTGAACGGATCTTCCAACTCATCCAAGCGCTCACCCGTTGCCTCATCGCGGCTGTCGATGATCCAGCGATATGCGTGCAGCAACGCGGCGGGTCCAAGATAACGGTCACCATTCCACCAGTAGCTGGGGCACGAGGTCGAGCAGCTTGCGCACATCACGCATTCATACAGGCCATCCAGTTTTTTGCGATCTTCGATGGACTGCTTCCATTCCTTCGCCGGGCGATTGGTCTTGGTTTCCAGCCACGGCATAATGCTGGCATGCTGAGCATAGAAATGCGTCAGATCAGGGATCAGGTCCTTGACCACGGGCATATGGGGCAGCGGGTAAATCTTCACGTCTCCCTTGATCTCATCCATGCCATAGATACAGGCCAGTGTGTTGATCCCGTCGATATTCATCGCGCAGGATCCGCAAATACCTTCGCGGCAGGACCGGCGGAAGGTCAGCGTCGGATCAATCTCATTCTTGATCTTGATCAGCGCGTCCAAAACCATCGGGCCGCAGCTGTCCATATCGACGAAATAGGTATCCACCCGAGGGTTCTGACCATCATCCGGGTTCCAGCGATAGATCTGAAACTTGCGCACATTGGTCGCGCCATCCGGCTTGGGCCAGGTTTTACCGGTGGTGATCCGGGAATTCTTTGGCAGGGTGAGTTGTACCATTTCCGACCTCGCTAAATTCCTGCCTGTTGATACACTTTGAGAGGCGGAAAGCCAACCTTTTCGCCTTGAAAACAGTCAATAAAATTAGGCATTTTCGCCTTTACAAACTGATTTTGCGCGGGAAACGTGCAAGAAGTGAAATGGCTTGGAATTCCAGCAGGTGCAAACCCGAAAAATGCCGACAAACGTCGCAAATATTCCTTTCGGGACAAAGAACCCGTATCAGAAAATGATGTATTCCGCCTGCGGGCCGGAATTCAATCTGACCACATCTAAGAACGTGGAGTTTTCAGAATTTGCACACCCTGATTTTCAGGAAGAAAACAGGATTCTCCACCTACATTGGGATGATAGGCTGTTTCGAGAATCAGGCGAGGATGATGCGCTAAAATTCCAACAGGTGCGCGCGCACTTGGACCGGTTCAAGCAAAACGGTGGCCGCTTGATCTGGACCATCCACAACCAACAGGCCCACAGCCATGGTGACGCCAACGACCTATTTTCCGAAAACCGCCGTGCCCTGACGAAAATGGCGGATTTGATCCACGTGCACACGCCTCATGCATGGGCCTATATGATATCCGAATACGGGGCCGAGTCTGAAAAACTGCGCCTGATCCCGCATCCCAGCTATCTGGGAGTTTATGAACATGCCGAAGTCTCAATGGCCCGTCCCCTCGCACCCCGCCAGATCACGCGATTTCTGACCTTCGGCGCCATGCGCGGCAATCGTGAGTTGGAACGGCTTCACCTCGCGGCCCGTAAACTCACCAATCGAGGGCACGCGTTTCACGTCTCGATCGCCGGGCGTGTATTTCGAAAGGGCCGCCGATTGGCGCGTCGGCTGGATGGCATCGCCAATGTTTCGGTCATTGCCGATCGCATACCCGACAGCGAAATACCTCAGCTATTTTCGCAGGCCCATGTCTATGTGCTGCCATCGACGACCACCTTCACCTCGGGCACGGCGATGTTGGCGCAAACCTTCGGCTTGCCGATAATCGGACCAGATATAGAAGCGCATAAACAAACCACACCCGAAGCCTGCCACGATCTGCTTTACCCTGCGCAAAACCCCCGCGGGTTGATCCGTATGATGATGCGTATGATGGAGATGTCTGACGCGGAACTGAATGAGAAACGGCTTGCCTGTTTCGAATTCGCCGTCCAACGCGATCCGATGCGTGTCTCGGGATTGTTAAAGAATGCGTTGTCAGAACTTGTTTGATCCGCACACGCGCCAAACAAAAAAGCCACCCCAATCCGGGATGGCTTTGACAGATCAACCGATCAGAAGGTCCGCGCCTTCGGAGCGATTTTCTTAAGGCTGATGCCGCCTTCGGCTTCGGTCGTCAGCGGGTCCGCAATCACAGGGCGATAGCTGAGCTCGACCTTGTTGCCCTCGACCCGGCTAACGGTGTGAACGCGCCAGTTCTCATCATCGCGCTCGGCAAAGTCCTCATGGGCGTGGGCACCACGAGATTCCTTACGCGCTTCGGCTCCGACGATCGTCGCCAATGCGCTCGGCATCAGGTTGCCCAGTTCCAGCGTCTCCATCAGGTCGCTGTTCCAGACCAGCGAGCGGTCGGTGACTTTCAGATCGTCCATCTTGGCTGCAATGGCCGTCATCTTTTCGACGCCTTCAGCCATGGTCTTGGCGGTACGGAATACTGCCGCGTCAGCCTGCATGGTTTTCTGCATCTCAAGTCGCAGGTCGGCGGTCGGGATCGAACCATTGGCGTTGCGTGCCGCATCGAACCGGTCAAACGCCTTATCGACCGACGCCTGATTCAGTACCGGATTCGCAGCCTCGGCATCTACAACCTTACCGGCCCGGATCGCGGCCGCGCGGCCAAAGACCACAAGGTCGATCAAAGAGTTCGAGCCCAAGCGGTTTGCCCCATGAACCGAGGCACATCCGGCCTCGCCGACAGCCATCAGACCGGGAACCACGGCGGTTGGGTTATCGGCAGTGGGGTTCAGAACCTCACCCCAGTAGTTCGTTGGAATGCCACCCATGTTGTAGTGAACCGTTGGCAGAACCGGAATCGGTTCCTTGGTCACGTCGACACCGGCGAAAATCTTGGCCGACTCTGAGATGCCCGGCAGGCGTTCTGCCAGTGCCTCGGCAGGCAGGTGCGACAGGTTCAGGTGGATGTGATCCCCTTCTCCACCCACTCCGCGCCCTTCGCGGATTTCCATGGTCATCGACCGGCTGACATAGTCACGAGGCGCAAGGTCTTTGTACTGGGGCGCGTAGCGCTCCATGAACCGCTCACCTTCCGAGTTGGTCAGGTATCCGCCCTCGCCCCGAGCACCTTCGGTGATCAGGCAGCCCGAGCCGTAGATACCGGTCGGGTGGAACTGCACGAATTCCATATCCTGCAGGGCCAGGCCCGCGCGGGCGACCATGCCACCGCCGTCACCGGTGCAGGTATGGGCTGATGTGGCGCTGAAATAGGCGCGCCCATAGCCGCCGGTCGCCAGTACAACCATCTTGGCGTTGAAGACATGCATCGTACCGTCGTCCAGCTTCCAGCAGACGACGCCCTGACACTGCCCGTCCTCGGACATGATCAAGTCGATGGCGAAATATTCGATGTAGAACTCGGCGTTGTTCTTCAGCGATTGCCCGTACAGTGTATGCAGGATCGCGTGGCCGGTCCGGTCAGCAGCCGCACAGGTACGCTGTACTGCGGGTCCTTCGCCGAATTCAGTGGTGTGGCCGCCGAAGGGACGCTGATAGATCTTGCCTTCTTCGGTCCGGCTGAACGGCACACCATAATGTTCCAGCTCGTATACTGCCTTGGGGGCCTCACGCGCCAAGTATTCCATCGCGTCGGTATCGCCCAACCAGTCAGAGCCTTTGACGGTGTCATACATGTGCCACTGCCAATGGTCCGGCCCCATGTTCGACAGTGATGCTGCGATGCCACCCTGCGCCGCAACCGTGTGCGAGCGGGTCGGGAAAACCTTGGTCACGCAGGCGGTGCGCAGCCCTTGTTCGGCCATGCCCAGCGTGGCCCGCAGACCCGCCCCACCGGCGCCGACAACGACCACGTCATATTCATGCGTTTCGTATTCGTATGCAGCCATTTCTTTCAGCTCCGGGAATTAGAGGGCAATGCGGGCGATGGCGAACAGGCCCGCCGCAGCCGCGCCATAGGACAGGCAGGTTGTCAGGATGATCAGGACCTTCTCGGTCGTGCCGTGGGCATAATCCTCAAGCATCACCTGTGCGCCTTCGGCGAAGTGTTTCATACCGATCACCAATGTCAGCGCCGCAACAATCGCCGGGAACGGGCGCGAATAATAGTCCAGGACCACATCGTAGGGCTGCCCCAACACGGGACCAAAGGTGAAGATGAACAGCGGAACAAGGATCAGCAAAGCCACCGAGCTGACCTTCATCCGCCAGAAATGGGCTGTGCCCGCTTTGGCCGATCCCAGGCCAGTTGCGCGTTTGCGGTCTGTCAAATAACGCATGGTTGGCCTCCTTTAAGCAACGATAATCAGGGTCAGAAGGGTCAGGACAACCGATCCGCCAACTACAGCCCAACCCAATTTAGTAGCAGTGGGAATATCCAGGCCCATCGCGTTGTCCCAAATCAGATGCCGAATACCGGCCAGCGTGTGATACCACAGCCCCCACAAAGACAGCGCCATGACCAGATCGCCCAAAACCGACGTCAGCCACCAGTTCGCGCGCTCGAATGCCTCGGGCGAGGTCGCAGCGGCCAGAAACCACCAGACGATCAGCAAAGCAGCCACGATCATGGCGTTCCCGGTGATGCGTGTCAGGATGGATGTGACCGAGGTCAATTGCGGACGATAGATCGACAGATGCGGAGAAAGCGGGCGATTGCCCCGATTAACATCGGCCATGGCGGCTCCTTTTCGGTTGGCTACCGAACGTTTTACTGGTTTTTGCGACACTGTCACGTGCTGCACATGCAAAAAAGCCGCAAATTGACGCAATATGGCAGATATCGGCAAGTTGTGATCACGCAAAATAATGACGTGATCACAAAATTAATCACGCGCTCGGAATGTTAGCGCCCGAGCCTCGAATCTATTCCAATCCAGCGGTTTGCTGCGTCACCTCGCGCAGCAGTTTTTTGCGGATGCGCTCGGGGTAATCTTCGAACCCGGCGGCCGACACCACAAAGGCACCTTCACCCACGATGACGTTTTCGAAGAAATATGCCGTAAGGTCGGGTTCGCTTTCTTCGATGGCAATGGCATTCACAGTGACGCCGCGGCGGCGCAGGGTCTCGTGAATTTCGGTCGGCTCAACCCCTTCATTGGAAATTCCATCACCCGAGATGTCGATCAAATGCCGCTTGCAGGTGGCAACCTCGTCAAAATTCACCAGAGTCATCTCAAGTGCTTCTCCGATAGCTGTCGAGAAGTTGCGCCAGACCCGAGGATCAGCACCCACCTGATCAGCAAACCGGTCGAGGGTTTCGAAACTGTCGATTTTGGTCCAGGGGATGGTTATTCTTTGCCGCGACGCGCCGGTCCACTGAACCAGCATCAGGCGCGCGTTTCCGCGCACCAAAGCTTCTGAGACGATGGGATCCCGCAATCCTTCCGCCAGCCCGTCCATCTGGATTCGGTATTCCGACGAATCGACCGAACCCGAGACATCCACCGCAAGCGCCAATGCCAAATCACACGCCCAGGCGGGCGGCGAAAGCAGAATGCAGGCAGCTAAGGATCGAAGCAACATGCGCGCAGCCTAGCACGATTGTGCCGAGCTGCGATCACATGAATGTGCGCACAGATCAGATTGGCATCAGCGCCCAATAATCGAGGTCTAAAAGCACGCCCGGCATGTATCGGCCGTCCTCATTTTTCAATTCAAATGGTTCGCCGCCTTTCGTAGAAACCAAACGCAGGCGGATGGCACCTACACCCGGCACACCGGTTTCGGCCTTGTCCAGAACCTCGGACCAGGCCTTGATCGTGTCACCCGCGAAACACGGGTTGGCGTGCGCACCGCCGTTCAGACCCACGATCATCTGCGCGTTGGCCAGGCCATTGAACGACAACGCCCGCGCCATCGAGATCACGTGCCCGCCATAGATCAGTCGCCCCTCGGGGCGGAAGGTCAGGTCGAAATGCACTTTGGCGGTGTTCTGCCAAAGGCGGGTGGCGAGCATATGCTCGGCCTCTTCTATGGTGACACCGTCCACGTGGTTGATCTTTTCGCCGATCTCATAATCGCCCCAGCGATGCGCCTCACCGGCTTGGGCAAAATCGTAGTTCGAGAAATTCAAACCCTGCGGAATGACCAGATCACTTGGCTCCAACGCCTTTTTCAACTGCGGCACAACCGCTTCGGGCGCGGGGGCGGACAGGTCTGATTTGCGCACCATAACCCAGCGGACATACTCCATGACTGCCTCGTCGCGCTGGTTCAGGCCACGGGTGCGTACGTAAACCACCCCGGTCTTCCCGTTCGAATTCTGCTTGATCCCAATCACTTCGGATTCCGACCGCAACGTGTCACCGGCATAGACCGGCTTCAGCCAGCGCCCCTCGGCATAGCCCAGATTGGCCACCGCATTCAGCGATACATCCGGCACTGTCTTGCCGAACACCACGTGGAAGGCCGCCAGATCATCCAGCGGGCTTTGCGGCAGGCCAGAGGCTCGGGCAAACTCATCCGAAGAATACAGCGCATGACGCGCTGGATAGAGCGCGTGATACATCGCGCGCTCACCATCGGTTACGGTGCGCGGCACCGCATGCTGCAGCACCTGCCCGACGGAATAGTCCTCGAAAAAGCGGCCTGAGTTGGTTTTTGCCATTATTGTTGTCCCAGTTTCATATCGGGTGAATAGTCGGCCGCGACCTCTTTGGTTACAGCCTGCGCACAGCGCATCACGTTATTGGCGGCGTCAAAGGCATAAGACGGGTCGCCATACAGCTCCCACCCTTTGGCCAGCGCGTCGGACACTTTGTGGCAAAAGGCCGAGGTGTCCTCTTCGGTCAGCAGACGATAGAGTTTTGCCATCTTGTTCCCCTCACGATCCGAACGGCGATGGGCCGACCAGCCCATGGATATAGCCGATGAAACCCAGCAGAACGATCGAGGCCACAAAGAACATCGCGTCTTTGCCGTAAGTCCCGGGTTCGCCGGGGGTCCAGTCAAGTTCGGACTTGTTGATCACGATCACTTCGACCACGGCCCAGGCCAGCAATCCGCCGAACAGGATGATCGAGGCCAGATCGCCATTCACCAGCAGATGCGCAAAGGCCCACAGCTTGAACCCGCCTAGCATCGGATGGCGCAGCTTGTTCAGCAGGCGGCCTTTCTTGGGTGCGGGGCTCATCAGGAAGATGGCAATCAGCACCAGCAGGTTGTTGACGTGGATCAGGAATGTGGGCGGCGCCCAGACATAGATGAAATCGGTCATGCGATAGCCGAAGATCATCAGCAAAATCGCCACCACCAGCGCCAGTGCCACCGCACCTTTGCCGCCATCGCCCATGGCCGCCCGCCGTGCGGGCGCGACGCGTTTGAACAGATGTGCGGCCCACCAAAGCGCCACACCAAGGATCAGAAGAACGAAGCCCATGCTGGCTTACCCCGCTTGCAAAGCTGAAATCGCCTCTGCTTTTGCCAGAATTTCGCGGGCGGTTGCAACGTGCAGGTTTTCAACGATCTTGCCATCCACGACAGCAACGCCCTGCCCCTGCGCTTCGACCGCTTCAAAGGCCGCGATCTGACGTTGCGCCAGATCAATTTCGCTGTCCGAAGGCGCATAGGCGGCGTTCGTGATCTCGACCTGAGCGGGGTGGATCAGCGTCTTGCCGTCAAAGCCCATATCGCGGCCTTGCGTGCATTCTGCGGCCAGACCTTCGTCATCCTTAAAGGCATTGTAGACACCATCCACGATGATCAGCCCCTCGGCCTTGGCGGCCAACAGGCACAGGCCCAGCGAGGTCATAAGCGGCAAGCGGTCGGGGCGGAACCGGGTCTGCAACTCCTTGGCCAAGTCGTTGGTGCCCATCACGAAACCCGCCATCAGCGGATGTGCGGCGATATCGGCCGCGTTCAGCATCCCACGCGGGGTCTCCATCATCGCCCAGATCGGGATATCGCCGGTGATCGCAGCCAGCGCGTCTACATCAGCGGCCGAGTTCACCTTAGGCAGCAAAACCACGTCGGCATCCATGTCCCGCACGGCCTCGGCATCGGCGCGACCCCATTCGGTTTCCAGCCCGTTTATGCGCACGATCTTGACCCGCGCGCCGTACCCGCCTGCGGCCAGAGCAGCCTTGAGCGTTTCACGCGCGTTCTCTTTTTCATCCGCTGCAACTGCATCCTCCAGATCAAAGATGATCGCGTCGACCGGCAAGGTGCGTGCCTTGTCCAGCGCCCGATCACGCGAGCCGGGGATATACAGTACAGAGCGATAGGGGCGCTGACGGGGGTCCATTGGCCTCTCCAAAAAGAAATAAAGTTGCGCAGAATGGGGCATTTATTTTCGGAAAGTTCAAGAGCAAAATCGCCGCATCGCAGCATTCGCGACGCAACGTGCGTTGGTTTAACCGGATTTCGGTGCCTGGCCCGCACCCTTTAAGACAGATGGAATCGAAAGGGTACAAGGATGAAGAAGACGCTGTTCACGATGACAATTGGGCTAGGAATCATGGTTCTGGCCGCCCAGCAGGTACAGGCTCGAACCTGCGCCCCGCGCGAAGACTTGGTCAAACGGCTAACCGAAACCTATGGCGAGACCCGGCAGGTTATCGGCATCGCGCGTCAGGGTGCGGTGATGGAGGTCTACGCCTCTGCCGCAAGCGGCAGTTGGACGATCACTGTCACACTGCCGGACGGGGTAACCTGCCTGATCGCGTCCGGTCAGTCCTATGAGGATATGGCCGAGGCGCTGCCGCCCAACATCTAGGTCAGCGCGTCCCAGATCAGTTTGCCGCCTGTCAGGGTCAGCAGGACGTAAGCGATGCCAAAGAACAGGCGCTCGGACATCATGAAATGTGCCCGGACGCCCAACCACGCGCCAAGAATGGCGAAAGGGGTCAGTAGTAAATCCGCCAGCGCGGTGTGCCAGGTGAACAGGCCCAGATAGGCGAAGGGCACAAATTTCGCCGCGTTGATCACCCAGAAGACCAGCACGGTGCTGGCCTGAAACTCGGTCTTCGACAGGCGCTGCGACAGCAGGTAGACGGCGGCGGGTGGGCCGCCAGCATGGCTGACAAAGCTGGTGAACCCGGCCACCAGCCCCGCAAACAGCCCGGCCGAGGGCGGCAACCGGTTGGCAAATCCGCGAATCCAGCCCTTGCTTTGCGCCATATGCCAGATCACGAACCCAACCGAGATCCCTCCGATCAGCAGGCGCAACAAATCGTCATCTGTCACGCGGTACAGCCACGCGCCCAGCGCGATGCCGGGCACAGCGCCAAGGATTAACAGGCGCGAATCCGGCCAGCTCCAGCGCTTCCAATAAGGCTTTAACGTGGCAACATCGATCACCATCAGGATGGGCAACATCAGCGCCAGCGCCTGTCCCGGCGTCAAGATCAGCGCCAGAATCGACGAGGAAGCAAAGGCGACGCCCGACCCAAACCCGCCCTTGGAAATGCCCGCAAAGATCACCGCAGGGATCGCCACCGCAAAAAACAAAAAATTTAACTCAAACATGCGGCGGTTCCGAAAAAGCGTATCTCAAAGGCCGTTTAGCGCAACCAAAGCGACCCAGCAACGGTATGCGGTTGTATGCCACGTCGTGAAACCCTTGCGTATTGCCGCTTTAGCGACTAGCACAACCGCGATTTCAAAATCCATCGGAGATATTCCACATGGCCAGACCCAAGATCGCGCTGATCGGCGCAGGTCAGATCGGCGGCACGCTCGCCCACCTCGCTGCAATGAAAGAACTGGGTGACGTCGTCCTGTTCGACATCGCCGAAGGCACCCCCGAAGGCAAGGCGCTGGACATCGCAGAATCCGGCCCCTCCGAAGGGTTTGACGCCAAGCTTAAGGGCACCCAGTCCTACGAAGACATCGCAGGCGCGGACGTCTGCATCGTGACGGCTGGTGTCCCACGCAAACCGGGTATGAGCCGGGACGACCTGCTGGGCATCAACCTGAAGGTCATGAAATCCGTGGGTGAAGGCATCGCCGCCAACGCGCCCGATGCGTTCGTCATCTGCATCACCAACCCGCTGGACGCAATGGTCTGGGCGCTGCGCGAATTCTCGGGCCTGCCCCACAACAAAGTCTGCGGTATGGCAGGCGTTCTGGACTCGGGCCGTTTTGCTCACTTCCTGTCGGAAGAGTTCAACGTCTCCATGCGCGATGTGACCGCATTTGTGCTGGGCGGCCACGGCGACACGATGGTGCCGTCGGTGCGCTATTCAACCGTCGCCGGTATTCCTTTGCCGGATCTGGTCGAGATGGGCTGGACCACGCAGGAGAAACTGGACGCCATCGTTCAGCGTACCCGTGACGGAGGCGCCGAAATCGTTGGCCTGCTGAAAACTGGTTCGGCCTTCTACGCTCCGGCCACCTCGGCTATCGAAATGGCCGAAGCTTATCTGAAAGACCAGAAGCGCGTTCTGCCTTGCGCCGCCTTTTGCAATGGCGAGCTGGGTGTTGACGGCATGTATGTGGGCGTTCCCACCGTGATCGGTGCCGGCGGCATTGAACGGATCGTCAACATCAAGCTCAACGAAGAAGAGCAAGCTGGCTTTGACAACTCGGTCAACGCCGTGAAAGGCCTGATCGAAGCATGTAAGGGCATCGACAACTCTCTGGCGTAAGCTGCGGACCCAATCCAAATTGAAACCGGTCCAATTCTGGGCCGGTTTTCTTTTGGTCGCGTGTCGTCGCATATCGGTCGCACATGTTGGCGCAAACAGAGTAAATACCGGTTTCTGAATGCGTTACCTATCGCGAAGATGGCGTGCTCGAATCACTTTCCACATCAGTTTATTTTTGTGATCACACCTGAAAATACTGTGATCACAAATAGTGAAAATCTTCGTGAAATACCGCTTTGCTATCAAAAAAGCCTTTAAACTTGTCCCCTACACACCCCTATAAAAGGTCAATCGTAGTCAGACGGGACAATTTCGATGAACATTCACGAATACCAAGCCAAGGCGCTTCTTCGCAGCTATGGCGCCCCGGTCTCCGACGGTCGCGCGGTTCTGCGCGCCGAGGAAGCCAAAACCGCAGCCGGTGAACTGGATGGCCCCCTTTGGGTTGTCAAAGCACAGATCCACGCAGGTGGGCGCGGCAAGGGCAGCTTCAAAGAGGCCGACGCCGGTGAAAAGGGCGGTGTCCGTCTGACCAAATCGGTCGAAGAAGCCGCCGAAGAGGCCAAAAAAATGTTGGGCCGCACGCTGGTCACGCATCAGACCGGCCCTGCGGGCAAACAGGTCAACCGCATCTATATCGAGGCCGGTTCCGGCATCGAGACCGAGATGTATCTTGCCCTACTGGTGGATCGCCAGACCAGCCGTATTTCCTTCGTCTGCTCGACCGAAGGCGGCATGGATATCGAAGAGGTGGCTGCAGCCACGCCCGAGAAAATCCTGTCCTTCTCGGTTGATCCGGCCACCGGCTATCAACCTTATCACGGCCGCCGCATCGCATTTTCGCTGGGTCTGCAAGGCGCACAGGTCAAACAATGCGTCAAACTGATGAGCCAGCTTTACTCCGCCTTCGTCGAGAAGGACATGGAGATGCTGGAGATCAACCCGCTGATTGTCTCGGACAAGGGTGATCTGAAAGTGTTGGACGCCAAGGTTGGTTTCGACGGCAACGCGGTCTACCGCCACCCCGATATCGCTGAACTGCGCGACGAGACCGAAGAAGACCCCAAGGAACTCGAAGCCTCGAAATACGACCTGAACTACATCGCGCTGGATGGTGAGATCGGGTGCATGGTGAACGGTGCCGGTCTGGCGATGGCCACGATGGACATCATCAAACTGTACGGGGCCGAGCCTGCCAACTTCCTCGACGTGGGTGGCGGTGCCACTAAAGAGAAAGTGACCGAGGCGTTCAAGATCATCACCTCGGACCCGAACGTCAAAGGCATTCTGGTCAACATCTTCGGCGGCATCATGCGCTGTGATGTGATCGCCGAGGGCGTTGTGGCGGCCGTGAAAGAGGTCGGCCTGCAGGTTCCGCTGGTCGTGCGTCTGGAAGGCACCAATGTCGAGAAAGGCAAAGAGATCATTAACACCTCTGGCCTGGACGTGATCGCGGCGGACAACCTGAAAGACGGTGCCGAGAAGATCGTGAAGGCGGTTAAGGGTTAATCCCCATCGCAGGGGTTGTAGGACAGTGTAATGCGTAGCGGTGTTAGAAATGCCTTCGAAAGCAAAGACTGGTCCGGACGCCAAGGCGGTCCGCGCTCAGGCGTTGGCTCGACACTGATAGCAACGGCGCCGCTACGCAAAGCACTTCCAGAGGTTTTTGAAAGATACAAGGTCAAGACCCTCCTTGATGCGCCCTGTGGTGACTGGACCTGGATGCAAGAGGTCGACCTGACCGGCATTAACTATATCGGCGGAGATATCTCGCTGGAGGTCGTTCAGTCGGTGCAACAGATGCACGCTGGGCCGGGCCGCGAGTTCATCCATCTGGACATCACGTCGGACCCGTTGCCCAAGGCAGACATGATTCTATGCCGGGATTGCTTGTTTCACCTCAAATGGTGGCTGAGATGGGCGTTCTTCGAAAACTTCGTGCAAAGTGGGATACCGTACCTACTGACCACGATGCATCATGTAGAGGTCAACGAACGCCTCAGGAACAACGCCGGTTTCAAACGTTTCAACCCCCGGGTCGAACCTTTTAACTTCGATGATCCTATCGAGGAAATTCTGGAGACGGGTGAAATCAATCTGGACCCTGACTTTCTGCAAACTCGCGAAGGAAGAGACCAGCGCTCGCTTGGTATCTGGTCCCGCGCGCAGGTGATGAACGCATTGGAACGGCGCAGCAATGGAACCTGACGCCCAGAAAACTCGAATTGCGACGGCGATGACATCGTCCATCGGCGCGCTTCCTCAAATCAATATGGAGGCCTAAAAATGGCAGTCCTCATCGACGAAAACACCAAAGTGATCTGTCAGGGCTTTACCGGCTCGCAGGGCACATTCCACAGCGAACAGGCCATCGCCTATGGCACAAAAATGGTCGGCGGCGTGACCCCCGGCAAAGGCGGGATGGAGCATCTGGGCCTGCCCGTGTTCAACTCGGTCCACGAAGCCAAGCATGTGACCGAAGCCAATGCCAGCGTGATCTATGTTCCGCCGCCCTTCGCGGCTGACTCAATCCTCGAAGCGATTGATGCCGAAATGGAAGTGATCGTCTGCATCACCGAAGGCATCCCGGTTCTGGACATGATGAAGGTGAAACGCGCGCTGGAAGGCTCGAAATCGCGCCTGATCGGCCCGAACTGCCCCGGTGTCATCACGCCCGACGCCTGCAAAATCGGCATCATGCCCGGCCACATCCACAAGCGCGGTTCGGTCGGCGTTGTGTCGCGTTCAGGCACCCTGACCTATGAGGCCGTCAAACAGACCACCGATGTGGGTCTGGGCCAGTCCACCTGCGTCGGCATCGGCGGCGACCCGATCAAAGGAACCGAGCATATCGACGTGCTGGAATGGTTCCTGGCGGATGACGAGACCCACTCGATCATCATGATCGGTGAGATCGGTGGCTCGGCCGAGGAAGAAGCCGCACAGTTCCTGGCGGATGAGGCCAAGAAGGGCCGCAAAAAGCCCGTCGCAGGCTTCATCGCAGGCCGCACCGCCCCTCCGGGCCGCCGCATGGGCCACGCGGGCGCGATCGTCGCCGGCGGCAAAGGCGGTGCCGAGGACAAGATCGAAGCCATGCGCTCGGCCGGTATCGTTGTGGCAGAAAGCCCCGCGACGCTGGGTGAGGCCGTGCTGGAAGCGATTGGCTGATGACAAACCGACTCTCCACAGGCGCTGAGGGTAGCGCCCGACCTTGGGTGGGTGCTGCAAGCGCCCTCCCGGGGGGAGGGTCGGGCACTGCCCGGCGTTGCCGCCGGGCGGGTGGGTGCTGATGGGACCAAAATGCGCTATATCGTTGGGTTTTCGAAAGGTCTTTGATTTTTCGGGACGCGCCTCTCGATCCGAATTCTGGTGGATGTTTCTCGCGAGTTTGGTCGTCACTCTGATCTTCCAGATTTTCTCGGCAAGCCTCATAGTCGCGTCACTGGGGTCAAGCGCTTTGGCATCCGGTCCGATAACGGCGGAAAACCTTCCGCTTGGCTTGATGGTCTCAGCTTCCGTTTTTCTCTTTTGTTTTCTAATGCTCCCGACGGTATCCCGAAGGTTCAAAGACCATGGCTGGCGAGGAGGCTGGTTCTACATTGCTGCATGGATAAACGGCGTTTCAGGTGCTGCCCTCACGATTTGCGCGATGCTTTTCCTGGCTGGGCGTGCAGAAACTGCCGTGCAAATCCTTGTTCCCGCCATGCTATTGGGCTTCATCCCCTACGGAAGCGTATTGTGGTGTTTCTGGATTGGGTTTGTAAAACCTGAGAACAGCTCGAATCGATATGGTTTGAACCCTGTTGGAGCGATCCCATGACCTTCTCTGACGCCATCCGCACCTGTTTCTCCAAGTTCTTCACCTTCTCGGGTCGCGCCTCGCGGCCTGAATACTGGTTCTTTTTCCTGTTCATCGTGATCTGGAGCCTCATCGCAGGTTTCATTGACCTTCAGTTTTTCACGCAAGTCGCCACGACCGAGACCGAAACCACGAGATCCGTCGCTGCCACATCGAGTCAACCGGTGCAGAGCATTGTCAGCCTAATCGTCTTCTTCCCACATCTCGCGGTCGCATGGCGGCGGATGCATGATACCGGACGCAGCGGGCTTTATGCCCTGTTTCCGCTGCTGCTGATGGCCGGGGCCGTTGCGGTGCTGGTGTTCGGCATTGGAATGGCGTCCAGCTTCCAGCATGGCGGCAATCTGGATATCTTGTTCACCCGCGCGACTTTACTGATTGTTATACCCACACTTCTCGTCCTGATGATCTCGCCCCTCCTGGTGCTGTGGTGGCTGACCCGCCCCAGCCAGCCAGGCACCAACCAATACGGTCCCAACCCATATGAGGTAACCCAATGACCGAGCACTCGCCCAACTCCGCCTTTCATGCCTCAAGCTTCATGCAGGGGCACAATGCCGAATATCTGGAACAGCTATACGCTCAATACACGCGGGACCCGAATGCAGTAGATGCGGCCTGGGTCGAGTTCTTTCGCGCCATGGGCGATGCTTCGCCGGATGTGCAGCGCGAGGCCGAGGGCCCGTCCTGGGCGCGCACTGACTGGCCGCCGATGCCTGCGGATGACCTGACGGGCGCGCTTACCGGTGAGTGGGTCGAGATCGACGCCAAGGCGGCGGGCAAAAAGATCAAGGACAAAGCAGCGGACAAGGGCGTTGCGGTCAGCGAAGATCAGATCAAGCGCGCGGTTCTGGACAGCCTGCGCGCACTGATGCTGATCCGGGCCTATCGTATCCGGGGTCATCTGGCCGCCAATCTGGACCCGTTGGGGATGCGTGCTGCGACCAACCACCCCGAATTGGACCCCAAGACCTATGGCTTTACCGAGGCCGACATGGACCGGCCGATCTTTATCGACAACGTGCTGGGCCTGCAGATGGCCTCGATGCGGCAGATCGTCGATATCGTGAAGCGGACCTATTGCGGCACCTTCGCGCTGCAATACATGCATATTTCAGATCCCGAACAGGCCGCGTGGCTGAAAGAGCGGATCGAAGGCTATGGCAAGGAAATCGCGTTCACCAAGGAAGGCCGCAAGGCGATCCTGAACAAGATGGTCGAGGCCGAGGGTTTCGAGAAATTCCTGCACGTCAAATACATGGGCACCAAGCGGTTCGGTCTGGACGGCGGTGAGGCTCTGATCCCCGCGATGGAACAGATCATCAAGCGCGGCGGCGCGCTGGGTGTACGTGACATTGTTATCGGGATGCCGCACCGAGGCCGTCTTAACATTCTGGCCAACGTGATGCGCAAACCCTATCGCGCGATCTTCAACGAATTCCAGGGCGGCAGCTTCAAGCCCGAGGATGTGGATGGCTCAGGCGATGTAAAATACCACCTGGGTGCGTCCAGCGACCGGGAATTTGACGGCAACAATGTCCACCTGTCGCTGACCGCCAACCCCAGCCACCTTGAGGCCGTGAACCCGGTAGTTCTGGGCAAGGTCCGCGCCAAGCAGGACCAGCTGAAGGATGACGAGCGTACGGCGGTGATGGGCATTCTGCTGCACGGCGACGCGGCCTTTGCAGGTCAGGGCGTTGTGGCCGAAGGGTTCGGTCTGTCCGGCCTGCGGGGGCATAAGACCGGTGGCACCATGCATATCGTGGTGAACAACCAGATCGGTTTCACCACGGCGCCTCATTTCAGCCGCTCCAGCCCCTATCCCACCGATATCGCGCTGATGGTTGAAGCGCCGATTTTCCACGTGAACGGTGACGATCCCGAGGCGGTGGTTCACGCCGCAAAAGTGGCGACCGAATTCCGCCAGAAGTTCCACAAGGACGTGGTTATCGACATCTTCTGCTATCGCCGGTTTGGTCACAACGAGGGCGATGAGCCAATGTTCACCAACCCGATTATGTACAAGAAGATCAAGACGCATAAGACCACGCTGTCGCTCTATACGGAACGCTTGGTCAAGGATGGCCTGATCCCCGAAGGCGAAATCGAGGATATGAAAGCCGCTTTCCAGGCCCACCTGAATGACGAGTTCGAGGCCGGGAAAGATTACAAACCCAACAAGGCCGACTGGCTGGACGGGCGCTGGTCACATCTGGACAAAAACAAAGAAGAGTATGTCCGGGGCGACACGGCGATCTCGCCGGAAACCATGGCCGAGGTCGGCAAGGCTCTGACCCATGTGCCCGAAGATATCGCGCTGCACAAAACCGTCGGCCGACTTTTGGACCACAAGAAAAAGATGTTCGAAAGCGGCAAGGGGTTCGACTGGGCAACCGGCGAAGCGCTGGCGTTTGGCTCGCTTCTAACCGAGGGCTATCCGGTCCGCTTGTCCGGTCAGGATGCAACGCGAGGGACATTCAGCCAACGCCACTCGGGCTTTGTGCATCAGGAGACCGAGGCACGATACTATCCGCTCAACAACATCCGGGCCGGACAGTCGCACTATGAAGTGATCGACTCGATGCTGTCGGAATATGCGGTGCTGGGTTTTGAATACGGCTATTCGCTGGCCGAACCCAATGCCCTGACCTTATGGGAGGCGCAGTTCGGCGACTTTGCCAACGGCGCGCAGATCATGTTTGACCAGTTCATCAGCTCGGGTGAAAGCAAATGGCTGCGTATGTCCGGTTTGGTCTGTCTGTTGCCGCACGGGTTTGAAGGTCAGGGGCCTGAACACTCGTCCGCGCGTCTGGAACGCTTCCTGCAGATGTGCGGGCAGGACAACTGGATCGTGGCGAACTGCACGACGCCGGCGAACTATTTCCACATCCTGCGCCGCCAGCTGCACAGGACTTTCCGAAAACCGCTGATCATGGTGACGCCAAAATCACTGCTGCGTCACAAATTGGCCGTCAGCACCGCGGATCAATTCACCACCGGATCCAGCTTCCACCGGGTGCTGTGGGATGACGCGCAGCATGGCAACTCGGACACCAAGCTGGTCGCAGATGACAAGGTCAAGCGGGTCGTTCTGTGTTCAGGCAAGGTCTACTATGACTTGCTCGAAGAACGCGACGCGCGCGGGATCGACGACGTCTACCTGATGCGGATCGAGCAATATTATCCGTTCCCGGCGCATTCGCTGATCAATGAGCTTGAGCGCTTCAAAGGGGCCGAGATCGTCTGGTGTCAGGAAGAGCCCAAGAACCAGGGTGCCTGGTCCTTTATCGAACCCAACATCGAATGGGTTCTGACCCGGATTAAAGCAAAACATACACGGCCCCGCTATGTCGGCCGCGCTACTTCGGCCTCGCCCGCGACGGGTCTGGCCAGCCAACACAAAGCCCAACAAGAAGCGCTGGTTAACGAAGCGCTGAGCATTGAAGGAAAATAATGATGTCCATTGAAGTTCGTGTTCCCACGCTGGGCGAGTCGGTCACCGAGGCCACAGTTGCAACCTGGTTCAAGAAGCCGGGTGACGCAGTGGCCGTGGATGAAATGCTGTGCGAGTTGGAGACTGACAAAGTTACAGTCGAAGTGCCCGCCCCCGCAGCCGGCGTGATGGGCGAGATCGTCGCCGCCGAGGGTGAAACCGTTGGCGTTGATGCCTTGTTGGCCACTATCACCGCAGGAGAGGGCGCAGCCGCTGCTCCGGCACCGGCGGCGGCGGCCCCGGCAGCTGAGGCTCCGGCCGCATCGGGTGGCAGCGTTGACGTAATGGTTCCCACGCTGGGTGAATCCGTGACCGAGGCGACCGTGTCCACATGGTTCAAACAGGTCGGCGACGCCGTCGCGCAGGATGAAATGCTGTGTGAGCTGGAAACCGACAAGGTTTCAGTCGAAGTTCCAGCCCCCGCCGCAGGTGTTCTTGCGGAAATCACCGCGCCGGAGGGCACGACCGTTGACGCATCGGCGAAACTGGCCGTGATCTCGGGCGCAGGTGCTGTTGCGGCTCCGGCGGCTGCTCCGGCAGCGGCGGCCCCTGCAGCTGCGGCCACGGGCAAGGACGTGTCCAACGCACCTTCGGCTGAGAAAGCGATGGCACAAGCCGGTCTGTCGGCTGATCAGGTCACCGGCACCGGCCGCGACGGTCGCATCATGAAAGAGGACGTGGCCCGCGCCGTGGCAACGGCTGCCGCACCCGCGCCTGCTGCCTCTCCGGCACCTGCCCCTGCGCCGCGCGCGCCTGTGGCCGCCGATGACGCCGCGCGCGAGGAACGGGTCAAGATGACTCGCCTGCGCCAGACCATCGCCAAGCGACTGAAAGACAGCCAGAACACCGCCGCCATGCTGACCACCTACAACGAGGTGGACATGACTGAAGTGATGGCACTTCGCAGCCAGTATAAGGACCAGTTCGAGAAGAAGCACGGCGTGCGTCTGGGCTTTATGTCCTTCTTCACCAAGGCCTGCTGCCACGCGCTGAAAGAAGTGCCCGAGGTGAACGCCGAGATCGACGGCACCGACATTGTCTACAAGAACTTCGTTCATATGGGCGTGGCCGCCGGCACGCCGACCGGTCTGGTGGTTCCGGTCATCCGCGATGCTGACAGCATGTCTTTTGCTGCGATCGAGAAAGCCATTGCCGAAAAAGGTAAGCGCGCCCGTGACGGCAAGTTGTCGATGGCGGAAATGCAGGGCGGCACCTTCACCATCTCGAACGGTGGTGTTTACGGCTCTCTGATGTCCTCGCCGATCCTGAACCCCCCGCAATCGGGTATTCTGGGCATGCACAAGATTCAGGACCGCCCGATGGCGATCAATGGTCAGGTTGTGATCCGTCCGATGATGTATCTGGCGCTGTCCTATGACCACCGGATCGTCGACGGCAAAGGCGCGGTGACCTTCCTGGTGCGCGTGAAAGAAGCGCTGGAAGATCCGCGCCGCCTGCTGATGGATCTGTAATCATGGCAACACATGTTCTGTGGCAGGCCGATGTGGCCGATTTTGACGCCTGGCTGACCGTGTTCCGCGAAGATCAGCCAATGCGCAAGGCGGCAGGTATCCATGACCTGCACGTCTGGCGCGATCCTGATCAGCGCGATCACGCCATCGCCATGTTTGAGGTGCGCGATCTGGACAAGGCCCGTGCTTTTCTGGATTCGCAGGAACTGGCGATGCACCACGAACGTGGCGGCGTGGCCCATATTCAAGTGAAACTGCTGAAACCAGTCTGATCTGAAAAAACCGTGTGCGGGGTCAACTCGCACACGGGCACGCAAATACCCGTGAACCCAGCCTGCCTTCGCGCCCGGTGAATGGTAGTCGCAAGACCGGACTGAGATTGACAAAAGGATACCTATCATGTCTTCCGAGCTTTCGATTCTTGCCCTCTATGGCCTGGTGGTCATTATTGTGGTTTTGCTGAATATCCTGACTGCAATGTCTCAGGTCGGGTTGATGACGCTGGGCGGCGCACGCGATGACATGCCGCCGCTGACCGGCGTCGCAGGTCGGGTGGAGCGCGCTTTGGCCAATTCAGTCGTCGCTATGGCACTGTTTGCACCTGCCATTCTGATCCTGTCCGCCAAGGACGCTTTTACCGGCGGTACGTTGTTTGCCGCGCAGATATTCCTGATCGCGCGGATCGTTTTTGTTCCGATCTACGCGTTTGCCATTCCCGTACCGTTCCTGCGCACAACCGTCTGGCTGGCCGGATTTTTCGCAACGGCCTATCTATACCTCCAGGCGCTTTGAGGCGTTTTCGGCCGCGGCTTTGGCGACGCGGCCACTCTCAGGCCCTGCTAAAATCGGATAACCAAATGACCCCCGAAATCACAGTTCTGACCCTGGCCGCCTTGCTTTGGGCCGTTCAGTTCATTGCCTATCTGGCCGTCAGCCACGGCAAAATGGATGTGAACAAGGCGATCGGGCCCCGCGACACGGAAATTGACCGGCCCGGAGCCTCGGGGCGGATGCATCGTGCGCTCAGCAACCTGACCGAAGGGCTGACCCTGTTTGCCATCGCCGCCCTCGTGATTACCGTGACAGGACAATCGACCTCATTCACCGCCGCTGCTGCCTGGATTTTTCTGGTTGCACGCGTCATCTATGTCCCCGCTTATGCGCTGGGTTGGACACCATGGCGTACAATCGTCTGGCTTGTCAGCTTTTTCGCAACTGTCGCAATGCTGCTTGCGGCGCTGTTTTAATCTTGCATCTCACGCTGGTATAAGAAGCCTACGGACCCGGGCGCATGCCCTCCCCCGAGAACAACAAAGGACCATTTGAATGGCAAACTATGACGTCATCGTAATCGGAGCCGGCCCCGGCGGCTATGTCTGCGCCATCCGTTGCGCCCAGCTGGGCCTGAAAACCGCCGTTGTCGAAGGGCGTGAAACGCTGGGCGGCACTTGCCTGAATGTGGGCTGCATCCCGTCCAAGGCGCTGCTGCATGCCAGTCACCAGCTACACGAGGCAGAACATAACTTTGCCAAGATGGGCCTCAAGGGTAAAAGCCCCTCGGTCGACTGGAAACAGATGCAGGCCTACAAGGACGAGGTGATCGACGGCAACACCAAGGGCATCGAGTTCCTGTTCAAGAAGAACAAAATCGACTGGCTGAAAGGCTGGGGCTCGATCCCAGCTGCCGGCCAGGTGAAGGTGGGTGACGAGGTTCACACCGCCAAAAACATCATAATCGCATCAGGGTCCGAGCCGTCCTCGCTGCCCGGTGTCGAGGTGGACGAAAAGGTCGTCGTGACATCGACCGGCGCGCTGTCGCTGGGCAAGATTCCAAAAAAGATGGTTGTAATCGGCGCGGGCGTGATCGGGCTGGAACTGGGCTCGGTCTACAGCCGTTTAGGGGCCGAGGTGACAGTGATCGAATTCCTCAAGGAGATCACGCCGGGCATGGACCCCGAGGTTCAGAAAACCTTCCAGCGTATCCTCAAGAAACAGGGCCTGAATTTTGTCATGGGGGCTGCGGTTCAAAAGACCGAAGCCACCAAGACCAAGGCCAAAGTTACCTATAAGCTGTTGAAAGATGACAGCGAGCATATGATCGAGGCCGACACCGTGCTGGTCGCCACCGGGCGCAAACCCTTCTCGGACGGGCTGGGGCTGGACGCGTTGGGGGTTGAGATGACACCGCGCGGTCAGATCAAGGTCGGCAGTGACTGGCAAACCAACGTGCCTGGCGTCTACGCCATCGGTGACGTGACCGAAGGCCCGATGCTGGCCCATAAGGCCGAGGATGAAGGCATGGCCGCAGCCGAGCAGGTCGCAGGCAAGCACGGCCATGTGAACTATGGTGTCATTCCGGGCGTGATTTATACTTGGCCCGAAGTCGCGAATGTGGGCGAAACCGAAGCCACGCTGAAGGAAGCAGGGCGTGCCTACAAAGTTGGCAAGTTTATGTTCATGGGCAATGGCCGCGCCAAGGCAAACTTTGCCGCCGACGGGTTTGTAAAAATCCTCGCCGACAAGGACACTGACCGCATTCTGGGCGCCCACATCATCGGCCCAGCAGCTGGTGACCTGATCCACGAGGTCTGCGTTGCAATGGAATTCGGCGCCTCGGCCGAAGATCTGGCCCTGACCTGCCACGCGCACCCGACCTATTCCGAAGCAGTGCGCGAAGCGGCTCTGGCCTGCGGCGACGGGCCAATCCACAGCTGATACGGAAAAGCGGCGCGATGCTCCGGGTACATCGCGCCGCACCTTAACTTGGCGAATTACTCGGCAGGTTCACTGCTGTGAGGTTGCTGCGCATTATGTTTGGCCCGAAGTTTGCGTCGCATAAGGGTCCATGCGTCCTTGAAGGGCACGAAATACAGTCTCATACAAGTATTCAGTTCCTGGCCTTTGTCTTTCTCGGTCACACCAAATTTCACATCTCGATTGTCGTCCGGCATGACATATGTGCCAAACAACACGTCCCAGACCGGAAACATGAAGGCAAAGTTCTTGTCCAGATGATCCGGGTGACAACTGTGATGCACATGATGATGAGCCGGAGATGGGAAGACCTTGGACCAAACACCAGGCCAACGCAGCCAAATATGAGAATGCCGCAGATTGTAGCCCACGGCATTGAACAAGAACATCAACAGCGGCACACCTAGAATAACGGGAATATTTGGATGATACCCCAGTATGCGAAAGGTAAAACCCGTTACCGCGCCGCTGCCTAGGCCAATCGCCAGGTGATAGAACAGGTTGTCAACGGGATGTTCGCGGAAGTTCGAGATCGGATGCATGACCTCAGCACTGTGATGAACTTTATGAAACTGCCACAACAGTGGAATTTTGTGCTGTAGATAGTGGCAGTAAAAGCCAATGAAATCCAAAACCAGAAAGAGCACAAACATATAGACTATGGTGATAGTGGCCCCCACCCAACCTGTGAGGTGTTTGCCATCCTCAACGGTGGAAGGATCAAACCCACCACTGGCCCAATAATAGGATACCGCCGCAGAGCCGGCCAGAAGACCTAGCAATAGGAAATGCCCAATCAGCATGTGGAAGAAGAAATATCTTACGTCCAGCCACGCTGACGGATGTCGCCAAACTTTCTTTGGAAACAGAAACCCGAAGAACGTCGTTTCTCCGTCAACCTCTGAAGACACACGCCTTTTCCGGGCATAGATCCAGAACGCGATGAGGAAAGAAGTTGCCAGATACAGGACATAAACTCGGTTATCTGGGTTAAGCGGATACAACAACACGCCTTTTGCGTGGATCAGGAACTCTTGCCAATATGTTTGCAACTGCTGCATCTAAGCCTCCGGTTTCGCTCATCCTATTTTTGCGTCCGTATTTGTCCACCCGTGTGGCGATACCGTGAAATATTGTGGGCTGATCACCACATCGTTTTCTCGGCGCGCGCGCCCCATTCGGCGTCATAGCGCGCGCCGCCTTCGTCTCCGTTCGAAGCTTCGGCCAGGATCTCCCCCATCGTCGGAAGGGTGGCGCTTTCGTCACCACTGCGCCAAGTACGGGCCCGCATCAACGCACGGGCGCATTGGGTGTAGACCTCAGCGATGTCGATAACGATCACCGTGGCGGGGTGCTTGCCCTTTTTGTCAAACCGGGCGGTCAAGCAGGGATCCGCAGTCACGCGGGCCGTTCCGTTCACGCGCACCACGTTGTTGGAACCGGGCACTATGAACATCAGCGCCACGCGCGGGTCACGGACGATATTACGCAGGCTGTCCAACCGGTTGTTTCCACGCCAATCCGGCAGGGCAAGTGTCCTGTCGTCCAGCTCCAGAACCACCGGACCATCGTCGCCACGCGGGCTGCCATCCACACCTTCCGGCCCAACCGTGCTGAGGATGCACAGCCGCGAAGCCATGATCCATTGCCGGTAAAGCGGAGTCAGACGAGGCGCAACTTTGCGCAAAGATGGTGCCGCTGGCGTGCCATAGAGTGCCTCGAGCGTTTCGATATCGTCAATGTACTGCATCCAGGTCAAACCCCACTTCCTGCATCAACGCGTTCGAGCGCGTCTCGATCACCTCTTCTAGGCGGGCCAGAAACGGATCGCGGTCAACGCCGGGCTCGATCTGGTCAAGGAAATCGACGATCGCAAGGCCCGGCTTGCGCATAATGCCCGTGCGGGGCCAGAAGACACCCGCATTGGTCGCCACAGGAATGCACGGAAAGTTAAGCCCCTCATACAGCACGGCGGTTCCAACCTTATAGGGTTTGCGCGCGCCGGGCGCGACGCGCGTTCCTTGCGGGTAGATCACCAACTGGCCGGGTTCGGAAAACTCTTTGGCCACATCCTTGACCATCTTGGCCACCGCCGCGCCACGCTTGCCACGATCCACCGGGATACAGCCCAGCCGACGCGCATATATCCCGATGATCGGTGTCCACATAAGCTCGCGTTTCATGATGAACTTGGCCTGCGGCATGGCATTGAAGATCATCATAATATCAAGAAACGACTGGTGTTTTGCCCCAACAACCACTTCATCAACCGGTGGCGTGCCACGCACTTCACAGCGGATACCGACCATCCAGCCAGCCAGCCACATGGTGCTGCGCGCATAGGTCTTGCACGCCCGTCGCGCACCTTGTTTGGCAAAGATTGCATAGGGGGCGAACACGATCCCAAGAATCAGCATCCACACATAGATCACGATCATGAAGATCAGTGACCGAACCCATTGAACTGCCGCCATCACGAAAGCTCCTTCAATTTGCGCGTTGCCGCCGTCCAGGTCGCCAGAAAAGCCACGGCTGCACCGAGGATCGGGATCAGCGCCGGCAACAACCAGCCCAAACCGCGAAATCCCAGACCGGTCAGAAACCCTCCCTCATCCGAGGCTTCGGGCAATAGCAAGACCCCGATCATACCGAACAGAACACCGACCACAGCCCCAAAGAAAGCGCGATAGGTGAAACGGCGCACAAAAGCATGAGCGATGAACCGGTCGCGGGCACCGACAAGCCGCAGAACCTCGATAATCTGGGCATTGGCCGCAAGCGACGCATTAGCCGCCAGAGTAATCATTGCCGCCGTTGCCCCTCCGATCAGCAGGATCGAGATCCAACCCAAACGCCGCAGTGACATGGCCGCATCGACCAGCGGTGCGCGCCAGCGGGTGTGGTCGTCCAGAACGGCGCCCGGTGCCTCGGCCCCCAGACGCAGGCGCAGACCGGCCACATCCATGCCGGGCTCGCCCTCGATAATCTCGATCAATTGCGGTACGGGCAGCGTGTCCAGTGGCAGGTCGGACCCGAACCAGGGGGACAACAACGCGATCTGTTCCTCGGCAGTCAACGCGCGCGCCGAAGCCACACCCGGTGTTTGTGACAACACATCCAACGCGGCCTTAGTCTGGGCCGCCATCTGATCTGCCGGGGCATTGATACGCAGGGTGGCCGCACCAGCCAGTTCCGTGGCCCATCGTTCGGCCAATCGGTCAGATGCAAGCGACAGTGCCAGTGCAAACACCGCCAGAAAGGCCATCGCGCCGGACACGAACAGGGTCAGATGCGCCGTATACCCGGTCGGGGGCACCACCCGGTCGGCCCTGCTATCGGGCAACAGCATGTTGCGAAGACTGTCTTGCGTCACAGATCAGCCCCCGCCAGTTGCACGTTGCGTTGCGAAATCCGCAGAACCCGTGCCTGCACCTGGCTTTTGGCCGCCCGGATCAGGCTAAGATCATGGGTCGCGATCAGCACAGTTTTACCCATCTTGTTCAACTCGACCAGCAGCCGCAACAGGCGCTGCGACATGTCCCAATCGACATTTCCGGTGGGTTCGTCGGCCAGAACCACATCTGGCGACAGGATAACCGCCCGTGCCAGGGCGGCGCGTTGCCGTTCGCCGCCGGACAGCTCAGGGGGCAATGCATCCTGCCGTGCGCCCAGCCCGACCCAGTTCAGCAACTCGTCCATATCCTCTTTCTGCGCGTTTTCACCTTTGCCGGACACCATCAGTGGCAGAGCAATGTTTTCCGCCAATGTCAGGTGATCCAGAAACCGGCAATCTTGGTGGACGACCCCAATCCGCCTCCGTAACAGAGCCATCTGATCCCGATCCAATTCCGCAACATTCTGATCGCAGGCAGCCAACCGTCCCGAAGTTGGCAACAATGCGCCATAGCAGAGCTTTAGTAACGTGGTTTTGCCCGCGCCAGACGGGCCGGTCAGAAAGTGGAAGGACCCCGGTTGCAGATGCAGGGACACATCGCTCAGCAATGCGTCACCACCATAGGTATAGCTGACATTTTCCAGCTCGATCACAGGGGCCCCCAGGTTGTTCACCGCCCTTCTTGCCGGAGCGCGGTTTATGTTTCAATCTCTGCACCGGGTCGAATTGGCGACACTTGTCGTGTGAAACCGAAAACACCCTTTGCGGTCAGGTCTTAACGGAATATCATTCCTGAAAAAACTATTATCGGGCCAATATTGTGGCCAGGAGGCAGTATGCGTCTTACATGTCCGAATTGCAGTGCCCAGTATGAGGTTCCGGACGAGGTGATCCCGGCAGAAGGCCGCGATGTGCAATGTTCGAACTGCGAAAAGACCTGGTTTCAGGCCAAGACCACCGCACCCGAACCTGACCCGGTTGTACCCGAGGTAGAGGCAAGCGAACAAGCGCCCGAGCCTCAACCGGCTTCGCGACCCGCGCCGCAGCCAGAACCCGAGCCGCAGTCTGCACAACAACCTGCGCCGCAACCAGAACCCGAGCCGCAGCCTGCACAACAACCTGCGCCGCAGCCGGAGCCCGAGGCAGCGCCACCACAGCCAGAACCAAAGCCCGCGCCGCCGCCTCAGCCGGAACCGGAACCCCAACCCACACCTCAGGCGGCGCCCGTACCTGCGGATACCCCCACAGGCAGCCATGTCGACCCATCGGTCTCCAGCATCCTCAAAGAAGAGGCCGCGCGCGAGGCCGATCTGCGGGCGCAAGAGGCAGAAAGCCTTGAAACGCAGACCGATCTGGCCCTGACCCCGCCAGAACCCAAACCTACGCCGGAGCCTGAACCTGAACCCGATCCGGAGCAGGCGATCCGCGAACTGACCGCCACCGAGGCCGCCAAAGACCCTGCGAAAAAAGAAGATTTGCCGGACGTGGAGGCCATAAATTCAAGTCTGCGCAGCGACGAACCTGTTGCGAAAAAGAAGCCCAAGAAAAAGAAGAAAGAACAGGTTCAGCCATTGCCCCGCAAGGCCCCCAGCGGCGGGTTCCGCCGGGGATTCCTGCTGATGGTCGTCATTGGCGTGATCCTGTTTCTGATCTACGGCAACGCGCAACAGATTTCCGAAGCTGTCCCTCAAGCCGATCCGGTGCTGGACAGCTATGTCTCGTTAGTTGATCAGGCGCGGCTGTGGCTACAAGCGCAGACCAGTTCAGGCGCGCAGTAAATCAGACCTTGAGAAATCAGAACCGTTCGAGCAGACGTTTGAGGTATTCAAGCTCAAGCTGCGGGCGGTCTGATTCACCGGTCCGGCGGCGGATTTCATCCAGAAGCTCGCGCGCGCGGCGATAGACGTCCTCGCCTTGAAGCATGCCTTCATCGGTCGAGATTGACCCAGACGACCCCGGACTGCGCCCCAGCGGATCGCGGTTATTGGCCTGCATATCACCGTCCTGCGTGCCTTGACCCGGTTGGTTCTGCTGGTTTTGCGCCAATGCCTCGCCCAATGAGCGCATCCCTTCGCGCAGCGCCTCCATCGCCTCGGATTGACGGTCAATCGCCTCGGCCAGATCATCGCCGCGCAGGGCCTGTTCTGCATCATCCATGGCACGACCCGCGCGGTCCAATGCGTCACGTGCGGCATCCCCTTCGGGCGTTCCGCCACCCGGCAGGTTCTGCTGTTGGCGGCCTAATTCATCGCGCAGAGCCTGTTGACGGTCCGCCAGCGATCCCTGACCCTGCTGGCCCTCGCCCGCCTGATCCGAGCCCTGACCCTGGCCGCCTTGCCCTTCATGGCTTTCGCCGCGCCCCTGACCACCGTTGCGGCCTTCATTGCCTTGGTTTTCACCAGCCTGCGCGCCCGGATTGAACTGTTCCTGCAAATCCCGGAACGCCTGATCGCTTAGTCCCTGCTGTTCGCGCAGCGTCTCGGCCAGTCCTTCCATGGCCTGTTGGCCTTCAGATTGTTGGCCCTGACCCTGTCCTTGGGTGACGCGCATGTTTTCCATCATCTGCTGGAATTCCTCCAGCGCCTGTTGGGCTTCGGCCATCCGGCCCTGTTCCATCAGCTCCTGAATACGGTCCATCATGCGTTGCAGGTCGTCCTGCGTCATCTGCATGCTTTCGCCATTCTGGCCGGACTGACGCTCTTCGCTGTCCCCTTCCTGTGCAAGGCGCTGAAGCTGACGCATGTACTCGTCCGTGGCCTCGCGCAGCTCTTGCATCAACTCCGCGATTTCCTCATCTGTCGCACCATTCTGCATCGCTTCGGTCAGGCGTTCTTGCGCGCGCCGCATCCGTTCCAGCGCATCGGCCAGCGTTCCATCTTCGATCTGCACTGCCAGATCCCAAAGGGCCTGCGCAATCTCGGCCTGCTGCTGAGGTTTCAGACCGTATTCATTGAAGGTCTCAAGCCGCCGCAATGTCACGCGCAGCCGCAAGTATGCGGTATCCGAGCGGAAGAAGCCTTCAGGAAGGTGCGACACCGCGCGCAACAGCTGGGAGACTCGCGTTGCGTTGTCCCGCGTCCAAAGCAGATCGCGACGTTGTTCGATGATTGCCGCCGCCAGCGGGTCAAAGAACCTGCGCGCGGGCAAAGCGGTCATGTAGGGCTCAGACTGCGTTTCCTGATCAGCCGCATCGCGCGCGGTCAGGGTAATCTTGACCGGCAGATGCGCCCAAGGGTGCTCCGAGAAGTCCTCGATCAGGTCTTCGATGAAATCAGACCGGTCGCCGGTGATCGGCATCGGTAGCTCCACCGCAATCGCCTCGCGCGGTTCGGGTTCAAGCGTCAGGCCATAGCGGCGATCGACCGAGGCCAGATCAAGTTCAATCAGGGCCGAGCCGGATTCGACCCCATAATCATCCCCCGCTGCGAAAGGCAGCTTCATCCGCCCACCCGCCTCGGACTCGGCGATATCTGCCACCGCGATATGGGGCGGTGCGTCTGCGATGATATCCAGCGCCCAATCCCGGCCCGAGGGGCCGTCGATTTTCAGAACACCCGATTTATCGACAACGATTTCTTGTTCCGGATCGGTCGCGCCTTCGGTGCCCAGAGGCGTGGTGGTTTCAGTCAGGCTATGCGCGCCGACTTCTCCGTAAAACCGCAAAGTAATTCGGCTTCCCTGAGGAATCGACAAGGTCGGGTCGGACTGATCGGCCAGATACAATGTCGGCAGACCGGTATAACGCGGAGGCTCGACCCAGCCTTCCCAACTCGGCCCCTGTCCTGCGACAGCGGCGCCGGGGGTCATCTCGGCCACCGTACCAATACGCCAAAACGACCCGAAGAGCGTTGCAATCACCAGCGCCAACAGGGCCGAATAGCGCAGGGCATAGGGATCACGATCCGCAAGCCGCAGGTTGGGCTTCACCGGCTCAGCCTGCGCGGCACGTGCGGCCATGCGGGATTGGTGCGCCTGCCACAACGCCACAGAATCTGCATCCATCGCACCAATGGCCTGATCATCCATCAGAGCCTGAATCGGTCGCCCTGGCAGCGTCTCATCCAACCGCATCAGCGCCTCGGCCCGGCTGGGGATATGGAATCGCCTTGCGCCAATGACCAGCGCGCCCAACAGACTCAGTAAAGCCAGTGCGCCGACGATCCAGACGGTTTCAACCCGTACGAAATCCTGCAATCCCAGCATCAAAGCCGCCAGAATCGCCATCAGGATCGAGAAAAACGGCCAGAAAGCCCGCCAGACCTGCTCGGCCAACATCCCTGCGTGGGTCAGCCACAGGGACAGTCTAGGGATCGGCAGGGTCTGTTTAGCCATTAAGGCGGGCCTCCGTCAGCAGGCCCGCGCGCCTATCGCGTCAGAGCCATTCGGGTATGGTATCGCGGTTTATGATTTCGTCAAAGCTCGGGCGTTCACGAATTACGGCGAATTGATCTTCGTGCACCAGAACCTCGGGGATCAATGGGCGCGTATTGTACTCACTGGCCATCACCGCACCATAGGCCCCGGCGCTGCGGAAGGCGACCAGTTCACCGGCTGCAAGCGGCGGCATGTTGCGCTGTTTGGCAAAGGTGTCGCCGGTTTCGCACACGGGGCCCACAATGTCATAGGGCTGCTGTTCCACGCCCGGCGCGGGCTCGGTCACGGCGACGATATCATGATGCGCCTCGTACATCGCAGGGCGGATCAGGTCGTTCATGGCCCCATCCAGGATCAGGAAATCGCGTCCCTCGCCCGATTTCACATAGATCACCTTACTGACCATCAAACCCGCATTGCCCGCGATCAGACGGCCCGGTTCGATTTCAATCTCGCAGCCCAGATGGCCCAGCGTTTTCTGGATCAAAGCTCCATATTCCACAGGTAGCGGCGGCGCGTCATTGGCACGTGTATAGGGAATGCCGAGACCGCCCCCCAGATCAAGGCGGCGGATATTATGGCCTTCGCTGCGAAGCTGCTCGGTCAGCTCGGCAACCTTGGTATAGGCCAGCTCGAACGGCTCAAGATTGGTCAGTTGTGAGCCGATATGAACGTCGATGCCAATCACATCCAGTCCCGGCAGGGTGGTGGCATGGGCATACACCTCGGACGCGCGCGCGATTGGGATGCCGAATTTGTTTTCCGACTTGCCGGTAGCGATCTTGGCGTGGGTTTTCGCGTCTACATCCGGGTTCACCCGCACGGTGATCGGCGCAATCACGCCCAAGTCCAGTGCAACCGCGTTGATCACCTCCATCTCAGGTTCGGATTCCACGTTGAACTGGCGGATGCCGCCGGCAAGCGCAGTGCGGATTTCGTCCGCTGTCTTGCCAACGCCCGAGAATACGATCTTTTCGCCAGGCACGCCCGCGGCCTTTGCCCGCAGGTATTCCCCGCCCGAAACCACGTCCATCCCCGCGCCCGCCTGCGCCAACGTCTTCAGAATCGCCTGATTGCTGGCCGCCTTCATCGCGTAGCAGACAAGGTGATCCATCCCGTCCAGCGCGTCATCGAACAGCTTGAAATGCCGCAGCAAGGTCGCCGTCGAATAGACATAGAACGGGGTTCCGACCGCGGCTGCGATCTCGGAGATTGGGACATCCTCGGCGTAAAGCGCGCCGTCGCGGTAGAGAAAGTGATCCATACAAGCGCGCTTAGACCAAAAGAGGTCTGCGGATCAATGGATTCCGTGCACGGCGGCGCGGGCCGTTACTTGCGAACGCCGACCCCGACCCGACCATAGCCTGAAATCGAAATGCCAGACCCGCTGGTTTGCGCTTCAGGCTCGGGGCGCGGTGTGTAGGACGGATCACAGGCGGCCAGGAAGAGAACGGGCAGAAACAGTGCGATGAATTTCATATTTGTCTCATGTATTTCGATCCAGTCCTTCAGATCGGGTCAGGTTCGAAAGTTCAGAATTTGAATTGACGATCAGTTACAGCCCCAAGAACACGCCCAGACCGCCTTTACGCAACCCGACACCAACGCCGCCATAGGTGCCGCTGCTGCCGACGCCGATATTGGCACTCATGGTGGGTTGGATCGGCTCGCCGTCCGCACCGCACCCGGCCAGTACCGCACCAGCCGAGACCAAAAGCACCACACGTAAAATCCGCATCACACCAGCGCCTTCCACCGCTTGATCTGGGCACGCACCTGATCGGGTGCCGTGCCGCCAAAGGATTGACGCGAGTTTACCGAATTTTCGACCGTAAGGACAGAATAGACATCATCGGTGATATCAGCGTGAACCGATTGCATGTCCTCAAGGGTCAGATCAGGCAGGTCGCAGCCCTTGGCTTCGGCCATGGCAACAAGCGATCCGGTGACGTGATGCGCATCGCGGAACGGCAGGCCCAGCACCCGTACCAGCCAGTCAGCCAGATCGGTCGCCGTCGAGAAACCTGACCCTGCCGCAGCCGCCAAACTGTCGCGGTTGGCGGTCATGTCCTTGACCATGCCCTCCATCGCGGCCAGCGCCAGCATCCAGTTGTCGGCGGCGTCAAAGACTTGTTCCTTGTCTTCCTGCATGTCCTTGGAATAGGCCAGCGGCAAGCCCTTCATCACCATCATCAGCGCGGTGTTCGCGCCGTAGATCCGGCCGACCTTGGCGCGGATCAGTTCGGCAGCGTCGGGGTTTTTCTTCTGCGGCATAATTGAAGAGCCGGTCGAGAACCGATCCGACAGCGTCACAAACCGGAACTGGGCCGACGACCAGATCACCAGCTCTTCTGCGAAGCGCGACAAGTGGACCGCGCAGATCGAGGCCGTCGACAGGAATTCCAGCGCAAAATCCCGGTCGCTGACTGCATCCAACGAGTTTGCGGCGGGACGGTCAAAGCCCAATGCCTCAGCCGTCATCTGGCGGTCGATCGGGAAAGATGTGCCTGCCAGCGCCGCCGCACCCAGTGGGGATTCGTTCATCCGGGCGCGCGCGTCGCGGACGCGGGACAGATCGCGGCCAAACATCTCGACATAGGCCATCATGTGATGACCCCATGTGACGGGCTGCGCCGTTTGTAAGTGGGTGAAACCGGGCATGACCCAATCGGCCCCAGCCTCGGCCTGTGTCAACAGCGCCCGGATCAGGGCCAGAAGGCCGGTTTCCGCAGCATCGAACTGATCACGCACCCACAGTTTGAAATCGGTCGCGACTTGGTCGTTGCGGCTGCGCCCGGTGTGCAGACGCCCCGCAGGTTCTCCGATGACTTCTTTCAGGCGCGCCTCGACATTCATGTGAATATCTTCCAGCGCGGTCGAAAACTGAAACGAACCGGACTGGATTTCTGACAAGACTGTGAGCAGCCCTTCCCGAATAGCCTGCGCATCACTATCACTTATGACGCCTGTGGCCGCTAACATGGCGGCATGGGCGCGCGAGCCTACGATGTCCTGGGCTGCCATCCGCTGATCGAACCCGATCGAGGCATTGATTGCCTCCATGATCGCGTCTGGACCGGCGGCAAAGCGGCCGCCCCACATCTGGTTCGAGGATTGATCGGTCATGTAAGAAAACCCGGAGTTGATATGCGCCTATTTCGTCTGATCCCCCTTTATATGGCCCTTGCGCTGGGTGCAAATGCGGCTTTGGCCGCAGATATAGAAACTCTTAAGCCATTGCGCGAAGGCACGTTGAAACGGCTGATCCTGCACAAAGAGCCCAAGCCCAAGGCCACTGTTGAGTTTCAGTTGGAAGATGACGGCGGTACAGCGACACTGGCCGACTACAAAGGCAAATATGTTCTGGTGAACTTCTGGGCCACGTGGTGTGCGCCTTGCCGAAAGGAAATGCCCCAGATCGCTGAGCTTCAGGAAGAGTTCGGCGGCGACAAGTTCGAGGTTGTGACACTTGCCACTGGCCGTAACTCACCTGCCGGTATCAAGAAGTTCTTCGACGAAACCGGTATCGACAACTTGCCCCGCCATCAGGATCCCGGTTCGGCTGTGGCGCGGGAATTCGGCGTGATTGCCCTGCCGATTACTGTGATCCTTGATCCCAACGGAGACGAGATTGCCCGTCTGATCGGCGATGCCGAATGGAACTCGGACAGTGCCAAGGCGATTGTCGGCGCATTGGTGGGCGGCGAAAGCTGATCGCAGTCGACTTTAAAAATGCAGTAACCGGTCCGTGCCTCGCGGGCCGGTCGTTTTCTGCGAAAGGCTTACGCAACGCCACCTTTGACACTGCCGCAGCCGACTTGCACTCTGTCCTGCGGGAGGATGGTCATGCCGCTTGGAATATTGCTGGTTCTGGTGATCGGGGGGATCGCGGGGATCACCTTGATGATGCATCTTGCGGGCAAGTCTCGTGTCACGCAGCTAACCCCGGACGTCGCAAAAGCCGCTTGGTTGCGACATGTACCCGGCGACGAGGTTGTTGATGTAACAATCACCAATGACGGCCATACGGCTTTGATCCGCACACCTGCGGGCAACGGTCTTGTTTGGTCTTTCGGCGCCGACACGGTCGCGCGACACCTTCAGGATTTCGATTGGCTGGACCACCCCAAAGGGTTCGAGGTCCGCTTTCACGACTTCGGCACGCCCCGCGTCCTGATCCACCTCGATGACACCGAGCGCCAGCACTGGCACAACCAGATGGAGCCCGCATGACCGACCAAGTCACCTTTCCGGATGCCGTTCAGTGGGCCGTCCCCTTTTTCATCGCTGCGATTCTGGCCGAGTTTCTTTGGATAGCCGTCAAAGGCAAAGGTGGCCGGTACGAGACACGCGATGCTGTAACCTCGTTGATCATGGGCGCGGGGAATATCGCTTCGGGCCTGCTGCTGGGGTTCATCGCCTATGCGTTCTTCATGTGGCTGTGGCAGATCACTCCGTTGGATCTGGGCACCTCGATCGCCGTCATCGTCCTGTGTTTTGTGTTGGATGACCTGCGGTATTACTGGGTGCATCGGTTCGGCCATCGCATCCGCTGGGTCTGGGCCAGCCATGTGAACCACCACAGCTCGCAGCATTACAACCTGACGACCGCGCTGCGACAGACCTGGACCTATACCTTCACTTTCATGATGGTCGTGCGCGCACCCTTGATATTGTTGGGGTTCCACCCGGCCATGGTTCTGTTCGTGGGCGGTCTGAACCTGATCTATCAGTTCTGGATCCACACCGAAGCCATCGGCAAGATGCCCCGGTGGTTCGAGGCGGTGATGAACACCCCCAGCCACCACCGCGCCCATCATGGCCGCAATGCGCGCTACTTAGACTGCAACTATGCCGGTGTCTTTATCATCTGGGACAAGATGTTCGGGACCTTCGTCCCCGAGCAGGAGGATGACCGCGTAGATTTCGGACTGGTCCACAATATCGGCACATTCAATCCGTTGCGCGTGGCGTTTCACGAATGGGTCGGGATCTGGCGCGATGCCTCGCAACCGGGCCTGACCCTACGCCAGCGTCTGGCCTATTGCTTTGCCCCACCGGGGTATAGCCACGATGGAAGCCGGGACAACTCCCAACAGATCAAAGCCAAGCACATCGCCCTGCACCCCGAAGATCGCGGAACGCCCGGATTCGAGCATTTCCGGGCCGACCTGCCCAAATCGCAGGCAGAACAGGCTTAAATCCGCCGATCCACACGGTTTCGTTTCTTGAATACCGATCCGAGCGTTCCATATCACATTGATACGCAGCCGCTTAACCCGGAGATCTGATATGACCCGCATCACGACCCTTTCGACCTTTCTGGGATTGGCGGGTCTGGTCGTGGCCATGTTGTCCGCGCTCAGCGGCGGTGCAGCGCCTCTTATCGCGTTTGGTTTCATTATGATGGCTCTGGGATTTGCAGGCGCAGTCATCGGGGCGGCGATTACGGTCGGTCGTGCCTGGGAGGTTGCCCGTTAGTCGGCAATCGCACCCTCATTAACCTCAAATTCACAGGTTTCGTCTGAAATCCAACCTTGACCTAAAGCGACAAAAGGCAAGGCAATCATGGCGGACAAACACCTGGCAGATTTGCCCGAAGGGTCGGACAGCCCTTTGGATGCGGCTGTGACATCGCGCGATGCCTCAACGGTTCAAATGGCCTCGGACGCCGTGAAGCACAGACAATGCAAGCTGGCCTTTCAGCCGGTGATGCAGGCCAACGCGCCGCACGGCGTCGCCTTCTACGAAGGGTTCATCCGGGTACTGGACGAAACCGGCCGGGTAATTCCCGCGCGAGATTTCATGCCACAGTTGGAAAACACGCCTATCGGTCGGGAACTGGACTGTATTGCCTTAGAGATGGGGTTGCGCACACTGGCCCGACACCCCGATATCCGCCTGTCCATCAACATGTCCGCGCGCTCGATCGGCTTCGCGCGATGGTCCCGCATGCTGGAGCGGTTCTTGAAGAAAGACACCAGCATCGGCGACCGCCTGATCCTTGAGATTTCGGAAAGCTCGGCGATGACCCTGCCCGATCTGGTGATGGATTTCATGGATCGGATGCAACCGCGCGGTATTGCCTTTGCGCTGGACGACTTCGGCGCCAGCAATTTCAGTTTCCGCCATTTCCGAGAGTTTCTGTTCGATGCCGCCAAGATCGACGGCCAGTTCGTACGCGGCATTGCCGCCAACCGGGACAATCAGGCCCTGGTCCGCGCCCTGATCGCCGTCGCCCGCGAATTTGAGATTCTTGTCACTGCCGAATCGGTCGAAAGGAAAGAAGACGCAGAGTTTCTTGTCGCAAATGGCGTCGATTGCCTTCAGGGTTTCTTGTTCGGCGCACCCAGCGTATCGGCGCCATGGACAGCAAAGAACATTGAACAATCAGCGGGTTGACCCGCGCGGCATTACCCAACTTCGGCCTGAGACAAGCTGACCGTTGCTGCATGTGCAGCATTGCGCTATTCCATGGACAGTTGGAGCGGGGGATCATGAGGCGCTCTGAACCGATAAGGGCCTTTCCCTATCGCCTGCGCCGTCACGTTTCCCACAGAACCTTGACGGTAAAGGATTGTCTTAATGACCAACGTAGTAATCGCATCCGCAGCACGCACAGGCGTCGGCAGTTTTGGTGGCTCGTTCGCAAACACACCCGCGCATGATTTGGGTACCGCCGTTCTCGAAGCCGTCGTCGAACGCGCTGGGATCGAAAAGGGTGAGGTCAGCGAGACCATCATGGGCCAGGTTCTGACTGCGGCACAGGGTCAGAACCCAGCGCGTCAGGCGCATATCAATGCGGGTCTTCCACAGGAAAGCGCGGCCTGGGGGATCAACCAAGTCTGCGGTTCGGGCCTGCGCGCGGTTGCACTGGGTGCGCAGCATATCCAACTGGGCGATGCGGAAATCGTCGCTGCTGGTGGTCAGGAAAACATGACCATGTCTCCTCACGCTGCCGCGCTGCGCGCCGGTCACAAGATGGGTGACATGAAATATATCGACACCATGATCCGCGATGGTTTGTGGGATGCGTTCAACGGCTACCACATGGGTCAGACAGCCGAGAACGTAGCCGAGAAATGGCAGATCAGCCGCGATATGCAGGATGAATTTGCCGTCGCCAGCCAAAACAAGGCCGAAGCCGCACAAAAAGCTGGTAAGTTCGCAGATGAGATCACGCCCTTCACCATCAAAACCCGCAAGGGCGACATCGTGATGGACAGCGACGAATATATCCGGCACGGCGCAACGATGGAGGCGATGGCCAAGCTGCGCCCCGCTTTCACCAAGGATGGCTCGGTCACGGCGGCCAACGCATCCGGCCTGAATGATGGCGCAGCGGCGACCCTGTTGATGTCGGCAGAAAACGCCGAGAAGCGTGGGATTGAACCTCTGGCCCGGATCGCCTCCTATGCGACGGCGGGCCTGGACCCGTCGATCATGGGCGTTGGCCCGATCTACGCCTCGCGCAAAGCGCTGGAAAAAGCGGGCTGGTCAGTCGACGACCTGGATTTGATTGAGGCCAACGAAGCCTTCGCTGCGCAAGCTTGCGCCGTGAACAAGGACATGGGTTGGGACCCGTCGATCGTAAACGTGAACGGAGGCGCAATTGCCATCGGCCACCCGATCGGCGCCTCGGGCTGCCGCGTTCTGAACACGCTTCTGTTCGAAATGAAACGCCGCGACGCGAAGAAAGGTCTGGCGACCCTTTGCATCGGCGGCGGCATGGGCGTCGCCCTCTGCGTGGAGCGCGACTAAGCTATTAAGCACTGAAAATAGAAAGGGCGCCCCGCAGGCGCCCTTTTTTGTTACATTGGGGCTGACCCAAAGATGCGACGATATTGCTCTATGGGTTTCGATGATTCTCGACGAAACAATATTGCGCAAGATCACCTATCAAAGTAACAGCATTACCAAGACGACTTAAATTGGAGGAAGCCTAAATGGCACGTACAGCACTCGTCACCGGCGGTTCCCGCGGCATCGGCGCAGCAATTTCCAAGGCGCTGAAAGCCGAAGGGTACAATGTTGCAGCCACCTATGCCGGAAACGACGAAGCGGCCGCAAAATTCACCGAGGAAACCGGCATCGCCACATACAAGTGGAACGTGGCTGATTATGACGAATCCAAAGCGGGTATCGAAAAGGTTGAGGCCGAGCTTGGCCCCATCGACATCGTGGTCGCCAACGCGGGCATCACCCGCGACGCTCCGTTCCACAAGATGACCCCGGAACAGTGGCATCAGGTGATCGACACCAACCTGACCGGCGTGTTCAACACCGTCCACCCCGTCTGGCCCGGCATGCGCGAGCGCAAGTTCGGCCGCATCATCGTCATCAGCTCGATCAATGGTCAGAAAGGTCAGTTCGCACAGGTGAACTATGCCGCGACCAAGGCCGGTGATCTGGGCATCGTGAAGTCGCTGGCACAGGAAGGCGCGCGGGCTGGTATCACCGCAAACGCCATCTGCCCCGGCTACATCGCAACCGAGATGGTCATGGCTGTGCCTGAAAAGGTACGCGAGTCGATCATCGGCCAAATCCCGACGGGACGTCTGGGTGAGCCCGAAGAAATCGCACGCTGCGTGGCCTTCCTGGCATCGGACGATTCGCAATTCATCAATGGCTCGACCATTTCGGCCAACGGTGCGCAGTTCTTCGTCTGATCCCAAATTCAGAATCAAAAAAGGGCTGGTCACTATGACCGGCCCTTTTTTATCCCGTAAGCAAGCTGCAAGCGAAACCCCTTGTAAACGCAGGGGGTTAGCTATTTTAACGGCGGGGAAACGGCGGGGAACCTACGTTTGAGCCGTCAGGCCTCGGTACTCAGCCAACAACGCAGCATAGATATCAATCTGACACTTGGTGCCGCGACGTTTGTTCACAATTCGGGCAACGTCCATAAGAAGTTCTGTGAAATCATCGACAGCGGCCTCATTGAGCACCACCCAGAATACTTCTTCGTTGTCTGAGTTTGTTATGTCCACAGTGATAGCACGCTTGTTGCGTGTCATCTCTAAATTCAAATTGTCGGTGTTGGGTATAACGGGCATAGCAGGCCTCCGTCAGTTTACCGGATTTTCCTGTATGCGTGAACGTCGAACTACGAACCGTGGAGGCTGGTATAACAGCCCGAAGGCGTAAGCGTCCACCCCGAACTCACCACAAGCGCGAGAGCGGTTGCTCCGGGGCTGAGAGGCCGTAAAAAACCCCGCTCCCTCAGTTAAGAGAGGCGGGGCAAAGTCAATGTGAGTGATTGGGCTGTCTTGTTAGGTCCAGCAACCCTTCTGTGCGCCAGCCGCTTGAATGGCGTCGTATTGACCCTTCATTTGCGACAACTGTGCGCTTTCGTCTTTGTCAGCGGCCATCAGGAACAGCGCAGGCCAGAACAGCACCAGCCCAACGCCCATTGCCACGGCGTCATTCTGCGCCTTCTTGTCCTGCTCACCGGCGAGATAGTTCACCTGCGCGACAATGCGCGCCTGTTCCAGCCTCAAGTCTTTGCAGCTTTCGCCGCTGTACAACGTGGTCGGCACGTAGGACGCAGTGACCTTTTCGGCCTTCTGGGCACATGCAGACGTCAACAGAGAACCCACTAACGCGGGTAAGATCAGTTTTTTCATTTCCGTAACTCCTAGCGGCCATATAGTCAGGCCGGGTCAAACTGACTTGTGAGATTTCGCCAGGAACTCAGTCAGTTGTCGGTTTGTTGGCCAATTTCCAAATTTGTGTCGGCACGTTACCGGGGCACATATTTGTAGGCAGGGTCGTCAGATTTGACGTTGCCCTGTGGGGGGTGCCCCGAACCACCAGAGGTGTTCCCGTTATTCTGGCGGCTCAAAAACACAATGCCGATAATCAGCAGGCCAAAGAGCAGCCCTGTCTGCACATACAACACCGTCAAAATGTTCTGAAATACGTAAAGATCCATCACTGTATTCTCCTATTTTCTAGACAGCGTTGCCCTCAGTTCACCGGTGAATAGAGCAAGAAGTCACCGTTCTCGCAATCGTCTACCCGGATTGACGTCGAAGCGTCGGGGTTGGCGATCAATTGGTTCCACAGTTCCAGTTTGACCACTTTCAGTGTTACCGACCCACCGACAATGGGCATTGAGGCAAACACAGCCCCCTTGCGGGAATACAGGTAGTTGGCCAGTTGCTTTTGGGTGCCAAAGGTGCGGGGTTCATCGTCCAGCGACATAAGGAAATCACACCCCTCATCGCTCAGGCTTTGAAGGGTCAGTTCTCCGCGTTCGCCGCCTTCGCCAGCAGCATCGACCAGTCCCTTCTTACTCAGCGAGGCCAGGATGCCTTTTACCGAACGTTTGGTCTTGCCGGTTGCTTCGGCCAATTCGTCAACGTCCGTGTAGGTTTGGCCCAAATCGCCTTTAACCATCTGCGCTTGGTTGATTGGGCAAATGGCGGTCAGGACGGTCATTTCATTGTCAGTCAGTCTCATATCTGTATCTCCTGTAAGTTGGGGTAATCAGTTACCCCAACGACGTCGAGATAAGGCGGAGACCCGGCAAGTAAACCCCCAAGTGCATGAATACACTTGATATTTTTAGGGTTTACGTTGGGTAACGTTGCTCATCCTGGGTGACAAGCCAATTACCGCCAATCTCGCGCTATACGCTGAGCACGGTGATGCACCTCTGCTATCTGGCCTTCGGCACGACCAGCGGGAAACGGTGTATATTCCAACCTCGCGAAATACTCCGGCACCGGCCCCGTCCGGCTCCACACCACAGACGGTGGGCCTATAACCCGGTCAAACTGGGCAACCCACAAGGCCGGAAGGTTAACCAGCGACAAGTCCACGACCGTTTGCGCGCCGTATTCAACCTACACGTGGCCCTCACTGAAACCACGACCCCTAGGACCAAAAACAATTCCCTCGGGTTCTCCACGCGGTACTATTACCGCAGCGCCCACGACCAACTTCGGCTCGTAACCCGCGTTCCGCAAAACCACTGCAGTGTGACCCGCCCAGTCTGCGCACCGTCCTAGCTTGCGGGAACTGCCCGGCTCCGCAGTCTCCAGAGCGTGGGTGACACGGTCAATCAGCGGCCCAAGCTTCACTACGGCGGTTCCACTCCAACGGCTGCGGTGGGCGTCCCTCTTTCCGGGCTATTTGCCTCCTAATATAGTCCGCCGCAACCAACAACCCGGCTGCGCGACACTCCCGTTCTCTCTCACCCAAAAACTCCGGGGTCAACTTCCGGTACTCCAGTCTCGTGGCCCGACTGTCCACCATAAGGCGTTGGTTCAAACCGAAGTGCATTCACCTAAACCCCTCAAACGTGCCTCCCACCTATCAACGGTGCCCGCATAGCTTCGGGGCCGTGGTCCTCTATCCGAGGCGTTTCGGTAAGCGTCTTCAAAATCTCGGCTATCTGGTCTGGCTCGTCTATAAAATACGGCAACACCCCAGCGATATTTCCGGCGTGTGGGTCCGCGAGGTATACCACGCGCAAGTGCTGGCAAATCAACGGCACCGGGCCGCTCTCAAGCTCGCCTTGTATAGTAACGCAGTGCTGGCCAATACGGTCCTTAAACCGCAAGGCCAAAGCCGTGTAAAACCTTCCGGCCTCCGCAATTTGGGGTGTTACCTTACCCCCCGCGTCCGCAAAGTCGTCTTCCGCAACACCGGCCTCAGCCCCCAACTGAAGGGCAAAAGAGCTAACCTGCAAAACCTTGGTTTCTGGCAAACGGAAATTCGGGTCACACACCAAACTAAACGCAGCCCCAGCTGTCAGAAATTCCGGGTGGTTTTCAATTTCAAGGTCACGCTCAGGCCCAGACTTTTGAATACTAAAAACCCGAACCTCACCAAAAGGACCACGCTCGTCCGTCCCGGCGCTAATTCTTGAAAACGCAGCCCCCAACCGGGCGGCGGAAATAGCATGACCGAGTTCGTGCGCAATCAACTTCAACGGCAAACGGTCAGGCAAGGCGGTTCTCCAGTTCTGTTACTAACGCTCTCGCGCTGTTTGCCTTGGTGCGTGGGTTGTAAAACTTCGGCTTAAGCTGCTGGGCAAGGTAGTCTTTTGCGCGGTCGTGGAACTCGTTACTAACCGCCCACGGCACAACGTCCCCTAGGTAAAGGGGCTGGGCGTTCTGCGCACACACCAAAACGGCCCCCCGCAACTTGTGGGCAAAATTCCGGAACAATTCCCGCCCCTTGTGGGCCTCCAGCAGTGCCGTGCCTATAACCACCCGCGCCGGGGCAAGCGGTGGACCGGCCCAACTTTCCGCAATTTCCACGTCCGTGTCGCTAAGGTCTCCGGCTTCCGTTAACGCTGCCGTGTCGCCCTTGCGCATAAGGCGCGTGGCCTCCTTAACGCCAACCCGCGCTATAGGCCCAAACGCACAAAGCTGTATTAGCTGGTCGTTAAGCTGCTGTATGCTTCTCTGTTCGTGTGGGTTGTGTAGGTGCGCGTAAAAGAACCCGCTCGTCGTCTTGGCCTCGAAAAACACCTCGGCTTCCGCGTATTGTGCCGGGGTCAACCCCAAAGCGTGCGCCCCTATAGCGGCGGCGACTGCGTGGTGCGTTTCGTGTAGTAAAACGTCGGTCACCACAAACCCTCCGCAAAGGCCGGAGGTTTACCCTCCACCACAACGGACTTGCGCGTCAAAATATCCTCACAGTGCCGGGTTATAGCGTTAAGGTGCTGCTTGGCTAAGGCGGCTGTCGCCCCTAGGACGAGGTTGCCGTCTAGCGCCGCAATTTGTGCGTCTAACTCTTCCCGTTGCGCAACAAGCTCCGCACGAAGCTGGTCAGTGGCAGCGTCAAGGTTGGCGTCAATTTCCTTGCGCTCTGCCTTCAGCAACCGCCCCACTGCTACGCCAGTGGCCTTGGCCAAAGTCTTGTCGCTCTGCGGCTGCGGAGGGTTCTGCTCCCGAATTTTCCGGGCGACCCAATCGCGCGCAGCCTTGTCTTCTTGCTTAGTCGTCGGTTTCACTTCCACGCCTCCTTAAGCCGGGACTTCGCGCGGTCTGCCGAAGCCTTGCGCTTGCGGTCACGGTCCTGCGTCTTGTGCCGGTTGGCGTGGGTAAGCTGCGTGGCAACGAGGGTCTTCACGTACCCGGCACGCTCTGTGCGCGGTATAGCGTCAAGGTCAGCTTCCACGTCCGGCGGTAACGGGAAGTGGTTGGTAATATAGCCGACACCCTTCGTCGTCCGCACCGTCAAAACCCCGTCTGGGCTAAACTCCTCTTTCGGGCGACCAACCTCCTTGTGGGCCGCACCCAAAAGCGTAAGCTGCCGCAAACGCGCGTCCAGTTTCTCTCGCTTGGCTGTTAGTTGTGCTTTCTGCGTCCTAAGCTCAAAAATTGTCTTACGCAGGGCCTTTGTCGCCTGCTCAAGTTCTTCCGGGGGTTCAAGTGTGGGGTCTTTAGCCGCTATAGCTTCAATGTACTGACGTGCGCAAACAGCCGCCTCAACCACAGGTCCGGTGCCCGTAACTTCGCCCCCCTCAAAAACCTTCTCTGCTGCCGCAAGTTGGGCAATTTCTTCCGCAACTGCCGCAATAAGGTCGTCAAGGGTTTTAAGCGTGTCGTGGGCCTCCGCCAGAAGCGTTAACACTCCGTCAAGGTCGTCCGCCTTCAAAACTTTCGGCTTGTGAGCCACAACGTAATCAGTTGCGGACTTCGCCAAAACGGAACCAATTTTTCGGGAGAGCGTAAACGTGAAACCGTTTCCAGTTTCCACTTTTGCGTCTGGTAGTTTGCGGACCAACACTGTCTTAACCTCCATCGCTAGGCGCAACCGCGCCGCAGAACCTAAAACCGGGACAAATACGTGGGCTTCGCCACAACCCTTTTCCGCAGTTTCGCAACCGGTCCCTCCGGCAAGCGATATAAAACCGGGCGGACCAAACCTTCCGGGTTTTTCTTGATAACAGCGGCGAGGGGGCGAACCAGTCGCCGCTAGGAAAAAACCGGTTCGCCGAGCCACCGAAGCAAAACGCCAGGAAGGCTCTACAACCTTAGCGTGTGGGACGGGCGCGCGTAAAGCCCCCTTAAGTCTAAGATTTTATTATAAAAATTTACGTTATGGGGGTTTTACTTTTGCCCGGCAATACTATCTAAAGTTGTATAGGTAATACAGGAAAACAGCTATGACCCGCCTTGAAAAACTGCTCAACATTGTTGACGGCAACGAAGAAAAACGCGACTTCCTGAAAGACGTTGTGATCGCGTTCCTAGCCGACACTGAACTGGCCCATGACATTCAGAAGCTGGACGCCTTTAACGTGCCGCTGGATTTCACCTTTGAAATCACCGATTGGCAGGAACACACCTTTGAAACCGTTCCGGCGGATTGGTACAAAACCGGCGACCGCGCCCTGCTGCTGAAAGCGATGCGCGAAGAATTCAGCTTTGCGATGTGGGCCGTGTTCATAGCCAATTTTGCTGGCAACGCCTTACTGGACACTTACGGGTGGGAATTGCCGCCGCGCCCGGTTTTAGGGATTGAATAAATCCCTAAACAGTCGGTCTAAGCGTCTTAAGCACGTCCCAATTGGCCTGCATCCAATCGAGCAGTTTGCCCGCAGCTTCCTTGCCCGTCTTCGCGTTGTGGCAAATCTCGCACAACGGCAGAAACGGACCTTCATAAAAGCGTTCCTGCCAAGTCGGCTTGATCGTCATCTGCATACAGAAAGCAGCATCCTGCGCAATGTCGTCCCGGTGACCAACAAGGTGGTCAAGGTGCAACAGGTTCCAATGCTTCGGTCGGAAACCACAAAGCGCACAACACCCGTTACCAGACCCCAGGATTTCAGTCCGCACAGCCTTCCACCGGTCAGACAAATACCACTCCTGCCGCACACCGTCATATGCTTCTGCTCTACATTGCGGTTCAATCTTAGAAGTGGCTGACCGCAACCTTTCCCCAGCCATACGCAACCGGGTTCGGTCTTGCGCCTTCAGAGGGCGGCGGAGAGCGCCGGAGGAAGGGTGTTTAGGCATTTTACAGCTACCCTATCATTGACCCGACATCGACGACCTGATCCCGGCGCAAAATCAAAACGCCAGCCGCACACAATAAGGCCGCAACCGGGTCGATTTTCTTAGGAGCTTCAACACGTTCCAAAACCAGCGCAGCACCGGCCTCACGGGTGGTAACGTTGTTCATCGCGTAGCCAAAACAAGGTCCACTGTCGGCGCGCAAACGGTCTTCCAATGCCATGCGCTCTAAACGCCGAATTGGGTCGTTCAATCCGATCGCACTTTGTCTAACTCCGATCAAATCCGGCAACGAACCCTCAATCGTGTAACCGCGCGTGTCGGCCTCTTCCACAAACGCCGAAGTCCCTGCCGGGTCTGCCCCGATGCCGAACAGCTTACCCCCGTCACGCACCCGGTCGCACAAGTCCAGCATCTCGTAAATATCGGCTCCTGGGTCCACCAGCCTCAGATCACCGGCGCGCAGGAACACGTCAAAAGCGGACTTCTCTTTCGGGTAAAGATTGTAAGCAGATTCAAACAACCAAGCCTGTTGCCAGCAAGCCCAAATCTTGTCCGGCATCACACCGATGCAGGCCAAAGACGAAAAGTCGCTGGCCCCACCAATATCAATGCCAATCGCAATGTGAGTAGCCTCGTCAATCAGCCTATCCAGCGGCAACGGTTCGGGGGCAATCGCTTCCCAATGCTGGGCCACGTACCAACCTTTGTCGCGCAATGCGTTCGTGGGCTGCTGGTTCCAAAACTGACTGCGAGCAATAGCAATCGCCGCTGGTCCGGCTTCAAGTGCTTCCCGCACGGTACCCCGGTAAAACTCCTCGTCGCCAACGTTCGGGTACACCGGGATCAGGCACGGCCACACGCTTTCATCGCGCATCGGGTCCGGCATGTCAGGCCAAGGCTGGAAACCACAGTACAAAAACGCGGGGTCTACAATCTCACCGTCCCGCACCGCCATCCCGTATTCATAAAGCTGCTTGAATAATCCGCGCGGCATATCGTCGGAAACGGTGGAAATATAGATGATCTTTGCGGATTTATCGGTCGCCAACGCACCCCGCATTTGCGCTCTCAACTTGTCAGACTGCGGAGACTTACCAATCTCGTGCAACTCGTCCACCAAAATATGTCCGCGGATGCCCGTAACCGCTCCGGTGTCAAAAGCACGGACGTTCAATTTGCTGCCGTTGCGGCGGTCTTCAATTTCTTTGGTCGTCTCGCGGATGATAAACGTCTGCTCAAGCGCAGGGTCGGCCCTAATCGCACCGGAAATGATTCCGAAGGTCAACTGGCTGATCTGAATGGTCGGCGACAATATGGTGAATGAATTCTGCGGGATTTCATTCATAATCAATGCGGCCAGAAACAGCAAAGCACCGCCAGAAGATTTGCAGCACTTCTTCGGGGTACAGGCGAATGCCTCACGGATCACGTCATCGCCGAAAACAGCCATCCCGAAGTTCCGCAACCAATCAGAAGTTGGCAGGTCGCCAAAATGCGGTTGGCCCGGTAGGTTCGGCACCCGCAACATATTCACAATGGCCGAGAACTTCTTGGCGCGGTCTGTATCCAGTGGCAAACGCTCAAGCGTGATCGGCATCTCTTTGCGCTGCAGTCTTTCGGCCCAATCCAGCGTTGCTGTGGCGGGTAAATCCGCCGGGTCGATGGTGGGTTGCTGCTCCGTCACAAGAGGTCTCCCCACCGTTCATCCTTCGCCAAGGCGGTCTTGCCGTTCTGGGCTTTAGACATACGACCAGCCCGAACAGCTGGGTGGGCTTTCAATTGGGTTAAACCAGACCTTACAGAACTTGCAGCAGAGTTCGCCAGCTTAGACTGGGCTGCAAATTCTGCGTAGTTTTTGTTCTTTAGAGCCTCGATTGCCAAAGCTTCGTGCAAGGCAGCGCGTCTTTGGGCGCGAACCACCGTCGCAATCATCTCCACATCGGCTGGCAGCATTCCAGTTTGCACGGCAACAACGTCGGCAAGTTCCTGAAACGCCTCAGCCCATCTACCCGTCAAATCAGGGGGACAGGCTGAAAGATTTTCTGCTTTCGGTTTGCCATCCGAAATAGGCACGACTTTGTCGGTCATGTAGAAACTATAGCGCGGATATGCTCCCGATAAATCCCTAGAAAATATAAGCCTTTTCGCATCTGGTATAATCAAAAAGCAGTGGCTATTTATACCAAAGACTTAGAACTGGAGGCTTCTGATGAACACCCAAAGAGAGCGTTGCCCGGTTTGTCAACGTGCTGCCGATCGAGGTCGTTCAGGCGGAAGAGACAGCCGACTATATGACTGTGACAAGTGCGGCCAGTTTGAAATCTCGGGCACCGCCGCTGTATTACTTCCGGGTCGCCTGGAAGATGCTGGATCCATGGGACAAGCGCGCCTAAGTCACGCAATTCACCAGTTGCAGCGGTATGAAGCTTGGCCGCTGATAATGACGGAGCACCTCGACAACCTTATCAACGCACGACTTCCTCCTGTCGACGAACAGCTTTCAAACTTGGTCCGGTGGATGCTTGATCAGGTGGAAGATGACTTCTTGGCACCAATTGAAATTCCCGATTACGAGCGATTGGCAACAATTGTTGGCGCTAGAGATGGTGAACGTGTTCACGATCTTCTCAACTATGCAGTTAAATCCGGACTGATTAGGTGGGTGCCGGACACCTGCTTTGCACTCACAGTAGAAGGAAGCCGTTCTATGAAAGAACTTATGACAGATGATCTCACATTGGTGAAAAGTGATGGCGAGGTGACAAAAACAAGTATCAAGGGCCGTGTCACCAACGGAACTCTTGTCACCTTCGATGACTCCTTGCCCATTGAACCCGGCGACCTGTTTCTTCGTCGCCTTCCATCCGGTTTGGAAGAACAGTTCGTCGTGGACGATCCAGGGTACCAAGCGGCGGCAATGGGGATTGACGCACATTTTCAGGCGAAAGTTCATAGGAAAGATGCACCTGCACAGAGTCTGAACTCGATAGTGAACAATTTTCACGGGCCCAACTCACGGGTCAACATCGACTCCACAGACAACTCGGTCAACGTGTATCACCAGAACATACAGACCCAAATCTACAATGATCTCCGCGAACGGCTCTCCGATTTGGACGCTGACGCAACAACGATTGAAGCTATCCGGACTTCGATTGACGAAATGGAAAGTGCCCACGGGACACCGTCGTTCAAAGACAAGTACACGAGCTTCATGTCGACTGCCTCAGATCACGTAGGGGTGTTTGGACCGCTTCTGGCGACGTTGGCAGGGTTCCTGTGAGCAAAGCAGAATAATTTTAAAGTTAAACCAAGCCCCCCGCGCGCTTACCGCCCCCGCCACGTTTATTTTACACATACCCCCCCGCCCTCGTGTTGCCCGCCCGGCACTAGCGCTTCTTTTAACCTGTGCAAAGAGCAACCATGTTAATATCATGGTGAGACCATCCGGTGTTTGTCGGAATTTTTGAGGGGTACTTGGTTAGATGCAGGACATTGATTTCGTAATCGAACTACTAAAGTCGGATTACAGGACGCATCTTCCCGGTGAAAATCCTTACCCAGACTTGGAGGAACTGATTGCTCGTACGGACTTTGATTTCCCGACAGGTCAGGTAGCAGGCCAACGAGACAACCGCGCCATCAACCGAGACGGGATTAGCTACCAGTGCTTTCCAGACAGCGACAAACGAATTCTTGTGCACCGGTTCATCGTCGCGGTGGCCCTTGGTAAGTGGCCACCAAGAGATTTGGACGTTCATCACATCAACAACAAGCCTGATGATAACAGGCCGACAAACCTAGAGTTGGTCACTCGGAGGTACAACAACGAGGTTCGTCGCGCACCGCTCAAGAAAGTCACCGACCTTACCAAAGCGAATAAGTGGGTCAGCGAAATACCCAAGGTTGAGAAGAAAGCCACGAAAAAGTCCGCACGAAAACCAAAGCCGTCAATACTGTCGCCGGATTCCCCAATAGAGGCATTTGCACGTGTACCAGAACAGCGTGTGCCAGAACAGAATGATGGGCCCACCGGAACGTACAGATCAAAGCAACACTTAAGTTACTTTGTGAACAAAAGGGTCCCATCGACCGAGGAAGTTCTCAAACGATATTACACCGTTCCCGAGGACGTAGCCTGGACTGGAAAACGCAAGGGTGTGGATGATTGCTACTGGGAAGCAACCACGGGAATCTGGTATTACGTTGACCCGCGCAACGCTGAATGACCATCACCCCAGTCTGACCATTCAGTCATTCAACACTCAAATCCGTTCTGGTTCCTGCGGCAACACATAGTCTGGCGGTTCAATGCCATGAGCCTCAAGCCACTCCTTTACCACCAACCAATCATCCTGTGGGCCGCGCGTACACCGCATCTCGCGCGCAGATTTAAGCTTACACCTCAGGTCATAAGGAATGGTCATTGGCCAGCGTTTCATACAGATGTTCTAGGTTTGTTCCTGCAGTCCGGCAAGGTCAAAGTATCGGCTAAAAACCAGCGTAGCTCCGTAGCTCGGAAAAAGCTGGAAAGTTTTCTCCCCGGTACGCTCCGGCCCCTCCGCCTTCCTCCGGCCCTCTCTTTTACTACTTTTAACCTTTCCCCCTAGAAGTTATAAAAGAGAAGAGCTACGAGCTACGAAACGTGGATTTGGTATTGTTTTTACACGGTCTTTACCGTAGCTCGGACCGTAGTTCGGACCGTAGCTCGTCCCCCGACGTAGCTCGGAATTATTCATCCGTAGCTCCGGTTTCACCGTCACGTAGCTCTGGCGTATTTTCGTTATTACCTACGTTGTCAGCCACCACCAATGGACCCCCAGAATACAGCTTTTTGCCGAACGCCGAGGCCAACGAATGATTAAGGAATTCTGCCCGTTCCCGGTACACGTCGCCTTCTAATTTCCCGACGACCGTTCCGGGTTTCGCGTACGGAGATACGTTGCGTGGGCTCTGGTTTTCGCCGGGTCTAACCGGAAACACTTTTCCCGCAGGCATCAAGCTTTCATACCCGTGGCGACGCAACAGATCATAGGCTTGGTTCTTGGCTGAGAGTTTAGAGGTGATAATACCAAGGTCACGCCTGCGTTCGGTGATCCAGTTTGATACGTCTTGCCGGGTTAGGATTACGGTTTCGGGGATGGTTTGCGCGATTGCACCGAACTGTTCTTCAACTTCATCCTGCCCCCGAGCTTGGATTTCTGCTCTGCGTTTGGTGGCCGGGGCTTCACGAGTTATTCCCCGTTTCACGCCTTCTTTGGTTCCTAGTCGTTTAAGCAAGCGTTCAGCGTACCACTGCGCCCACCACATCAGGGCTTCGTCGCCTCCGCCGAAGAACCACGAGCGAAGGTCCTCAAACATCTGTTCGTGATCCGCCGGGTCTTTTTTGACTTCCTGTGTTTTGGGGGTAAAGAACCTGCGGTCTTGCCCGGCGATATTCAGCGCCGACATATGGTTGGAATTGAGCAACCAATAGGCGTGGTTTTGGGTGGTGAATTCGGGTTTGTACATTTCGCGGATAGAAACGGTTGGGTTGGTTATGAACCGTTTCAGTATTTCGTACATCTTGAAACCCGAGACTTCTTTGGCTTCTTCCAGCACGATCAGGCGTTTGTTTAGGGCAAACCCGGTATAGTCGGACTGTACGCCTTTGGACGATGGTTCAGCGACGTTGTGCGAACCCACCATGTGAATGAGCATTTCAGACAGTGTTGATTTGCCCACGCCGGGTGTTTCCGAAATCAGCATCATTGCATACAGGAAGCCACGGTCCGCTGTTTGGTTGCCAGCGACCATTGCCAGCCAGCGCATCACCAGTTTCTGTTCTCTGCGGTCTGGGATCAGATAGCGAATGAACCTCAAGAACGGCCTTACGTCACCACGTTTGGCTTTGACTTTAGAAGGCCAATACACATTCAAATATCGCGCGTTGTTGTGGCCGAATATTTCGCCGTGCGGCTTTCCTGGGTGAACGCCCAGCGCCGTTATTCTCTCAACGTGGGGGCTACCTGCTGTCAGCTTGAAGGCATTCTTTTCTGTGCCGGGTTGCGGGTAGCGCAGCGGGAATTGCTCAGATTTGAACGCATGGGTTTCTGTAGCAAGACGAATTTCCACCAGTTGGTCAGTGCTGTTCAGGAAAGCGAACTTGCGGGCGAAGTCATCCCGATAGGTGTAGTGGGGTTTTAGGTTGCCGTGTTGGTCTGGTCTAAAATCCACTTTCCACGGCCAGTCACTAAGGTAGAAAGACGCGAGGAAACTGTCGGCAGTCACGTTGCCAACCGGATCAGCAATGTCCCATTTGTTGGGCAAGTTAAGTTCCGAGGGCTTAGAAACGTACACCGAACGCACCCCAACCTGCATCAACGCTCTTACTAAAGTCAGCGCAAATTCTTTGCCGGGTTCGTCGTTGTCGGCGCTGATCCAGACTTCTTTGCCCCGCGCCCAGCTGAGGTCCGCTTGGTGCACCGCGTTCGCGCCGCCCATCAGCGATAGGTGTGTGAACTCTTTTAGTTTGTTGTGCCAAGCGTGGTTGGGGTCGTTTGCGGCGTCAACACACCCCTCGCCTTCGTGGATCATTGGGGTGTCGTTCTTGCCCAGACGGTGAATTCCGTAAACGGGCTTGGTTGTGTTTTTGTTTAAATCCGGAGCCCAGCCCATATACCAGCGATGGCCTTTGGTGTTGACGTTGTGGCCATAGTAAAACGGCCTGATCCACTTTGGTTCGCCTTCTGGGTCGCGCCTCAGCACCAGAGCCACAAGCCGGTCATCTTGGTTGATATACTCATAAATCTTGGTTCCGGGTTCAGAGGCTTCTTTCGGGTAGCCCACACCCTTGAACTGAGGCACAGGGTTTGAACGGATGAACTCGTGGTTCTTATGGGCTGCTTCGGTAAAGTCCGTTTCAACAGCAGATCCTTCGGCAATCATCGCCGCTTGAATGTCGGCCCTTTTACACCCAGCCGTACACAAAACATGAACAGTGTTCGGTTCGCTGCCGGGACGAATTACAAGGTTTGGGTTGTTGCGGTCATTATGGGCTGGGCAGAAGCAGTTGTTGGACTGTTTGTCGTTGTCTCGTGCTTCTTCTACTGCGCGTTCGCGTTGAGTTGTCAGATTCATTGTAAACCCCCTTAAAGATTTCGGTTGGGGGCTTTACTCGCTGGGTCCTCGCAGCTAAACTCAGGGTTGTAAAGCCGTGTTTGGTACCGTTGTGGTCGGCTTTACACCGCCACAGAATTACGGAAAACATTGGCCCACGACCCCTCATCCGGTCGTGGGTTCTTTTCTTTAATCCTGTAGCTCTGTAATCAGCTGCGTTCGTGCATAAAACACACGCCAAATATTCGCCTTTAAACAGACGCTTATCAGGGGTATATTTCTGGCAAGCTTGGGACATTTTCCGTTAGTTCTGTTCCTTGTTGTATTGACCCTCGGTCTGCCAAGATGCGGGGGTCAATTTATTTTCGAACGCCACAACCTTATCGCGATTTATTGGCTCGGGCTAGGTTTTGGGTTCGGCGTTGTCATAGGCTTCGGTGGCCGGGTTGTAGATCAACAGCCGCACATCGGCGTTTAAGGCGTTCACGATGGCTTCGGCGGTGCGCAGTTCGGCTTTGGTTTCAACTTTGACGCCATAGCCATTGGCGGCAGCGTGTTTGATCGCACCGATCAGTTCTTCGTCGCGCAGGGTCATTGGTTTCATGCCACCACCTTCAATTTCGCCTCGGCTTCCGCCCACGCACCGCGAACAACGGACAACAGGCCAGCCGTTCCACCAGCGTCTGGGTGGGTCAGCTTCACCAACCGGCGATAAGCGGCCTTGGCTTCAGCGTGGGTTGCGTTCGGCTCAACACCGAGGATGCCCCAGCAATCGGACTTCACAGGAGCAGCCTTGGGGGCAGTGCCACCCAAGCGTTCTTGCCTCAGATGTTGCAGCAACGCGGCTTTGCCTTCGTCACCGAGTGCCGCATATTCATAAGAATAGCCTCTGTGGTCGCGTAGCCATTTACCGTTAGCACCAGGCTGCATCTGGAAGTCGTGAATGTTGAATTGCTTCCGGTCGATTGCGGGGTGTGAAAACCGCAGTCGATTGTTGTGTGGCGGCTTGGATTGTTCGGCCTCAACGGTGACCCATTCAGTCCTTGTTGGTTTCCGCCTCTTGGCTGGTCGCATCTTGAAGTGAATAGTGACGGTCATGCAGCGTCACCCTCGCCACCGACCACGTGCTTGGTGTTTCGGTCCCGATAATCAATGATTACCTGCCCACGGATGCGCTTGGTGCGCGGACCGTATTCGACGAACTCCAAGTGGCGCTGGCGCATCAGAAACAGCACAAAGCTCACATTTAAATTCAAGGCCGCAGCCGCTTCCTTGGGCGTGTATTCCCGGTTCGGGTCTACCGCCGGAGTTTTCACCTCCATATTCATACTATACTCCAATATAGGTCTATAACGGTATAGCTCCCTATACTATAACTTTACTTCCCCGGTAAAGTCCTATACTAAAAAAGATAAGAGTTAGCGTACAGACAGGAATACAGATGATCGACAAGCGACAACAAGCCTTGCTCCGTGAGATAGCGGACGCACAGGACAACGAACTGCGGTTCAGGGCTGTGCATTACCTGATTGCGGAGTACGTGCCGCGAACCGAAGCGCAGATGGGTGCGTTGGCCGCAGCACTGGCCGAATTGACCGGAGCCACGGACCTCGGGCCGCTGGAGAGCGTTGTAGAGGCGTGTAAGCTGTTAAAGCTGGCCTATGTAACCGGTGAGGGCAACGAGAGCGCCCTCTATCCGGTGCCAAATGCGGCCAGAATGGGGAAAGTGGCTGAAATACTCGGTCCACATCTGGTCTGGGAATTCACGGCCAAGCATAACTTCTTCCCCAATGCACGCGACCCACTAACCGCAGTCGCTGTATCTGGGGTTCACACAATCATCGAAGGCAAGAGCATCATCCGTTGCGGGTATTGCCACCGCCACATCGTCCCCAAGCGGTCGTCGGCTGCTTGGTGCGGCCCAAGCTGTAAGTCTGGCGCACAGTACAGGAGGAACCGAGATGGCTAGCATTGAGCGCACAAAGACCAAGAAAGGCGAACCGCGTTGGCGGGTGAAATCAGAACGCACCTTGCCCAACGGCGAACGTGTTCACGCGCCCTCAGCCACATTCAAAACTTACGCCGAAGCCAAGGCAGAAGCTGCCAAGCGAGAATTGGTCGGCGGAACCTTCGGCAAGGGGTCACTGGCCGCATATCTTAGCTCCTGGGTCGACTACCGGGAACGCATGAACCTTATTCGACCGAGCACGGCTGCGGGTTATAGGTCAGTGATTGACGACGTGAACGCACACATAGGCTCGGTGCCATTGGCGAAACTGTCGGTCGATGAAATCGAATTCTGGTTGTCGGCAATGCGTGACCGCGGAGTGGGGGCAAGTTCACTGGTCAACTTCAAGGCAATCTTGAGCAGTGCGCTGAATGACGCGGTGAAGTCCCGCAAGATAGTCTACAATCCGTGTTCCGCTGCCCGGTTGCCCAAGACGCCACGCCACGGAGAACGAGTGGTGCCGCCACTTGAGGATGTTAGACGGTTTCTGGACGCACTTGACCTCACCGAACACGGGTTGCTGTATCGGCTATGCGCGTTGACCGGACTTAGACGCGGCGAGGCAGGTGGACTGCTTTGGGACAATGTTGACCTTGACGGCAAGCAACTGCACGTGCGCCGGAACCTAACGCGGGACAAGGCCGGAGAGTGGGTGTTAGGACCGCCCAAGACGCGTACAAGCGAAAGAACCGTTCCGCTTGTCTCTGACGCTCTCCACGTGCTGCGCAGGGCGAAACTTAAGGCGGGGGGCAGTGACTTCGTGTTCCCCGGTAAGACCGGTGGTCCACGGTCAATGGGTGCGGCGTCAGATGCGGGTCGCCGGGTTAAGCGGAACTTGGGGTTGCCACAAGCATTCAGTCCGGCGCACGGGATGCGCAACTTTTTTGCCACGATGATGCTGCGCAACGGGACGGACATTCGAGTGCTTCAAGGTATTATGGGCCACGCATCGCCGGAACAAACGATGAGTTACCAGAAACCGGACGACGATGATCGCGCTCAAGCGATGAACGCTATGGATGGCTTGCTGTAAAACGGCGGGGAAACGGCGGGGAAAGGCGTAGTTTTTAGGAGCCTTTACCGTAAGGAGCAATACTTAGCGAATACAACAGTATTGTTACCAAATAAGAAGCAGCCCCAGTACCGCAAAGCAATACTGGAGCCGCGTATTATCCCGTAAGAACGCGCGCGCTGCGCTCAGCGGGAACCAAATAGCCACTTCACCAAGTCACCGATCGCGCGGGACCGTTCGAAATGGGCACGCCGAAAGGCGCGGGCGACAGAGGGGCTGGAGGTAGCCTCGATCATGACAAGTATCCTTTCAGTTCAGCTTTGTTTGACTTGAGATCAATATGAGGCTTATTTTCTAGAGCGACAAACGAGCTTTTTTCTGATCTCAATTAAGAATTTCTTGCCCTATGAGCGACTACCTTCCGCCGCTGACCGCCTTGCGCGCCTTTGATGCCGCCGCCCGTCACATGTCCTTTGCCAAGGCTGCTGAGGAACTGCATGTCACGCCCGCGGCCTTGTCCTTTCAGATTAAGTCGTTGGAGGAACATCTGGGACGCCCCCTGTTTCGTCGCCTCAATCGGGCGGTGGAATTGACAGAGGCTGGGCGCGCCTTAGCCCCTGGCGCGGCAGACGGGTTCGCCACATTGCAAGCCGCGTGGCAGGCCGCCCGGCGGCAAGGGAATGATACCAGTCTGACCGTTACGGCGGGCCCGGCGTTGACGGCCAAATGGCTAGCTCCCCGACTATATGACTTTGCCCGAGCGCATCCTGAGATCGACCTGAAGTTCTCGGCCACATTACGTAACATGGACCTCGAACGGGACGATGTGGATGTGGCGATCCGCTTTGGCTATGGCGGGGATGAGGGCCTGTATTCCGTGCCCGTCCGCAAGGAATGGCTGACCCCGGTGATGACCCCGGATTTGGCCGAACAATTCCCAACGCCTGAAAGCCTGCGGGAGGCGCCATTGATCTTTGACGACTCGATTGCGTTTCTGCGGCCCCCGTCTGACTGGCCCACCTGGTTTCGGGCCGTCGGGGTAGACTTCAACCCACAGCACGGCGCGCATTTTTCCAACGCGGATCATGCGATTGACGCGGCAGTTGCCGGAGTGGGCGTCGTGCTCGGTCGAAGGGCTATGATTATCAAGGACCTGGCGGAAGGCCGTTTGGTCGCCCCCTTCAAGGTCGCAATCGAGACCATGGGACGATTCCGGTTCCTGTGTCTGAAAGGGGCCGAAAGCAGACCTCAGATTGCGGCATTCCGCGATTGGTTCATGTCCGAGATTGAAAAGACTGCGCACTTATCGGATGAGTTCGAAATCATTCCTGTGGAAGAGGTACCCGCACCGTGACAAGAACGCACGCAACAGGAATCGGTTTTGTCGCCGTCCTGCTTTGGGCCCTACTGGCCCTCTTTACGGTTGGGTCCGCGCCCACGCCGCCTTTGCTGCTGAACGCCCTATGCTTTTCCATCGGGGGGACGCTGGGATTGGTTTGGACATGGGCCACAGGCGGGTTGAGTCAGCTTCGAGAAATCCCCTGGACCACCTATCTGTTCGGGACAATCGGTCTTTTTGGCTATCATGCGCTGTATTTCTCGGCTTTGCGAATGACCCCTGCCGCAGAGGCCGGGCTGATCGCCTATCTGTGGCCTCTGCTGATTGTTCTGCTCTCGGGGCTCTTGCCCGGAGAACATCTGCGGATCGGCCATTTGATCGGAGCCTGTCTGGGTTTCGCCGGGGCCGCCGTGATCATCGCGGGTGGGGGTAGCAGCGGTTTCCAGGCCGAACATTTGCCTGGCTATGCACTGGCACTGCTGTGCGCGCTGACATGGTCGGGCTATTCCGTGCTGTCGCGTCGTCTGGGCGACACGCCAACCAGTTCGGTCGCTGTGTTCTGTGTGGCCACGGCCGTTGCCTCGGGCCTTTTGCACATCGCCATTGAAGAGACAGTCTGGCCAGAAACCATTCTGAGCTGGGGATCGGTCATAGCTCTTGGGCTGGGGCCCGTTGGCTTGGCGTTTTATGTCTGGGATATCGGGGTCAAGCAGGGAGACATTCAAATTCTGGGCACGTCATCTTACGCGGCCCCGCTTCTGTCTACGCTTGTTCTGGTGGTCGCCGGGATCGCCGCCCCAAGCTGGGGTCTGGCGATCGCGGCCGTTTTAATCACTGGCGGCGCTACAATCGCCGCCCGGGCCAGTATGCGCCATTAACTCGACAATCGCTCAATCTCTTCCTTGAGCTTTAGTTTCTGTTTTTTGAGCTGAGCAATGTGAAGGTCGTCGATACCAGGCGAGCGTTGTGCTTGTTCAACTTCAAGACCGAGGTTTTCGTGCTTTTTCTTCAGTTCGGTCAGGTGTGCGCTCACGCTCATGGCGGTACTCCTCTGTTGATGTCTGAGTTTCACGTAAGAAGTTGAGCACATCGTTTCCACCCTGTCACGCTGCGGGTGCATAGAAAATATAACAAATCCGACAAAATCGGCTGGTTAATGCCTGTCAGCTGGAAAATCCGGGCAAGCCAGCCCCTTCGCGCAATACGGCCGAAACTGGCGGAGTGTAACTGTCACCGTCTACCTCATGGCGCTCACCTGAATGGAGAACCAGCGGGGCATGCAGTTGAAACGCGGCTTTTCCGCCCTTTCTAGCCCTCAGAATAACCAGTTCAGCACGTCGACCAACACGGGCGGATAATGGCAATACTTCGACAGACCCCAAGCACCCCTCGCAGGCGGCCAGCATATCTGGTAACCGGTCCGCTTTCTGAATCATGTGCAGATACCCCCGGGGGGCAAGGCGTTTGGCCGCAGTCTCGATCCAAAGGTTCAACGGCGTGTTTTCACCCAATGCGGCGCTACGGCCTTCATCCGCCGCAGGGCTGTGCGCTCCGGCCCGATAATAGGGCGGGTTCGCAATAACGTGATCGAACTGGCGCTGTTTGAGATCGGACGGCAAAGCGGTCAGATCAGCCTCAAAAACCTCAAGCGTGGTGCCGTTCTCAGCGGCATTCCGACGCGCCAGATCAGCATAAGCAGGCTGCAATTCGACCCCCACAGCCTGCAGGTCTGGCACCCGCGCCAGCAGACATAAAACGGCGGCCCCAGCACCACACCCCAATTCCAGAACCGTCTGGCCGGGCATTGAGGGTACAGATGCGGCCAATAAAACAGGGTCCACGCCTGCGCGATACCCCTTACGGGGTTGCCGCAGGCGCACACGTCCTCCCAAAAAGTCATTTCGGGTCAGGTCGGCGTCAGCAAACAGTGTCATCGACCCAAAGGGATATCATTGTCGTGCATGACACGTTCGGCGCGGGTCAGGTCATCGGCGCGCACCATCAAGCGGCGGGGGAAGATTCCGATGCCACCTTCGAGGATGCTCATATTTACGTCCATCTGAAAGCAGTCTATATCCTCGCCCTCAAGAAGAGCGGATGCAAAGGCCAGAATCGTCGGATCAGTGCTGCGCAAAAGTTCTTTCATGGGGATGGATGTAAGGGCAAGGCGGCCGCGATGTCGAGCCTTGTATCAAGGGTGTGATGAATATCGACACGGTCACAAAACCGCATGAGCGTTTGGCGGAAATCCTGACGGGCGAAATGGGCGCGGTCAACGAGTTGATCCGCACGCGCATGGCGTCAGAACACGCGCCGCGCATTCCCGAAGTCACCGCGCATCTGGTCGAAGCAGGCGGCAAACGCCTGCGCCCGATGCTGACCTTGGCGGCGGCGCGGCTGTTTGGTTATGCCGGAGATCACCACGTTCGTCTGGCCGCGACGGTCGAGTTTATTCACACCGCAACCCTGCTGCATGATGATGTGGTCGACGAAAGTGCCCAGCGGCGCGGGCGGCCTACAGCGAACCTGCTGTGGGACAACAAATCCAGCGTTCTGGTCGGCGACTACCTGTTCTCTCGCAGCTTTCAGTTGATGGTTGAGACAGGATCGCTGCGGGTCCTGGATATTCTGGCCAATGCCTCGGCCACGATTGCCGAAGGCGAAGTGCTGCAAATGACCGCTGCGACCGATCTGGGCACGACCGAGGCGATTTACTTACAGGTTGTGCGCGGCAAGACGGCGGCGCTGTTCTCGGCCGCGACCGAGGTGGGTGGCGTAATTTCCGGCGCAACCGAGGAACAGGTCAAGGCGCTTTATGACTATGGCGACGCGCTGGGGATTGCGTTCCAGATTGCGGATGATCTGCTGGATTACCAAGGCGACAGCGCAGCCACAGGTAAGAATGTGGGCGATGATTTCCGCGAGCGTAAGCTGACCCTGCCAGTGATCAAAGCTGTGGCACAGGCCACGCCCGACGAACACGCCTTCTGGGAGCGCACCATTGGGCGCGGTCGTCAGGAAGAGGGCGATCTGGACCATGCCCTTGGCCTAATGGCCAAGTACAGTACGCTTGAAGCGACGCGAGCGGATGCCTTTGGCTGGGCGAACAAGGCCAAAGAATCGCTGGACGCCCTGCCCGACCACGAGATCCGCACGCTGTTGCGTGATTTGGCCGACTACGTGGTTTCGCGCCTCAATTAAGCTGAGTCGCGCGGCACCACCAATTTGGATGGGCTGCGCCAATCTCATAAGCGGCGAAATGCGCGTCTTTCATCGTGGGGTAAAGCGCAAAACAGGTCGAACCCGACCCTGACATGCGGGCCATAAGGGCCGCTTTGGTGCCATCAAGTTCATCCAAAACGCGGGCGACTTCGGGAGCCAAGCCCGTTGTTGGCGGTTCAAGGTCGTTGCGTTGATCCCGCAACCAATCGGCGCAGAGCTCGACAGTCTCAAATTCGGGGATCTCTGCGGGCATCGGCAGGTTGTCGCGGCTTTCCAATGCCGCGAACACGCGCCCGGTGGGGACTTCGACGCAAGGGTTAACCAACAGGGCTGGCAGAGAAGGCATCGAAGCGGGTGTCAGATCGTCCCCAATGCCCCGCATCCGCATGGCCTGAGCCGCGACGCAGACCGGGATATCGGCCCCCAGCGACAAGGCCACGTCGGGCGAGACTGTCCTGCCCTGCTTTGCCGCCATCCGAAGCGTCGCCGCCGCGTCCGAGGACCCGCCCCCAATGCCGCCTCCATGCGGCAGCACCTTGTTCAGGTCGATATGCCCGGTCCAGCCCGCTGCCTGTGCGGCCTTCCAGACCAGATTGCGGTTGTCCGTGGGAACGCCATCGGCGTGTTCACCCGTCACAGCAATCGACAAATCGTTGCCCGGGGTGAACTGCAGCCTGTCGCCCACATCGGCAAAGACCACCAGCGAATCCAGCAGGTGATAACCATCCGCTCGGCGGCCAGTCACATGCAGGGTCAGGTTGATCTTGGCAGGGGCAAATGCCTCAGCCTTCATTGGCGACCTTCAGCGGCTCGGCCCCTTCTTCGACAAGAACCGCGTCCAGCCCGATTTCCAGCTTGCGGCGTATGCGATCCGGGTCAGCCTCGCCATCGGTGTCTTCGGGGTCGATGAAGGACAGGGCGCGTTTCCACTGGAACTCAGCCTCGCGCGCGCGGCCAACAGCCCAGTAAACATCGCCCAAATGGTCGTTGACCACCGGATCAACCGGCATCAGCTCGACCGCGCGTTCCATATGGCCCACGGCTTCGTCATAGCGGCCTAGACGGAACAGAACCCAGCCCAGGCTGTCAACGATATAGCCACTGTCCGGGCGGGCTGCCACGGCGCGTTCGATCATGTCCAGCGCCTCATCCAGCTTTTCCTGCCGCTCGACCAGCGAATAGCCCAGATAGTTCAGCACCTGCGGCTGGTCCGGGTTCAGTTCCAACGCGCGGCGGAAGTCGGCCTCGGCCTGATCCCATTGCTTGAGACGCTCATGCGAGATGCCTCGGGCGTAGTGCAGGAACCAATTGCTGCCCGCACCTTCCTCGATCAGTTCGATGGCCTTGTCATATGTCTGAACGGCCTCAGCGTAATCCTCTTGCCGCCGCTGCAAATCAGCCAATGCCACATGCACGCTGGGCAAATCCGGGCTTTGCGCGGCGAGGGATTGCAACACTTCGGCCGCGGCATCGGTTTTGCCTGCCCGGCTTAGAACCTCGGCCCGACCCAGTTCGGCGGCATGGTAGTCGCTGCTGTCAGCAGGAACCCGGCGATAAGCTTGAACCGCCAGATCATATTGCTCCAACGCATCCAGCAGTTCAGCCGTCAGCAAGATCGCGTCGACATGGTCTGTGCGCAGGAACGCGGCGACCTGCGCATATAGCAGTACATAGGTTTGGGCGGCTTCGCTGCTAAGCGCGGCACCGACGGAAAAGAACACCTCGGCCATGCCATCCTGCGGGGTACGGACATGGGTAAATGGCAAGGTCTCGCCCGCGGCCAATCGCGCCTCATACCCTTCGATGGACGGATCGCTTCCGGCGGCAAACACTGTGCTGAGGAAAAGCAACGCATCTTCGTTGCGGTCCAATTGCGACAATACTTCGGTTCGGGCCAACGCGGCACGGCGGGTGAACCGCGCTACCGCATCGTTATCCGCCGAAAAGATCGCCTCGGCCCCTTCGAAGTCCCCGACTGAAGCCAGCGCCAGTGCCTTGTGGTACATCGCGAATTCGCGCAGGCCTTCCTGGGTCGAGACCCGGTCGAACTGTTCCATCGCGTTGGTCATCGCGCCCTGACCCATATGGGCCCAACCCATCATCAGACCATCGACCAGCGGCCCAACACCCTGCGTTTCCGAGTCGCGCTCCAGGAATTCGTCCAACGCGCCATCTGCGACCATATTGGCAGCGATCACCATGCGCGCCGCCTGGCTTGGCATGCCACGCTCCTCTATCGCCTCAGCGACAGGCAGGGCACGCTTGATCTCGCCCAGCGACAAGCGGGCCACGACCACGCTTTCAAGAAGTTGATTGTTTTCGGGATCAGCCTGCAGCGCTTCGGAATAATACTGCTCGGCCGCCGCGTAATCGCTTTGGAAAATTGCCTGACGCCCGGCAAGATACGCCCCGGACCCCGTGTCTGCGAGTGACGGAATGGCAAAGGTAGAAGTAAACAGCACAGCCAGTGCTGCGCGACGTAAACGGGATGCCACCGAAATCCTGCCTTGCTATTGTTGACTGCCACACAAGCTAGGGCTTCGGCCGGAAAGAGGCAATGGCCACGCCTTCACGACGCCGCCATTGCCTGTTTTTTGCTTACATGTTGGGATAATTCGGCCCGTCACCGCCCTGCGGCGTGGTCCAGGTGATGTTCTGGCTGGGATCCTTGATATCGCAGGTCTTGCAGTGAACACAGTTCTGGAAGTTGATGACGAATCGCGGGCCGTTCTCGTCTTCGACCATTTCGTAGACACCCGCCGGGCAGTAGCGCTGTGCCGGTTCATCGAACTTGGGCAGGTTGACGCTGACTGGGATCGCCGGGTCTGCCAGCTTCAGGTGGCAGGGTTGGCTTTCTTCGTGGTTGGTGGCCGCGAAGGAGACGTTAGTCAGACGGTCGAAAGACAGCACACCATCGGGTTTGGGATAGTCGATGGGATTGTGTTTGCTGGCGTCCTCAGTCGCCTCGGCGTCGTTCTTGCCATGGCCCACGGTGCCGAACAGCGAAAAGCCCAGCGTATTGGTCCACATGTCCAGACCACCCAGCATCAGCGATGCGGTCAGGCCCCATTTCGACCAGATCGGTTTGACGTTGCGCACCTTCTTCAGGTCTGCACCGATAGCGCCGTCGCGTACGTCAGTCTCATAAGCGGTCAGTTCGTCACCCGAGCGGTCGGCTTTGATGGCGTCAAAGGCGGCCTCGGCTGCGGCCTTGCCCGACAGCATCGCGTTGTGGTTGCCCTTGATGCGCGGCACGTTGACCATGCCCGCCGAACAGCCCAGCAGCGCCACGCCCGGTGCCACCAGCTTAGGCATCGACTGATAGCCGCCCTCGGTGATCGCACGGGCACCGTAGGCCACGCGCTTGCCGCCTTTCAGCAGTTCGGCCACCATCGGGTGATGCTTGAAGCGCTGGAACTCCATGTAGGGATACAGGTGCGGGTTTTTGTAGTTCAAGTGCACCACGAAACCGACATAGACCTGATTGTTTTCCAGGTGATAAATGAACGATCCGCCACCCGCATTGCTGCCCAAGGGCCAGCCCATGGTGTGGGTCACGGTGCCTTCCTTGTGCTTGGCCGGGTCGATCTCCCAGATCTCTTTCATGCCGACGCCGTATTTCTGCGGCTCTTTCCCAGCTTGCAGGTCGTATTTGGCGATCACTTCCTTGGACAGCGAGCCACGGACGCCTTCCGACAGGAAGACGTATTTGCCGTACAGTTCCATCCCCGGTTCGGTGTTGGGGCCATAGGAACCATCCGCTTCCAGACCGAAGACACCGGCGACCACGCCTTTGACTACGCCATTCTCACCATAGACCAGCTCCGAGCAGGCCATGCCAGGGAAGATTTCCACGCCTAGCTCTTCGGCCTGTTCGGCCATCCAGCGACAGACATTGCCCATCGAGACGATGTAGTTACCGTGGTTGTTCATCAGCGGCGGCATGGGGAAGTTTGGGATACGTATCTGACCGGCTTCACCCAGCATATAGAAATTGTCTTCATGCACCGGCACGTTCAGCGGCGCGCCCTTTTCTTTCCAGTCCGGGATCAAGGCATCCAGGCCGCACGGGTCCAGCACCGCGCCCGACAGGATGTGCGCGCCCACTTCCGAGCCTTTCTCAAGCACCACGACGTTCAGATCGGCATCCAGTTGTTTCAGACGGATGGCCGCCGACAGGCCCGCAGGACCTGCGCCCACGATCACCACATCATATTCCATCGCTTCGCGTTCAATATCGGCCATCGTGGGCTCCTTAGCTAACTTTCCGAATTGGCGCTGTTTCAGCTTGGCTGGCGCAATTTTGTTTCACGGCTGATTACATGCTGAGAAAGACATAGGTCAATCGAAACACGGCGTAACAATGCCGCTATTCGACACTTCGGCCCTCAGGAGTGTCCCCCATGAGGTATCTGGGGCCGCTTCCTTTGGATTTTGCCCGGTCATCGGGATTGTAGAGCGCGCATTTGGGCAAGCTCAGACAGCCACAGCCGATGCAGCCATCCAGATTGTCCCGCAGCCGGGTCAACGTGTCGATTCGCTGATCCAGGTGCGCGCGCAGCCCGACGCTGATCTCTTTCCAATCCTGCGGCGTGGGAGTGCGGTTTCCGGGCAGGCCCGACAGCACCTGACGAATTTCCGGCAGGGACAGACCGAATTGCTGGGCGATCATAACAAAACTTAACCGCCGGATATCGGCACGCTGATAGCGCCTTTGCCCGCCCGCATTGCGCCACGGTGTGATCAGCCCCTGCGCCTCATAGTAGCGAATGGCCGACACCGCTAATCCTGTGCGCCGGGCCAAAGCTCCAATTGCCAGTCCTTCGGATACCGCCATTTCAACCTCTATAAATCTCTTGACCTAAAGTTAGGTTTAGAAATTACGGTGAGTCGGGACAAGCCTCAATTCGCAAAGGAGATCCCATGATGGCGACGCTTGAACACACCAACTTTACCGTCCGCGACCCGCAGGCTTCGGCCAAGTGGATGCACGACGTCTTTGGCTGGAAAACCCGGTGGGAGGGTCCGGCCATTGCCGGAGGATACACCGTCCATGTTGGCAGCGCGCACACCTATCTGGCGCTTTATGCGCCCAGCGATCCGAAACCGTCGCCCGAAAGCAGCTATGACATCGTGGGCGGGCTGAACCATGTGGGTGTTCTGGTCGAAGATATCGACGAAACCGAGGCCAAAGTCGTCAAGGCCGGATTCACGCCAAAATCCCACGCGGATTACGAACCGGGCAAACGATTCTATTTCGACGATGACAATGGCATCGAATTCGAGGTGATCAGCTACGCCTAGGCTGTAATCCGCATCGGGGCGATTTAGCCCCCTTGCATTTTCCACGCCATTTGGGTCAGGTAATTGACGACCCATTCATTCGCCCCGGCGCCTATTTCGTGCGGCGGGGCTAATCACTTTACGCGTGGACGACAAGAATATGGAAAAAATTCCAATGACGCCTGCGGGCAATGCCGCGCTCGCAGCCGAGCTCAAAAACCTCAAATCCGTCGAGCGCCCTGCGATCATCGAGGCCATCGCCTCGGCCCGAGAGTTGGGCGATCTGAAAGAAAACGCCGAATACCACTCGGCCCGCGAAAAACAGGGCTTTATCGAAGGCCGGATCAAAGAGCTTGAAGGCATCCTGTCGCTGGCCGACGTGATCGACCCGGCAAAGCTGTCCGGTGCTGTGAAATTCGGCGCCAAGGTCACGTTGGTTGATGAAGATACCGACGAAGAAAAGACCTGGCAGATCGTGGGCGAGTATGAGGCCAATATCGAAGCGGGTCTGCTGAACATCAAATCCCCTATCGCCCGCGCGCTGATCGGCAAGGATGAAGGCGACAGCGTCGAAGTGCGCACCCCCGGCGGCGTGCGCTCGTATGAGATCTTGACTATCGAATACGCCTGACCCCGGAGCGCACGCATGTCCGACCCCACGACAGAGCAGGAAGCCGAGCAGCCAACTTCGCTAGGTATCTATGACAAGCCCGCCTTGCCTGCCCTGACCGAGATCGAGATCGCGGCCATCGCGCTCAGCGTGATCTGGCTGATCGTTTCGGTCGTGTTTCTGGTGCTGCCCGACAAGGTCGAAGGTGGCGGCTTTGTGGTGACATTGCTGGCGGTGTTCATGCCCGTTGCGATGATCTGGGTTGCAGCGACTGCGATGCGGGCCAGCCGTATCATGCGCGAGGAAAGCACGCGGCTGCAAACCTCGATCGATGCGTTGCGCAATACGTTCATCGCCCAGCAACAGCGCAGCTCCAGCGGGTATGAGCCTGCGGTCACGCAAAAGCTGGACCAGATTGCCGAGACCGCGAAGAAGACCGAAACCGCGTTGGCCACATTCTCGACCCAACGTACTGAGCCGGTGCGAGGGAAATCGCCCAACGCAAACGGGGATCAGACCACGCTAGAACTGGGTACGCAGGCCGAAGATATCGCGCCCCCGCTCAGCAATGATGTGTTTATTCGCGCACTGAATTTCCCGGAAACCCAGGAAGATACCGAAGGGTTCAACGCCCTGCGGCTGGCGCTGAAGGATCGCAAGGCGGCGCAACTGGTACAGGCGTCTCAGGATGTTCTGACCTTGCTTAGCCAGGAAGGCATCTACATGGATGACCTGCGCCCCGACATGGCGCGCCCCGAGATTTGGCGGCAATTTGCGCAAGGCGCGCGGGGCCGATCCGTGGCGGCTTTGGGCGGCATCCGGGACCGCTCCTCTCTGGCGCTGACCTCGGCCCGGATGAAGCAAGACCCGATTTTCCGGGACGCTGCCCACCATTTCCTGCGCCGGTTCGACCATATGATTATCGAGTTTGAACCCGAAGCCAGTGATGCTGATCTGACCGCCTTGGGCGATACACGCACCGCGCGGGCGTTCATGCTGCTGGGACGGGTTGCCGGGACCTTCGATTAAAGGCCAAAACTGCCATACGGGATGAAACGGACGGGGTCGCCCGGTTGGATATGGCGCGCGCCATCCTCGATTTCGACCAGACCCTCTGCCCAACTCAGCCCGCTGATCCGGCCTGATCCTTCGGATGCAAAGACCTCGACCCGTCCATCGCGCGCACGGGCGCGCAGGTACTCGCGGCGGCCCGGTTTCTTACGTTTCTCGAAGGCGGCGGGCACGTCGAATCCTTGCGGCTCCAGCCAACCCTCGCCTGCCAACAGACCCAAGGCAGGACGTGCAAAGATCAACGTGCAAACCAACGCGGCCACCGGGTTTCCCGGCAGGCCGAACACAGGCGTTCCGTCCCACATCCCAAGCGCCAGAGGCCGACCCGGTTTCAGTGCAATCCGCCATTCCTGCATCGCCCCTGCCTGCCGCAAGAGGGCCGAGACGTGATCCTCATCTCCGGCCGAAGCGCCACCACTTGTCAGGATCACTTCCGCCTGTTCAGCAGCTTGGTTCAGACGGGCCCGCAGCGCCTCGCGGTCGTCGGGAACCCGGCCCATATCGACTGCACCAAACCCCATCCCCTCCAACAAGGACAACAACATCGGACGGTTGGCGTCGTATATCTGACCGGGCCCGGCTGAATCGCCGGGTTCGACCAACTCATCCCCGGTAGACAGAACTGCCACGCGCAGCGGTTTGCGGACTGTAAGCTCGGCCATCCCCGTGGCCGACAAAAGCGCCAAATCCGCTGGGGTCAGACGCCGCCCTTCCGGCAAAACCAAATCGCCTTGCGACACATCCTCGCCCGCTTTGCGAGTGTTCGCGCCACGCTTCAACGGCCCATGAAAGGCGATATGGCCGTCCTGAACGGTCACGTCCTCTTCCAAAATTACAGTATCCACGCCCTCGGGCAAAGCCGCCCCGGTTAGCACACGCAAGGCATGGCCTGCTGCAAGCGCCCCTTCGTAAGGAATACCGGCCGCCGCGCGCCCGTCCTGCAAGGGCAGAACCTGAGGCCCCTCTGTGGCGGGTCCTGCAAATCCATAACCATCCACGGCTGTATTGGGTTGCGGCGGGTTCGCACGTTTGGACATAACGTCGCCTGCCAGAATACGCCCCGCTGCACGCATCAAAGGCACGGTTTCCACCCCGGCAACCACCGTCAAACGGTCACGCAACAAGGCCAAAGCCTCATCCACCGGGGTCCAGTTCACCCCAGCTGGCAAAGCAAAACAATCGTTGCGCAAGGGCGGAGGTGCGATGTCGGGTTTGGTCATAGACCCACCTCGTTGAGGATGAAATTGGCAATCGCGGCGGTATCGTTCAGGTCAAAAACCGGTTGGTCGACCTCTAGCGGCATATCACTGGCCACGGCGCGGATCGTCGGGTTTTCAGGGGCCATCAGGGCGTTCCCGGCCTCGGCCCGGAAGGCCTCAACCTTGGGGTGGCCCGCGCGTTTGAACCCCTCGATCAATACCAGATCGACCGGAGCGAGGCGCGCCAGCAGTTCATCCATCGAAGGCTCAGACGCGCCGCGCAGTTCTTGCATGATCGCGATACGCTGACCCGAGGCCAGCAGCACCTCGGACGCGCCCGCGGTACGATGGCGATAGCTGTCAGTACCGGGCTGATCCACATCGACGCTGTGATGCGCATGTTTAAGGGTCGAGACCGAGAACCCCCGCCCGGTGATCTCGGCAACCAAACGCTCCATCAACCCGGTTTTGCCAGCGTTTTTCCAGCCGGTGACGCCGTAAACCCTCATGCCTGCTCCAACAGTTGTTCGGCCCGCGCAAGATCGTCGGGCGTGTTGACGTTGAAGAACGGATCGAACGGGTCGGCGGGGAACAGCGCCTCGCGCCCGTCATGCTGGTCGGTCCAGATCACCACCTTGCGCAGCCCATCCTGCAACGCCGCCCGCAGATCTTCGCGCAGCGCAACGGGCCAGAGGCCAAAGGTCGGGTGCCGGTTGACACGTTTGCCACCGCCGGATTTCAGCGCCTCATCTCCCGCGCGCGGCGTGGTGGCCAGCACAAGCGGACGGGTCTGCCCTTCGGCGGCGTCTACCAGTCTGGCCACCAGATCGCGCGGAAAAAATGGCGTGTCGGCAGCGGCGGTGACGATGCAATCGGCCCCTTCTTCGGCGGCCCAGTCCAGCCCAGCCAGAACACCGGCCAGAGGGCCCGCGAACCCTTCGACCGTGTCCGCGATCACCGGCAGGTTCAGGTCGGAAAACCGCGCGGGATCGCCATTGGCGTTCAGCGCCAGACTGTCCACCTGCGGGGACAAGCGGTCGATCACATGACCAAGCAGGCTTTGTCCGCCGATTTGCAACAGGCCCTTGTCACCGCCGCCCATCCTGGTGGCCAGACCGCCTGCGAGGATGATGCCGAGGGGGCGGGTCAAGCTGCCCTCTCCGCAGAACGCCAGTTTTCAACCGTTCCAAGGAAGTTCTGAGCGTCCCCTGTGCTCAGAAGTTTCTTGGGCAGCACATAGACGAAAGCACCAGCGTAAAAGAAGAACCCAGCCTTATCTTCGATAACTTTCTCAACAGCACGCCAAGAAACATTCCAAGTTACATAGGGCGACCGCATATCCAAACCGTCTGGTGTGAATGTAAAGTCAGTTCCGCCGTTGTAAATTGGCGATGCCATCATCTGCCTGACTTTCAGCCTTCTGGAAAAACGTTCCGCAAAAAAAAGCACGCCAGCTCCAATTATCCCTCCGGATACAAGTGCAAAAAGACCTTGTGTCAGAGGGAGAGCGCCAAGCGCACGAAACGCTATGAAAGCGACAACAATTCCGCCAACAACAGCCAAAATTCCTCTTATTGAATCCAATGCCACGTAGCCCCAGTAAGCGCCTTTTCCGGTGTTACTTTGCCTGCACTTACCCATGGCTCTAACGAGGATCTTGTCGTCAATTTGTTCTGACAAGTGATATTTGTAAGTCAATGTCTACTCCGCACTCTTCCGCCTGTTTTTCTTATCCTCAACCGCCACGCTGGCCGGGTCGATGTCGCGCAGCAGGCGGTCCTCGCCGGAAAGGCACACGAACCGCTGGCCGCGCATTCGACCGATCAGGGTCAGGCCGACCTCGCGTGCGATCTCGACGCCCCACGCCGTAAACCCGGACCGGGACGCCAGCACCGGAATGCCCATCATCGCCGTTTTGATCACCATCTCGGAGGTCAGACGGCCCGTCGTATAGAGGATCTTGTCCTCGGCCACCGCGCCCTCGGACAGCATCCAGCCCGCGATTTTGTCGACAGCGTTGTGACGACCCACGTCTTCCATATAGACCATAGGGCGACTTTCGTGGCACAGCACCGTGCCGTGAATCGCCCCGGCTTCAAGGTACAATGACGGCGTGCGGTTGATCTTGGCGGCCAAATCATACAGCCACGAGGTCCGAACCTGAACCTGTGGCAGGCGCACACCCTCGAGCCCCTCCATCATATCGCCAAAGACCGTGCCCACTGCGCAGCCACTGGTGCGGGTCTTTTTCTTGAGCTTGTCCTCATAGGATGTCTCACGCGCGGTCCGCACGACCACGGTTTCCAGATCGTCGTCATAGTCAACGCGGGTGATGTCATCATCGGCCAGCAGCATCCCCTGATTGCGCAGGAAGCCCAGTGCCAGATATTCGGGATAATCACCAATTGTCATCGCCGTCACGATTTCCTGCGAGTTGAGGAAAATGGTCAGCGGGCGTTCCTCGACCACCGAGATGTGGCTGACCTCACCATTCTGGTCCACGCCCTCGACCGCGCGGGTCAGGCGGGCAGCGCCCGGATCAGGGGCAATGAGATAGTCTGACAGGTTCTGTTCGGTGGCCAATTGCAACCCTTTCCCAAGACCGCTACTGCTGCGGATAACACCATAGGATTTAGCCATGGCAGACACCACATCCAAGTCATACTTCTGGAAGGGTTTTCGCGACGGGACGCCGTTCATCTTTGTTGCGATCCCCTTTGGTACCCTGTTCGGCGTCTTTTCGACCGAAGCCGGGCTGAACGTCGTACAAACGCTGGCTTTTTCCGCCACCGTCTTTGCCGGGGCCGCCCAGTTCACCGCCTTGCAGCTTTTGCAGGACAATACACCCACTGCGATCGTGCTGGCCTCGGCTTTGGCGGTGAACTTGCGGGTTGCGATGTATTCCGCCTCGCTGACGCCGTATCTGGGGGCGGCACCGCTGTGGCAGCGGGCCTGTGCGGCTTATCTGACAGTGGACCAGACCTATGCCTGCTCGATCATGCGGTTCGAAAAAGAGCCGGACATGACCATCCCGCAACGCATGGTCTATTTCTTTGGCACCGCAACGCCGCTGACCCCGTTGTGGTTGTTGGCGACCTATCTGGGGGCGGTTCTGGGCACGCAAATTCCCGAAAGCTGGGCGCTGGACTTTGCGCTACCGATCACCTTTCTGGCCATGATCGGCCCGATGATGCGCACGCTAGCGCATGTAATCGCCGCTCTGGTTGCCATCGTGGTCGCGCTATTGACCGTGGCTGTGCCCTTTAATCTGGGTCTGTTGATTGCTGGCACGGCGGGCATGATCGCAGGTGCGCAGGCCGAGCTGTTTCTGGAGCGTAGGAAATCATGACCCACATCGACACGACCACCATCTGGATCATCATCCTCGGGTTGGCCGTGGGCAGCTTTGCCCTGCGCTTTACTTTTATCGGCATCGTTGGCGACCGCCCGATGCCCGCATGGCTGCTGCGGCACCTGCGTTACACGGCGGTGGCTATAGTACCGGCCCTGATCGCGCCCTTGGTGGTCTGGCCCACCGCGACCGAAGGGCAGCCAGATGTCCCAAGAATGACCGCCGCTGCGGTCACGCTGGCCGTCGGGATTGTCACCAAGAACGTGATCGCAGCCATCTTCAGCGGGGCCGCAACGCTTTACGGACTGCTCTACCTATTGGGCTGAGCTAGCCTCCAACTGGTTCAAACGCGCATTGTTGAAGGCGAGACCGGTTTGCAGATCGGCGTCATCGTTTTCCCGGTACTCGGCGGTTTGAACACCCGGTAGCTGGGCAAATTGGTCCGACAGCTTGACGGGATAAAAGGTGGTTTCGATCTGCTCGAACCCCGGCACCTGCTGCAGCAACTGAGCCGTCGAATTGGCGCAAAACGCACCTGCAACCGGCCCTGACTGCTTGGCAAGCTGCAGGGCAATCTCGGCCTGTTGGGGGGTCACTTCGACGGTTTGGATGCGCGCATAATGCGTTTCACGCGCATGGCTGCTGCGATAAGCGCGTTCCACGTTGGGGGTGATGCCGTACAGGACGTCGTCCTTGATCGGCACCACATCCGCCCGGAATGATCCCGCAGGGTCAAAGATCACCCTTTCACTGCCACTGATCATCAGCGACGTGTGGGCACCCGAACCCGTCCGGGTGCTGATCATCGTATAAAGGGTCAGGGTCGACGGCCCGGGATCACGATAAGATCGCGACACGATCTCGGCCTGCTCGGCTTGCGGGCGTTGCGATCCGGTGCAGCCGGCCACTGTCACTGCCAGCAGGCAGGCCATTAAAATCCTGATCACAACCGACCCCGATTCTTGAATTTAAGAGGCGAAAACCGCCAAGAAGAGGCACAGGAAGGCAATCGCAACCACGCACCAGGTGGTGGCCTTGATAAAGCCGTCAAAGGTTTTTTCCTGAACTTTGATGTCCATTTCGCCGTGCTTGTGTTCAGCCATCTGAAAGATTCCCAATTCGCGTATTTGAAATGTTGGATAATCGAAAATCCAAGGGCTGTCACCACGTCATTCGCGCGCAGGTGCAAGAGACGGAAACACCGAACATCCCGGATACCCAAACCCCCAACGCCAGGGCAGCCCCGAGCAGGGCGCACCCCCAAACCGGACCGCTGCATACATCGCCTCGGCCGTGACTGAATGGGCAGTGCGAATCTGGTCGGGTGTCATATCGTAGAGGACAGCGTATTCTTCCGCGTGATCCGCGCCATGCTGCTTGACGCAGGCGCGCAGCGTATCATCGGCGGACAAGCGCGCGGTATAGCTGTCCTCGGCAAAAAGCCCGGCTCCTGCATTGTGATATGCGCGGTCATGGGTCACGCAGCAATATTCCCACGGCGGATGCGTCTGATAAAGCGCGCGGAACTTGGGAAAGGTTTCGGCCACGAAGCGCCAGCTTGATGACAAACCGCCAGAACAGCCGTCGGTTTCAAATGGCGTCAGAGGGGAACCGGCCGCGGCTGCAATCAACGCGCGGTGGGCGGGCATTTCCAGATTGCGCAGGATGTCCTGTGCTGCCGCAGGTTCCGCCATCAATATCACAAGGATGGCTGACTTAAGGGCTTTCATCGCGCATCGTCTCGGTATCAACAGACATTCCGAAGGTGGTGGCGAACCACAGCAAAAGGCGCTCAGCCGGACCCATCTCGGCACGAACGCGCAGGACCTCATTTGCCATGGCGGGGCGGTCGGTGATTAACCCGTCCACACCCATTGAGGCCATGGCAGACATTTGCAGTGGATCGTTTACAGTCCAGACATAGATATCCTTGCCTGCCGCCTGAACGCTACGAACCAATCCCGGCGTTGCCATCGCTGCGTTAACGGCGACAAATTCACCCTCCAACCCGGACAGATCGCCGACGGCAGTCGCCGCCAGAACACCAGCGCGCCAATCTGGGCGCAGCTTTTTCATCTTTTGCACGGCGGGGTATTTCAGCGACATGGTGGCGATGTCGTCTTGCATGTCGAACTCTTCCACCAGCGCGGTGACGCGGTTTTCCAGATCGACGTCGTGGCCGTAATATTTCAACTCAATAATAACCTTGGATCTGCCTTTGGCTGCCTCCAGAACCTGTCGCAGGGTCGGGGTGCGTTCATCGGCGTATTCAGGATCGAACCAACTGCCGATGTCGATCTTGGCCACGTCTTCCATCGTGGCATCCCAAACCTTGGTGGGCACACCGGCCAGTTTCATGAAATCACTGTCATGGGCCACAATTACAACACCATCCGCCGATTCTTGCACGTCGATCTCGACCCAATCCGCGCCATCCTCGATCGCTTTTTCAACAGCAGCCATGGTGTTTTCGGGCCGCAACGCCGCCGCGCCCCGGTGTCCAATAACCTCGGCCCGGTCTGGGGCCTGAATGTTCTCAAGCAGGCCTTGCCCCAGCCATAGCCCGATCAGCACCGCTACAGCGGCCGCACCGACGGCGCCCAAAAGCGGCACACGCAGGTTGCCCGGCTCTGGGTGCGGCGGTTCCGAGGTCTTGATCTCGAAAAACCCATCCAGCAACACGGCCAGAGCGCCCAGTGCAGTTGCCGCCAGGATCAGCCCGGCCAGCGACCACAGACCCGCAACGATCAGGCTATAGATCAGTGCCAGCCGCAGATGCGCCGCTCCTTGCAACGGAACCAGATCGAACAGAAGCCCTGCAACAGTTGCGATCAAACCGGCAATGACAAGGCGCAGGACAAGCCAAATCGCCAGCTCAATTTTCAACCGCCCGCGTTTACCCTCCATCCGGTTGGCGCTGATGTTAAAGGCGCTAGCCGGAGCAACCCCTTCGAACAGGACCAGATGCAGACCCAGCGCCCAGGCCGACAGCCGGCGGATCAACACCCATGCCATCGCCAACATAACTGCCCCGATCAGCCCTACCGCAATCCAGAAGGACGGAGGCTGAAAGGTCAGGTAGTAGTTGATGTCATACTCCGTCAGCGTCCACCACGCGATCAGGGCCGAGACGGCCGCGAAAGGCAGAATCAACAGCAAAACCCGCAAAATAAACCGCGCGGCAAAACTAAAGAGCGCAGGCAAGCGCGACAGGATCAAACGGATCGCGGAACTGCCCGCCCGCCACGCGTCGCTTTCCCCCATCCGCAGTGATCCGGCCATGACGGAAAACACCAACACTTCAGCCAGCAGAAAGATGCTGAGAACTGCGATCGCGACCACGAAGCCGACCGGAGACAGGATGAAAGCCGCGATATCCTGATCGGTCAGGGCGGTCTGATCGGACAGCGAGACCGCCAAGTTCACCGCAATCGCCACGCCGGGCGCAATCAGGGCCACCAGCAGCAGCCGTACGGCGATGTATACCGGCACAAAAACGTGCCATCGCGCCCATGCCCCCCTGTAGGCATTTGTAACGTCAACGAAAGTCGTCATGCCGCGCCCCTCCTGAATGGTGCACTCATTCAAGGCTGCGCAAACGTGAATTGCAAGTCAGGTAATCAGCTATCTTCCAGATCAGCCGCCAGCCTGAACCCGATCCGGTTGGCCGGTTTATCCTCGACCGATTTGGGTAGGGCGCGCAGCATCACGTTCAACTGACTGACGTGTTGCACCAGTTGCGTCCGCGCGCCCGTCGCATCCGATCCATAAAACGTGATCATATCCGGGTCGAAATAGCCCATCCCTTCGATCCGCATCACGCCAGCGTCGCCACCGGTAAAGCCCATGGCAACTTCGTGGTCGGCATCCAGCGTCTTTTCGAAATTCTGGATATAGAGGATCAACCGCTCGTAAGCCCATTGCGCGGGGCTTTTGGTCTCGACCGGTTTCTGCAGCGTGTTGGGCAACTCCTGTGCCCCGGATTGAGCGTCAGGATTGGCATGGAACTCGTAGCATCGGGGAAGGGCTGCGGATTCTGCCGCCTCGGCCGAGGTATCGATCTTGTCCATGGTTTTACCCTTTGCGCTGAAACTCCCACGCCCCGTCTGCGCGCCGCGTCCGGGTCACCGCTCCAATGTGATAGAGATGGTTCAGATGTGCAACTGACTCGACCAGCGCCAGCCCATATTCGCCGTTGCCGATCTCTCGTTTGAACAGGGGCGGAAAGCACTCGGCGGCGGTTTTCGGCGTGTTCAGAAAATCGGTCAGACGTTCCAGCGCGCTGTGATGATTGTTGATCAATTGCTTCATCCGCAGCGGCAGCCCGGTAAAGGGCAGTTTGTGCCCGCCCAGCGCCAGATGATCGGGCTGCGCGAGGCCCTGCAAACGCTCGCACGCGTCCAGCCATTCGGCCACCGGGTCTGCCAGCGGCTCGGTGACGTAGACCCCCAGATTGGGGCTGATCGAGCTGAGGATCTGATCGCCGGTGATCACCAGATTGTCGTCGCGGCTCCAGAAGGTGGCATGTTCGGGCGCGTGGCCATTGCCGATATGCACGTCCCAGTCGCGCCCACCCATGCGGATCACGCTGCCCTGCTTGATCCGGGTAAAGCCCAGTGGCATCGGATAGACCGTGTCGCAGAAGTTAAAGGGCCGTTCGGTCATTCGTTTGGCCAGGAAATCCGAATCCATGCCGGCGCTGCGGTAATAATCCAGCGTCTCGTTCGGCCAAGTTTCCTGGACGTCCAGTTGCAGCATTCGGGAAAACAGCCAGGCGGTGCGGGTCGTGACCAGTTCGGCCCCGTGTTCGGACTGAAACCACCCGGCGTTGCCCACGTGATCAGGATGGTGATGTGTGACAACCACCCGTTTGACGGGTTTGCCAGCCAGCGGACCGACCATCAGGTCGGTCCAGATGCGCCGGGTCTTCTTCGAGGACAGCCCCGTGTCAATCACCGTCCACCCATCGCCGTCATCCAGCGCATAGACATTGACGTGATCCAGCGCCATAGGCAGAGGCAGACGCATCCACAACACGCCTTCGGCAATCTCGATCGCTTCACCTGGTGCCGGAGGCTCGGGCCAAGGATAGCGGATCGTCAGCGCGGTATCTCCATCCATCAGGCCACCAGTTCATCTACGTCCATTGCGTAGATGTCGTCAGCGCCATTCTGCGCCTGCGCCAACAAACCGGCACATTCAGGCAGCAGCGCGTTGATATAATAACGCGCCAGCTTGAACCGAGGTCCATCGGCCGCAGCCAGCGCCGCCTTGAGGTGAAAATGTCCGCCCAACACGCGCGCAAACGCATGAAGATAGGGTACCGCACCGGCAAAACGGGTGTTCATATCGCTCTGCGAAACCAGCCATTCGGTGGTTTCACGCAAGCTTTCGGTCGCTTCCCAAACCGGGCCCGCAAGTTCGGGCATGGTTGCGCGGGCCTTTTCGGCGTGATCTTCGATCTCGTCCAGCAGGCGACCCGCCGCCTCGCCGCCATCCATCATCTTGCGCGCGACAAGGTCCATCGCTTGAATGCCGTTCGTGCCTTCGTAAATCGCGGTCACGCGCACATCGCGATAGAACTGCGCCGCGCCGGTTTCCTCGATAAAGCCCATGCCGCCATGCACCTGAACCCCTGTTTCCGAAACCCGCATTCCGGTTTCAGTGCCAAAGACCTTGCTGATTGGCGTCAGCAGCGCTGCGCGCGCCACCCAATCAGCATCCCCGGTGGCTGTGGCCATGTCGATGGCCGCAGCGTTGGCCAGCATGATTGCACGCGCCGCAAAAACATCGGCACGCATACCCATCAGCATCCGGCGCACATCCGCATGGTCGATGATGGTGCCCGAGGGGGTCTTGCCCTGCTTACGTTCCTGCGCATAGGCCAGTGCGTGCTGATAGGCCCCTTCGGCCGCACCCACGCCCTGCCCGCCGACGCCCAGACGAGCGTTGTTCATCATGGTGAACATCGCGGCCATACCGCCATGTTCCTTGCCCACCAGCCAACCGGTGGCCCCGTCATACTGCATTACACAGGTCGGCGAGCCGTGCAGACCCATTTTATGCTCCAAAGAAACCACTTTCAGGTCATTAGCCACGCCGGGGTTCCCATTCTCATCCGGCAGGTACTTGGGCACCAGGAACAGCGAAATCCCTTTGGTTCCGGGCACACCGTCGGGCAGACGCGCCAGCACCAGATGGCAAATGTTTTCGGCAAAATCGTTATCGCCCCACGAGATATAAATCTTTTGGCCCGAAACCGCATAGGTGCCATCACCGTTGGGCTCGGCTTTGGAGGTCAGAGCACCCACATCTGAACCGGCCTGCGGTTCGGTCAGGTTCATTGTGCCCGACCATTCACCTGCGATCATCTTGGGCAGATACAGTTCTTTCAAGCTGTCGCTGGCGTGATGTTCCAACGCCTCGATTTGGCCCTGGGTCATCAAAGGGGCAAGTTGCAGCGACAGACAGGCGGCCGACATCATCTCGTTAACAGCCGTGGTCAGGGTCATCGGCAGGCCCATACCACCATATTCCGGGTCAGCGCTCATCCCGATCCAGCCGCCTTCGGCAATTGCTTTCCAACCGTCGCCATAGCCCGGCGAGGTGCGCAGAACGCCGTTTTCCAAGCGCGCGGGCTCCAGATCGCCGGGGCGTTGTAGCGGGGCCATAACCTCTTCGCACATCTTGCCCGCTTCGGTCAGAATTGCGCTCACCACATCTTCGCTGGCTTCCGAAAACCGGTCCGTCGCCGCGATCTGATCGAACGCGACGCCGTGGCGGAACAGGAACTCATAGTCGGAAACGGGAGCGCGATAGGGCATGGCTTCACCTCGGGGCTTTCAATGGGTCTCAAACGGCAGGGTTGGAAAACCCGGCACCCGCCGTTATTCATCTGGATTTAGACGATTAGGTACCTGTCCCCATGATACAAGCAATCGAAACGCGGCGTCACCCCTCATGATCCCCAACGGAACCCTCGAACTGTCCGCCGACCCGACCGGAATTGCGCAGGCGGCGGACCTGCTGCGGCAGGGTCTGCTGGTCGCCTTCCCGACCGAGACTGTCTATGGGTTGGGTGGCGATGCTCGCAACGGTGAGGCGGTCGCAAACATCTACGCGGCCAAGGGACGGCCCAGTTTCAATCCTCTGATCGCGCATGTCGCCTCGGTTGAGGCGGCACAGCGCTTCGTGCAGTGGTCGGATCAGGCCGAAGCACTTGCGCATGCCTTCTGGCCCGGCCCGCTTACGCTGGTGCTGCCCCTGCGCGCAGATCATGGCGTGTCGTCGCTGGTCACGGCCGGGTTGGATACGTTGGCGGTGCGGGTTCCGGCCCATCCTACAGCGCGCGCCATTTTGACGGCGTTTGACGGCCCCGTGGCCGCCCCATCTGCCAACCCTTCGGGCCAGATCAGCCCAACCACCGCCGACCACGTACGCGCCGGTCTCGACGGGCGCATCGCGGCCATTTTGAATGATGGTCCCTGTGGCGTAGGCCTGGAGTCCACAATTGTCGGGCTTGCAGGTGAGCCAACCCTGCTGCGCCCTGGCGGCGTGGCCCTGGACCAGATAGAACATGTCTTGGGCACTGAGCTTCACCACCATCAACCCGGTGGCATCTTGACGGCGCCGGGTCAGCTGCAATCGCATTACGCGCCGGATTCCCCGGTTCGCCTTGAGGCTGATCAGGCGCAGGGGGATGAGGTTTTGCTGGGTTTCGGCGCGTTGGATTGCGATCTGAATCTGTCGCCCACTGGCAATCTGACCGAGGCCGCCGCCAACCTGTTTGCCGCCCTGCACAAGCTGAACGATACCGGACGCCCGATTGCGGTGTCGCCGATCCCCTCTGTCGGGCTGGGTGTAGCCATCAATGACCGCCTGCGCCGCGCCGCCGCGCCGCGAGATAGCTGATCAGGCGCGCCCGGCGCTGGCCGACAGCGTCAGCGGATCAACACCAAGGGTCGCCAGCGCGGCCTCCCATTTGTCATCATCGGGCACGTCGAACACCAGTTTCGAGGTCGCATCCGTGGTCAGCCAGCCATTCATAGCGATCTCATCCTCAAGCTGACCCGGACCCCAGCCGGAATAACCCAACGCCAGGGTCGAATTCAGCGGCCCACGCCCCGAGGCCAGATCTTCGAGCACATCCAGCGTCGCCGTCATACTGAAATCATCCGAGATCTTCATCGAATGCAGATTGGCGTCATAATCCGCACTGTGCAGGACAAAGCCACGCGACATCTCAACCGGACCCCCGAAATGCACCAGACGTTCGCCGACAATCGGAATACGGCAGGGGATATTGAGCTGGCTCAGCAGGGTCTTGATCCGCAGGTCTGCCGGTTTGTTGATAATCAGGCCCATCGCCCCGTCATCGCCATGGCTGCACATAAACACCACCGAATGATCGAAACGCGGATCGCCCATGCCAGGCATAGCAATCAACAGTTTTCCGGTTAGGTCCATAAAACGACATCTCTTGCTGAGTCACCTTCAACAATGGCCCCTGCGGACGGGCATTGGCAAGGGATCACAGCAGTTTTCCGCAGATTTCATTCAGGTGACCGGAACGTGACTTGGAATCTGCGCTGCAACCGCGCATTTATATATTATGAACGCGCATATGACATTTTCAGCGGTCGCTTTGACCCTCATCCTTGGTGCGGCCGGTGCGGCCACGGCCGAGGTCAATGGCCCTGTGGCTGAACTGGACATTCTGGATGGTGGACGCACCGCCAAGGGCACCTATCTGGGCGCCGTGCGAGTGACGTTGCAGGACGGATGGAAAACCTATTGGCGCGCGCCAGGTGATGCGGGTATCCCGCCTCAGTTCGACTGGACCAGTTCGGACAATGTCGGGGATGTGTCGATCACGTGGCCCGCACCGGATATCTTTGACCAGAACGGCCTTCAATCTATCGGCTACGAGGACCAACTTGTCCTGCCGGTCGAGATCACGCCTACCAACCCGGCAAAGCCCGTGCATCTGAAAGGCACAATGGACTTGGGCATATGCAAGGATGTCTGCATTCCCGAACGGCTGGGCTTTGACCATACGCTGAACGCTGATGCCGGGCGCAACCCCACTATCGCCGCAGCGCTGGCTCAGCGCCCTTATTCGGCGAAAGAGGCACGGGTGTCCGGTGCGCATTGCAGCCTGACGCCCACTTCGAACGGCGTCAAGATCGAAGCACGCGTGACCATGCCCTCGGCCGGAGGGCAGGAGATCGCGGTTATCGAGCCCGGCGACCCAACGCTCTGGGCTTCGCAGCCCTACACTTCGCGTCAGGGCGATACGCTGGTTGCGACCTCTGAAGTCGTCAGCGCCTATGGGGCTGCTTTTGCTCTGAACCGGTCTGCAATTCGGATCACCGTTCTGGGCGAAAACCATGCCGTCGACATTCAGGGGTGCAGCGCAGGCTGACCCCGCATGACCCAAACCCCCAAAATCGGTGCGCTGGCCGTTGTCGTGCATGCCGGGCAGGTTCTGCTGGTCCAGCGTGGCAAACAGCCTGATGCCGGGCTGTGGGGGTTTCCCGGGGGTCATGTCGAATGGGGCGAAACCGTTCTGGAGGCCGCCCGGCGGGAATTGCTGGAGGAAACCTCGGTCAACGCGCGCCCGTTGCACTATCTGGACAATCTGGACCTGCTGCGCCGGGATGCCCAAGGTGCGGTTCTAAACCATTATCTGCTGGTCGGTGTGGCCTGTGAATATATCTCGGGTCAGCCTGCCGCAGGTGATGATGCGCGGGATGCGCGGTGGTTTCCGCTGGATCAGATCCAACGCGGCGACCTGCCGATGAGCGACCGCGTCCCCGACCTTCTGGCAACCGCCCTGCGCCGAGGCTAGGCCATGCGCCCCTTGAGCCGCGCATAGAGCAGGCCGGACAGCGCAATACTTATCACTAAAATCATAGCAGCCCCTGCGACAAAGGCCCCAAGCCCCATATTCAACGCCGCGATTCCATCTTCGGCCCCGTAAAGACCAGTCAACATCGATATCGGTGCCCCAGTGGCCACGGGCCAGACCATGGTCAGCCCGAACCAGACCAGCAACACAAACCCCGTTGCCGTCAGCATCGCCTGTACGACCCGATCCGGGGCACGCAGGGCGCGGCGCATGGCGGTCATCGGGCGCGAAAGGTCGTTCAGAATCGCCAGCAGCGCCGGAACCAACAGCAGCACCAACAGCATCCCGAAGGCCAGCCCATAGACCAGTGTGATGACAGTCGGCTTCAGGAACTGCGCCTGTTGCGAGCCCTCATACAGCAAGGGTGTCAAACCCAGAACCGTGGTCAGCGTCGTCAGCATTACCGGTCGCAACCGGTCGGCGGTGCCTTCGATGATCGAGGGCACAAGCCCCCTGTCCTGCTGATAGGCATCAATGGTCGTAACCAGAACAATCGAGTCGTTGATGATGATTCCGGTCATTCCCAACAGACCGACAACCGTGAACATGCTCAGCGGGACATCCCAGATGTAATGCCCCCAAATGGTGCCAACTAGACCGAACGGAATGATCGCCATGACCACCAGTGGGCGCGTCCAACTGGCAAAGACCCAGGCCAGAACCAGATAGATACCGGTCAGGCACAGGATCAGACCGGTGCGCGCCTCGGTCAGGAATTCATCTTCTTGTTCGCTGAGGCCAGCCATGGTCCATTCCACCTGCCGTTCAGCGGCGATATTGGGCAGGATCTCTTCTTGCATGGCGCGCGCAATCTCGGCTGCTTGGGCCGGATCGTCTTCCGATATATCTCCGTTGACCGAGATCACCCGCAATCCATTCTCACGCCGCACGGTGGAAAAGCCAGACTTGCGCTGGACCGAGACGATATCGGCCAGCGGCACGTAAACCCCATCCGGCGTACGCATCAGCGTGCGTTCAAGAAAATCTGCGGTCAACTCGCCCTCTGGCAGTTCAACCCTGATCTCAGCGCTGCGAGGGCCATCGGGGAAGGTCGCGGCCTCGATCCCGTTTAGACGGTCACGCAGAACACGGCCCAGTGTTTCGATGCGGAAACCCAACGCCTGCCCCTGTGCCGTCAGATCGAGGATGTATTCTTCCTTGTCATAGGCCAGATTGTCTTCCAGCGCGGACACTTCGGGGTATTTCGACAGTTCAAGTTGCAAGTCCTCGGACGCCGCCTTGAGCGTGTTCACATCCGCTCCGGAAAACTGCACGTCGATTGCATCGCCGCCCGGTCCTGACCGCCATCCCCTAAAGCTGAGCAATTCGACCTTCGGATGGCGCGGGACGTAGTCCTGAAGTTCTCCGATGAACTCAAAGCCGGAATAGGGGCGCAGGTCGGCATCGATCAGTTCGATCGAAATCCCGCCCAACAGATCTGAATCCTTGCCGTCCGCCGCAGCCAGTCCGAACCCGGCGGTGCCGCCGACCTCGGCCAAAACGTATTCGATGGGGTTGCGGCCGTGGCGCTCTTCGTAGATCTGCCCCATCTCTTCGACCGCGATCTGCAACTGCCGCATCATCGCCAGCGTGTCCGTGCGGGTCGCACCCTCGACCATGATGAAATTACCGGTGACCGAGCCACGTTCGGGCGCGTTAAAGAACCGCCAGTTCACGTCGCCCTTGATGAACAGAGCCACCTGGCTGGCCAACACCATCACCATGGCAGCCACCACCACATACCGTCCGGCGACGGCCCAGGCGATCACCTTGCGGAAGACATGATCCCGCACCCAGCGGAACCCGCGATTGACCACGCGGTTGGGCAGATCGTACCAATGCTCCTTGGCCGAATGCGCGATAGCATGGGCCATGTGGTTCGGCAGGATTAAGAAGCATTCGATCAACGAGGCGATCAGCACCGCAATCACCGTGAAGGGGATATCGCGGATCAACTCGCCAAACCGACCTCCAATCGCGGTCAGGCCGAAAAAGGCAATCACCGTCGTCAACGTCGCGGCAAAGACCGGCATGGCCATCCGGCGTGCGGCGCGTTCGGCGGCGACCATGGGCGGCTCGCCTAGTCGTCGGGCACGGAAATCGGCGTGTTCGCCCACCACGATGGCGTCATCCACGACAATACCGAGCGTGATGATCAGACCAAACAGCGAGACCATGTTGATCGACAACCCGCCGATATACATGAAGGCAATCGCCGCAGACATCGCCACCGGAATGCCTGCCGCCACCCAAAAGGCGATCCGCGCGTTGAGGAATAGAAACAGCAGGCACACGACCAGTCCCAACCCAACCAGCCCGTTGTCGATCAAAATATCCAGACGGTCGGTGATGGCCTGCGCACGGGTTCGGATCAGCTCGACCGTGACACCTTCGGGCAGACTGGCCTGCATTTCGGCGACCACGTCTTCGACCGTGTGCTGAATTTCAATTGCATCCCCCAGGTTCGAGCGGTCAACCCGCACCGACATGGCCGGGTTTTCGCCGACGAAATAGCTACGATCGCGGTTCACGCCCTCGACCCGGATCTGCGCCACATCGCCGATCAACAGCTTCGAGCCATCGTCGAAATTACGCAGAGGGATGCCCTCAATCTGCTCGGGGCTCCGTTTTTCGGTACCTGTGCGGATGCGCGCATTGGCCCCGGTCACATCACCTGCGGGGTTTGCTGTGACCTCGGCAGCGACAGCTTGTGCAATCTCGGACAGGGTGATGTCATTGGCGATCAGTTGCGCGGTGGGCACCTCGACCACGATACGCGGCGCAGCAAGGCCCCGGATCGTGGTCCGCGTGACGCCCACGGCAAACAGGCGGTTGATCAATTCATCGGTGAACTTTGCCAACTGATCCGGCGCGACCGGCCCTGTCACAACCAGATCGGTCACCCGATCGCGCCAAGCCCCGCGCCGAATAGTCGGTTCGTCCGCATCTTCGGGCAGGTTGGTCACGCCATCAACGGCAGTTCTGACTTCTTCGACCGCGCGCGACATATCCCAGTTAGGCTCGAACTCCAGCCGAATGCGGGCATTGCCCTCGCGCGACGTCGCATCTGTGCTGGCCACGCCCTCAACCGCCAACAGAGCCGGCTCCAGCACCTGAACAATCCCGTTATCCACGTCTTCGGGGCCCGCGCTTTCCCACGCGACATTCACGTCGACCCGTTCCAGGATCACATCTGGAAAGAACTGCGCCCGCATGTTTGGGGCAGCCGCAATGCCCAGAACCACCATGACCAGCAACAGTAGGTTGGCGACGGTCCTATGGCGGGTGAAATAGCTAAGTATTCCGCTGGCCGCACCGGGGATTTCGCGCATCATCGCGCCTATCCTCCGGCCCGGTTTTCAATTCGCTGCACCAGCGAGGCGGGGACTTTAGGCTCACCCAGTTGAGTCAGCATGCGCTCTTTCATGTCCTTGGGCATCCGGTCGCTGGCTTCGACCTGCGCCACAAGCTGCGCCCGCTGTTCGTCAGACAGTTCGACCAAGCCCGCATCCGCCCCGGCACTGGCCTCAACCCGCAACGGGCGCACACGTACCCCCGCGCCCAGCAACGGCGTGCGGCCAATGACAACCTCTCGCCCTTCCAAACCTTCGCCGCGCAGCAGAACCTCGTCCCCCTGACGGCGAACCAGTTGCACAGGCAGCGCCTCAAGCCGGTCATCGGGGCCCAGTACCAGAACCGTCCCCACCGCATCCAAAGCAGACGAAGGCAGGCGCACCACATTGTCCAGCGGCTGTTCCTGCACAGTGACGGTCACGAAATCCCCCGGCTTGAAGCCCGAGGCCCCGTCAAGCCGCGCATAGATCAGACGCCCGGTCTGCCCTTCCCCGGCAGACCCACTGTCACGGCTGATCTGTCCCTGTGCAGTTAGATCCGCGCCCGTGACCTCAAGCGAGACCGTGACCGGGGCCGAGATCAGATCGCCATTTGCATCCAAAAGACGCACGAACTGCGCAGTCGAGACGCGAAAAGCGACCTCCAGCGCGTTGGGGTCCACAAGTTCGGCCAGCTTTTCGTTGGCCGCAACCAAACGCCCTTCGACCAGCGTGACATCCGTCAGCGTTCCACCAAACCGGGCGTGGATGGTCATATCGCCCAGATCACGTTCGGCGGCTTCAAGCGCGATACGGGCGCGAGACAGCAGTGTCGTCGCCTGATCCACCCGCGATTCCGCCTGCGCCAATGCGATACGCCTGGCCAGAACTGCTTGCTCGGCCGCGGCTGCTGCAAGTTCCGCATCATCCGCCGCCGCGACAGAACCAACACCCCGAGCCAGAAGGTCCTGCTGCCGTTTCATCGCGCGGTTTCGCAATTCAACCTGCGTTTCTGACGATTTCAACTCATCCTGCGCCAACAGAAGCGAACGCTCGGCGTCACGTTCTTCGAACTGGGCATCCAGCAAATCCGATTTGGCGCGATCAAGGGCCGATTGCGCATTTGCCGGGTCCAACTCGACCAGCACTTCGCCTGCGGTTACCGCACCGCCATCCTCGAAATCCTCAGACAGGGCAACGACCCGCCCACCCAGCGCCGCGCGCAGTTCCAACCGGCGACGGCTTTGAACCTCACCGAACGCTTCCAGATTAGGGGTGACGGTTACAAACTCGGCCGGGCGTACGGATACGGCAAAGATGCGTTCACGAGCCTTCGGCGGGCGATCTTCGCGGGTCAGCACTTCTTGCACGGCCCCCGCGATCATCTGGGCCGCAACAAACAGCAGCGCCAGCGTCACGGACGCCAGAAACACACCGACAAGGCTCTGCCTCAGAAATCGCATGTTGCACTTACCCCGGTTGCATCAAGCCGCCACCTACAAAAGGTAGCCGGGCGGTCAAAAATGCCAAGCCACAAAGCGGTTATAAAATGTTGAACGTGCGAGCAGTCTACTTCCGTCGCAGATGTTCGTCCAATCTGGGCATTATTTCTACAAAATTGCAGGGACGGTGGCGATAATCGAACTGCTTTTCCAGAATCGCATCCCAGGCGTCCTTGCAAGCACCGGGGCTGCCGGGCAGCGCAAACAGATAGGTGCCACCTGCCACGCCGCCCGTTGCGCGGGACTGAACGGCCGAGGTGCCGATCTTCTCCATCGAGACAATCGTGAAGACGGTGCCAAAGGCCTCAATCTCTTTTTCGTAGACGTCCCGATGCGCCTCGACCGTCACGTCACGCCCCGTCAGCCCGGTGCCGCCGGTCGAGATCACAACGTCGATCTCGGGGTCGGCAATCCAAGTGCGCAGCTGATCTGCGATCTGGGCGCGCTCATCGCGGATGATTTTGCGATCCGCCACCGAATGGCCCGCCTTTTCGATCCGGTCCACCAAGGTTTGGCCCGAACGGTCCTCATCCAGTGAACGGGTGTCCGAGACGGTCAGGACCGCAATCCGAACGGGAATGAAATCCATGGTTTCATCAATGCGTGACATCTTGCGTCAGGCCCTTTCCAGAATAGCAAGGCGGATCGCCAGAGCAGTGAAAATCCCGCCCGTCACCCAACCAATGATACGTGAGGCGTGCGGGTTCGAAATCAGCACTCGCCCAGCGCCTCCAGCAAAAATCCCCACCAGTCCGTTCACCACGAACCCACCCAGCGCGATGATCACGCCCAGGATGAGGAATTGCGGCAGGATCGGTCCGATGGCCGGGTTCACAAATTGCGGGATAAAGGCCAGCACGAACAGGATCACTTTGGGATTGGTCAGATTCACCACCATCCCGTCCCGAAACGCATAGCGCGCCGGTTTAGCAGGCGCATCCGCAGACACAGCCCCATGTCGGATCGCACCCCAGGCCAGATACAGCAGATAGGCCACACCCATCCAGCGGATCACGTCGAACAACCATGGCAGAGCAGAAACCGCAGCCCCAAGCCCAAGCCCGGCCAACAACACATGCACCATCAGCCCCGTCGAAACTCCGGCACTAGCGACCAGCGCGGGTTTTGCTCCAGATTTCAAACCCTGCCCGAAACAGAACATCATGTCCGCGCCGGGCGTAAAGTTCAGCGCCATTGCCGCCGGGATGAAAGCCAATAGAGTGACTGTTTCGATCATATCTCAACCTCGAACCAATTCACGCGCGGCCCAAGATTGGCGATCTGTGTCTGCCCTAGCGTGCCGCGATAGCCCCAGCTGTCGTGGATGTGCCCATGTAGCGACATCTGCGGTTGCAACCGTTCGATCGCATCTCGCACCGCGGTCGACCCAACCGCATCACCGGTCGAGGTCACATCGCCATAGCCTTTGGGAGGCGAATGCGTGATCAGAACTTCCGCCCCTTCGCACCGGTCCAGCAACTCAGTGGCCTCGCCCTCGGACAGGTCACAGGACCAATCTCCGAACGGCGTCGGCGGCACGCCATAGCCCAGACCGAACAGGCGCAACCCGTCCACAGTCATACTTGTCCCGTGCAGGACATGAACGCCATGCGGCGCGGCAGCGGTCAGTTCCTCGGCGCTTTCGGCGTTGCCGGGCACAAGAACCAGCGGAGCGGTGATGCCGGACAACATGTCCATCGCCTCACCCAGACCCTGCCGCATGTTGCAATAGTCCCCGGCGCCGATCACCAGATCGGCCTCGGTACTCGCAGCAACCAGTTCGGAGGCGCGGTGACGTGCCATATGCAAGTCAGAAAAGGCCAGAATGCGCATCACTTACCCTCCAGCCGAGCTTTCAGTTCCAGCAGATCGGCCCAGGCCTGTCGTTTGGCCTGCGGCTGGCGCAGCAGATAGGCAGGGTGGAACATGGGGATCACCGGCAGATCCAGCGCCTGAGCCCATTGCCCGCGCAGCCGGGTGATACCTCGTTTGCCCAGCACTGCCTGACAACTTATATTGCCCATGACCACCAGCACGTCGGGCTTGGCCAGTGCCACGTGACGTTCCAGAAACGGCTTCATCATCCCGATCTCTTCGGGCTTGGGGTCGCGGTTCTGCGGCGGCCGCCATGGCAGCACGTTGGTGATGTAGACGTTTTCCCGCCGATCCAGATCAATCGCCGCCAGCATACGGTCCAACAACTGACCCGCGCGGCCTACGAAAGGTTTGCCCTCACGATCCTCGTCCCGGCCCGGAGCCTCACCGATGATCATCACCGGCGCACCCGGCGTGCCATCAGCAAAAACCAACTGTCGCGCGCCGCGCTTCAACTCGCAATGATCAAACCCGTCCATCGCCGCGCGCAACTGATCCAGCGACCCCGCCGCTGTGGCCGCGGCCTTGGCAACCGCCACAGGATCGACCTGTTTGGGCTTTGCAGGCGCGGCCTGCACCTCCGGCTTTTTGGCTTTGGGTGCGGTACCGGGCAGCGCATATCGGTCAACCGGCGCGTCGCCAATTGCATCCGTTGCGCCCAGTTCGATCTGCCAATCCAGCAGCGCCCGCGCGGTGTAATAGTCCAAAGCCGATTCCATGCCCCTCAATCTAACCAGCTTTTGACCGAGGGAAAGCGAATAGCACTTGATCGCCCGCCCTGCCGCGCCGACCATTGTCGCATTCATGTTGACCCTTTTGCGATTCTTTCTGGTTGCCGTGTTGCTGATCCCCTTCAGCAGCCCAAGCTTTGCGCAGATAAATGACCGCCTCGGCATTCAAACCCCAGGCATCCATAACCGCAACGGCCTGTCGCAACGCAACCGGGTTCAGGACCGCGTCAACCAATGCCGCGCGGGGCAATTGCGGTGCGGGCGCAACTGCTGTCCGGTCGGGCAACGCTGCGGTTTTGACGGACATTGCATCCCACCCGGCGGCACCTATTGCGGCGGCGGGTTTTCCTGCGGTCCGTTCGAGCGTTGCATCGGCAGTCGCCGCTGCGCCCCAAAAGGCGAGAACAAGTGCCGAACAAGCCTGGATTGTCCCAGTGGCACCTCGTGCAACGGGCGCGGTGAATGCGAAGCGATCCAGCTGGAGTTTAACCTGCCCCGCCCACAAGCCAGATGTGACGACGGCAGCACCTGCGCCAGCGGTACAAGTTGCTTGCCGGGCGGCGGCTGCACCCGTCCGGGCTGGTTCCTATGCGAAGAAACCGGCTCGCAATGTCGGCAAGGATTCAAATGCTCAGCCAATCAAGGCTGCGTCCCGGTCAAGGCCGTTGATTGCGGCAATGCCAAATGGTGCAGACCCGGCGAGCGTTGCTTGCCCGAAGGCGGGTGCGAGAAACTGCCCGAGGGGTCGGAACCATAGGTTGCCTTAGCCCCCGCAGGTTTCTATAAGCGGCTCGATTGTCAGACAGGAGCCCGCCCATGCGTTTCGCCCATCGTCACCTTCTTGGCATCGAGCATCTGTCACAATCCGATATCACCGCCATCCTTGATCTGGCCGAGACCTATGTCGACATGAACCGACAGTCGACCAAGCATTCCGACGTGCTGTCAGGGCTGACGCAGATCAACATGTTCTTTGAAAACTCGACTCGAACGCAGGCCAGTTTCGAACTGGCGGGCAAGCGGCTGGGCGCGGATGTGATGAACATGGCGATGCAGGCCAGCTCAATCAAAAAGGGCGAGACTCTGATCGACACGGCTATGACCCTGAACGCGATGCACCCCGATCTGCTGGTGGTGCGGCATCCGCATTCCGGTGCTGTGGACCTGCTGGCGCAAAAGGTGAACTGCGCTGTGCTGAATGCAGGTGACGGCAAGCACGAACACCCGACGCAGGCGCTGCTGGACGCATTGACCATCCGCCGCGCCAAGGGTCGTTTGCACCGTCTGAACATCGCGATTTGCGGGGACGTCGCGCATTCGCGTGTGGCACGGTCGAACCTGATCCTGCTGGGCAAGATGGAAAACCGTATCCGCCTGATCGGCCCGCCGACGTTGGTGCCTTCGACCTTTGCCGAGTTCGGGGCCGAGATTTACGACGACATGAACGAAGGTCTGAGGGACGTCGACGTCGTGATGATGCTGCGCCTTCAGAAAGAGCGGATGGATGGCGGCTTTATCCCCTCGGAGCGCGAATATTACCACCGCTACGGGCTGGATTCGGCAAAACTGGCGCTGGCCAAACCCGACGCCATCGTCATGCATCCCGGCCCGATGAATCGCGGCGTGGAAATCGACGGCACGCTGGCCGATGATATCAACCGCTCGGTCATTCAGGAACAGGTCGAAATGGGCGTCGCCGTCCGCATGGCCGCGATGGAGTTGCTGGCCCGCAACCTGCGCGAGGCGGCATGAACAACCTGACCGTCGCCCCCCATGAACGCGGCGTGATCCGCCTATTCACGCTGGATATGCGCGCTGAGGAGGCCAAGTTCCTGCGCGAACCCGGTGCCGCCGATCAAGTTCTTGGGGTCGATGGTCTGGATACAGGGCAGATCGATATCTTTCCCGTTTCAGACCTCGAAGACCTCGGGCTTTATGGATACCTGCACGAAGGTTGCGGTGTGTCCGAGGATCAGCTGAACCGCGCCACGCTGGACGCCATCGAAGGCTGGGTGATGGTGGTGCGCAGTGCCGCGTTTCACGATCGCGCGGCCAACTTGACGCCTGACGCCCGCCTTCACCTGCAAGGACTTTATACCGAAGAGGCCACCAACTGGACCGGCGGCCCGATCGACACTGAAAGCGCGCGGCCCTTCTCGGCCCCGCAATCCCCGATCGAGACCGGCGCACCCAACCGCATCGGCTCGGCCCTGTTGGCGGTGATCATCTTGTTTGTTGTCGGAGGTGCCCTGTGGCTGATCGTGTAGTCTTCACCCCGAACAAGCGCGCCTATATCCAAACCAACCTGACCCTGGCCGCCATCGCAATGGCGGGCGCGATGATCGTGCTTTGGCTGATCGGAAACCCCTATGTCTGGACCGGAGCGCCCGCCGGGCTTGCAGCCATCGGCATCCGCGCGTGGTATCTGGCGTCCGAGGAACTGAGCAATGCGTGGGAAATGTCTGACAGCACCCTCACCGGTCCCGGCCCGCGCAAGGTTGCGCTGAACCAGATCGAAGCCGTCAACACGATGGGCAGTTTCGTGCAGGTCGTCACCAAAAGCGGCGACAAGCACCTGATCAAGTACCAAGCCGACCCCGCCGCCACCAAAGCCGCCATAGAAAGGGCCATGGGATGAGCGACGACTGGTGGCGCAAGAAAATACCCGACACTGAACAGGTGCTGTGGCATGGGCGGCCTGACCAGGGATATTTTCCTCCACGCCTGAGATGGGCATATGGCATTCTAATTGCCTGCCTTGCGCTCAGTTGGATTGCCAGCCCATGGTTTGCGGAGACTGTGCGCGATTATTGGAAGCTTATCGGTTGCACGTTGTTGTTAGCGTTTTTCATGTGGTGGGAACGGTTGATCCGCACGCGGCGCGTCTATGTCGTGACCAACCGCAACGTCTGGTGGATCAGCGAGATATTCAAAGCAAAATCCTTATCCGTTCTTCCCGACCTGAAATTCTATCGCAACGGACACAACATCGTGTTTTCGCAGCTGCGGTTTCTGGTATTCGAATACCTGCCCGACCCGGACGCCGCCATGGCAGCCCTGATCAAAGCCCGAGAGGCCCAGACATGACCGACCAGATTTTCACCAATGCCCGCCTGATCGACCCCGAGGCCGGATCGGACACAGTTGGTTGGTTGCACGTCTCGGAAGGCCGCATTGCTGGCCTCGGCGAAGGTGCCGCTCCGGCCACAGACGCACAGGTGATCGACTGCGGCGGGCAATGTCTAGCCCCCGGCATCGTCGATATCGGAGTCAAGGTTTGCGAGCCGGGCGAACGGCACAAGGAAAGCTATAAATCCGCCGGCTTGGCTGCCGCAGCGGGCGGCGTAACCACCATCGTTACCCGTCCCGATACGCTGCCCGCCATCGACACACCCGAAACGCTGGAATTCGCCACGCGCCGCGCGCAGGCGGATGCGCCGGTCAATGTGCTGCCCATGGCCGCGCTGACCAAGGGCCGCGAAGGGCGCGAGATGACCGAGATCGGCTTTCTGCAAGATGCAGGCGCTGTGGCCTTTACCGATTGCGACCACGTAGTCGCCAATACCAAGGTTTTTTCCCGCGCGCTGACCTATGCCAAATCCTGCGGCGTGCTGGTGATAGCGCATCCGCAGGAACCGGGACTCAGCACCGGGGCCGCCGCTACCAGCGGTAAGTTCGCCGCGCTTTATGGGTTGCCTGCCGTTTCGTCCATGGCAGAACGCATGGGGCTGGACCGCGATATTGCTCTGCTTGAGATGACCGGAGCCGCCTACCACGCCGATCAGATCACCACCGCCCGCGCCCTGCCCGCGCTGGAGCGCGCCAAGCGTAACGGGCTGAATATCACCGCAGGCACCTCGATCCACCACCTGACGCTGAACGAATTGGACGTGGCCGACTATCGCACCTTCTTCAAGGTCAAGCCGCCGCTGCGGCCCGAGGATGACCGGCAAGCCGTAATTGAGGCGGTGCGCACTGGGCTGATCGACATCATCAGTTCGATGCACACGCCACAGGACGAGGAAAGCAAACGCCTGCCGTTTGAAGAGGCAGCATCGGGCGCAGTGGCGCTTGAGACGTTATTGCCTGCCGCACTGCGCCTCTATCACGCCGAGCAACTGGACCTGCCGACCCTGTTCCGCGCCATGGCCTTGAACCCGGCCAAACGGCTGGGGCTGGAGAGCGGACGACTGGCCGAAGGCGCACCAGCTGATCTGGTGCTGTTTGACCCGGACGTGCCCTTTGTGCTGGATCGCTTCAGCCTGAAATCGAAATCGCAGAACACTCCGTTTGACGGCCAGCGGATGCAGGGTAAGGTCACGGCAACCTATGTCGCAGGCCAAGAAGTATACCGGAGACCCTGATGCCCCCAATTGACAGTTCCACGGCCCAACTGATCCTTTGGGCCGCATTTGGCTATCTGATAGGGTCGATCCCTTTTGGTCTGATCCTTGCCAAGGTGATGGGGCTGGGAAATCTGCGCAATATCGGCTCGGGCAATATCGGCGCGACCAATGTCCTGCGTACCGGGAACAAACGCGCTGCTGCGCTGACCCTGATCTTTGACGCCGCCAAAGGCGGGGTCGCTGTCCTGCTGGCGCGCGCACTGGCCGGAGAAGACGCCGCTCAAATCGCCGCCCTAGCCGCGTTTTTGGGCCATTGCTTTCCGGTCTGGCTGGGGTTCAAGGGCGGCAAGGGTGTCGCGACCTTCCTCGGCCTGTGGCTGGCATTGGATTGGCGCGTCGGCGTAGCCTGTTGCCTGACATGGCTGGTGACGGCGCTGATCTGGCGCATCTCGTCTCTCGCGGCTCTGATGGCTGCGGCGATGTCGACAATCTGGATCATGGTGCTGACTGAGTCCCCGACATTTGGGCTGGGTGTTATCCTGACTTTGCTGGTCTACTGGCGCCACAGCGCCAATATCGCGCGCATCAAAGCTGGAACCGAGCCAAAAATCGGTCAGTCTTGACCGCTTCGGACGCGTTTCTGACCGCATTCTTCGCAATCCCTCTTGGCACGTCTAAGGGGCAGAGCGGCGCCAAATCCTATGCCGTCAGTCGATCCGAGTTGGCAGGTGGGAAATCCCACAAACTGGTGGCCCGTGAACGCGGTGGGCCGGACTATATCAGCCTGAACCTTTATCTGACCAAAAACAGCGGCGCCCTGCTGCGCCCCTGTGAGATGTCGGCACAAAAAGTCACTGAATTCGTGATTTCTTTTCAGCCCGAAAAGTAAGCATCGCCCTTTATTCATGGGCGAAACGCGTTTGTTACCTCATGATCACATTTGATTGTTTTGAACGTGATCAGACCGGCCCCCACTTCGGGGTCGTGACGGCCAATTACCGACCGCACAGAACAAAATCGACAGGGTTGCCCAGATACAATTACTGTGTCGTCCGGTGGCTCAATTCACGAAAGGTGAACACCATGAACAAGATCAAATCCTTCATCGGCGGCGTTGCGCTGTCCGTCGCAGTTGCAAGCACGGCTCTGGCCGCTGGCGTTGAACTGAACGCAAGCTCGACCGGCCTGGCGCTGCAGGGTTATGACCCGGTTGCCTATTTCACCGTTGGCGAAGCCACCAAGGGCGACTACCGCATCACCACACTGCACAACGATGCGCTGTACCGCTTTGCTTCGGAAGAAAACAAAGTTGCATTTGAAGAAAACCCTGAAGCTTACCTGCCCGCATATGGCGGCTACTGCGCATTCGGCACCGCGATGGGCTTCAAGTTTGACGGCGACCCGAACTACTGGAAAATCGTTGACAACAAGCTGTACCTGAACCTGTCGGCCGACATTCAGGAACGCTGGGAAGGCGACATCCCGGGCTTTAACGAGCGCGCAGACGCCAACTGGAAAGACATTGCCGGCAAAACTCCGGCAGAGCTGCAAGCTCAATAATCCACTCACGGATTACCCCGGGGCGGCGGCAGAGAAATCTGCCGCCGTTTTTCGTTGGACAGCTATCTGTAGATAGTTTCCCTTCCGCAAGCAAACTTTCAACCGCACGACGCCCCTCTGCCACGTCGGTTCGGTGAAAACCCCCTCCTTCGCTAAATCACCGAGTGATCCAACCCTTCGCTCAAACGTATTCAAATATGCAAGTGCGCGATCCAAACCGGGAAAGGCGCAATAAACCGAGCTGAGGGAAAGAAGCACGACATGAGAAAAAAGATTTTGGCGGCCACTGGCCTTGCGTTTCTGGCGGCGGGATCGGCCGCTGCGCAATCTTCAGGCGACTGGACGGGGTTCTATGGCGGTCTGCAAGTCGGATATGCCGATATCGACACAAACATCTCGGGCATCGACGGCGACGGTGCGATTGGCGGCATCATTCTGGGCTATGACTACGATCTTGGCGATTGGGTTGTTGGCGGCGGCTTCGACTACGATTGGACAGACGTTGATCTGAGTGGCGCAGCCACGGTCGAGGATGTTTGGCGCATCAAAGCGCGCGCGGGTTACAAAGTCACATCGCAAGGGCTGCTTTATGGCATTGGCGGCTTTGCCGAAGCCGGAACCGATAATCTGGGCAGTGACGATGGTTGGTTCATCGGTGCCGGGTACGAACAGATCGTTGCCCCGAATGTAAGCATCGGTGGCGAAATCCTGTATCACGAGTTCAACGACTTCAATTCGTCCGGCGTCGACGTCGATGCGACCACCTTTCAGGCCCGCGCCGCATACCGGTTCTGACCCATTCCTTGCGCACAAGCTTGGTCCCGACCAGAAGTCGGGGCCATGTCAGATCATAGTTCCAGGATGGTGCTGCCCGTTGTCTTGCGTGCCTCAAGCGTGCGATGCGCCTCGGCCACCTGATCCAGCGGGAAACGCTGGTCGATGTGGATTTTGACCTCGCCCCCATCAACTTTGTTGAACAGACGGCGCGCCATCGCCTGACAAACGCTGTGATCGGCAATATGCGTGAACAAGGTGGGCCGTGTGATCTTGATCGAGCCTTTCTTGGCCAGAATGCCGATGTCGATAAGCGGTACCGAGCCCGATGCATTGCCAAACGAGATCATCATCCCCAGTGGCTTGAGACTGTCGAGCGAGCCGTTGAACGTATCCGCTCCGATCGAGTCCATTACCACGTCCACGCCTTTACCACCCGTGATCTCAGCCACGCGCTCGGCGAAGTCTTCGGTGCGATAGTTGATGCAATGCGCCGCCCCATTGAACTTGGCGAGGCTACATTTTTCGTCCGTTCCTGCGGTCCCGATCAGTTTAATCCCCTCGGATTTGGCCCATTGGCAGGCGATCAAGCCTACACCTCCGGCAGCGGCGTGGAACAGAACCGTATCCCCGCGTTTCAACGGCGTCGTGCGATGAAATAGATATTCGACCGTCATCCCCTTGAGCATCATTGCCGCAGCCGTGTCGAATGAGATGCTTTCAAGCAGCGGGCACACTTGCGCCGCAGGCATCACCCGCGCTTCGCAATAGGCCCCGGCTGGCATTGCGGCATAGGCCGCGCGCTGACCGGGTTCCAGATGGGTCACGCCTTCGCCCACTGCCTCGATCACGCCCGAGGCTTCCATTCCCAGCGCGTGTGGCAGCTCAAGCGGGTAAAGACCCGCGCGCTGGTACACGTCGATAAAATTCAGTCCGCAGGCACGGTGACGAATGCTCACCTCGCCCGGTCCCGGCTCGCCCACCGGGCGATCTTCGAGGGTCAGAACCTCGGGGCCACCATGTTTGTGAATGACGACTGTACGTGCCGTTTGCTGCATACTCACCTCCTGTACCCTGACGACAAGCTAACACGCTTGTGACGCAGCGCAATCGGCACAAAAGCGCAACCCGGCGCAAATCGGGAAAAACTGTGCTATACTCGGGGGTAAGCGTTGCCGGCGGGTCCGGCCCAGGGCAACCGATGCCGGATTCTCTCTGCTGCGCCAAGCCGCAAAAGAGGAGGGGATGACGATGGCGAAAACGATTGGAAACCCGGTAAGCTGGGCTGCGCGAAATCTTGGCGCTACCAGCGATCACATCGCGGAAAGCGTCAACAGCCTTGGCAGTGCCGACACACGAAAACTGCCAGTTGTTCGAGATCTGACCATGCAGGACCTGCGGGAATGTTTGAAGGCCGGGGGTCGCGACTTTCTGGAAACCCGCGCGGATGCGGTGTTTGTCGTGCTGATCTATCCGATTGCGGGCTTGCTGATGTTTGGGTTGGGGCTGGACCGCAACATGATCCCTCTGCTGGCCCCTCTGGTCGCAGGGTTCGCGCTGATCGGCCCTGTGGCCGCCGTTGGCCTCTATGAGATCAGCCGCACCCGTGAAAAGGGCGGCGAGGCGCATTGGCTGGACGCGCTGTCTGTATTCCGCTCACCTTCCTTCGGCGCCATTCTCGCGCTGGGGTTCTATCTGGTTATGTTGTTTCTGATCTGGCTGATGGTGGCGCAGAGCATCTATGTGCGAACCCTTGGTCCTGATCTGCCAGAGTCGTTGGGCGCATTTCTGACCCAGACCTTCACGACCGGCGCGGGTTGGACCATGATCCTGTTCGGCAACGCGGTCGGCTTTTTGTTCGCCCTGATCGCGCTTGCGGTCAGCGTTGTCAGCTTTCCGCTGTTGTTGGACCGCAAGGTCGGGCTGCCGGTTGCTGTGGTGACGTCGGTCCGGGTGCTGAGACAGAACCCCGCCGTCATCCTGGGTTGGGGATTCATCGTCGTCGGAATGCTTATCCTGGGCGCGATCCCGCTGCTGCTGGGGCTGATCGTGGTGATCCCGGTTCTGGGCCACGCCACGTGGCATCTCTACCGCCGCGCCGTGGCCTGAACAGGCTGGCGGTGTTTAGCCGCCCACCTTCAGAACGATTTTGCCGATATGGCCCGAGCTTTCCATCCATGCATGGGCCGCTGCGGCCTCGGCCATATCAAACTCGCTGTCCATTACCGGTGCAATCTTGCCTGCATCCAACAGCGGCCAGACTGCCTCGCGCAGGTCCTGGGCGATTTTGGCCTTAGCCAGATCGGATTGCGGGCGCAGGGTGCTGCCGGTCAAGGTCAGGCGTTTCACCATCATCATGGCAAAGTTCAGCTCGACCTTGGGGCCTTGCAGGAAGGCGATTTGAACCAGCCGCCCATCCTCAGTCAGAGCCTTAACGTTGCGCGGGATATAGTCCCCGCCCACCATATCAAGGATTAGGTTCGCCCCGCCTTCGGCGCGCATGGTGGATACGAAATCCTCATCCCGGTAATTAATCGCCTTTTCGGCCCCCAGTTTCTCGCAGGCGGCACATTTCTCGGCCGATCCGGCGGTGGCAAAGACCCGTGCGCCGAACGCATTTGCAAGCTGGATCGCCGTTGTTCCGATCCCGCTGGACCCACCGTGAACCAAAAACCGCTCGCCCGCTTTCAGACCGCCGCGTGTGAACACATTGGACCAGACGGTAAAGAAGGTCTCGGGCAGACACGCAGCCTCCTTAAGGCCCATCCCCTCTGGCAGCGGCAGGCAATGGGCAGCGGGCGTGGCAACGTATTCGGCATAGCCACCGCCGGGCAACAAGGCGCAAACCTGATCGCCGATGGCGACACCTTCGACCCCTGCGCCGAGGGCAACGACTTCGCCCGACGCCTCAAGCCCCGGCAGATCACTCGCGCCCGGAGGCGGATCATACGCGCCCGCACGCTGCAAAGCATCCGGGCGGTTAACACCCGCATAGGCCACTTTCAACACCACCTGACCAGCGGCGGGCTCGGGCACTGGGCGTTCGGTCAGTTGCAACACATCCGGGCCGCCGGGCTTGGTGATTTCAACGGCGCGCATCATTTGGGTCATAGGCAAGTCCTCCTTGGCGCAATGCCTAGCAGGCGAAATCGGAAAGGCCCAGACACTTACGTGCTACTTGCGTGGGTTCAACATTCCCGGGAGATCAGCCCGCATCTTCATCGGAGCCTTCACCTGACCGGCCAACCAATTCGGAACCGCAAGGAAAGGTTTGAACAGAGGGTTGCCGTTCACCCGCGCCTTGAGCTTTTCAAACTGCATGACGTTATCGATGCGACGATCCAGAAACTCCCACGTCTTCTGATGATCCGGCGAATCATCCCCCAGCCAGAACAGCACGGTCGAGGAATAGACCCCCGACAGCGTCGCCCGCTTGGTGTACCAGTTCACATCATCCGAGGTATCCCCCAGCGTGTCCCAGATCAGGTCGCAGGTCTGCCACATCGCCTTCGCCCCATCCGCGGCATGCATCGGCAGCGAAAACAGCGTCATGCCGCGGCGCACCAATTCCTTATCATCGACGGCCTGTAGGCGAAACCGGACCGCAGCGGCGATACGGTCGCGGAACTTCAGATCGCTCAAATCCTCGGTTTTCAAGCGTTCCACCATGGCCGCATCCCCCTGGGCATGAAAAGCCAGCGCCATATCGACCGCGCCACGGGGGCAGATTGAGCGGGCCAGCGCCTCATCAATATCGCAATCACTGATGGCCATGCGAAAGCTGGTTTCCGACCATCCGTCAAACGGGACATGGTCCAGCATCGCATTCAATAGCTGCTCTTTTGCGTCTTCATAAGTGGTGGTCATGGCGGTTCTCCGGGTTCTGGCACCAGTACTAGACAAGTTAGAACGGCTTTGCTATACGGCCACTTCCTGCAATTTCCTTGCAACTCTATCTAGAAAGGTGGTGACAACCACATGCAGGTTAGTGTTCGCGACAATAACGTCGATCAGGCGCTTCGTGCCCTGAAGAAAAAGCTGCAGCGCGAAGGCGTGTTCCGTGAAATGAAGCTGAAGCAACATTTCGAGAAACCGTCAGAGAAAAAAGCGCGCGAGAAAGCTGAAGCGATCCGCCGTGCCCGTAAACTGGCACGTAAGAAAGCACAGCGCGAAGGTTTGCTCTAAAACCCCGCTCGTCCAGCTTTGGATGACACTATTTGACGACCCCCGACGCATCGCTCGGGGGTTTGTCGTTTCTGACCCAAAGAAAAACGCCCCGGAACATCAGGGGCGTCAGGATCAGTAGATTTTGGGCACGTGCAGCTCATCCGGCAGAACACGACGTTCATATTCGGGGTTGTACTTGCGATCCGGCAGATTGACCTTTTCCTGCGGTACATCGGTGTAGGGGATCTTGGTCAACAAGTGTTCGATACAGTTCAGACGTTCGCGCTTTTTGTCATTGCCTTCGACGATGTACCACGGCGCTTCCGAGATATTGGTGCGGAACAGCATATCCTCTTTGGCCTTGGTGTAAGCCTCCCACCGGATGCGGGATTCCAGATCCATCGGCGACAGCTTCCACTGTTTCATCGGATCGTGAATACGCATCAAGAATCGCAACTGCTGTTCTTCATCGGTGATCGAGAACCAGTATTTCAGCAAAATGATGCCCGAGCGCACCAGCATCCGTTCAAATTCGGGAACATCCTGAAAGAACTGTTCAACCTGATCTTCGGTGGCAAAACCCATGACCCGCTCGACGCCCGCGCGGTTGTACCATGACCGGTCAAACAGCACGATCTCGCCCGCCGCCGGCAGGTGCGGAACGTAGCGCTGGAAATACCACTGGCTTTGTTCCCGGCGACTGGGCGCGGGCAAAGCCACAACCCGCGCGACCCGAGGGTTCAGACGCTGGGTGATCCGCTTGATCACGCCCCCCTTGCCCGCGCTGTCACGCCCTTCGAACAGGATACAAACCTTGGCCCCGGTATGCTGTACCCAATCCTGCACCCTGATCAGTTCAGCCTGAAGGCGCAGCAGGTTACGGAAATAGACCTTGCGGTCCAGCATCTCAGGATGCTGATCCTTATAGATCTTGCGGATCTCCATCGAGAGCATGGGCTCGCTAAACTCGATCTCGAAATCTTCGTCTAGCGTGTCTTCCAGCTCGGCCTCAAGCCAGTCTTTGGGGGCGTCGTTGTATTCGTCAGCCAAGGTCTGCTCCTTACTAGTAACCGGGTTCGGACCCTATCGGGCGCATGTAACCGCCTGATGTCATCAGATGAATTGATGAAAGCCCTTTCCTATGCTCATCGGACCGTTACGGCAAGGTCGCGGGTCGGACACGGAAACGGCACCCTTTCCAAATATGTGGACCTGAAAACGCCCAAATGCAAGCAACGGAATTGCCGCATTGCCAATGGGTTGCACTCCGCCGGCTTGCATCAACGTACCCTGTTGCTGCATCAAGGCCGGGTCAAAACCGCGAGAGGCCTGTGGCGTATTTCCTTTCCCTTCTGCCCCTTATTTGGCCCTGGTTCATCCTGATCGCCGCTCAGATCAGCGCGATATCCGGTCGATGGCGTCTTGGCGCATCGTTGCTGAGCCTGTTCGGAACAGTCGCCTTCGCGCAGGGGCTGGTTTCAGCCAGCGCCTTAATGGTCGCGATTGCCGGGCTTGCGGGGGCCGCAGCGCTGCGCCGCACATCCGGGCTTTGGTCTTTGCCCGGCCATTTCGCGCTGATCTTATGGTGTGTGGCCTTGGGTGCGCATATCGTTCCGGGGTTCAACAATCTTCTGGTGCTTGATCACGTGCAGGCCGGACCCGGAAGTACCGATTTCTCCATGTATATGAATCTGGACAAACCTTTGGTTCTGTTCGCCGCACTTCTGGTCTGGCCCGGACAGAATGCAGGCTTGCCCGCTATTCGCAAAACGCCATTGATCCTGGGGATTTTGACCTTGCCCGCTTTATTTGCGCTAGGCCTGTCCCAGCAAGCGGTGCGCCCCGAGGTTGGTCTGCCACATTGGTGGCTGATCTTTGCGCTGTCCAACCTGTTCCTAACCTGTTTGGCGGAAGAGGCCTTTTTTCGCGGCTATCTGCAATCGGCCCTGTCCTCAAAGCTCGGCGCGGCCATTGGTATCGCTGCGGCCAGCTTGTTGTTTGGGCAGGTGCATTTTGCCGGTGGCCCGGCGCTTATCGTGTTCGCAGCTATTTTGGGCGCGGGATGCGGATTGGGATATTACGCGACCAACAGGCTATGGGTGCCCGTTCTGATGCATTTCGCCTTCAACGCCGCGCATCTGGCGCTGTTCACCTATCCCGGCCCCGCCTGACGTCAGACCGGCAGCGCCGTAGTCTTGAACACAGTTCTCAGCGCGAATGAGCTTTGCATCTGCGCCACACCCGGCAAGCGCGAAAGGTATTGGCGATGAATGCGGGCAAAATCCTCGGTATTTTCGGCCACGACTTTCAGAATGTAATCCGCCGTCCCGGCCATTAGATGGCATTCCAGCACATCGGGGATACGGGCAACGGCTTTTTCGAACGCGTCCAGAACTTCTTCGGCCTGCCCCTGCAAGGTGATCTCGACAAACACCGTGGTCGGTACGTTCATCTTACGAGCGTCCAGCAGGGCCACATAGTTGCGGATATAGCCCTCAGCCTCAAGCCGTTGGACCCGACGATGGCAGGCCGAGGGCGATAGATTCACCTGCTCGGACAGCTCTGCATTAGACATCCGGCCATTTTTCTGTAACGAGGCCAGAATCTTTCGATCCGTCGTATCTAGGCTCATAGGTGCAACTCCTTTGCGTGATTGGCGCATAATACAGGAAATTCTCCCGAAAAAAACCGCCAGGACAGGCAGAGTTTCACAGAAATTGCAGCGCAGTTTGCCCATTCTTTAGGCAGTTTATGAACGGAGAGACCAAATGAAAATCGGTTGCCCAAAAGAGATCAAACCGCAGGAGTTCCGCGTCGGCATGACTCCGAATGCTGCGCAGGAAGCGGTTGCGCGGGGTCATGAGGTGATCATCGAAACAGGCGCGGGCCTGGGCTCGGGCTTTGACAATGCCGACTATGTCGCTGCTGGTGCACAGATCGTAGACACCGCCGCCGAGGTATTCGCCACCGCTGACATGATCGTCAAGGTCAAGGAACCTCAGGCAGGTGAGCGCAAGATGCTGCGCGAAGGCCAGTTGCTGTTTACCTATCTGCACCTCGCCCCCGACCCGGATCAGACCCATGACCTGCTGTCCTCGGGCTGTACTGCCATCGCCTATGAGACAGTGACGGACGCGAGCGGCGGCCTGCCGCTGCTGGCTCCTATGTCCGAGGTTGCCGGGCGTCTGGCCCCGCAGGTCGGGTCTTGGACGCTGCAAAAAGCCAATGGCGGACGCGGTGTGCTGATGGGCGGCGTGCCAGGTGTCGGGCCCGCAAAAGTGGTTGTGATTGGCGGCGGTGTGGTCGGCACGCATGCGGCCAAAATCGCCGCGGGCATGGGCGCGGATGTGACGGTTCTGGACCGTTCGCTGCCTCGCCTCCGCTATTTGGATGACGTGTTCGGCGGGCAGTTCAAGAACCAGTATTCAACCGCTGGTGCCACCGCCGAGCTGATCCAGACGGCCGATATGGTGATCGGCGCGGTTCTGATCCCCGGCGCAGCAGCACCCAAACTGATCACCCGCGCGCAACTGTCCACCATGAAACCCGGTGCGGTTCTGGTCGACGTTGCCATCGACCAGGGCGGCTGTTTCGAGACGTCGAAGGCCACCACCCATGCCGATCCGATCTACGAAGTCGATGGCGTCATGCATTACTGCGTTGCCAACATGCCCGGTGCCGTGGCGCGCACATCGACCATCGCCCTCGGCAATGCGACGATGCCATTCATGCTGGCTCTGGCTGACAAGGGCTGGAAACAGGCCTGCCAGGACGATCCGCACTTGATGGCCGGTCTGAACGTCCATGCAGGTCAGCTAACCTACTATGCGGTTGGCAAGGCTCTGGGGATTGACGTCGTTTCCCCCAACGTGGTCATCAAAGCCTGAACGGCTCCCGCCCCTGAGAGCGCCCTCTCCCGAGGGCGCCTACAGCGTTGGGCATAGCGCCGCGTCTGCGACGCGGCGCGGAGGGCACAAGACGAACGCTCCCGCAAAACGCAACAGCGCCGCGCGATTAGCGCGGCGCTGGGCCCAACCGGAAAAGGGCATTTCAATGCCCGTATGACGGGCGGGAGATTTACGCCTGCTTGTGAATCTCGACCGAATGCGGGTAAGGGATCGAAACGCCCTTGGCGTCGAATGCCTCTTTCACAGCTTTGGTCAGCTCGAATTTCACGTCCCAGTAATCTCCCGCGTCACACCATAGGCGCGCTGTCAGGTCGACCGAGCTATCGCCCAGATTTGTCACACGTACCCAGGGCTCCGGGTCGCTGTGAATACGCTTGTCGGCTTTGGCCACGTCCAGGATGATCTGCATCGCGGCATCCGCACTGTCGCCATAGTCGATCCCGAACACCAGATCGACGCGGCGCGTGTCATGGGCCGAGAAATTGGTGATCACGCTGCCCCAGGCCTGCCCATTGGGCACGATGATCTGGACGTTGTCAGGGGTGACCAGTTCCGTTGTGAACAGGTTCAGATCCTTCACCGTCCCGGCAGTACCGCTAATATCGACATACTGACCCAGCTTGTACGGCCGGAATACGACCAGCATCACCCCGGCCGCCAAATCGCTGAGCGTCCCCTGCAAGGCCAGACCAATGGCCAGCGAGGCGGCACCCAGAATAGCGACGATACTTGTGGCCTCGATCCCGAAAATGCCCAGAACAGCGACCAGCACCATCGCCAGGATCGCCCACTTCACCAGGCTGGCAACAAAATTCCCTAGCGTCGGATCGATTTGTGGGGTTGCGTTGATGCGACGCCGCACCACGCCCGCGATCATCCCAGCTACGGTCCAGCCCAATACCAGAACAACCAGTGCCTTCACGGCATTCATCACCAGCGGCGCAAAAGCACCGACCTGTGTAGCAACTTCATCCACGCGTTTCTCCTTCTACAAGCCATAAGAAAACCCGCGACGCGCGCGGAGATCACCAAACTGTGAGCGATAAATGCGCGTCAGTCTAGGTGCGGATTTCTCTGCTTTTCCCCGCCTGTTCCCGAATGCACAATATCTGACCAGTAACGCACAGCGCGCGCCACTGGTAGATCGGCACCGCAACACCTAACTGTGTTCGGAACCTTCATACAGGAGCCCCTATGCTGGACGCCGCAAACCACCCGATCACTGCCCGCTGGCCCGCACAGTCACCGGAAAAACTGCAACTCTATTCCTACCCCACGCCCAACGGCGTCAAAGTCTCGATCATGCTCGAAGAGATCGGCCTGCCCTATGAGGCGCATCTGGTCACGCTGGCGGACTCAGACGTAAAAAGCCTCGAATTCCTTTCGCTGAACCCCAACAACAAGATCCCGGCCATCATCGACCCGAACGGACCGGATGGCGAGCCGGTCTCATTGTTCGAAAGCGGTGCGATCCTGCTGTATCTGGCTGAGAAAAGCGGTCAGCTGATTGGAAAAACCGCGGTGGACAAAGCACGTGTGACCCAATGGTTGATGTTCCAGATGGGCGGGCTGGGTCCGATGTTCGGGCAGCTTGGCTATTTCCACAAATTCGCTGGCAGCGAGATCGAAGACCCTCGCCCGCGCAAGCGCTACATCAACGAGGCCAAGCGTCTGTTGAACGTCGTTAACACGCAGCTGGACGGGCAGGACTGGATCGCCGGGGACTACTCGATCGCTGATATCGCCATAGTCCCATGGCTGCGCGGGTTGGACTACTACGGCGTCAAAGACATGCTCGGATGGTCGGATTTCGCCAATCTTCAGCCTTATGTGGACCGTTTCCTGGAACGTCCAGCAGTCCAGCGCGGATTAACTATACCTGCGACAAGCTAAGGCAGATCGGGGGCGAGGCATTGCCCCGCCCCAACGCCCGCTATCCGGGCAGTTGTCCGGTCAGAACATAGCGCAGCACCTCGACCACCTGAGCGGGGTGCTCGGCGACGGCCAGCGCTGCGGCGTCGACCTCTTTCAACGCGTGCTGATGATCGGAGCCGTGCAGCACGATCAGCGATTTGCCCAACGCGGCGGCGTAACCCGCATCAAACGCAGCGTTCCACTGTTTATACTTGTCGCCAAACCGCACAACGACCACGTCGGCATCCGCAATACCCTTTCGGGTGCGAATGGCGTTGACCATCGCACCTTTGTGGTCGTGCCAGTATTTGTTCGGCTCTGCCCCCAGAATGGCCACGCCGCAATCGTCGCTGGCGGCGTGATCGGTGACGGGGCTGTTGAAAGTGACATCCAGCCCCTTGGCGCCATCGATGATCTGTTCCCGCCAATCGGTATGGATTTCACCCGAGAGGTATACGTTCAGGCCCATAGTTAACTCCTTGTTATTTGTCTGCGACCCTAGTCAGAAATCGGTGGCAACCCAAGGGGCGTTCAGAAGCGTAACCGCCAGAAAATCGGCTGATCCTCTTTCACCGCCCGCCGGGCTGTACTGCGATGTTTGCTGCCCAGCATTGGGGGCATCTCGCGCGTTTGTTGGAACCCGAATGCACGCGGCAGTCGGGTATAGATCGAACGCGGCGGCAGCCGACCCCATGTAATCCCTTTCAGTTTAGCGCCGGACTCTGGCTGGTGCATCCAGACATCACGCACGGCAAACTCATCCCGCAGCAGCATCAGGACCGACAGCATCATCACATCGGCCCAGATTTTGGCGTATCTCTGCTGCAGGCTTTGCTCATAGTCGCTGGTCAGCCGCAATGCCCGCGACCGGGGCGCACGATGTTGCAACCGCCGCCGGGCGCGACCTACGAAACGCAGCCAATCGGACTGGATCTCTTAGATCAGGCAATGGCCGCTTTGCAGGTCCAGATCCAGACGACACCAAGCCAGTGTCGGGCGCCCGTGTCTGCGAACCGGGTGCAGGCTGCTTTGATAGGCGCCAACCTCAGCACGCTGTTCGAATTGCCACAGTAACGCCGCGTGTTCGCTTGGGAACCCAAGCTGAACCACCAGATTGTGGGCTTTACGTGTCGTCTGCTCGCCGGACCAGATGTCGAAGCTCAGGCAGAAATCCAGCCAATCGGATTGATACGCAACCTCCAGCCCCCTTGTCGCCGCCGGGCCCAAAGCCCCAAGCCGCATCGCGCGGTCCGCGTGAGCCACGGCCATCACATCGTGCCGCCGCAGGACCCCGCCACAAGACGCCACAATCGGCTGCACCAAAGGGCGCGTTAGCAAGCGGGACAGGTCGGACTGTTTAAGGTCCGAGATCGGCATCTCAGCCTGCATCGACTGGCACAGCAACCATGGGCTTTGCCGGTCCGGATAATAGGGAAAGGGCATCTCTTGCGGCAAAATTTGCCGGATCATCGAGATGTCTTGAAGTTTCATGACAGCTCTCCAACGGGAAACAAGGCCCGCCGGAATGCTGGCGGGCAATCAGAAAATGAAAGGCGCTTGGGCGCGTTTGGGATCTGGCATCTGGCAGACTCCGGGGTTTGATTACGTTAGGAAGGCGTCAATAGGGTGGCTTGCCGATTCTGCTCAACCCCCTGAAAGAGCCCGCAGTTTTCTGTTGCGACACGGCAACACCATCCCCAGAAACGAGAAAAGCGCGCCCGCAGGCGCGCTTCGCATTTGGATCAAGGCTGGTTTAACCGCGTAACACGCCGCCAGTGGCCTTGCCGACCTTGGCGATGATCTTCTGGCCAACCGCCTCGATATCTTCTTCCTTCAAGGTTTTGTCCGTCGGTTGCAAACGCACGGTAATGGCCAGAGATTTCTTGCCCTCACCCAAACTACCGCCGATGAATTCATCGAAAACACGCACATCCTCGATCAAGGCCTTATCCGCCCCCGCCGCTGCATTCACCAGCGTCAAAGCCTCGACATCCGCATCGACGACAAAGGCAAAGTCACGCTCGACCGCTTGCAAATCGCGCAGCTCCAATGCCGCACGGGTCGCCCCGGATTTGCGGGGCAGAGGTACCTCGTCCGGCCAGATGGTAAACGCCATCGCCGGGCCCCTGATGTCCATCGCCTGCAAAATACGCGGGTGCAGCTCACCGAACACACCCAGCACCTTTTTCGGCCCCAGGCAGATCTTTCCGTGCCGTCCCGGATGCCACCACGCATCACCATCGCGCTGGACCTGCACCTTGGCGGGCGCTCCGATGGCGGCCAGCACAGCCTCGACATCGGCCTTGACGTCGAACACATCCACGGCGCGCGCGGCCCCATGCACATCCTTGGGGCCATCGCGGCCCACCAAGAGACCGGCAATCTGGGTTTTCTGATCGCCGGGCTCGCCATCATGGAAGACCGGACCAACCTCGAACAGAGCGACATCCGCAAAGCCGCGCGCCTGATTGCGGGCGGCCGCCTGCAGCAGACCGGGCAGCAGGTCGGGACGCATGTGGCTCATTTCCGAGGAAATCGGGTTTTCCAGCTGCGTCGCGGCATCGCCACCCCCAAACAGGGCGGCCGAGGCCTGATCAATGAAGGTGTAGGACACACATTCATTGTATCCCAGCGCCGCGCAGGTCCGGCGCGCCATCGACTGACGGCGCTGCGTCGGTGTCATCACCGCCTTGGGGATGCCATCAGTCACACGCGGCAGCGGTTTGCCCTGCAGCTTGGTCAGGGAGGCGATCCGCGCGACCTCTTCCACCAGATCGGCCTCACCCATGATATCGGGACGCCAACTGGGCACATGGGCCATCTCACCCTCAAGACGGAAGCCCAGACGGGTCAGGGTCTGGCGCTGTTCGCTTTCGGGTATCTCCATCCCGACCAGAGACTGCACCCGCGCCGCATCCAACTTATAGGCACGCGCGTGGTTCGGAGCCTTCCCGGCCTCAACAACCGAAGACACTTCACCGCCGCAGATATCCAAAATCATCTGCGTCGCCTGCTCCAGCCCTTCACGGGTGAATTGCGGGTCAACGCCGCGTTCAAAGCGGTAACGCGCGTCCGAGTTAATCTTCAGCGCGCGGCCCGTCAGGGCGATCTGCACATGATCCCAGAAGGCGCTTTCGAGGAAGACATTGACCGTCTCATCGGTACAGCCGGTTTCCTCGCCGCCCATGATACCCGCGATGGATTCCGCGCCCTTGTCGTCCGAGATCACCATCATACCGCGCTGCAGAGTGTATTCCTTCTCATCCAGCGCCACCAGCGTTTCACCACCCTTGGCGCGGTGAACCCGCAGGTTGCCCTGCACCTTGTCGGCATCGAAGACGTGCAGCGGGCGGTTCTGGTCAAAGGTCATGTAGTTGGTGATATCCACCAACGCCGAAATGGGCCGCAGACCGATGGCCTTCAACTGATCCTGCAGCCACTGCGGGCTGGGACCGTTCTTGACGCCCCGGATCACACGACCGGTGAAATGCGGCGCGCCGTCCAGTGTGTCGTCATCAATCGTCACCTTGATCGGGCATTCGAAATCCCCCGGCACTGGCGCGTGGATATGCTCTTTCAGCGTGCCAACCCCACGCGCTGCCAGATCACGAGCGATGCCAGCCACACCCAACGCATCGGGGCGGTTCGGCGTGATCGCAATCTCGATCATCGGATCGACCTTGGACGGATCATTCTCGGCCAGCCAGTCCACGAACCGATCACCGACTTCGCCCGAGGGCAGTTCGATAATGCCATCATGCTCGTCCGACAACTCCAGCTCGCGCTCGGATGCCATCATACCAAAGCTTTCGACGCCCCGGATCTTGCCGACGCTGATGGTGATATCCAGACCGGGGATGTACATGCCGGGTTTGCAAACCACGACAGTGATACCTTCGCGCGCGTTGGGGGCACCGCAGATGATCTGCAGATCGCCCTCATCGGTTTCCACTGTGCAAACCCGCAGTTTGTCGGCGTCGGGATGCTTTTCCGCGTGTTTCACATGGCCCAGCGTAAAGTCTGCCAGCCGGTCCGCCGGGTTCACGATCTCTTCGACCTCTAGCCCGAGGTCGGTCAGCGCCTCGGCGATCTCATCAACCGACGCGTCCGTGTCGAGGTGGTCTTTCAGCCAGGACAAAGTGAATTTCATTGCTCGGGGCCTTTTTTGGCAAACATCCAGTCGGCACAGGCAATGACAAAGAATGCGCCAAGGTGCAAGCGCTGCGCGTCACGGATAGGTGGGGGTGCGGCCCAAAAGCTCGTCCAATTGCCGCCCGATCCAGCCATGGGGGATAAAATGCCCGCCCGGATGCGTGTCCAGCGTGACCTGCCCGCGTGCGCAATCGGTCCACTCGACCCGGCTGAGGGTCAGGATCGGCACCACGCTCCAATCGCCGCGCGGGGTGGCATCGTGGCACTCATACGCCGCGCGCCAAAGGGCCACCGGATAGGTCGTGTCCCCGTTGGTGCCATAGGGGAAGTCCATCACTGTATCGCTGAGGCCATGCACATGGCGCGCCTCGCGCGGGGCTTCGGGGCAGTCCTCGGTCTGGCGGATGCTGCCCGCAACGGCCAACAGGGCGGCAATGTCATTGCCAGACTGGCACACATAGCGCCACGCCATCGCGCCACCAAAGGAATACCCCGAGACGTAGATACGTTCAGGATCAACCGGATAGCGCTTGGCCACATCCTCAAGCACCGCATCGGCAAAGGGCACGTCGCGTGTGTCTGATGTCCAGAAGTCCCAGCTTTTGCCCAAGCCGTTGGGGGCCACCAGCAACACGCCGCGCAGTTTTGTGGCCCCAGCGATGCGCTGATGGTTCACCACCACGGTGCCCTGACGCGCCCAGCCGTGGAAGTGCAACAGAACGGGCAGAGGGGTCTCCCCGTCCCATTCCTCGGGCTCTAACACATGATACGAGCGATCACCCAGATCACAGGCGGTGTCGCCATGGCAATCGGATTTCCAAGGCCCCATGGCAAAGGCAGGGGTAGCGGTCAGCAGCAGGAAAAGCAGACGGTAAATCATAGGCCGGAGCCTAGCCGCCTGACGCGGACTGTCACGTCACAACCGTGTGGGAAACTGTAACACGCGCAGGTTCTGGCCCTTCGGACAGAGCGCAAGCCGCGCTATCGCCAGACCGCGGGATGGCGATCTTTGGGCTGTGCTTAACACTTTATGCCTGCCATGTCCGTGTACTGTTCGAGCGGTGCGCGGACGGAGACAAATCGCCAGCCCGTCCGGGCGGTCTGGCGATAGCGCGGCGGCCTATCGGCCTTTGCTCCGCGCCTCAAAATACGAATTGATAAGCTTCGAAAGGCACCACATGCCACTTAATTGAAGATGAACTTAATACGGTCCGGGAGGTCGCGGAGCCTCTTCTGGCATGTTGAAGAAGTCAGCTCCTCTGTTTCATAAGGCAAGTGTACTGCAACAACTTGAAACCCGCCTATTCTTTGGCGACTTAAGTTACAGAAGTTGACAGAAACCTCATCCGACTCTCTCGCCATTTCATCAGCATGCGGCGCGATTTGCTGCGACCAAAACTCTGATTCTTCAAGAACGCTAGAGGGAGCACCGACATTTAGGCAGTCAAAAGTTCTGCCATCGGTCCCGGCAAAATAGACAACTTGGTTTGATGGAAAACCGTCGGGGAAGGCACTTCGAATCTCCGCAACCTGGTCCTGCCACAGCTCGAAACATAGGTGGCCTTTTTTGACTTGCTCAGCCGTAGACAGGCTTGGGATTGTACCAAGAGCAAGCCTAAAAATCAGTTGAGCAGCATAACTCAACGAGTTTTGGTTCACCGCGACAAACCACCATGCAGGTTCGGCATATCCAGTGCCGCGAACCCATAGTGCCGCAGCCAGCGCAGATCGCTGTCAAAGAACGCCCGCAAGTCAGGAATGCCGTATTTCAGCATCGCCAGGCGGTCGATGCCGATTCCGAAGGCAAAGCCCTGATAGACCTCGGGGTCAATCCCACCGGCGGCGATCACCTTGGGGTGGACCATGCCCGAGCCCAGAATCTCCATCCAGTCGTCGCCCTCGCCGATCTTCAACTGGCCGTTGTCCCAGGAACAGCGGATGTCGACCTCGGCCGACGGCTCGGTGAAGGGGAAGTGCGAGGCGCGGAAGCGCAGCTCGACATCGTCGACCTCGAAGAACGCCTTCACGAACTCTTCCAGAACCCATTTCAGGTTCGCCATCGAGATGTCCTTGTCGATAGCCAGCCCCTCGACCTGATGGAACATCGGCGTGTGGGTCTGGTCATAGTCGGCGCGGTACACGCCGCCCGGACAGATGACGCGGATCGGCGCGCCCTGTTTCTCCATCGAGCGGATCTGCACCGGAGACGTATGGGTCCGCAGCACATGCGGCGGGCGGTCGTCGCCTTCGGCGCGGTGCATGTAAAACGTGTCCATCTCGGCCCGCGCGGGGTGGTGTCCGGGGATGTTCAGGGCGTCAAAATTATACCAGTCGTCTTCGATCCGAGGCCCTTCGGCCACGGAAAAGCCCAGTTCGGCAAAGATCGCGGTCAGTTCCTCGGTCGCCTGGCTGATCGGGTGGATCGAGCCCTGACGGCGCGAACGGGTCGGCAAGGTAACGTCCAGCCATTCGGTGCGCAGACGCTCATCCAGCGCGGCATCGGCCAGCGCGGCCTTCTTAGCGGCCAGCGCCGAGTTGATCTCATCCTTCAGGGCGTTCAGCGCGGGGCCTGCAACCTGGCGTTCCTCGGGCGTCATTTTGCCCAGCTCGCGCATCTTCAGCGCGACCTCGCCTTTTTTGCCCACGGCGGCGACGCGGATCGCCTCAAGCGCGTTCTCGTCACCGGCCTCGGCGATTTGGCCCAGATATTTTGCCTTAAGATCGTCCATGACGCCCTCTGAATTTGGTCGCCAACCTGCTATCGGGCCAGCCCTGCGAATGCAAGCGGGACGGTGCGGATCAATAGCTGTATTCGGGATAAATCCGGGTCAGATCGCCATTCCAGTCGCCATTGTAGTGATCCAGCAACTCATCGGCGGGGACTTTCCCTGTATCGATGCTTTCCTTCAGGGCGTTCAGGAAATGCGTCTCATCCGGCACCAGCCCGCCTGCGCCGGGGAAGGCGCGGGATTTCAGACCGGCCTCGGAAATCGCCACGACCTCGCGCGCCAGATCGTGCATGTTGATAACGCCAACCTGCGCCTGAAGACCCTGAACGGCAGCCTGAACGCGCAGTTCTTCGCGGGTTTCCGCATCCCAGCCTTTGACCAGATCCCATGCCGCATCCAGCGCGCCTTGGTCATATGTCAGACCAACCCAGAAGGCAGGCAGTGCGCACAAACGCCGCCACGGGCCGCCATCGGCGCCGCGCATCTCCATGTATTTCTTAATGCGGGCCTCGGGGAAGGCGGTGGTCAGATGGTCGGCCCAATCGGAAAGCGTTGGCGTTTCACCGGGCAGTGCGGGCAGTTTGCCCTGCAGGAAATCGCGGAAAGACATGCCCAGCGCGTTGATGTACTGGCCGTCGCGGTAGACGAAATACATCGGCACATCGAGCGCGTACTGCACATAACGCTCGAACCCAAAGCCCTCTTCGAACACAAACGGCAACATGCCCGTCCGCGCATCATCCAGATGCCGCCAGATATGGCTGCGCCAGCTTTTCTGGCCGTTGGGCTTGCCCTCAAAGAAAGGCGAATTGGCGAAAAGCGCCGTCGCGACCGGCTGCAGCGCCAGCGCCACGCGCAGCTTCTGGACCATGTCGGCCTCGGACCCAAAGTCGATATTGACCTGAACCGTGCAGGTGCGCCGCATCATGGCGCGGCCCATGGTGCCGACCTTTTCCATATAGTCGTTCATCAGCCGATAGCGGCCCTTGGGCATCAACGGCATCTCGTCATGGGTCCAGATCGGAGCCGCGCCCAGTCCGATAAAGCCCACGCCGATCTCATCCGCGATATCCTTCACCTCGCGCAGGTGGGTGTTCACCTCATCGCAGGTCTCGTGGATCGTCTCCAGCGGAGCACCCGATAGTTCCAGCGCACCGCCGGGTTCCAGGCTGACATTCGCGCCGTCCTTTTCCAGACCGATCAGGTTGTCACCCTCGCGCACCTCGGCCCAGCCATGGCGGTCGCGCAGACCTTCCAGCACTGCGACGATCGAGCGTTTACCCTCGAACGGCAGCGGTTTCAGCGTGTCCTTGCAATAACCGAACTTCTCATGCTCGGTCCCGATGCGCCAATCGGCTTTGGGCTTGCAGCCCGATTCCAGATATTCCGCTAGCTGTTCGTGGCGTTCGATCGGCCCGCCGCCGGACTGGGGGATGGACATGAACCGCTCTCCGATCCTGATGTGTCTGTCTTTGGGTGAGTCGTGGGGTGAAATGCCGCCAGTGTCAATGCAGCCGCAGATGCGCCGGTCGCATCGGGCGCTTTTCCCAGATCACCACGGGATGCACCGCACCGCCGTTCAATTCGGCCAGCATCTGTTCGGTTTTCAGCCCCGGCAGGTTCGAGAACACATCAAAAAGCGCCTCGGCCCCTTCGGCATTCACGGGAATGTGAAGCGTTGGCTGGCCCGGCTGAGACAGTACCCAATGCGCCGGGTTCGAGGTCGGGTCCAGTGCCAGCCGTTCGATCTCGCGCGTGGCGACCATGCCGCCGTCCAGCGGGCCCAGATAGGTGATCTGACCTTCGTCGATGGTGACAACGCCGGGGCCGCCTGCCCCAGTGCGAAATCGCGCGCGCTGAAAACCTATGACGGCCAGCGCCACGGCCACGGCAACCAGAACCCAGCCCATCCAGCCCAGCAGGCCACCGGGACCGCCAATCCAGCTCAGGCCAACCAGCAGGACGGCCATGGCAACCAGCACTTCGCGCCAGCGCCACAGGGTCAGTTTGGCTTCGGGTCGGATGAAACTCATGCCGGGTCCTTCGGGTTCTTGAACAGGATCAGCGAGAACTGTCCTGCTGGTTTGAATCCGATTGCCATATAGGCACGCGCCGCCGAATTGGAAGCCGCAAACAGCACCGCGCGCGACACGCCGCTGGCATTTGCCTCGAGCAGATGCAAGGAAACAGCCAACCGCGCATAGCCGCGCCCGCGCAGCTTGGGCGGGGTATAGACCCCGCCGATCTGAACCACATCGGGCAGGCGCGCATTGAACCCTGTCATCGCCACGGGCTGACCATCGACCACAAGTACCCGGTGCGAATTTAGGTCCAGATAGGTCACATAGTCCTTACGCGCTTGCTTCCGCGCGCGGTCAGGAGCGAAATCCATCGCCTCTATCAAATAGTCGCGTCGCCATTCTTCGGTGATGTCTCCGTTGAACCCACCCAAAGGCTCAAGCGTCGCACCGGTGGTATCGGGCACCACAAGTTGGGTCAGGTCCAGAGTGAACCCCGGCTCGTCACTATTGAGTGTCGCGGGACGGCCCGCCCAGCCCGCAAGCTGCATGATCCGCCGCGCTTGGGTCGCCTCGGCTGCAATCCCGAACAGCGGCCTGCCGCGGATCAGGTCGATCGCGGCCAGCAGATCGGCGTCGGAACAATCGGGGCATTGTGGCAGAACCATACCTTCGTTGGTGATGGCAAAAACGGCCCACGGATCGTCACCCAACACCCAGGCACTCAGCGCGCGCGGGCTGGTTCCGCCCAAGCCGTATTCGCGCAGATTGGCCAGCGGAAACATCGAGGTCTGGACATGCCGCGACAGAAACCGGCGGATCGCAGGCACGTCCGTCGTATCAGCCGGTCGCCAGTTCATGACCAATCCCCCAAGGCCTGCTGCCACATGGTCAAGGCCGCCACCGCCGCCGTATCGGCCCGCAGGATGCGCGGCCCAAGACTGACGACATGGGAAAAGGACAACCCGGCCAGACGCGCGCGCTCTCGATCCGAAAACCCCCCCTCGGGCCCGATCAAAATAGCCCAGGGCTGGCCCGACTCATGGGCAGCCAGACGCAAGGCCGAGCCGACCTCGGCCTCATCACAGAACATCAGCTGACGGTCCTCGGGCCATGCGTCCAACAGTCGGTCCAAACGTTGCAGATCGGCAACCTCTGGCACGTAGGTGCCGCCGCATTGCTCGGCTGCTTCGACCGCGTGAGCCTGAAGACGGTCTTGCCGGATACGCTCGGAATTGGTGAATTCGGTTTGTACCGGCAGAATGCGCGCAGCCCCCATCTCGGCCGCTTTTTCAACGATGAAATCAGTACGGGCCTTTTTGATCGGCGCGAATAGGAACCACAGATCGGGCGGCAGTTGCAGCGGCTTGGTCTGGCGGGCGCAAGTCAGCACACCGCCACGCTTGCTCGCCTCGGCAACGTCGGCCAGCCACTCGCCATCTTGGCCGTTGAACAAGGACACTTGTCCGCCGACGGCCAGCCGCATGACGCCGAACAGGTAGTGGGCCTGATCACGCGTCAAAGGAACCGATTGCCCCGCACCCAAAGGGTGCTCTACATACAGTCTGATCTTTGCACTCATGAGACCTTAATATGCAAGGCAATGCCCCAACACCAGATGGTCAGGTCGCTGATGCCGTCAGCGGCAACTGGGTCGACACTCACGCGCCCGCCTTTACCCGCCCCTATCTGCGCCTCAGCCGCGCGGATCGACCCATCGGCACTTGGCTGCTGCTGATCCCTTGCTGGTGGGGCCTTGTGCTGGCTGTCCTCAGCGACGGCTCGCCCCGGTGGGAGGATCTGTGGATCGCCGCCGGATGCGCCATCGGCGCCTTCCTGATGCGCGGCGCGGGCTGCACATGGAATGACATCACCGACCGCGAATTCGATGCGCAGGTTGAGCGTACCCGCTCGCGGCCCATCCCCTCGGGTCAGGTCACGGTGCGGCAGGCGGTGGTCTGGATGGGGCTGCAATGCCTGTTGGCTTTGGGCATTCTGCTCAGCTTCAATCAGACGGCCATAGCAATGGGCGTCCTGTCGCTGCTGCCGGTCACGATCTATCCCTTCGCCAAACGGTTCACGTGGTGGCCGCAGGTGTTTCTAGGGCTGGCCTTCAATTGGGGTGTTCTGTTGGCCTGGGCCGCACATACCGGATCCATCGGTGTGCCTGCGATTTTGCTCTATCTGGCCGGGATTGCGTGGACGCTGTTCTATGACACGATCTATGCCCATCAGGACACCGAAGATGACGAACTGATCGGCATCAAATCCACCGCGCGTCTGTTCGGAGAGGACACGGCCAAGTGGCTGAAATACTTCCTTGTGGCCACCGTTTCCCTGATGGGTCTGGCGATTATTGACGCAATAACCACGCAGGCCTCGATCATGGCGCTGTTTGTTGCGCTGGCCGGGCCGTGGGCAATGGGCTGGCACATGGCGTGGCAATTGCGCGGGCTGGACACCGAGGACAACGCCAAGCTGCTGCAGCTGTTCCGCGCCAACCGCGACACCGGCCTTATTCCGCTGATCTTCCTGTGCGTGGCACTGTTGGTTTGATTGCACCTCGGCGCGGGGCTCTGTAAGAGTCCCCCCAAAAACCCGAGGAGTCGTCTGCCCGCACATGCGCCTGCCCTATTTCTTAGCTGCTGCCCTGATTTTCCTCGTTTCGGCCGGGTTGTCCCTGCTGGCCGCTAGCTATGCGGTGACCGCGGTCGAGGAAGCATCGGAATTTGCCGTCCGCCGCGCGCTGGACCTGAAAGGCCATGACTGGGCCGAGGTCGAATCGGACGGGTTGCGCGTGGTGCTGACCGGTACCGCGCAGGACGAGGCCACCCGGTTCAGCGCCCTGACCGCCGCCGGGACCGAGGTTGATACCTCGCGCGTCATTGATGACATGGAGGTGGCGCCGACAACGCAGCTGGCCCCACCGAAATTCTCGGCCGAGATTTTGCGCAATGACAGTGGCATCTCGGTTATCGGCCTAATCCCCGCCACCCAAGATCGCGATGCGCTGATCGAGCGGTTGCGCCGCCTGGATGCCGACAACGTATCGGACCTGATGGAAACGGCCGACTATCCCACCCCTAAAGGTTGGGACGACGCGCTGGATTTTGCCATCGAAGCGCTGGTCCGCCTGCCCCGTGCCAAGATCTCGGCCAGTCCGGGGCTGGTCAAGATCACCGCCATCGCGGATAGTCGCCATGAAAAAGAGCGGCTGGAACAAGAGCTGACGCGCGCAGCCCCACCCAGCTTGCGGATAGGGCTTGCAATCTCGGCCCCGCGCCCGGTGATCACGCCCTTTACCCTGCGCTATCTGATCGGAGCCGAGGGTGGTCAGTTCGATGCCTGCTCGGCGCAGGATGAAGATGCCCGTACCGCCATCATCGCCGCCGCGCAGGAAACCGGCATGACTGGGCCCTATAGTTGTACGATCGGACTGGGTGAGCCGTCTCCTCGGTGGTCCGAAGCAGCGATTCTCAGCATTCGGGCGCTGGCACAGATCGGTCAGGGGTCTGTCACCATGTCCGACGCAGATATCACGCTTGTGGCCGCAATGGGCACAGACCCAGGCACTTTTGATCGGGTAGTAGGCGAGCTTGAGACAGCCCTTCCCGACGTCTTTGCCCTGCATGCCGTGCTGCCCGAACCCGAAGAAGACGCCCCTGCTGGCCCGCCCGAATTCTCGGCCACGCGCAGCCCCGAAGGTTTGGTCCAGATGCGCGGACGTCTGGGTGACGAAACCCTGCGCGACATGGTCGACAGCTTTGCCCGCGCGGCCTTTGGCTCGGAACAGGTTTATACCGCCACAAGGATCGCACCGGACCTGCCTGCCGACTGGCCCGTGCGCGTGCTGGCTGGGCTGGAAGCATTGGCGCAACTACACAACGGCGTTCTGACGGTGACACCTGATGACGTCGCCCTGAGCGGCGTCACCCATGACCCCGACACACGGGCCGGGATCACCAGCCTTTTGTCGGACAAGTTGGGCGACGCCCAGGAATTTAACCTGTCGATCACCTATCAGGCCCCACCCGAACCCGAGGACACACTTCCTGACCCCGAACAGTGCGAAGAACAGATCGCGCAGGTCCAGTCCTCCAGCAAAATCGCCTTTGAACCTGGGTCTGCCACTGTCGCCGCTGACTCGCGTGATACGGTCAACCAGATCGCCGAAATCCTGCGGGACTGCGGCCCAATCCGGATGGAGATTCAGGGCCATACCGACAGCCAGGGCCGCGAGGAAATGAACCAGCAGCTCAGCCAGGCACGGGCGCAATCCATCCTGAACGAGTTGCGCGGCCGCCGGGTTCCAACCTCAAGCTATACCGCTGTGGGCTATGGCGAAACGCAACCCATCTCCGATAATGACACCGAAGAAGGCCGCGAGGAAAACCGCCGGATCGAGTTTCGCCTGATCCGTCCTGAACCCGTCGCTGCGACGGAAACCGGGCTTGAGGCAATGGAAACGGACGCCGAACCGACAGAAGACGCCGTAGATACCGGCGCGGGGGACCAATAAGTTGAACAGACTGGAATTCATCATCGCCACGGCCATCATCCTGTTCGGCGCGTTCTGTATGGGATGGTTCGCCAATTGGCTGGCCCACCGTCTGTCCCGCGTGCGCCAAAGCGACGTGGCCGATCTGGACCGCATGAGCCAAGAGCTGCACGAGGCCGAGGAAACCCGCGATCAGGCCATAACCTATCTGCAGCAACGCGAGGCCGAGTTGACCAATCAACTGACCCAGACCGAGGCCGAGCTGTCCGCCGCAATGGAAGGCCTACGCGCCGCCCGGCAAGAGGCCGAGGAACTGCGCGGACGCATCAACAACGCGGATTAAGTCACCACCGGCTCAGCGCGTCTTCGTCTTCGTCCTTGGCGGCGACCCAATCGGCGCCTGCGTTGGTGATCTCTTTCTTCCAGAACGGCGCGCGGGATTTGAGGTAGTCCATCAGGTACTCGGCCGCCTCGAACGCATCTTTGCGGTGGGGCGAGGCGGTGGCCACCATCATGATCCGATCTCCTGGAGCCAGCCGTCCGTGGCGGTGAATCACCAGCACATCGCCCAGCGACCAGCGCGATTGCGCCTCGGTCGCGATCTTGGTCAGGGCGCGTTCGGTCATGCCGGGGTAGTGTTCGATCTCCATCACGTCCAGATCGCCTGTGGCCAGGTCGCGCACAACGCCGGTAAAGGTCACGATGGCCCCGTTGGCAGCATCATCCCCAGCAGCAAAGGCGTTGGCTTCTGCCCCCATGTCAAACGGGGCTTCCTGTACGACGATCCGCATCTCAGCCGCCTGTCATGGGCGGAAAGAACGCAACCTCGCGCACGCCCGACAGCGGGGCGTCAAAGTCCGACAGTTCCTGATCCAGCGCCACGCGCAGGGCCGACAGATCTGCGAAGGCAGCAGCATAGCGGTCTTCGCGCGCGCTGAGTTCAGCGACCAGATCGCTGACCGTCGCGGCCTGCGTTTCGACCTTTTCCTTGGGCAGGCCGATGCGTTCGCGCACCCAGGCGAAATACAGCACGTCCATCGCTTAGCTCTCCTTCAGATGGGGCATGGCTTTACGTAGGTAGTCATAGCCCGTGATCAATGTCAGCGTCGCAGCAATCCACAGCAGCCACAGCCCAATACGGCCCGACCAGAACATGCCTTCCAAATGCCAGCGGAGGTGGTTGTGGTCCTCGACCTCGCCAGTCAGGACCTGATCTATGATCGTGGGGTCCATGCCGAAAGTGGCCATGACGAAATAGTGCTCGAATATCCCCTGCGAGAACAGGATGGCAATCGCCACCATTTGCGCCGTGGTCTTCCACTTGGCCAACTTGGTCACTTTCAAAGTTCCGGCTACATCGCCCAGATACTCTCGCAGGCCCGAGACAAAAACCTCGCGGAACAGGACCACGGTAGCGGGCAAAACCAGCCAAGGCGTCCAGTGTTCTGTCGAATAGCCCACAAGGATCATCAGCGCGATCACCACCATCGCTTTGTCGGCAATCGGATCCAGCATCGCGCCAATCTTTGTTTCCTGCTTCCAAGCACGGGCCAAGTAGCCATCGAACCAGTCGGTGATGGCGGCGGACATGAACAGGATCAGGGCAAACCAATCGGCATAGGGCCGGGTGAAATACAAAAACATCACGGCCAGGCCTGGCGCCGCCAATAGGCGAAGCACGGTCAGGATATTGGGCAGGTTCCACTTCATGGTTAAAACTTTACATCGCCGGTTCAGGACATGAAAGATGGCCCGTTGAAAATCTGCCCCGATCACAGGCGGTTGCAGTGATTGCGGTCAAAGGGTCGCAACCCCGTTTCCGCGACTTGGCGCGCACAGTGTTTGCGGCCAGATTGGCGACTGGTTCAGACAGAGCGAAACATGACAACCCACATTCAAACCGACCCACGATCGAACCTGATCGGCAGTGCATGGATGATCGCTGCGATGGCTCTGTTCGCGCTTGAGGACGCGCTGATCAAGGCCGCCTCGGCCGCAATTCCGATCGGGCAGGTGCTGGTGCTGTTCGGCGCAGGCGGCGCGGTGATCTATGCGGTGGTGGCCCTGCTGCGCGGCACGCGACTGTTTCAGCCGGATGTGTTGTCGCGCCCAATGAAAGTGCGCGTGGTGTTCGAAATACTCGGACGGTTGTTCTATGTGTTGGCCATCGCACTGACCCCACTATCCTCGGCTACGGTGATATTGCAGGCCACGCCTCTGGTCGTTGTTGCGGGCGCTGCTTTGGTCTTTGGCGAAACCGTCGGCTGGCGCAGGTGGAGCGCCATTCTGATCGGCCTTGTCGGCGTCGTCATTATCATCCAACCAACCGGAGACAGCTTCTCGGCCCTGTCCATCCTTGCGGTGCTGGGAATGTTGGGGTTCGCAGGCCGCGATCTGGCCAGCCGCGCCGCGCCCGCGTCACTGGGGACCGAGGTGCTGGGGTTCTACGGTTTCCTCTGCATCATCGTCGCCGGGCTGGCCTATCGGTTCTGGGAGGGCACACCGATGCAGCCCCTAAGCACGCAAGTCAGTCTGCATATGACCGGCGCAATCGTGATGGGCGTTATGGCCTATGCCTCGCTGATGAAGGCGATGCGCACGGGTGAGGTCTCATCCGTCACGCCCTTCCGCTATTCCCGACTGCTGTTCGGCATCGGGTTGGGTGTGGTCATGTTTGGTGAGCGGCTGGACCAGACCATGTGGATCGGGTCGGCGCTGATCGTGGCCTCGGGGCTGTACATCCTGTGGCGCGGGCGGCGGGCCTAGCCCTTGTCGTGGAAGAAATCATAGACCTTCTGCGCCAACCCGGCTGAGATCCCGTCCACCGCCTTGAGATCCGCCAGATTGGCCCGGCTGACCGCCTTAGCGCTGCCGAAATGGGTCAGCAAAGCGCGTTTGCGCGCCGCGCCCACGCCGGGGATTTCATCCAGAGGCGTCGCCCCAACCGCCTTGGCCCGTTTGGCGCGATGGGTGCCGATGGCGAACCTGTGCGCCTCATCCCGCAGGCGTTGAATGAAATACAGCACCGGATCGTTGCGCTTCAGCGCAAAGGCGCGTTGGCCGATACGGTGGAATTCCTCTTTGCCGTGGTCGCGGTCCACACCCTTGGCGACACCGACCATCGGGATGTCTTCGACGCCATGTTCGACCATGATCTCATGCACCGCACTCAACTGCCCCGCGCCGCCATCGATCAACAGCAGGTCGGGCCAATGACCCTTGTCTCGGTCTGGGTCTTCTTTTTGCAAGCGGGTGAAACGGCGAGTCAAAACCTCTTTCATCATGCCAAAATCGTCGCCGGGGGTCAGATCATCGCCCCGGATGTTGAACTTGCGATAGGCGTTTTTCATGAACCCCTCGGGGCCCGCCACGATCATGCCGCCCACCGCGTTGGTGCCCTGAATATGGCTGTTATCGTAGACCTCAATCCGCTCGGGTGGCGTGTCCAGATCAAACGCCTCGGCCACGCCGCGCAACAGCTTGGCCTGCGTGGCGCTTTCCGACATGCGCCGTGCCAGTGACTCGCGTGCGTTGCGCAGGGCTCCGGCGACCAGTTCTTGTTTCTCACCGCGCTGCGGCACAAGGATTTCCACCTTGCGACCGGCCTTTTCCGACAGCGCGTCCTGCATCAGATCAGCGTTTTCGACCCCGTCCGACAGGATCAACTGACGCGGCGGCTCCTTGTTGTCGTAGAACTGCCCAAGGAAAGCCTCCATCACCTCGGCTGGCGACACATCCGCCCCGACCCGAGGGTAAAAGTCCTTGTTGCCCCAGTTCTGGTTGGCCCGGATAAAGAACACCTGCACACAGGCCTGCCCGTTGTCCAGATAGAGGCCAATCACATCCGCCTCGGCCACGCCGCGCGGGTTGATGCCTTGGGACGTCTGCACCTGCGTCAGCGCGCGAATACGGTCGCGTAGGCTGGCGGCGCGTTCGAACTCCATCGCCTCGGACGCGGCCATCATCTGTTCGGCCAGTTCTTCCTGCACCTTGGTCGACCGGCCCGACAAGAACCGTTCCGCATCCTTGACGCTTTCGCCGTAATCGCTTTCCGAGATCAACCCAACACACGGCCCAGAACAGCGCTTAATCTGATACAGCAGACAGGGCCGCGTCCGGCTGTCGAACATGGAATCCGAGCAGTTGCGCAGCAGGAACGCTTTTTGCAACTGGTTCAGCGTCCGGTTCACCGCTCCGGCGCTGGCGAATGGGCCAAAATAGGCGCCCTTTTCTTTCTTCGCCCCACGATGTTTCTTGATCTGCGGAAACCCATGATCCTTGGCGACCAGAATGTTCGGAAAACTCTTATCGTCGCGCAGCAGCACATTGTACTTGGGCTTGAGCTGCTTGATCAGGTTCTGCTCCAGCAGCAGTGCCTCGGTCTCGGTCCGCGTGGTCAGAAACATCATCGAAACCGTCGCGGCGATCATCTTCTCGATCCGCCCCGAATGTCCGGGCCGCGTATAGTTCGATACCCGCGCCTTCAGGTTTCGCGCCTTGCCCACGTACAGAACCCGACTGTCCGCATCCAACATCCGGTACACACCGGGCGAGCTGTCCAGCGTTTTCACATATCGCTGTATACATTCGTATCCAACGCTTTGGGTTTCGGAGTTCGATTCGTTCTGGACGGTCATGTGCCTGAAATATGATTCCCTCACCATGGCTGCAATCTTGAGCGCCTCAGATCAAGAGAAAACAAATCCACGGTTTCTGTGGATAAGTATGAAGATAAGTTTCCGGGTATCGCGATTTTCCCTTAATTCATTAAGGATTCCTTGATTTGCACAAAAAATAGGCAGTAGACTAACTGTTTGTTTTTAATTGATATTTTTTCATACACAGGGCAAGTGCATGAAAAACAATACATTTTTGTAACGCGTTGGTAACAGAAATGAGAGCGGTGCAAAACTTATCTGAGAATTACCTATTCAACGCCCAAAACATCCGGTGTTTGCCAACCAAGATGCTGCCCGCCATCCACGCATAAAAGCTGTCCGGTGACGGCGTGGGCATCCAGAAAATAGCCCAGCGCAGCGGTGATATCAGACGGGTTTGCGCCGCGTTCCAACACTGTGTTTCTTCGCTGCGCGCTAAAGTGATCGGCGCTTTGACGATGTCCCTGCATCGTCGGGCCTGGACCAATCGCATTGACGCGGATAGCCGGGGTCAGCGCCTGCGCAGCGGTACGAGTCAGCGCCCAGAGACCCATCTTAGCGATAGTGTAGGACATAAATTCGGGCGTCAGCTTACGCACGCGCATATCCACCATGTTGACGATCAGGCCGGTCGCCACCGGTTCTCCTGCATCGTCTTTTTCAGGTTCCAACCCTTGTTCAGCCATGGCCTGCGTCAGAACGAAGGGCGCGCGAAGGTTGCTGTCCATGTGGCGGTCCCAGCTTGTTCGAGTGGCCGTCTGAATGTTGTCATATTCAAAGATCGAAGCATTGTTGACCAGACATGTTATCGGTCCACCCAGCGCCTCAGCCGCGCGGGGCAACAAGGTCTGAACCTGCGTCTCATCCAGAACATCGGCCTGTAGGGCGATCGCGCTGCGGCCCATGGCTTGAGCCTTGGCCACAACATCCAGCGCTGGTTGTTCCGAGGTCGCATAGTGGATGGCCACATCATACCCGCGCTGTGCCAGATACAGGGCCATAGCCCGACCAAGGCGAATGCCTGCTCCGGTTACGAGGGCACGAGTCATGATTGGGTCTCCGTCAGGTTAGGCCAGCAATGTGACGATGTAGACCACATACAGCAGGGTCAACAACAGGCCCCACCCGCGGGTGATATCTTTCTTGAAAAAGACGAAGGGGATCAGCAGCAGCGAGGCCGCCAGCATCACCCACAAATCGAAATGCAAGAATTCGGGATCGACCGGGATGCGCCCGACAAGCGTGGCAATCCCCACAATGGCCAGCAGGTTGAACATGTTCGACCCGATGACGTTCCCCAAAGCAACATCCGCCTGACGGCGCAGCGCCGCCATCACGGTCGTCGCCAGTTCGGGCAGAGACGTCCCGACCGCCACCAGCGTCAACCCGATCACCGTTTCGCTGACCCCATAGGTGCGGGCAATGACCGTCGCGTTGTCGACCAGCAGATGCGCACCCATCGGCAATCCGATCAGACCCAGCACAAGATAGATCGAGATTTTCCAATAGGGCATATTCGGATCAGCCTCTTCCAGGCCGTCCAGATCATCATCGTCTGCGCAGGCGTCACCACAGGCTTTGCGGTGTGCATGCGCCTCGCGGAACGCGTTCCACAGAACCAAAGCCAGCGCCGTCAACAGGATGGCCCCGCTGAGCAAGTTGAACACGCCGCAAAAGGCCAACCCGATGAACAGCACCGTTGCCATGATCATGAAGACATAGTTCTTGCGGCTGTCACATTCGCTGGTGTGCAACGTGGCCAGCAGCGCAGGCAGGCCCAGCACCAACAGGATATTGGCCGTGTTTGAACCGACCACATTGCCAAGCGCGATCCCCGGTGCGTTTTCCTGAATCGCGCTGATCGCAATCAACAATTCAGGCGCCGAAGTGCCAAAAGCCACAATGGTCAGGCTGACGATCAGAGCAGGCACGCCCAAGCGCAGGCTGAGGTTCACGGCCCCACGCACAAGCGCATCACCCGCCAGCAGCAGGATCAGCAGCCCGAGCCCCGAAAGCAGCCATGCCGTCATGTACGGCCTCCTTTTTCGCAGGCGCAGGGGCCTTTGCCGATCCTGAACCGCCCGCAGCGCGGACACCGGGATGATTGCAGCCTCTTTTGACCCGGAAAGCGCAGCTTGCCGAACATGGCCAGCACGCCCATGGCAATCAGGAAGAGTGTGACAATCTTGATGATCACGTCACAGACCAAAACGCGCATAGGCCGCGCGCTCCTCAAGCCCTGCAATCGCGTCTTGCGCCACCGACGCACCAACCCGCGACAATAGCGGCTTGCGCAGGCCATAGCGGCGGAATTTGACCTTGTCGCCGAACCGCTCCTGCATCTTGGGTTTCAGATGCGCAATGCCGTCGATCAGACCCAATTCCTGTGCCCGCCGCGCCAGCCAGATTTCGCCAGTAAACAGGTCCTGGCTTTCGTCCAGCTTCCCGTCCCGCCGGGTTTTCACATGGGTGATGAAATTTTCGTGAATGTCGCCTAACAGACGTTCTAGACGAGCCACATCTTCTTTCTTTTCGGGCGAGAACGGGTCGAGCATGGACTTCGACGCCCCGGCTGTATGAACCCGCCGTTCGATCCCCTGCCGTTTTAGCAGCACATGCGCGCCAAAACCGGATGAAATCACGCCAATCGAGCCCAGCACCGAACTGTCGTCGGCATAAATTTCATCTGCAGCTGCCGCCAGCCAATACCCACCCGAGGCGGCGACATCTTCGACAAACGCTATGACAGGAACGTTCAATTCCTCAGATAATCGCCGAATCCGCGCCCCGATCAGTGAGCTTTGAACGGGCGATCCACCGGGCGAATTGACCTCAAGCGCGACGGCGGCCGGTTTGCCTTTTCGAAACGCTTTCTCAAGAACCGGCGCTAGCGATGTATCGGACATCGAGCCGCGCCCCGTCATTCCGATGGCGCCAGACAGGCGAATAACGGCCACACAGGGTTGTTTTTTGACGAAGGGCAGGCGCAGTTTCATGGGAGCCGATGTAGAGTGCGGCCCACCGGTAAACAAGGGACGGTTTGAACCTTGGATGCGGGAGGGTCACATTTCTCGGCGTCGATGGGCAAAAATGCAACGTCGATCATTGGCTAGCTCCGGATGCGCCAACCGGTTTTGAAAATCCACCAAATGATGCCAAGGCAAATACCTGTGAAGGCAAGAATGGCCAGCAGACTGAACACGATCGGAACGTCAGCCAAACCGTAGAACGACCACCTGAACCCCGAGATCAGATAGACCACCGGATTGAACAACGTGATCGTTTGCCACACCGGCGGCAGCATCGAGATCGAATAGAACGTCCCTCCCAGAAAGATCAGCGGCGTAACCACCAGTTGCGGCACCAGCGACATCTGCTCGAAGTTACTGGCCCAGATGCCGATGATGAACCCCAAGAGCGAGAAACTAAGGCAGGTCAGCACCAAAAAGGCCACCATGGCCAGCGGGTGTTCGATCCGTAAGTCCACAAAGAACGTCGCGGTGATCAAAATCACCACACCCACGAACAACGCCTTGGTTGCAGCCGCTCCCACATATCCGATCACGATCTCGATGAAATTCACCGGGGCCGAGAGCAGCTCATAAATCGTGCCAAGGAATTTGGGGAAGTAGATGCCGAATGACGCGTTCGATATACAAAGCATCACCACTGACAGCATGATCAGCCCCGGCACGATGAACGCCCCGTAGGACACGCCCTCGACCTCTTGAATACGACTGCCGATGGCGGTGCCGAAAACCACGAAATACAACGAGGTCGACAGGACCGGTGACAGAAAACTCTGCGCCAGAGTGCGGAAAAACCGGGCCATTTCGAACCGGTAGATGGCGGCGATGGCGGTCCAGTTCATGCAGGATCTCCTGACACAAGATTGACGAAAATCTCTTCCAGGCTCGATTGCCGGGTCTGCACGTCACGTAACACCAACCCCGCCTCGGCCACGTCGTTCAACAAGGTAGTGATCCCGGTACGGTCGGCATTGGTATCATAGGTATAGACCAGCGAGTCCCCATTGCCATTCAGCGTCAGGTTATGCGCGGCCAGACAATCTGGGATGGCCTCAATGGGTGCGGTCAGCATCACCTCGATCTGTTTCTTGCCCATCTGAGCCATCAAGGTTGCCTTGTCCTGCACCAGCAGAAGCTCGCCCTTGTCAATTACACCGACGCGGTCGGCAATGGCCTCAGCCTCTTCAATGTAATGGGTAGTCAGGATGATTGTCACACCCGCTTGCTTCAACTCGGCCACGATCTCCCACATGTCTTTGCGCAGCTCGACATCGACGCCTGCGGTGGGTTCGTCCAGAAACAGCACGCGCGGCTCGTGGGCCAGCGCCTTGGCGATCAGCACCCGGCGTTTCATACCGCCCGATAATTCCTTGATGGCGCTTTTACGTTTGTCCCACAGCGACAGCTTGCGCAGAATTTCCTCAATCCGGGCATTGTCGGTGCCATAGCCAAACAGCCCGCGCGAAAACCGCACGGTGTTCCAAACCTTTTCAAACGGCTCCAGCGCGATCTCTTGCGGTACAAGGCCAATCATCCGACGCGCGGCGCGGAAATCCGTTTGAATGTCGTGACCGCCAACCGTCACACTGCCCGAGGTTGGAGTGGTGATTCCACAGACGGTGGAGATCAGCGTCGTCTTACCGGCCCCGTTGGGGCCCAACAGCGCCAGAATCTCGCCCTGCTCGATATCCAGTGACACGCCTTTCAGCGCCTCAAACCCTCCGGCATAGGATTTCCGCAAATCCCGGATCGACAGAATTGGTATCATACATATTCCCCGTTCTGGCAGGGACAGTATCGCGCTGCGCCGGAACAGAACAGAGCCATTTCACAAGCGAGGCACAACCCTGCCCGCTCAAAATCCGCCTTGCAATTCTGCCCAGCCCCGGAAACCCTGCCCTGAAAGGGAAAACACCATGCTGACCGGAACACGCATCATCGAAATCGAAGGACTCGGCCCCGCCCCTTTCGCCGCCATGCTTCTGGCCGATCTGGGCGCCGACGTCATCACCATCCACCGCAAAGGCGGCGCAGTAACGCCAGGTATGCCCGAACAATCGCTTTTGGATCGGGGCAAGCGATCCATTGCGCTGGACTTAAAGGACCCCAACGACCTGAGCACCGCCAAACGCCTGATTGCCACGGCCGATGCCCTGATCGAAGGCTTCCGCCCCGGCGTGATGGAGAAGCTGGGCCTCGGCCCCGAACCCTGCCACGAGACGAACCCTAAGCTGGTCTATGGTCGCATGACCGGCTGGGGCCGGAACAGCCCTCTAGCGCAGACGGCCGGACACGACCTGAACTACATCGCCCTGTCCGGCGCGCTCTGGTATGCATCCTCCCCCGGCGACGCACCGCAAACACCAGCCACCCTTTTGGGCGATATCGGCGGCGGCGCCATGTATCTGGTAGCGGGTCTTCTGGCCGGGCTGTTGAATGCGCAGAAAACCGGGCAAGGCACGGTCGTTGACGCCGCCATCTACGACGGCTCGGCCCATATGATGAACCTGCTCATGAGCTTACGGCAGACCGGCAACCTGCATGACACGCGGGGGCAAAGCCTGCTGGACGGCCCCCATTGGAGCCGCACATACGCGTGCTCGGACGCAGGATTCGTCACCGTCCAATGCCTGGAGCCCAAATTCTACGCCGAATTCTTGCGCAAACTGAACCTGTCTGACGACCCGGATTTCCAACAGCAATACAACAGCGAACTCTGGCCAATGCTCACCAATCGCCTGACCGACATTTTCGCCCAACACCCACGCGATCACTGGGCACACCTGTTCCATGGCTCCGATGCCTGCGTCGCCCCGGTCCTCAGTCCCGAACAAGCGCTCGACCATCCCATGAACCAAAGCCGCCAAACATGGACGGCGCAAGACGGCACGCTGCAAGCCACGGCCGCACCACGGTTTTCAACCCATGATTGGCGCCTCAGACCCAGCCCCAGACGCGGCGAACACAGTGACGAAATCCGCGCCGAGATCGAAACACAGCCCGCATCCGCCCCTTCATCTGGCCAAAAATATCCCAGGGGATGAATTGGCCAAAGGTCAAGAAGGGGGCTGGCCACCTCCATCCTGGCTTACCGCGCGCGCACCGTATCAATCATCAACTGAACATTCTCGGGATCCGCATCCGGCGTGATCCCATGCCCAAGGTTGAAAATATGCGGTCCCTTGGAAAACGCCTCTACGATCTTTCGCGTCTCATCCACCAAAGCCTGCCCACCTGTCACCATATGAGACGAGGCCAGATTGCCCTGCACGCAGCCATCCACTTGCACATTGGCCGCCGCCCAATCTGGCGCGACCGAGTTGTCCAGCGCCACACAATCCACGCCGGTGGCCTTGGCAAACCCAACATAGCCCTCTCCGGCCTCGCGCGGGAAACCGATGACCGGAATACCGGGATGGCGCTCCTTGATGGCCTGTGTGATCACTCGGCAGGGCTCAACCGCATATTTCTGGAATGCCTCGCCCTTCAGTGACCCGGCCCAACTGTCAAATATCTTAACCACCTCAGCCCCGGCCTCGATCTGGGCCGACAGATACTCGATCGTCGCCAGCGTGATCCGCTCGAGCACCGCCTCGAACAATGCCACATTCCCCTCGCGCAGCGCATGGGCCGGGCCTTGGTCCGGCGTGCCGCGCCCGGCGATCATATAGGTGGCCACCGTCCAGGGCGCGCCTGCAAAACCGATCAAAGTCGTCTCGGACGGCAATTCCCGCGACAGGATACGCACGGTTTCATAGACCGGCGACAAAGTCTCATGAATCGCATCCACGGGTTTCAACGCATCAAACTCGGCCTGCTGGGTGATGGTCGACAAGCGCGGCCCCTCACCGGTGACAAACCACAAATCCGCGCCCAGCGCCTGTGGCACTAGAAGAATATCGGCAAACAGAATCGCCGCATCGAACCCATAGCGGCGGATCGGCTGCAACGTGACCTCGGCCGCCAGTTCGGGGTTATAGCACAGCGACAGGAAATCCCCCGCCTGCGCCCGCGTCGCGCGGTATTCGGGCAGGTACCGCCCGGCCTGACGCATCATCCAGATCGGCGGCACATCCTGCACTTCACCTGCCAATGCGCGCAGTATCTTCTTTGTCTCGGCCATCTTTGCCCCCAATCATCCGGTTTGCGCCACGGGTCGGCCCTCAGTGGCAATTTGTCAAGCTCTGCCCCCATTGTCAGGGCAATGTGACGCGATTAAAGCTTGCGCCATGACACTGACCCTGCCCTCCCCCGACTCACCGCTCAAGATCGGAACACGCGGATCGCCGCTGGCGCTGGCGCAAGCCCATGAGACCCGCCAAAGGCTGGGCACCGCATTTGATCTGTCCGAAGAGGCGTTCGAGATCGTGGTGATCAAGACCACTGGCGACAACCGCGCCATGATCGACGCGGACCGCCCGTTGAAAGAGATCGGCAACAAGGGGCTGTTCACCAAGGAAATCGAAGAGGCAATGCTGCGCGGCGATATCGACATCGCGGTGCATTCCACCAAGGACATGCCGGTGGAACAGCCCGCAGGTCTGGTGCTGGACACGTTCCTTCCGCGCGAGGATGTGCGCGACGCCTTCATCTCGCCAAGTTTGAATTCAATTCACGACCTGCCGCAGGGTGCGACCGTCGGCACCTCGTCCCTGCGCCGCCGGGCCCAATTGCTGAACCGCCGCCCCGACCTGAACGTGGTTGAATTCCGAGGCAACGTGCAAACGCGACTGAAAAAACTGGCAGACGGCGTGGCTGATTGCACCTTTCTGGCCATGGCCGGCATCCGCCGCCTGAACATGGAGGACGTCCCCGCCACCGCCATCGCGCCCGAGGACATGCTGCCTGCCATCGCCCAAGGCACGATCGGTATCGAGCGTCGCAGCGACGATTCCCGCGCAGCGTGTATGCTTGAGGCGATCCACCACGCCGAAACCGGACAACGTCTGGCGGCCGAGCGCGCGCTGCTCGCGGCGTTGGACGGGTCCTGCGAAACGCCCATCGCGGGTCTGGCCGAACTGCAAGGCGGCCAATTGCGCCTGCGCGGCGAGGTGCTGCGCCCCGATGGATCCGAGGCAATTGCCGAGGAGATCTCCGGCGCGGTGGAGGACGGGGCCGAAATGGGCCGCGCCATGGCAAGTACTCTGCTTCAAAGGGCTGGCCCTGGTTTCTTCGACTGGAAAAATTGAGAAAAAATAGCGGTATGTGATCTAGTTCACTGCCAGCGCGCAAAAATCCGCGCATATTGGGATCACACCGATTGAGAGGTTGGGTTGGTCTCGAATAAGTCGAAGTTTTTTGTAAGTCTGTCCATTTTAAGTGGTATTCGAGGGGGCGAGACGCAACCCTGATATCCGATCTGTTAGGGCCGTTGTCAGCGATGACAGCGGCCCGTTTCCTTTCCATTAACCTGCGCGAAGGATTACCTCGACCGCGTTTCGCACTGCATCACGGGTCAGCTCAAGATCGGCATCTGTCACGGCCAAAGACGGGTAGAGCTTACCCGGTGACTTGAAGACACCACTCGCCCTTAAACTGTTATTGTAGAGCGCGTTGCGTTGGGGGTCATCGTGACGGGCACTGCGATAATCACGGCAGGGGCTATCTGTGAAATAGATGTCGAAAAGTGTTTCATCCCCGCAGATCTGATGTGGAATCCCCGCGTCGGTCAGGGCATCCGTCTGCATTTTTTGCAGGGCAGCGCCGGTCACGCGCAGTTGGTCATAGACGCCGTCGCGGCGCAGTACCTCCATCGTTTTCAACCCCGCGACCGAGGCCACCGGGTTGCCCGACAGCGTGCCCAACTGCATCAGCCAGCCACCCTCGCCCACCTGATCTTTGTCGAAATGCTTCATGATCTCGGCGCTTGCACCCAACGCGGCCAGGGGGAAGCCGCCGCCGATGATCTTCCCCATGGTGCAGATATCAGGGGTGACGCCATATTTCTCCTGCGCGCCGCCGTAGGCTAGACGAAAACCGGTGACGATCTCATCGAAGATCAGCAGGACTTTGTGTTTGTCACACAGGTCGCGCAGCCCTTGCAGATAGCCCGGCAGAGGCGGGATGATCCGTTGCAGTGGCTCAACCATGATAGCGGCGATGTCGTCATGTTCGCTCAGCAACGCCGCGACAGCGTCCAAATCGTTGAAGGGCGCGATCAGCATCTGCTCGGCCACGCCAGCCGGAATACCCGCGCTGTCGGGCACCGCTTGCGGGAAGTTGACCTGTCGGCTGGGGGCGAGACTCATTTGCGCCTCGGCGCTCATGCCGTGATAGCCGCCCTCGAATTTCAGGATCTTGTCGCGCCCGGTATAGGCACGGGCCAAACGGATGGCGTACATATCCGCCTCACCGCCCGAAGCGACAAAGCGCACCTGTTCGCAACACGGCACGGCGTCGATGATCGCCTCGGCCAGTTCGATGCCTTTGGCGTTGTTGGCGAAAAAAGTCATGCCCTTGGGCAATTGTTCCAGCACCGCCTCCATCACCTCGGGGTGGCCATGGCCCAACAGCATGGGGCCGGATCCGATCAGATAGTCGACATATTCATTGCCATCCTCATCCCAGACACGGCTGCCTTCGCCACGGGCGATGATGATACCCGGGTCGAAATTGCCAAAACCCCCTGCGGGCAGAACAGCGTTGGCGCGGGCGATCCATTCGGATTGGGTGTTGATCTTGAGCATCTCAGGCGATCTCCAATATCGGGGAACCAAGGATTTCCAGGTCAGGCGTCACGCCCAATCCGGGGCCTTCGGGCGAGGCGATGCGACCGTCTTTGCGACTGGGGGCATCCGGGCAGAGGCGCGGGCCCACGTATGAGGACAGATCGCAGGTGTTCATCAGCGAGCCATTCGGGGTCGAAGCCGCGAAATGCAACGCGGCGGCGGTGACGATATCGGACCCCCAAGTGCATTCGGCGCAGATCTCGGCCCCCAGATGCACGGTCAGATCGCGTGCGCGGCGCATTGCTGACAGACCGCCGAACTTGGACAGTTTCAACGCCACCGCATCCATGCAGCCCAGTTCATGCGCGCGGAGCAGCGAGGCCAAATCATGCGCGTTTTCGTCGATCTTCATCGGCAGGCCAGTGGCTTGCCGGACGGCGGCGCAATCCTCCAGCGTTTTGCAAGGCTGCTCCAACATCACATCCAGATGCGCCACGGCGCGGCCCGTGCGTGTGGCCTGCAAGCGCGATGCGCCGCAGTTCCAGTCTCCGTAAACGATAGGCCCTGGCCCCACAGCCTCGCGCACTTTGGTCAGGCGTTCGGCATCGGCCTGCCAGTCGGCTTCAACCCCCAGCTTGACCTGAAACTGGCGAATACCGGTCTGATAGGCGGTCTGCGCGATGCGGGCCATCTCATCGGGGTCTATGCAGGTAATCGAGTGATAGAGCGGCGTGTCCCTGCGCGTGCGCCCGCCCAGCAGCGCATAGACCGGCTGGCCTGTGGCCTGGCCGAATAGGTCCCATATGGCAAGATCGACGGCGGATTTTGCGTAGCTGTGGCCCTGTAGAAACCCGTCGAGCTTGCGCATCTGGGCATCGGCCCCGAAGGGCGACATTCCGAGGATTTCCGGGGCCATTTCGGTGATCGCCGCTGGGACGCCATCGGCATAAGCGGGCAGATAGTGGGGAATCGGGCAGACCTCGCCCCATCCTTTAAGGCCAGTATCGGTTTCAAGGCAAAGCACATGGGTTTTGACGGTGGCGCAGGTTTTGCCCTCGGCCATGTGGTAGGTTTCGTGGCTGGTGAGGTCGACGGACCAGAGGGTGATGGCGGTGATTTTCATTCAGGCCGTCCTTGGGGTGTTGATGTCGTGCAGTCTGAGGGGCCAGCCCCTCTCTTGGCCTTCGGCCAATTCACACCCCGAGATATTTCTAGCCAGATGAAGGGGCGGATCATCGCGGGGCCTCGTAGGTTGCGATTGGGAGACCGAGGGTATCTTCGTCGGGGTGGACGCCAAGGCCCGGGGTTTCGGGCAGGTGGAGATGTCCGTTATTGTTGCGGGGACCGCGACCGTTGGCGATGTCGACGGTGATCATATCCTGGCAGGCCCAGACGGCATGGCAGTTCTGATCTGGGATGGTGGCGGCCAAATGCAGGGCCTCGGTATCGGCAAGAACGGTGCCTCCGGTGGCCATGACGAACATGTCGATCCCGTGGGCCAGGGCGATATCGCGCATTCGGGCTGCCTTGGTCAGGCCGCCGACGCGGTTGAGCTTGATGCCAAAGACCTCGGCCAGCCCGTCGCGGGCGATGCGGGCGGCGTCTTGCAGTGTGACGAGGCTTTCGTCCATCGACACCGGCGACGCGTGGCGGGGTGCGATCGCAGCGATGTCATCGAGGGATTCGCAAGGCTGTTCGAAGATCACCTGCAAAGGCTCGCAGGCCTTCATCACGCGCAGCGCCTGTTGGCGAGTCCAGCCCCGGTTCACGTCATAAAGGACAATTTCGCCGGGGCGGCGGAAGCTTTCAACATCTTGAACGCGGGCTATGTCGCGTTCGACGTCTCCGCCGATTTTGACCGAATGGGCGATGTAACCACGGTCGCGGTAGCGGGTCATCACCTCGCGCGTTTCTTCAGCGGTTTTGGCACCGACGGACGAGGCAATCGGGCGCGGGGTACGGGACCCGCCGCCCATCAGGTCGGCAATTGGCAGGCCCGCAGCCTGCCCGGCAATATCCCAACAGGCCATGTCGATAGGGCTTTTGGCATAGAGATGGCCGGGGAGCGCCGTATCCATGGCGCGTTCCACATCCAACACGCGACGTGGATCGAGGCCCATAATAAAGGGGGCCATGGTTTCAATCCCGGCACGGATGCCTGGGCCGTGGGCGGGGACGTAGGTATGGCCCCAGGGCGTGCCCTCGCCCCAGCCGATCAAGCCAGTATCGGTTTCAATCTTCACCAGCGTTGCGTCCAGCGTTTCGAATTTCAAACGCCCGCCAGACAACCAATAGGGATGCTCAAGCGGCAGGTCGATTTGGTAGACGGTGATGGTTTTGATCTTCATAGAGTGTACTCCGCCACGGGCGCGCCGAGGCTTTTGAAATCCGGGGTGACACCCAAACCTGGCGCATCTGGCGCGTAGAGTTTGCCGTTTCGCGACACAGCCCCGCCGCATCCGGTCGAGCGGGTGTTGTAGTTCATCAGGTCTGTGGTGTTTTGCAGGTATTCCTCGGGCGTGGAGGCGGCAAAATGGGCGACGGTGGCAGTGGTGATTTCACCGCCCCATGTATCCTCGGCCACCACTGGAATACGGTTTTCAATCAGAAAATCGCGCACCCGCCGAGCCTTGCTGAGCCCGCCGAGATTGGAAAGCTTCAGGCAGCAGATCTCGGCCCCCTGATCCGCGACGATCCGCTGCGCCATGTGCATTCCTGTCAGGCATTCATCCAGCTTCATCGGCTGTTCGGCCACGCGGCGGACCTGCTGGCATTCCTCGTACGTTCTGCAGGGTTGTTCGAGGATAAAGTCCAGGTCGCGCGTCGCCCGAGCCACCTGGATCGCGTTATCCACGCGCCAGCCCTGATTGGCGTCGGCCATGGCGATCTCACCCGGTTGCAGCAAAGGGACCGTGGCCCTGATGCGGTCGATATCCGTGGCCCAATCTGCGCCCACCTTGATCTGGAACTGACGGTAGCCATGATCACGATAGGTGTTCATCTCGGCCACGGTCTCATCCACTGCCTTCTGAGGTGCCACCCGATACATCGGGGCACCGTCCGTCAGCTTGCCACCCAGCAACATCCAGATGGGCTGCACGCAGGCTTGCCCCAGAATATCCCAGCAAGCCGCATCGAACGGCGCCTTGGCATAGCCGTGTCCCTGCACCAGATGGTCCATCAGCTGCTCGATCCGTCCAACCTGCCGGGGGTCCTCACCCAGCAGAGATGGGGCCACCAAACGCGCCAGCGCGGGCACGCCTTGGGAATGCGCGACCATGTAGTTTTCGCCGCAAGGTGTGAACTCACCGCAACCCTGCAACCCAGCATCGGTGTCGATCACCACAATCGAGGCGATGGCCGTCTCAATCGCTTTGCCCGCACCCCAGACATAGGCCCCGCCGACATAGGGCAGCCCGGTCTGATAGATGCGGATGCGGGTGATTTTCATGCGGCGTCCATTCGGGGCCAGGCGTCCAGCCCTTCGCCGCGCCACAGCACGTAGGTCAGGATGGGGCTGTCGGTGGTTGTCATGGCGTGGCTTTGCCAACTGGTGTGCAGACGAGTTTGGTTGGGTGTTAGTTCGGCGTCATTGCCAGCGACGTGAAACCTCGCACGGCCGGCGGCGATTAGGTACAGTTCTTCGGCCTGATGGCTGTGCCAATCATAGGCTAATCCCTCACCCCAAAAAGCCACGTAACCCCGCAGCTTTGTCGAGTGGAAATGGCCCGTGGGACCGAACAGTTCATAGTAGCCAAAACGGTTCAGGAAGTCGGCACCGACTTCGTCTTCGGAGTAAGTCAGCTTCCAATTGGCGAGATGCGCGGTTGCGCAGATCGCCTTCGTAAGGGCTTGGGTCGGCCCGGCATCGGACTGGATCGCCTGCACGAGAGGAACCGCCGGGATCGCGTTTGGCGACACGTCAACAGCGCACAGATCATCTGGCCAATCACCGAACGCAGCCAGATCAGGATGCGTTTGGTGCAGCTGTCGCGCGGCGTTCAGCACATCAATCAAAGTCATGCGATCACCACGATATTGCCCGTGTGCTGCTTGGCGATGAAAGCTGCTTGCGCCTCGCGCAGCTCCTCCAGAGGATAAGTCGCGGCAAGAGCCGGTTTGATCTCACCCGCCTCGATATATTTCACGAGGTTCTGCATGACCTGCGGGTCAATCACGGTCGAGCCGGTAAAGGTCAGGTCGCGCAGATAGAAGGTGCGCAAGTCGAACTCAACCATCGGGCCCGCGATGGCTCCGGAGCAAGTATAGCGTCCGCCGCGCTCGAGGATGTCGATCAGGGTCGGCCAATAGGGGCCGCCTACTACGTCGGCGACTACCGTGATTTTTTCACCACCCAGCGCGGCACGCAGGTTTTCTGGTGCGCGCGGCAGGATCATGTCAGGACCAAGCTCAGCGACGTCGGCATGTTTCGCCTCGGACGCCATTGCGACAACGCGCGCGCCACGCCGTTTGGCCAGTTGCACCAAGGCGCCGCCGACACCGCCCGAGGCTCCGGGCACCAGAACCGTGTCTTTGTCGTTGACGTTAGCGCGGGTCAGCATCCCTTCGGCGGTTGAGTAGGAGCAAGAAAACGTCGCCAGTTCCGCATCCGACAAATCAGAGGTAATCGGCACTGCATTCACGGCCAGAGTGGTGGCATATTCGGCAAACCCTCCGTCCCGTTCCGAGCCGTAGTAGCCGGTTTTGTCCTTGTTGCCGGGATCATTCGGGTCCCGTAACCAGCCATCGGTGATTACGCGCTGACCGATACGGGCGGGGTCGACACCTGCACCCACGGCTACGATATAACCACAGATATCCGCCCCCTGGATGCGCGGGAAGGTGATCGGGTTGCCGCCCCAGGTGGGGTCTTCCTCACCCACCTCATCAAACGCGCCGCCGGTTGTCGCGTCGGTGACTGTCTTGGAATACCAACCCGACCGCGTGTTGACGTCCGTGTTGTTCAGACCGCAGGCGGCGACCTTGATCAATACTTCATGAGCCGCAGGTTCGGGGCGAGGCCAGTCTGGGTGAAGCACCATCTGCTCGAGACCGCCATGGCCCATCGTGACCATAGCTTTCATTCTATCAGGCAAGATCATTGCGCGGCCTCCAGTGCAGCGTCGGTTCGTGGCAGCAGGCTTTGCGGATCATAGGCCGGTTCGCCTAGCACTAGCGCTGCACGGGATTGACCGTGGATCACGACCTGCAATGCGGTGCCGGGCGTGGCGGCCTCGGGCTTGATGTAGGCAAAGGCGAGGATCTTGCCGACGGTATGCCCATAGACCACTGAAGCGGTCGAGCCGACCACGCGACCATTCAGCATCACTGCCTCACCGCCATGGCCGTCGATCTCACCATCCGGTTCGATTTCCAGATAGGCGCAAATCCACGGAAGGTCGGTGTTCAGGGTCATGTCCTTGCCCAGATACTCCTTGTCGGTGCGCGCAAAGCGCAGCACGTCCGCCTCGGCCAATGTGACTTCATTGGTTAGTTCACCCGCGCCTTTGAAGCCTTTCTCCATCCGCATCACGTTCATGGCAAAGCTGCCGTAGTCGGCGATGCCATGCGGCTCACCCGCGCCCCAAAGTGCGTTGTAAACGTCGAGGCAAGCGGCGTTGGGCATGTGCAACTCCCAGCCCAGTTCCCCGGCATAGGACATGCGGAACGCCCAGACCTTGTGGCCTGCGATTGTGATTTCCTGCGCGGACAACCAGCGGAACCCGACATTGGTCAAATCGGCATCGGTGCAGCGCGCCAGTACGTCCCGCGATCGGGGACCGTTCAGCGACAAGGCTGACCAATCGGACGAGAGGGCGGTAATCTGAACATCCTCATCCGCCCGCCGTTGCGTCAGGTGATCCAGCAAGCGCTGTTCGAAGAACGCGGCGCATACCAGATAGAAGCGATCTTCAGCCATGCGGACAATCGTGGTCTCCAACTCGATCCGGCCCCGGCGGTTCAGCATATGGGTCAGCGTGATCGAGCCCACTTTTTGCGGCATCCGGTTGGCCGTCAGCCGATCCAGCAGGGCGTAGGCATCCGGCCCCGAAACCTCGACCTTAGTAAAGGCGGTGACATCCATGATGCCGACGCGTTCGCGCACCGCTTTGACCTCGGCCGCGACCATGTCGTCGGCGGGCGTGCGGCGGAAGGAATAATGGTCGCGCTGTTCAACCCCATCGCGGGCGAACCAGCGGGGGCGCTCGAAACCATAGACTTCCTCATGCACCGCGCCCTTGGATTTCAGCAATTCATACAGGGGCGATGGCTTGATCGGACGCCCTTCGAGACGGTTGAAATGCGGAAAGGGGATTTCGTGGCGCAGGCAGTAATCTTCCTCGGCCTTAATCACCTGCCAGTCCTTCGTGGCATAGCTGCCGAACCGGCGCGGATCGAACTCGCGCATAGAGATTTCGGCGGCGCCATGCACCATCCAGCGCGCCAACTCACGCGTCAGACCCGGCCCCCAGCCAATGCCGATCTGCGTACCGCAGCAGCACCAGTAGTTCTGCACACCCGGCGCAGGCCCGATCAGCGGGTTGCCGTCCGGCGGGTGCGAGATCGCGCCGTGCACGTCACGCTGAATGCCCAGTTCGGCAAAGATCGGCATACGGTTCAGGCTTTCCTCAAGCCACGGCATCACCCGGTCGTAATCCGCATCGAACAGCCAGTTTTCGTATTCCCACGGGCAATGATCATGCCAGACCGAGTTCGGGTTCTCTTTCTCGTAAATCCCGATCAGCCCGCGCTGTTGCTCCATCCGGATATAGCCCGAGACTTTGCGGTCATCGCGGATCACTGGCAGTTCATTGTCCAGATTCTGGAACTCAGGCACCGGTTCGGTCACGAAGTAATGGTGGGTCATCGAGGTCATCGGCAATTGCAGCCCCGACCATTCACCCATCTGACGCGCATAAGTGCCGCCCGCGTTCACAACATGCTCACACGTGATGGTGCCCGTCTCGGTCTCAACCACCCACTCGCCATTCTCGGCCTGCGTGATGTTGGTAGCGCGGCAGTTGCGGAAGATGCGGACGCCTTTTTGGCGCGCGCCCGTCGCCATCGCCATGGTCACGTTGGTCGGGTCCACATGACCGTCGTCGGGTGTATGCAGCGCACCCAACACACCGTCCAGATTGTAGAACGGATGCAGTTCGGCCACCTTCTCAGGACCGACCAGTTCGATGTTGAACCCCAGCGACCGCCCCACCGATAGGGTATGGCGCAGCCAGTCCATCTCATCCTCGGTATAGGCCAGGCGGAAGGACCCGCAGCCATGCCATGTCACCGGTTGACCCGTTTCGGCCTCCAGCTGACCGGAATAGAGACCGATATTGTAGTCCACGCATTTGCCCAGCCCAAAGCTTGAGGTCGAATGCGTGATCTGGCCCGCCGCGTGCCACGTGCTGCCGCTGGTCAGCTCGGCCTTTTCCAGCAGAACGGTTTCATCGCCCCACCCCTCATGCGCCAGATGATAGGCCAGACCGACCCCCATGACGCCGCCTCCAACAATGACCACGCGGGCGTGGGTGGGCAATTTCTTCTCGGACATGACATTTCCTCTTCCCGAGTCGCTTTTCTGCTCGACAGGCTAATTCCACATTTGTACCATCGTCAATCATGAATGACACAAATGTATCATCAATCGTTCTCGACCGCCTCACGGAGGAATGGGAGGCCCTGACGCCCGAGGCGCAAAAGGCCGCACGCTACGTGTTGGAAAACCCCACGGATGTTGGGGTTTCGACCGTGCGCGAGATCGCCGAGGCGGCAAAAGTAAAGCCCAACACTTTTGTCCGCATGGCCCGGCAGGTGGGGTTCGAAGGATACGAAGATTTCCGCGCGCCCTTCCGTGATGCGATTCGCCGGGGCGGCGTCTCGTTCCCCGACCGTGCACGTTGGCTGCAGGATATCGGCAAGTCGGGTGAGCTGGGCGGGCTCTATGCAGACATGATCGGTGCCGCGATCCGCAATATCGAAGAGACCTTTGCCGGAATTGACGCCGCCAACCTAAAGGCGGCGGCCGAGGATATCTGGACCTGTCGCCAGATTTTCACGCTGGGCGTGGGCGTGAACAACGCGAACGCACGGAACTTCACCTATCTAGCGTCAACGGGGATGAAGCAATTCCACGCTATTCCCCGCCCCGGATCAACCCCTGTGGACGATCTGGCCTGGGCCGATGAACAGGACGTGCTGATTGCCATCACATGCCATCCCTACCGGACCGAGGTGATCGACGCCATCAAACTGGCTCGGCAACAGGGAATGACTGTCGTAGGAATCTCGGACAGCCCGGCCAGCCCGGTCATTCTGAACGCGCAGCACGGCTTTGTCGTGGCAGCTGATACACCGCAATTCTTCCCCTCCTCCGTCTCGACCATCGCCTTGCTGGAAACGCTGCTGTCCTTTGTGGTGGCCGTCTCCAGCGACGAAATCGTCGAGAGGGTTGAGCGGTTTCATCAACGCAGACACCAACTTGGCCTCTACGCGGAGGAGCCCGAATGAACGCACCCCTGACCCATTCACTGGACGCGCGATACTATACCGACCCCGCGATTTTCGCGCAGGAGCTGCAGGGGCTGCTGGCCCGAACCTGGCAATTCGCGGGCCACGTGGCGCAGGTGCGCGAACCGGGTGATTACTTTGCGTTCGAGATCGCGGGGCAAAACCTCTTCTGCATTCGGGGTCGCGACGGGGAAATCCGCACATTCTACAATGTGTGCCAACACCGCGCGCACGAGATGGTCAGTGGCGCGGGTAATACCCGCGTGGTCGTCTGCCCCTATCACTCTTGGACCTATGAACTGACGGGCCAATTGCGCGCCGGCCCGAATATCAAATCGGTTCCCGGTTTCGACCGCAGCGCGATCTGCCTGACCTCGGTTCGGACCGAAGTGTTCAACGGTTTCATCTTCGTCAACCTCGACGATGACGCCGCACCCATGGACGACTGGTACCCTGGCGTGCGCGAGGAAATCCGCGCGTTTGTGCCGCATATCGACGCTCTGGAACCGCTGGAATGGGTCGAGATTCCGGAAAACTGCAACTGGAAGGTCAGTATCGAGAACTACTCGGAATGCTATCACTGCCCGACCAACCACCCGACTTTTGCCGAAGGCGTCGTCAAGCCCGAGACCTACGACATCCAGCCCGATGCCAGCGGCGGCTATGTCCTACGTCATACGACCGAGTGTCAGAGCCTCGACAAGATGACCTACCCTATCGACATGTCCGTGCCTCATGCGGGCGACTACCAGTCGTGGTTCCTGTGGCCGATGTTCTCGTTCCAGTGCTATCCGGGTAACGTACTCAACACCTATCACTGGCGCGCGAATGACGCCGATCACTGCACCGTCTGGCGCGGATGGTATACCGAGGGCGGATCGGAAAGCGCCGTCATCCGCCAACTGGCCGTGCAAGACCGCGAGACAACGGTCGAAGAGGATATCCGTCTAGTCGAATCCGTCCACCGCGGCCTGAAATCCCGCGGCTATCGCCCCGGACCGTTGGTGCTGGACCCCGGCTGTGGGGTTATGTCCGAACATTCAATCGCACGGTTGCAACAATGGATGCGCGACGCCATTGATGACTGACCTACCCGAGGGCGAAGAAAATTCGACGAATTTTCTCGGCTCAACACACAACAATTGTCCACGACTCCCGAGGTGAAAATGTCAGACCTGTTCAACGAAAACTTGTTTCTAAAAGGACTGGAACAACGCAAGAGCACTCTTGGCGCAGAATATGTGGAAAAGAACCTCGCGGCTGCTGACGACTTCACCCGCCCGTTCCAAGAAGCGATGACAGCCTGGTGCTGGGGTTTTGGATGGGGCGATGATGTCATCGACGCCAAAACACGGTCGATGATGAACCTGTCGATGATCGGCGCCCTGGGCAAGATGCATGAATGGGAGATTCACTGCAAAGGCGCGATCAACAACGGCGTTACGCCCGAAGAGATCCGCGCCATCATCCATGTGATCGGAATCTACTGTGGCGTACCCCAAGCCCTTGAATGTTTCCGCGTGGCGCGCAAAGTTCTGGGGCATACGTAAATCACGCCCCAAGCCCATGCGGATCCGAGCACGCGATGACCGACGAACCCCTGCCACCCGTCCTTTTGCTGACCGGAACAAATGCCGCTGCCTGGACGATGGCGCCCGTCCGCCAAGTCTTCGAACAAGCGGGTTATAACTGTCACAGCCTGACCTATCGCCACCACGATCTGCCTCCGGGCCCGGATCGGGACGCCAAGCTGATCGGGCTTAGCATTGCCGACTATGTCGAAGATGCACGACGCGCCATCAATGAGATCGGACAAACCCCGATTGTCGTTGGCCATTCGCTCGGAGGCGTGGTCGCTCAGCTTTTGGCGGCACAAGGTCTGATACGTGCCGGAGTTCTGCTGAACAGCAGTATCGTCGATGGTGTCCTGCCCACCACCGACAAAGAGCGCGATCTTGGAAAACTGTTCATCTCTGCCGGAGCTTTCTGGGATCAAGCCTTGGGTCAGGATTTCGAGCTTTTGGCAACCTACGGGTTGAACACTCTGCCAGAGGCGCTGCAACACGACATCCACCAGCGGTTAGGCACCGAGTCCGGTCGGGTGCTGTTCGAATTCGTGTTCTGGATGTATGACAGCGCGCAAACGACCCTGATCGACCCGCACAATGTGACATGCCCGCTCTTGTTCGTTTCTGGCACGGAAGACAAGGCCGTGGCGACCAGCACGGCCAAGGCGATGGCGAACCGTTATGACTCAGCCGAGTTCATGCCCGTCGAGGGGGCCTGCCACTATATACAGTTTGACGCTCAATGGAACAAAACGGCGCAAACTGTGGTGGATTGGGTCGGGCAATTTGACGGAATTAAATGACTCTTTTCTCAGTAAGATGTTTTGTGTGCCGCGCACCAACGCGTAACCGGACTCCGGTAATCCGGTGCAACCCCAAATCGCTGACCAAAGGTATTTTTGGCCCCAATGTAAACAAATGGCGGAGACGAAGTCAGCATAACTAAGCCCATAAGATACTGTTAAGTGAGAAATAAATTAGAAGTATCAGGAGAAATACCACGATACCTACCACACACAACTCGATGTCAAGTGATAGGACGTTGGTCAAATACGATAGCAGACTCTCACGCGGATTGCTTCAAACAGCCGCTTTGAGCCCGAAGCAAACTATGCGAATGGCCGTATTGGATTATCAAAAAATCATCTGCGAGGTATGTACCATATTGGCTATAGGTTAGCTCGTTCCTGTAGCGAATGCGGGGCTTCGTTAGGGATCTGCGTTCCGAACACCTTTGCATCGTATGTCGTTCACCGCGGTGTCGGTATTGCCAACACTCTCACGTAGCAGAACGCGCTTTGCGTCGGGTCGTAGTCCGGGTCTTCCCAATATCCGGCGAGAATTGCCTGGCCAATGTCATTTGTCCAAGACGCGTTCTTTACATCCACTATATTGCCAACCGAGCCGTCACACGCCGCGTTTACAAGTTCAGGTACCTTGGGGTCGAACTCGACGACGCGTTGAGCATCGCGGAGAAGATCGACATCTGACGGTTTCACGAACGGCAGCAGCCGTCCGTCATCTCAAAACGGGTTCCGAAGGTTTAGGCGCGAACGGCCGCTCCTCCGGATACCAGACTTTGGATTATTTGCGTTGAATGACCGCCATGCGGGATAAAGCAGAAATCGCTCGATCACTAAAAAACATCAGGCGGCTTAGCCAAAGGTCCCCAAGTTTCAGGGTCTGGTAGACCGACACTTGACCATGCTTCTTGCAAAACTCTGGAGTCTGAAGATCTTGTCCGCGGCAAATCATCCAAAATATCAAACCAAGGCATTTTGCTTTCTATTCCGGAGTGGACTGAAGGAGCAAAGTTTTCCGGTTGGTCGAGGCTCGAAGTATGCAGGACCAGATAGGCCGTTTCTCGTGGCTTTACGAGCTTATAAGTTAGGCTTGCCCCGCATCTGGCACAAAAGCCACGATTTGCTATCGGCGTAGTTGCGAAGTATCGAGGTTCCTCGGTGAGAAATCGAACAGCAGAAGCGGGAAAAGCCGCCCATGCATTAACTGCTGAACCAGAAAATTTTCTGCAACAACTACAATGGCAATACCCGGTGCTTATGGCAGGCGCGTTTATTTCATACCGTACCAACCCACAGATGCAGCCACCAGTTATTAAGGTTTTGGCCAATTCATCTTCATCAAAATCCAGAAAACCTCCCTCTTCTCCGGGTTCTGAAACGGTCATGTAGACATGTATTGGACTATCAGTTCTCTTGAGTCTTTTGTGACCGCAATCCGCCAGCGGAAGATCTATCTTGCCCGCTATTTGCGCCATTACTTCTCCTGAAACCGCGATTCCACCTGGTTCCGCTATTGCTTCAAGCCGTGCCGCAGTATTTACGCCGTCTCCGAGAATATCGTCGCCGTGTACAACGACATCACCGAGAGAAACGCCGACGCGTAAGATGAGAGGGTCGTCACTGTTCGACCGGCGTGCTTCGCGTGCGCAGGCTCTTTGAATGTTAATTGCACAATTGACCGCCTCAAAGACACTCGAGAACTCAGCCAAAAACCCATCGCCGGTAGACTTAAAAACACGACCCCGGTTTGCTTCCACCTGCATGCCGATGATTTCACGTTCTAGTCGAACCAACTTAGCTAATGTTCCGCTTTCATCGCGTGATACCAATCCCGCGAAACCGACTATATCGGTGGCCAGAATGGCCGCTAATTTGCGTTCCATCTCCGTTGCTCCGAGCCAACAATCTCCAATTGATGCCTGCTTACTTTAACATAAAATCGGTCGCAGCGAGCCACGGTGGCTGAGGTGTTAATTTCCAGTTTTGAAAGACCGTTCAGGGCTCAATGCGGTCGTTCGCTGCACCTTGCTTGAACGTCTACTTTGCGGACACTACGTCATTTCGCTGCATGCGCCCCAATGGTCGCCTGTCTAGGACTAGCTCAAGACAACGCATTGTGTTGACCCGGATTCAGAGAAGTAATCTCGGCAAGCTTGAGCGAATTCTTGAACGATCCGTCTTGGACGCGCACTGTCGTAGCCGAGGGCCAGCGTTAGTGGCGGCAAAGTATCTGAAATCGGGCGCGCGACGACAGGCGCACCAACATACGTCTCGGACGTTAAAGGCAGCATATTTAGGATTGCGCATCCCCTCCCCGCTGCCACAAGACTGCGTACCATTTCGGTCGAGTTCGCGTAGGCCGCGATTGGCACTTGCCTTGTGCGGGATTGAAACAGACCTTTGTAATAGGAAGCGGCCAAGGGGCGGTTCAGCACAACCAAAGGTTCCTTTGAAATCTGAGCCATCGTGACTGCATCTTGGTCCGCCAATGGATGGGACTGTGGCAGCAAGCAGTACGGCGGTGCTGTGATGAGGGGGGTAAATTCGATGGAGGGCCTTACACCCTCTGCGACAAACAAAATGGCATCGTATGTCCCATAGAGCAGCCCGTCCTGTACTTCATCATTGTTACATTCTTGCAATTCGAGCGTGACACCTGTGCGGTGAGACAAGAACGTATCAAAAATCTGCGGTAGAAACGCTGGGGCGATGGGAGCATAGTAGCCTACCCTAAGCGTTCCACTATGCGATTGCTTCAACTCCGCGCCCTCAATCAGAAGTGACCGGTAGTCTTCCAACAAATGCTCGCATTTCCGCGCCACGTCGCGTCCCGCTGCGTTCGGCTGAATACCACGCGCGCGTTGGCGGATCACAAGTGTCAGATCAAATTCTGCCTCGACCTGATCAATCGCGCTGGATACTGCAGAGGCAGCAATGTTCAGTTCCGCCGCCGCTTTGGCAATGTTGCCATGACGCAGCGCGGTTGTGAAATATTCCATGGCCTTAAGGGTTAGCGGCATCTTTATCTCTGAATTTATGATGATGTTTGTCTTTTAATACTATTTTTCCGGTGAAACAAATCATGCCAACGTAAATGCGCTGCTTTTCTAGGAGACCATTGATGTCTGGCGCACCACTCAAAGGCTGGAACCACACGCCAAATGTCCCGCTGCAAGTGTCGCCATTCTTTAGCTGGCCCCCGCGCCCAATGGCGATGGTCGCATGGTTCTGGAACTCTTGGTTCTTCCTCACCGAACGATTAATCGTCGTCGCGATTGCCTGCATTTCGTTCTATTGGTTCCACCCCCCCTTAGCCGAAACGCAAACGCTGGCGTTCGGTTGGATTGCCGAGATGTTCATCCGTAACGTCGCATTGATGACACTCGTCGCCGGAGGGCTTCACCTCTATTTCTATACCTTCACCAAACAGGGCCAGGAGTTGAAATACGACCCGCGTCCCCTGATGAAAAACGGGCGACAGTTCACGCTGGGCGGGCAAATCCGCGACAACATGTTCTGGACCATCGCCAGTGGCGTCACAGTTTGGACGTTCTATGAGGTGCTGATGTTCTGGGCGATGGCCAACGGTTATGCACCGATGCTGACATGGGCAGCGAACCCCATCTGGTTCATCGCTCTATTTCTGCTGATCCCCGTTTGGGAAAGTTTCTATTTCTATTGGATTCACCGCTTCCTGCACATCCCGTTCTTCTACAAACACGTGCATGCACTGCACCATCGCAACATCAACGTAGGGCCTTGGTCGGGCATGGCGATGCATCCGGTAGAACATTTGATCTTTCTTGGGTCGGTGCTGATCCATTTTATTGTTGCGGCACACCCGCTGCACATTCTGTTCCACCTGCAATATTACGCGCTGACGGCTGCGACGACGCATACGGGCTTTGAAGGCATGATGATCAAGGACAAGAACCGCTTGAAGTTGGGAACATTCCATCACCAGATGCACCATCGTTATTTTGAGTGTAACTATGGCTCGCTCGAATTGCCTTGGGACAAGTGGTTCGGTTCATTCCATGATGGCACCGTAGAATCTGACGCGAAAATCCGCGAGCAGCGCAAGAAATTTACCAACGGGGCCAAATGAATTGGGTGGCATGACAGTCAAGGACTTGCTGGAGGCCAAAGGCAAACGCACAATCAACTACGTGCAGGTCGCCCGCGAAAAAGAAGCGATTGCGGCGCGCGAAGCGGGTATAGACATAGTCGGCTCAGCCTTTGTACCAGAGCAGGGCCATTCTGCCAAAGCTGTGCCCGACACGCATTTCCAGTTTGGCCTACCATGGGGCATACCCGCAGACGTAACAGAGGCGTTGCGCGATGCCATGGCCGCAATGATGGCAGGCGCTCAATCTGTCTATTGCGGCTACAACCCATGGGTCGTGGAGGCGCTTGCCCATCACGGTGTTCCTGCCATTTGCAACGTGGGTCTTGCCCGCCCAAGGCAGCTTGGACGGGCGGGTTCAAGGCGGTGGGCAAGACGCTGGAACAAGCCAAGATGATCCGGACGCAAGTTCAGGAGTTCGAGAACGCCGGTGCGTTCGCCGTAGAGATGGAGTTCGTGGCCGCAGGTCTTGCAATCGAGATCACCAATCGCACATCTATGCCGACGGTCTCGCTGCGGTCAGGCGGTGGATGCGACGCGCAATATCTGTTCTCGGCTAATTTGTTGGGCGAAAACCGCGGCTATATCCCGCGCCATGCCAAAACCTACCGTAGCTTCGCAGGAGAGCGGGACAGGCTACAAGATGAACGTGTCGCCGCCTACCGTGAAAAATTCGCAGACGTCACGAACGGAGGGTTTCCTAATGCAAACCAAATCGTGAACATCGACGAAGATACACTCGCGAAAGTCTGGGAGACGTAAACTCGAATCTTTAAAAGTGGCCAATCATTTGCCGCGTGACATTTTTTTGGTTTGGGCTCGGAGCAGTCGTTCGCTAAGCAGCGCATCAATGACCGCCGTGCGGACAAAGCAGAAGTATGAACTCAGCCGCGAAAAAACCTCCGCACACATCTGGCAAACAGGCTCAATGCCGCGATTAGAACCTGACCCTAAACGCCAGCCCAACCAACGGCGCAGTGTCATAGCTTTGCTGACTGATTTCTACTCCATTCGCATCATCTAACGTCAGGCGGCCATCAAATTCTGCTCCCGCAAATACGCTCAATGAAACTCCAGGATTCGGATTGTACCCAAGAGAAAGAACCACAGGAATACTCTTATCTTCACCCACCCCATCCGGGGCGAGGCCATCCCCATCCAGCCTGAAACGGATCCTCTCTGAGCGTGCGGTCAACGAAAGGTCGATAGCCTCATTTAGAGCGTAGCTCAGCGACAAACCGGGACCTTGCGTTGCTCCGACACCAGAGCCGGTGTTCAATTTCCAGCGGTCATTTATGTCCCAGTCGATAAGCAGAGCCGGAAAAAAATCAGTACCGCTTTCGTCAAATTCAGAAAACGCACCAAAGGCTGGGCCTATCGTTAGGCGCTCGTTCAGTTGCCATGCAATACCTGCAAAAACACCGTAGGTTCTACCGTCAGATGAGGAGGACCCGCTTTGGTAGTCCCACCTGATCTGTGGCGATACAAAAACCGTTGTTGTATCCCCCACACGAAACCGAACAGGAACAGCTACGCGAAGGTCACGTATGTTTTCCCATGGCTGGTTGTTCGATTGGCTGAATTTATAGTCCAGCTTGCCAAAACTGGTGGAAAGCCCAACGGAGCTTCCGCCTTCTAGATTGTAAAGTGCGGTGGCACGTAGAAACGCTCGACTTGCAGAGAACTTGCCGCCGTCACTCAAATCCGCATCCCCTTGAAACGCGGCAAGCCCATCAACCTGATACGCCCAGCCTAACCGAGGCTGGGCAGCCGACGGAAGCGAGGTGAACCCAAGAAAAACAAATCCAAAGCAGCACGTTAGAAGAAGATTTTTCATCTGACATTTTCCACGTGAGACTGGTTACGTATTGAATTGTCATTCCTGGTCGAACAGATCAAGTCCTTTAGAGTCTGCTAAGTGGACGAAGCCGCCGTTAACACCGTCATCAGCAGGTGTTGCCTAACAAGCGATATCCAAGCCACCTCGCAAACCTTCAGCGCGTTGTTCAGCAGTGTAATTTCGCGTTCGTCTAGTTCGGTTCTACTGGCGGTCTGAATGAAGGGGCGCAGGACTTCTTTGCCATTTCACTCTCGCAAAATTAAAAATGAATAATGAAGTACTTGCTCCAAACCCCAACTGCCAGGGCAATCCTCATAGCACTCTTTGTAATTATTGTTGTGAGGGTGTGCAGCTATGACAGCTATCAAGGGGCTGGATATCAAAGGCCTGATCAAGAGTATTGGGATGGCGAGGGCAGGCCTTAGCCCGAGTTCCCTTCTGTACTGCAGCGTCCAATGCAAACAGTCGCGCAGGTTGACCAAGTGATCCATCCGGCAGTCTGTGGTCGCATTGTGTAAGCAGAACTCCAGGGAGCCTGAGCTAGTCTTTCGAAGAAGCTAAAACGAGATGAGTTCTAGTCTGCATTGGAGATGATGCTGCGCTTCCGCAAAACTCGGTGTACCAAGTATCTGCTGGACGAACCTGCACCTCCCTGCCGAGCTGCTCAACCATTGCCAAGGGCCCATGAGCATATACTCAGGGCCCAAAAAGCAATCAATATTACAAGCCGTTACGGGGTAAGGTCCATTGCGGCTACGACCTTTTCGTAAGGAAGCCCAGCGGTATCGTTCAATCGACGAACTTGATCGGCGCTTTCACCATCAAACAAGCACATGCAGCGCCCGTCTTCGGGAGCAAATGTTGAACGAACATAGCTGATCTTGTCGCCTTCTGCTGTCATTTTCTGTGCTGTTGCTATCGCGGCTTTTTGAGCTGCACCCAAGTCATCCATGCTGATACCCTTAAGGTTTCTTTCGACCATAAAAACAGACATTTCGCTCCCTTTCCGAATAGTCAAAACTAGTGCGCCTATTGCATCACGGAGCGGTGGCTCGGGGAACTATCAATACCTTATGACTTAATAACTCCAGGTTTGGATAAAACGGTGTATCCTGCGTCATGATTGTTATTAGCTTTCAGTGACGAGGTGCCCCAACATGGAGATGTCTCAGATTAGATATGTCTTATCTGCCGCAAAGCATCTGAATTTCACCAAAGCTGCTGCAGAATGCAATGTGAGCCAACCAGCGCTTACCAAGGGCGTCAAGTCACTAGAAACCGAACTGGGCGCACAGGTTTTCCATCGGGAAGGTAGGAAAATACTGGTTAGCGACTTTGGGAAGTCTATGCTGCCGCATCTACAGCACATCGTCGACGAAGCAGCAGCTACACAAGCGCTGGCTCAGAATTTTCGTTTGCTGGAAAAAGTACCGCTGCGCTTGGGTGTCCTATCAACAATTGGGCACGTTCGCCTTGCTCGCTTTTTAGCTCAATTCGAGAAAAACCACAGCGGATTGGAGTTGTCTGTCAACGAAGCAAGCGTGTCGGACCTAAAGAAAAAACTTGCCGATGGCGATATCGATGTTGCTTTAATGACCCTGACTGAAGAGCTTGAAGAGGAGTTCAGGACTAGACCACTCTACGACGAAAGATATGTGGTTGTTTTCCCGCCGGAACACCGCCTTGGACAACTCAACTCAGTTTCGCTCCAAGACTTATCACAAGAAAACTACGTTGACCGCTTGGCCTGTGAGTTGCGCGAGATGGTAATGTCGGTTTGTCAGTCAAAAGGCGTTGAGCTGTACGCTCGCTTCAGGTCTGAGCGAGAAGATTGGGTACAAGCAATGGTTGCTGCGGGCATTGGTTTTGCCTTTATGCCTGAGTACTCGGTTACTCTACCGGGCTTGATGCAGCGCCCGCTTGTTGAGCCAGAAGTTTCAAGAACTATCGCGGCCTTTACAGTTCCCGGCCGAAAACATTCGCCTGCACTTGATGCACTTATGAGGTCATCGCAGACTTTTGCATGGCCGGGATAAGTAACGTCAGCTTTGGGCTCGGTGCACACACTATGTCACTTCCGTTCAATCTCTGCTCTGCGGTCTGGCACAACTACAAATCAAGAGATATCGAGGCCGTTCTCCCGTCCGAAATCAGTGTAGAAGGTTTCGCTGCGGCATCGTTCCAAAGTGGCCTCATCGGCTTGTCTTGGATCGTTGCCAGGGCTTTGGACACCTGTTCCTTCTATAAATCGGTTCACCAGATTGAACACGCCGCAAACTTGGATGGCATCAAACAATGCACTCTCCGACCAGCCTGCGTCATACACCGCTTTTGCGTCTGATTCAGTCATTTGCGATGGCGAGACAGTGAGCTTTTCGACATATGCCAATAAAGGTTTAAGCTGATCCTCGACTGGTGCCGTATCGCGGTCCTCCATCAGCGACTCAATTGTCTCGACCTCAATACCGTATGCCTTGGCAAAAACGATGTGCGCCCCATGGCAATACGCGCAAGCATTCAAGCCCGAGACATAGGCTGCGATTAATTCACGTTCGGCGACCGACAGATCGCTCTTTCCCCTCATAACCAGGCTTTCGTACGCACAAAGTGGAGAAAGCTTATCGGGAAAAGCTTGATAGACACTACCAAGTGTTGCGTTGTCCGGCAAAGACGGGAACAGGCGTTTCATTGAATTCTCTCCCAATATTTTTGGGTAAACCTGGTCTCAATGTGACGATGCCAAGTTGCTTACGCAAACTCAAAGCGATTTTTGGATCCCACGTGATAGTTTTCTGCACACACTGCAAACGGCGGGTTCGCTTGGCTGCAACGCAGCATTTTCGACACTTGTTGAAAGGCAGCTTTGGGCTCAGAGCAGCCGTTCGCAGAATTTTCTCTAATGACCGCTGAGCGGACAGAGCCGACATGAAATAAGGCCAGGTCAGGGTGGCTTCCGTTTTTGAGGCAGCTGCCTGCCACCGCATTTCCCACGACTAGAAACCTTCTGTTGGGACGAGAGCTTCCAGCAGGGCGGCGCGCTCGGCTCGCAGCAACGGCTTGAGAAAGAACATCGTCGGTTCTTTTGACAGAGCATCGGCAACGGCGTCGTTTGCTGCGGCGGCGTCAGTGTCGCCAAGTTTTCTCAGTACGATTGCCTTGAACCGATGGAGCGTCCAGAAGCCGGGCTGAAGCTGGATAACGCTGTCCAGAGCATTGGCACAGCCCTGAAAGTCGCCGGAACAATACAGGCAGACCGCGAGATTGACCTGCCGCATTGGTTCATAGGACTTCTCGGTTGCCAACCCCTCCACCTGCTCCAACGTTGCAAGAGCATCGTCGAATTTGCCTTCCGCGATCTCAACCATGGAGAGGATTAAGCGGCCAAAATAATAGGTCGGGTTGAGCTTCAGCGAGTGATGGCAGTCGCGCTTGGCGCTTTTGAAATCCTTTTTGCCGAACAAATAGCACATACCGCGAACGGCAAACAGGTAATCGCTTTTGGGCATTGAGACCAACGCGAGGTTCAATGCGCTTTCCAGCAATTCGGCTTTGCAGGGTTCAATTTCCTCGAACCTCGTTCGGGCAAACAGGATATCCCCCATAGACGACATCGCCAGAACCATCGGATGGTCCGGGTTCAGTTCCAGCGCCCGGTCCAGATATTTCCTGGCGTCGAGCCATTCTTTGTGTTTGCCTGACTGACCGGTGCTCGCGACGCGTGCCAGAAGGTCGGATATGCCCATTTCCTCGATCGGCATATGTTTCACACGCTCGGCATCAAAATTGTTCAGGTGGTTGCGGATATCCGCGTTTACTTGTGCAGCCGTTTCGTCGAAGAACGCAAAGATGTCCGCAGTTTCACCTTGATAGTTCTGCGAGAAAGAAGGCTCGCCGGTTTCAGACAGCACCAGAGATATACTCAGCCGCGCTTTGCCCGCCGCCATCCGCAGTCTGCCGCGCAGAAAATAGGTTGGGTCAAGCGTCATCGCCGTGAGCGCGTCCACAACCCGAATACCGGTGCGTTTCGACAGGTTCATCAAGAGCTGGTCACGCAACTCCAGCGCTGCGGCCTTGGTTTCTTCGTCATTTGGCCCGAACTCTATCTTCACCACGACGATGACGGGGCGCTTATCCTCTTCCGGTGCGACCTTTGTCTTAGGCGACCAGTAAAAAAACCCTCGACCGGGTCGGGAATGTTTTTTAACTCGAGCAGCCCCGCGCTTTCGAATTGTGCTGCCAGACTGCCGCTAAGCTGTCGAAAGAGGTCTTGCGAAATCATGATGCCGCCAGGTGGTGCCTCGGCCTCGAGCCGGGCCGCAAGGTTGATCCCGGTGCCATAAAATTCGTCTTCATCCTCGGTAATTTCACCCAAATGGCCGCCGATACGTAACTTTTTCATTGGTTGTTTGGCCAGCTTACTCTGTATCTCAGTGGCACATTCCAGAGCCGCCATGATCGACCCGAATGCAATGATCCATCCGTCGCCCAAACGCTTGAGGATTTCGCCCCCATGGCGATCGCAGATCGGAACCAGCTTGGCGTCGTTGATCTCTTTGACTGTCGCTATCCCTGACTTTTCGTCGCGGGCCATCATCCCGGAATAACCGACAATGTCCGCTACGATGATCACTGCTAAACGGCTGCCCATGTTTCGTCCTCCATTTAGATGGTCGGGCTCAGCGTCAACCCACGCGGCAATTACTTATACAAATGCTGGTATGATCCAACAATCGTCGTAACCGCTTATCCAGGTCGCGGCAGGACAAAGCTGCCGTTCGCCGCTGCGCAGCGCTGGGATGTAACCTAAATATCTGGTTCGTGGACAAGGTGGCCGTTGGTTCTATAAACAAAACGGCCATTCTTGGGTTTAGAGAACCTGGATTTCGCAAAGCGGGCTGGATTACGTGTCTTCTCTTCCGTAAGCACAGTATCTCAATTGGCACCATTATTGGATGCTGAGGAGGTCGCTACCAATCGAATTTCCATCATATCTTTAGGTCCAGGCGCGGCTTCCAAAACGGGCGGAAGAGTTCAATCTTGGGGCATCGGTTCATCACGACTTTAAGGCCCGCCGCTTCGGCGAGTTGCGCTGCTTTGTCGTCGTACACACCGATTTGACCCCAAAGAACTTTTGCCCCGATTGCGATAGCCTTCTCGGCAAAGGCATAAAACTCTTCCTTCGGGCGAAAAACGTCAACCATATCAACATTTTTGTCGATCTCTTCCAGCGAGTGGTAGACCTTGAGCCCTCTAATTTCCGAAACATTCGGGTTAGGATTCACCGGTAGAATATCATAGCCGATTTCACTCAGCTGTCGCAGAACGCCATAGCTAAATTTCGTTTTGTCCGCGCTAGCCCCCACCATTGCAATGGTTTTAACCGACTGCAGGATGTCGGCGAGGTATTTGGGGTCGTAATCGTAGATGCGGTCAATATCTGCTTCGGGCATCGGTTAACCTTCCTTCGGCGTCGCAATGTCAGCCTTGAGTTCGTGGGGTTTGAGAGGGTCGAGAAACGGATTGCGGTACAGCTTGTCATGGCTCTCGACCCCGATCTCAAGCGTGATGTCGGATGTCGGACGCGCGACGCAAAGGATCACATAGCCGTTCGCGATTTGCCGATTATTCAGCGCAACCTGTCGGCGTTGATCGATCGCGCCAGTCTTTAGTTTTGCTGCGCAGGTAATGCAGCCGCCATACTTGCACCCAAAAGGCAAGTCGACGCCTTGTTCTCTCAGCGTTTCCAAAAGTGGACGCCGCGCATCCACACAATATTGCGCGCCATCTCTGTTCGCGATCGTCACGGTATACGTAGTCATAGCCAGATGTCGCTTGTGCAATCACCGCCCGGATACCGGCTCTCGTGACAGCGCGATGGACCATTCGGTTCTGCGCCAAAGTCCACAATGAAATCCTTATTGATCTTCATGCCACCGTTTTCAGGGTCGCAATCGATCATCACCATAACCCCGCCCTTTTCGCGGATCTCGGGATAGAACTGATTGTCCCAAGTCGAGAACAGCGAGGTCGTGACATAAAGCCTTCGTCCGTCGAGAGAGAGCTGGAACATTTGCGGACCACCCGCGACCTCGACCCCGTTAACGATCGGAGCTTTACCCAAAAGGCCCCCCATAAACACTTGGCCGGTCAGCTTGGGATTATGCGGGTCGGTGATGTCATACTGGCGCATATCTCCATGCAGCCAGTTGTTCAGGTACAAGTATTTGTCGTCCATCGAGATCAGGATCGCCGACATCACCCCTGGCAACGGGATCGGCCATTCGGGGTGCATCTCGTTTTCGACATCGATGATCTTTTCCCACTGCCACTTTTTAGCATCGTCTTGCCACCAATGGATCACATTGGTCGAAAGAGCTGCGCCACAGAACCCATGCGTGCTGTCGGGGTCATGGTGGAACTTGACTTCCAGTGGCAACAGCCCGTCTTCACCCAAATAGAAGCTTTCGACCGGTTCGCGCTTTTCAAAATCCCAAAAATGCAGCTCCCGCCCATATTTCAGATGGCCAACTTCTTCCAGATCGAAGCCTGGCATGAAGGTATTGGGCGCAGCCCATTCTGAACTGACCATCACGTTGTGGCGTGGTTGGTACCAGAAGTCATAGCCGAATTTGATATCGCCCATCGAGGTTTCCCAGCGACCAACGATGTTGAACTCTTTGTCGAGATGCAGATAGCCTCCAGGAGCCTCACCCTTGGCATTTCCAAGGAAGGAAATGATGATTTCCGAGCCCAAACAATGCACCGTATGCGGGCCCGATAAATCTGCCTTGGCCTTGATCTCGGCCCCGTCGATGATCTTATGCAACCGCGGCGCACGCGGGTCAGTGGCTGTATCAACGATGTGAAGGTTGTTAGAGCGTACGCCCGGCAAGATCAGGTATTTGCGGGACATCGAGCCGTCGTCGTGACAGGACGAACAGGCGTTCCACCCCATGTGGTGAAGCTCGTCCCCAATCCCCGGCATTTCCAGCCTATGTATTACCTGAGAATAGGTCGGGCTGTCAGGGTCGACATCCACTGTAGCAAGGTAATCAGGTTTCTGGATCCCTGTCCCGGTGTAGATGGCGATCGTGTAGAGTAGCTTTTCTCGGGGGGCTTTGATGGCTTCTTGCGGACTTTTGAAGCCCGGTCCACAGCATTGTCCATCCATCGAGTGCTCCTCCCTTGATTCCTTAAATTGTATCGTATATCGAAAACTTAGTTATCATAAAGTGAGAAAAATGCATCTCGAACGATTAGCGCTGATTTTGGAAATCGTGGGTCAAAAAGGACGTGCGTCCGTAGCGGATATCTGTGCTCAGTCCGATATACCTAAACCGACGGCCTACAGGCTGGTTCAAGACCTTGTTTTGTCTGGCCTCCTTGAATCACCAACCCGTGGTGAGTTCGCGATTGGGATTAGGCTAAAGCGTATCACGTTGAGCGATCACTCTGATCCCGCTCTTTTGCAAGTGATTGCGCCTGTCCTCTCTGGTGCCGCGAATGACTACGGCGCTGCGTTTTTCTTGTCTCGGTTACGGGGCCATTGGGTTGAGATTATTCATGTGGAGACACCGCAGACGGGCGTGTCTTTTCTTCATCCAGGTATGGGCAAACGACCAATGCACGCGTGCTCTTGCGCCAAGGCAATCGCCGCCGTGTCGCCTGAGCTGCTGTCTCTAGACCGATTGGATGGGCAGCTTAAGCGGTACACAGATCGCACGATTACAGACCCAAAGGAACTGGCCGCGGAACTCGATGTCATTCGAGCCAAAGGGTATGCCGAATGTGTTGAAGAGCTCGAGCGCGGAATCAGTTCTGTCGCAACAACGCTGACTAAAACTGGTGTCGGTGCGACGCTTTCAATCGGCGCTACGGCGTCTCTTCGGGTGTTTACACCTTCGAGGCGAGAAAAGATTGGGCAGACACTTACCACAATGTCACACGAACTTGCACGCGCGCTAGGATGGGGTGAAGCAGATAAAGAAAGGATACCCGCTTAGGTTCATGGGTATCGCAGTGCTGTAGGTTAACGCCATTCAGCAGGACAGGTGTGTTTTGCGACCTTCGCCGCTTTTAGATCAATGAGGGAGACAAATATGGAAGATGCAATGTTTGGTGGGTTCTTCGTGATCAACGTAAAACCTGAGTATCGGCAGCCCTTTTTGGACGCCAGCATCTTCCAAGCGCAAAATGTTGTCAGTGAAGAACCCGAAGTCTTTCAGTTTCATATTATGGTGGATGAAACAAACCCAAATCGTTTCTATTTCTACGAAGTGTTCAGGAACGAAGCCGCGGTCCAGGATCATTGGGAATCTGAAACTTTCAATAACTGGTTAAACACTGTCCGAAAGATGCTGGATGGTGAGATCGAACTTGTTGCCAGGATGCGCTCGCTTTTTCCGACGCCAAAAGGTTTCGAGGCGCAAAAAACAAGCCTGCTACTATGGTAAAACTGACCGACGTTTGAAGCTATCGCCGGTGCGAGAAAATTATGGATTTTGGCGCTGGTCTGCGTTGGGCTCGGTGCACTCGTACGCTGCATCTGGCGTGAACGACTGCTATGCGGACAAAGCCGTCGTCGTACATTGAGCACGGCGGCGATGGCTTCAGAAGTTACAAATTGCTTTTGCAGATTCTGTATGTTCCTCGCGAATTTCCAGAGTGAACCATCAGACAGGCTTGGAATGATTGGTTGGCATCCAGTCGATCTCCAGATTATTGTGGTTCGAACAGCTATGGCGCGGTTGGATGTCTCAGGAACGAGTTCGAAGAAGGCTATCGGCGATTCTTGCGGTCGACGTCGTTGGTTACGGCCGACTAATGGCGGCGGATGAAGTTGAAACATATGCCGCCCTGCTGGACTGCCAGAAGTCTATCCTGGATCCCTCGGTGTCAGGCCACAGTGGGCGCGTTGTCAAGCTGATGGGAGATGGCGCGCTCGTCGAGTTCCAAAGCGTCGTCGATGCCGTTGAGTGCGGAATTGATATCCAGGCGGGATTTTCAAGACGCAATGCCGATCTGCCCCAGGCCAAGGCCATCTTGGTTCGCATCGGCATCAATCTGGGCGACATCATCATCGATCGCGGCGACATCTTCGGCGACGGCGTCAATATCGCGGCCCGGCTTGAGGCAATCGCAGATCCGGGCGGCATATGCATCGCCGGTTCGGTCTACGACCAGGTCAAGAGCAAAGTCGACGTCAAATTCGAAGACCTCGGTGAACAGACTGTCAAAAACATCGCCGAGCCGGTCCGGGTCTATCAGGTGAAGCCAGCCGGAGGCATCACGATGCCGTTTGCGACTGCGGCGTCGGCCGTGACGGTCCGACCGTCGATCGCAATCTTGCCATTAGACAATCTGTCGGGCGATTCCGATCAGCGATATTTTTGCGATGGTGTCAGCGAGGATCTGACGACCGGGCTGTCGCGTTTTGACTGGTTGTTTGTGGCTGCGCGCAATGCCGCCTTCCGATATCAGGGCCAGCCCGTTGACGTGAAGCGCGTCGGACGGGAACTTGGCGTTCGCTATGTGCTCGAAGGCAGCGTTCGCTCGGCCGACAAGAGGGCGCGGGTGAACGTCCAGTTGATCGAGACAGAGCGTCAGGGCCACGTGTGGGCCGACATGCTGGATGCAGACATGGCAGATCCGTTCGAGGCTCAGGACGATGTCGTTACGCGTATCGCGTCGACGCTCGGACCGGAAATAATGCAAGCTGAAGTATCGAATGTCTTGCTGAAGCAAAACCAGGACCACACCGCATGGGACCGCTATCTGCTGGCACTGCGCGGCTATTTCTCAATGACCAAGCCGGCGCTGGAGGAGGCGATCACACACCTCGACAAGGCGATCGAACTGGAGCCGGATTTCGTTATGTCCTATGGACTGTTGGCACTCTGCCATGGGCAGATGGCAACTCATGGCTGGACGCGGCCGGCGCGAGAGGGTTTCCGCCGGGCACTGGACCTCGCCAACAGAGCCATTCGGATGGCACCGGCAAGCCCCGAAGCGAACCAGGCGCTTGGCTGTGTACTGATGTACACTGGCAAGGCGAAGGACGCCGTGACCTCTGCCCGGCGCGCGATCGAGCTTAATCCTTACTATGCCGAGGGCCACGCCGTACTCGGACATTCGTTGATCATGTGCGGCGAACTCGAAGAGGGCATCAAGGCTTGTCAGACGGCGCTCAAAAGCACGCCACGGGACTTCCGGGGTAGCTGGTTGCTCGATGCGATTGGTCACGGTTATTTCTTCCGTGGCGAATACGAAAAGGCCATCGATCTCTCGAACCGGGGACTGCAAAGCGACCCCGGATTATTCGGAGCGCTGGTCACTCTGGCCTGCGCGAACGCCCGGCTCGGTCGGATGGATGAGGCGAAGCGCGCCATCGACCAACTTCTGGCCGATATCCCCCGCTATTCGCTCAGTGCCGTTCGCAAGAACCCTATGTTCGTTGACCCGAAACTCGTCGACGAGTTGATTGACAGCCTTCACCTGGCTGGTCTTCCGGAATAGCGCTCAGGCCGATTGCACGCGCCCGTCCAGCCAGTCTGCCAAATGGGCAGCCAGATCGTACGCATCTTCCCCGGCCCCATCGATCAGCGAGGACTTACGTCGGCGCAGAAACTGCATTCCCATCAGGTACATTCCCGGCCAATCAACCACGCCACCGTTGTGTCGGACCCGGCCCTTGCGGTCGAAGACAGGGACATGCAGCCAGGAATAGTCGGGGCGGTAGCCTGTCGCCCAGACGATCGAGCGGATCCCCTCGGCACGCAGTTTCATGGTTAGCGGCGGACGATTCGGTACGCGGGTTGCCTCGAACCGGTGCGGATCGGGCATCGTGCTGTCCAGTCCTGCTTCGGTGGCCCATTCATCAACGGTCGTGAGAAGCCGGTTCATCTTGAGATCGGCCAACGCACAGACGTTATTAAGCGAACCGGAGAACAGCGCTGAGCCGTCGCGCAGGCCTGCAAGCTTGCCAACCAGCCTGACCCCTTCATCCGTCAGCGCATTCAGATCCAACGTGTCGCGCGTGTCTGTGCCCGTCAATTGCAGCGAGGGCACGGTGCGCGCGCGTTCGAGATCCTCGACCTCGAAATAGGTCTCGTCCTGCAGCCCGCAGGCATCCATCCACCACAGAATATCACGGCCCCGATAGACCCGTGGCAGACGTACATGTTCGCCAGTTGAAAGGACCACGGGCCGCCCGGAACGGTGAATCTCGCGGGCAAGCTGTGTGCCGGTCGCCGATCCGCCGACCACCATGACAGCCCCGTCCGGCAGGTCTGAAGGTCTGCGGTAAGTCTTGGTGTCGATCGACAGGATATCATTGGGAAGGTCACCTGCCAGCTTCGGAACAGCCGGAATGTTACAGGCGCCCGAAGCCAGGACAACGGCGCGACAGTGCCAGGCCCCGCGATCGGTCTCGACCCGAAAGCCGGGGTCTGCCTCCCGAACTGAGGTTACCGTCGTACCCGTCTCCACCGGGGCCGAGATTACAGTGGCATACTCGCCAATGAAGTCGATCACCTGAGCCATGTTCATGTAACCGTCGGGATCGTCGCCGCCATATGCGTAACCGGGCAGCCGGCTGCACCAGTTCGGCGTCAGCAGACGAAGCGAATCCCAGCGTTCGGTTCGCCAAGAATTCGCCACCTCGCCGCGTTCAAGAACAACGTGATCGATACCGCGCTCGGCGACGCATCGGCTCATGGCAAGCCCGGCGTGGCCGGCGCCGATCACGACGACTGTGGTCAGGCGATCAGACATCGAATGCTTCTAAAGCCCGGCCCTCTACTTCACAGTCACCGAGACATTCGTCGGATTCGTGATGATGTCGAAGACTGCCGAGCGCTTTTGCGATTGCGCCACCAGCGCCTCGATATCCTCACGGCTTGCGTCGGCATCGATTTGATAAATCACATTGATGCCGTCAAAGCCATTTCGGACATCGGAATCGATCCCGAGAATACCCTGCACATCCATGTCACCTTCAAGTGCCGCCTTCACCGAGCGCAGCTGGATTCCTCGGTGTTGCGCAACCGCGGCTACGCCTGCAGTCAGGCAACTGGCAAGTCCCACCAGCACGTACTCAACCGGTGTCGCTCCATGGTCCTCGGAGGCGAACAGCTCCGGATGATCCGAATTGAATGTAAACACCTTGCGGTGCCGCTGCTCTTCGCCGAGGCCGAAGAAGCTTTCGACGCTTGAGTGGCTGTGCGTGCCATTCTTCCATTCGCAGTCGGCGCGCCACTTGAACCTTGCGGCTTCCGGCGTGGCAGTCAGTGCTTCACGTGCTTCGAGAAGTGCGCCAACGTTGACGCCGTTGTCCACAGTTTGCTCAGTCGGTTCCATAGAGTTCCCCCGGCATTTGAAACATCCACAGTTAATAACACAAAAAACAATCTTTTGCGCGCCTTGACATTTGGATTCCTGAAGTGCGCTCGCCGACGCCACGACATGGCCCAGCAGAGCCGCAAATCTCCGGACCGCGAAATGCCTGAAGTCTGGTGGGAAATGCTATGAATCGAGCATTGCAATTTACGCAACTTTTTTCTTGAATGACCGCTTCGAGCTCAGAGCAGCCGTTCGCTGCGTTCTGTCTTAATGACCGTTTTGCGGACAAACCTGACTTTGGCCCACCGGCGGCCTACGCCTGCTCGCAGCCCAAAGAAGACATTCAAACGTAGACTTTGCAATTTCCTAGATGCCGACGAAGTTGCGTCTCGTCTTTCATAGTCAGCGCCTCTGAATGACATTGCCTGACGTCATTGCCCGGTGCCAATGACACGTTCGAGGAACTCGGTAATCCGACCTTCCACGGACATGCTCACTGCATCGCCACCCAAGCTGGCTGCGCCAGCAGGATAGAAATGGCCAAAGCCCGGCACCCACGCAAACTCATGCTCCACACCTACTTCTTCGTAGTGAGCGATAAGGAGGGGAACTGAAGACAACGCGCCAGCCAGATCATACTGACCCATGAACATGAGTATCGGCGGTCTGTCTGACGAAGCTGTAACCGCCTTGTTCACGTCAAACCCGGCATCTGTTCCGGAAAGGAGAAAGACACCGGAGACAGGAACTCCCATGCCATGTGCAACATTCCAAGACGTCACTGCGCCTGCGGAAAACCCGCCAAGCACAATACGGTTCGGGTCGACATTGTAAGTGGCAGCGGATTCCCGGATATGCAGCACAGCCTTGCGCAAATCTTCGGCGGCCGAGATCACACCATCAACCATTGTCTTCTCTTGTTCGGGGATGCTGAAATCAAGCGGCGGCAGGTCCATAGTGCCCCGAATGTGGTTGGCTTGGGGCAATAGTGGCAACAGACTTTCGGGTGCGATCCAATCTGCTTGATAACCTTCCCCTGATGGCACAGGCCCTTCGGGTGTCAGCCGATAATCGATTGCAAAGCACGTATAGCCCCGCGCGGCAAACCGACGGCAATAATTGCCCATCGAGGTATCCTGAGCACCACCCGATTGAAACGTAAGCCGCGGACTGCCGCGATGGAATGCGCCGCCGAAGGTGAGGACTACAGCAGGTCGCGGCGTGGCTGTGGCTGTGGCTTCGGTCGGATGATAGATATCCATCCACAAGTCGCGCGAAACCTCCTTACCCTCTTTCGTCACGACTCCCTATCCATAAACCACGTCTGCTTCCAGCGCATACGTCTCCGGGGCGGCTTCCTGCGCTTCAAGAGGGGCAGCAATCAATGCATGTGAAAGGAAGACAACGGCCAGAGCACCTACGTTGAGTTTGCTAAACTTTTGCAATTCGGAACCTCGCGTAAATGTTGAGACAGGGTTTCACGGAAAAGGGTCATGCAATTGAATTGTAAGGGACTTACAGCGTAACCGCTCGATTGGAGAAAACTCAACCCCTCTAGTGATGGGCGAATTTATCTTCTGCCGTAAGATGGCAAAGTTTGCCGTTTGCACTTCCGCTCTGGGCTCGTGTTACATTTCTCTGCGACTTGCATGATGGGCCGCTCGCAGCCCAATGCGGACACTTCAGATTTGCGGTTCGAATGGAGTGCCGACCTTTGTTGCACGCACAGACCAAATTGAGCGCCGGCAAGTAAGCCGACATTCAAAGGGTGGGTGTTTCAGGATCTTATCTGCGCTTCTGCAAGTCGGTTCTACATCCAATGCAAACGGAAATTAGAGAGCTATCGATCGGGAGGTTGATCGCGGAGAAGATCGTAGACACTAAGAACTCAGGGTTTGTGGAGCCAATATTGGCACCTGAAGCAAGCGAAAAGACTATGTGGTTGCCAAGTCTTCGCTTGGCCTACAATGTTTTTGGGCAACTCTCCAACCGAAAAAGGAGCACCTATGTCTCGACTTTCAGAACGCAGAGACTTTGCCACCGAAGTCTGCGAGGAGGCTGGGCTACTTGCCAAAAAGTTCTTTGCAGATCGGGTCAATCTTATTGTTGATCAAAAAGGCGCTCAGGACTGGGTGAGCGAGGCGGACAGGAACGTCGAGACTTTCATTCGTCAAAGGATCGCGGAGGCGTGGCCCAAAGATGGCGTATACGGTGAAGAGCATGGCGCGGTAGCCGGAGAGAGTGACTTTGACTGGGTCATCGATCCAATTGATGGGACCACGAATTTCGTGAACGGGATTCCTGCATGGACCATTGTTCTGGCTGGTGTCACTGAAGGCCAAACGGAGATTGGTGTGATCCATGATCCAAATGTAGATGAAACTTTTGTCGCAACTCGCGGAGAAACAGCGACACTTAACGGTTCACCGATAAGCGTCGCGTTAGGAGTGCCGTTGCACGACGGAACTGTTGCTGTGGGATACTCGAACCGGATTGAGAGCCGTCATGTCTTACCCGTTATCGAGGATCTGATCGAGCAAGGGGCGATGTTTCACAGAAACGCCAGCGGAGCGCTTTCTCTGGCTTACGTCGCTGCCGGGCGCCTTCTGGGTTACGTGGAGGAGCACATGAATGCTTGGGATTGTCTGGCTGGGCAATTGCTGGTTTCGGAAGCGGGTGGTGTTGTCGAGGATCAGAACGCCGATGCGATGATCCGAGACGGCGGGCGCGTGATCGTGGGGACACCAGATGTGTTCGAGACGTTGTGTGAGATCGCAGAGAACGCTTGGAAAGCTTAGCGCCTATGCCAAAGAGACCCAACATGAATCGGGCTTGAGCGTAGCTAAATCAGCCTGCCAGAAATGGCCTTGTGAGGGTTGGTCGTGCTTGCGGTCTATCGAACAATTCGAGAGTGCGCACCAAAGCAATGTGCCCACTGCTCCATGCGTTACGATTGCAAGATCCCCGGCATCATGCGACTGGATAATCTCAGTGACTGTCCGATGAATGCGTATCTGTGCTTCGGTCGCTGTTTCCCAACCGCGATAGCTACTTTCCGGCTGAGCAAAGAAAACATTGGCCGCTGCCTCGAAATCGTATCGAGGCAAGTAACCGGTTGCGCTGCGGTCGTTCTCACCAAGACCCAAGTTGCAATTCACGGGCAGCGTTCGTGGTGCAGCAAGAATCTCACCTGTTTCGCGGGCTTTCCGCTCGCCACTGGTCCATATCTGCGTGACGTTGGACAGGATTCCACTGGTTGCAAATTCAGCAGCGCGTTTACGGCCCAAGGCATTCAAGCCCCACTCAGTTATCGGGACGGCCGGATCGATAGAGACCTCGGGGTGTGTGATGATTATGAGTTTCGGCATTTAATCCGGTAAAAGAACGGGCCCTTTGTCAGCAAAACCCATTCTGATTTCGGTGCCGGGTTCAAGCGGCGCATCGACGTCATCGTGTACGGCAAAAACCTGACCGAATGCACCGATCAGCGTATATTCCATCCGAACGCCAACATAGGTCGCCTTAGCCACCTTGGCTGGTATGCCTTGGTCTGAGCCGATCACCAGGCGTGAGGGTCGCACAGCAATGGTTGCGTTTCCTTCTGACAAACCGCGACGTGGCAGCGTGTGGCGGTAGCCTTCTATTTCTATCGTTGCCGCGTCTCCATTGATATCGACGATTTGGCAATTCAAAAGGTTTGCCTCACCTATGAAATCGGCAACAAATCGGTCGTTCGGGGCATCGTAAAGCTGGCGTGGTGTGCCCATTTGGGCGATCGCTGCGTTGCGCATGACAACAATCTCATCCGAGACCGCCAGTGCCTCCTCCTGATCGTGGGTCACGTAAACAACTGTCAAACCAAGATCTTGCTGGATTGCCCGAATATCCTCTCGCACCTGACGGCGAAGCTTGGCATCGAGATTGGACAACGGCTCGTCGAACAGCAGAACCTGAGGCTCAAGAACCAGCGCGCGGGCGACGGCAACACGTTGTTGTTGGCCCCCTGAGAGTTCAGAGGGAAGACGGTTGTCGAACCCCTGAAGACCGACCAGTTCCAATCCATATAGAGCGCGGCTGCGGGCTTCATCCTTTGCAAAGCCCGAGAATGTGAGGCCATATTTCACATTCTCCAACACGCTCATATGAGGGAACAGCGCGTAGGACTGGAACACCATGGAAACATCGCGGTCGGTGGCGGGCAATTTGGTCACATCCCGATCACCAATTAGGATCTTGCCCGAACTTGCCATCTCTAACCCAGCAATCATGCGCAGAGTCGTTGTTTTTCCGCAACCTGACGGACCAAGCAATGTGACGAGTTTTCCTGCCTCGACATGCAGGTTGATGTTGTCGACGGCGACGACGTCCTTACCGAATACTTTCGACACGTTCTCAAAGCGTACCGGGGCGGCCTTGGAACCGATTTTGGTGTCGGTCATCGCGATGCCTCCGTTCCGTGTTGCGTGCGTCGACCAATCTGGACCCGGCCAACGAGTAGTTGCAGTAAACCGACCGCCGCGAGCATCACAAAGATCAGCGTCGTCGAATAGGCGATCGCAAGGCCATAGTCGTTATTCTCGACCCGACCGATGATGTAACTGGTCGCCATGTCATATTCTGCACTGACCAGAAAGATGACAGCCGAGATCGCCGTCATGGCACGGACAAAACTGTAAACAAGCGCAGCAAGTATCGCAGGGCGCAACAGCGGCAGGATGACATTTCGGAACGTCTGCCACGAGTTTGCACCAAGGGTCAGCGAGGATTCATCAAGGCTGCGGTCCAGCTGCGACATGCTCGCTATCCCCGCACGAACGCCAACCGGCATATTACGGAAGATGAAGCTGACAACGAGAATGACACCAGTACCCGTGATTTCAATTGGCGGAACGTTGAAGGCCAGGATGTAGCTGACGCCGATCACTGTTCCGGGGATAGCGAAGGACAACATTGTTCCAAATTCGAAAGCGTTCTTGCCTGCAAAACTTTGCCTGGTCAGCAGATAAGCGGTCACCAGACCAACGGCGGCAGTCAATGGGGCAGCAATGGCCGCGATCGTTATGGTAGTCCAGAAACTGTCCCAAGCGGCACCGGTCCAGCGAATGCTATCTTCTTCGAAACGTACGGAGAATGCGGTGACATAGTGTTTGATCGTCAGCGAGTTATCGACACCCCACAACTCGACGACACTGCCGTAAATGATCATCGCATAAACAACAATTGTGAACAGCGCCCAGCCCAGAGCGATGAGCAGGACCGGAACTGAAAGGCCAGTCGGCATCAGCGGATGAACGCCGGCATCTCCTTTGCCGGTGACGGTTGTGTAGCTTTTCTTCCCCAGCCAGACACGCTGCGCATAAAAGGCGGAAAGAGTAAAAAACAGCAGCACCATAGCCAGAACCGCGGCCCTGCCTTGATCGTATTGAGCGCCAACGATGGCGAAGAATATCTCGGTCGAAAGCACGTCGAAATTCCCGCCCAACACAAGCGGATTGCCGAAATCGGCCATGCTTTCGATGAAGCCCAGAAGAAATGCGTTTGCAAGACCGGGCCGCATCAGGGGCAAGGAAACCGTCTTGAATGTCTGCCATCTACTGGCGCGGAGGGTTTGGGCCGCTTCTTCCATCGACGGAGAGACGCCTTCAACCACACCGATCAGAACAAGAAACGCGATTGGCGTAAACGCGAGTGTCTGCGCGATCAGGATGCCTGGCATTCCATAAAGCCAGCGTGTCGGCTGGGTGCCGAGAAGCTCGGCAAAGAACCGGGTGACCGACCCAGAAAGGCCAAAAAGCAAGATCAGCGCCAGGCCGATCACGAATGGCGGAGTGATTATTGGCAGAACGGTCAGAGCCCGCAGCGCGCGTTTATGGCGAAAGCCTGAGCGCGTCACGACCAGTGCAAAGCAAAGCCCCAGGACCGTGGTGATGACGCCGACCAAGATGGCTAGGAACAGTGAATTCCAGGCGGCACCACAGCGCGCGCCATGAAAACACCCCAAACCCCACAGTCGATCATCGAAAAACTTCGAGAAGAATACCGCGATGGAGTACGCGCCTTCTTCGGTGATGAAGGCAGCGAATAACATCTTCGCGATGGGAAAAAAGACAAAAGCGGTGACAATTGTAATAACGCCACCGATGGCGCTTACGACAAAGACGTCACCGTTAATGGCGCCCCTTGCCGCGATCCCCTGAGTAAGCAGGAACAGAAAACTTGAGGCACATATCATCGCACCGTAGCCCATTCCGAACTGACGGTCGCCGAGTTCGCCAAACATCGCCTGCAACCAATTGAAGTTGAAGCCTCTGATGCCAATGCTGAACCCCTGAGCGATCAGCCAGCCGAAGCCAAGCGCCCCTGACAGGATCAGTATTCTGGCGTAAAGTGGATCAGATTTGGGGCGCTTCAACACCAGAAGCGGCAGGGCGAGTGCGATCAGGAGCGGAGCGAGCCATAGTTTTTCACCCTGTCCAATCAGAAACGCAGCGGGGGCATAATCCTCATCGAATGGGTAGCCGTCCAAAAGCCACTCGAACGACCAAAGGCCACCGTCGACCATATACCAAGGCAACAGGCAGAATCCGACCCACCCGGCCGTGATCCAGAAGATCAGGACCGGATGGGTCGTTTTTGAAGTCCGGTCAGTCATTTACTGCGGCAGAGTCGAAACCTCTTCGTCCCATTTCTGCAACAGACGCTTCCGTTCGTCTGACGAACCATACTTTTTGAAGTCATAGTCAATCAGCTTGATCTGACTCATGTCTGGCGCGCTATCCGAAGTTTCCGCGCTCTTATTCGAAGGTACCTGAAACGCGTTGACCTGAAGAGCAAGGTTCTGGGCCTCGGGTGACAGTGCCCAGTCATAGAACTTTTTCGCTTCTTCTTCGTTGCGGGCTCCTTCAATAATCGACATCGAGCCAATTTCGTATCCTGTGCCCTCGCACGGTGCGACGACCTTAATCGGGAATCCTGAAACGGCCTGCTTCACAGCGTCATGCATGAAGACGATACCAATGGTGTTCTCACCACGACCGGCGGCTTTGATCGGTGCCGAGCCTGACTTGGTGTACTGGTTGATATTCGAATGCAGGCCCTTCATGAACTCAAAGCCTTCATCCTCGCCGAAGATCTGCACCATTGAGGCCAGCGTCGTATAGGCCGTACCTGATGAGTTCGGATTCGCCATCTGAATATGGCCTTTGTATTCGGGCTTCAGCAGATCTTCCCAGCAGGCCGGTTCGGGCAGATTGTTTGCAGCGACAAGGTCGGCATTGTAGCCATACCCAAGCGCGCCTGAATAAATGCCGATCGTTTTGTTGCCCGCGCTTTCGGCCTGAGAAATCGCCCAATCGTGCAATTGATCACGCATCGGCGACATGTATTCCATTGTCAGGCCCTCTTCGGCGGCCTGCAAGTGCGGATCACCCGTACCGCCCCACCAAACGTCCCCTTTCGGGTTCGAACTTTCGGCCCGGATTTGTGCAAAGGTCTCGCCCGACGATTTTCGGGTCATGTTGACGTCGATGCCAGTCGCATCTTCAAAGCTGCGTGCCATGAGTTGGCACCAATCTTCTTGCGCCGAACAATAGAGTGTCAGCTTATCGGCCTGTGCTGCCGACAGTGACGCAGTCAGGGCAATCAGTGATCCAGCCGCAGTGGATGTCAATTTCCTCATTTTTTCCTCCCTTTGAGCTTAATGCGTCCGGGCGTCCCGGTTCTCTTATGCTCTTCCTCAAGCAGCCTTTCGAAGCTTCTTCACAACCGATTTGACTTCATGATTGTCTGTTAGATTTTTCAGCAACTGTGACAGGTCTTTTTCTTCGACCAGCTTTGCGGCTTTTGCCGGTGAAAACCAGTGACGCGTGCGCTCACCCTCTTCTTTCCAGCGTCGCTTCAGCTTTTCAACGACCAACGGATATAAGGTGACGCGGCAGCGAACGCTGCTTCTGCCTTGATAACGCTTATCGTAGAAAAATTGGCCGATCGGCCGTTTCGAGATGGCACCAACCGCGCCCGCTTCTTCCTGCGCTTCTATTTCTGCGGCATGCCATGGTTTTTTGCCGTCCATTAGCCATCCTTTTGGGATAACCCACCGGCCGGTATCCCGCGACGTGACCATAAGAACGCGCAACTTGCCAGTCTTGTCCCAGCGCATCGGAAGCGCCGCAATCTGATCTGCCGTTTCGCTGTCGCTCATGCTGCCCTTCAATGCCACACGATCAAAACCCAAATGGAAGCTGTCTTAATGGCAAGTTGGCCGGTTAACGCTTTGCCTTGGCTCGCATTCTGATTTTGATCAGCCTGTGCATCTTTGCTTTGCGCTTCGAAGTACTTGTGTTCGCTCGAATTCTCACAGCCTTCTGAGGGTTATGCAACAAAAAATATTGCATTATGACCGAAAGCCCACAAAAGTAGACTTCGAAGCCTAGTCGGGTCGTCGGATGTCCAAAACAAAAACGCGCGGCAAAATGTCTGAAAAGAACCAGAGCCGGGTAAAGAAATCCGACCGGCGCCAACAGATATTGTTGGAGCTGAAGCTGCGCCCGCACGTTCGCATCACCGAACTGGCCCAGCGGTTCAACGTCTCCAACGAGACGGTACGTAGAGATTTCGATGCTTTGTCGAATGACGGTCTGATCGCGCGCGCACACGGGGGGGCATCGGCCCCAGCGCAAGGGCACTATCCGGGTTTGGATGAACGGAAAAACGCTCAGGTTGACGAGCGCGAACGGATAGGTGTCAGAGCGGCTGAACTGATCCAGAGCGGTGAAACGGTCATGATCGATTCCGGCTCGACCACCATCGAGATGGCACGTGCACTGGCTTATATTGGGACCCCTTGCACGGTAATCACCAATTCCATTCCCGTAGCTATGACCCTTGGCCATGGGGCTGCACAAGTCCTGTTATGCCCAGGGGAATATTTGGCCACTGAGTCTGCGACTATCGGAACCGAGACGCTGGAATTTCTGTCCCGTTTCAACGTCGACCGGTGCATGATCGGTTCCTCCGGGTTCTCGACGGATGGTCCTTCAGAAACAGTGCGGGGCTTTGCGGCAGTAAAGAGGGTGATGCTGACGCGCGCCGAGAAACGGCACCTTCTTGTTGATTCCGGGAAATTCGGCCGGAAGGGCCTGTCTCAAGTAGGAGACCTTAACGACCTGGATTCCATAGTCACAGACAGAAGACCAACAGGAGAATTGCGTAACGCTATTGAAGGCGCCGAGGTCGACGTTCTAGTCGCCGGATGGACATGAAATGACTGATTAACAGCGGCTAAAAAGCACCGCACATGACTGGGAGGAAAACATGAAGATCGATATCAAACTATTGCTTGGGGCATCTGCAATCGCACTCATGTCGATGAGTGGAATAGCGTCGGCGCAAGATTGTCCACGCGGTGACTTGGACGAGCGTTTTTGTGATGCCGACGGGGATTTGATCGCGGATATCCCCACAGATCCTTCCGAACAAATAGATCCAGACACCTTGATCTTTGCCTACACGCCGGTTGAAGACCCCGCCGTTTACAAAACTGCGTGGTCAGACTTTCTCGACCATTTGAAAGCAGAAACAGGCAAGGACGTTGTCTTTTTTCCAGTCCAGAATAACGCAGCCCAGATCGAGGCGATGCGCTCAGGGCGCCTGCATATTGCGGGATTCAACACCGGTTCCAACCCTTTGGCCGTAAACTGCGCTGGGTTCCGTCCGTTCACGATCATGGCCTCAAAAGACGGTAATTTTGGTTACGAGATGGAAATCATCACCTATCCGGGTTCGGGCATCGAAAAGGTTGAAGACATCAAGGGAAAGCAACTGGCTTTCACATCGCCCACATCGAACTCGGGATTCAAGGCTCCTTCCGCGATCCTGAAAAGCGACTTTGATCTTCTGCCCGAACGCGACTTTGAGCCTGTCTATTCGGGCAAACACGACAACTCGATCCTAGGTGTTGCCAACAAAGACTACTTAGCGGCCTCAATTGCGAATTCCGTTAAATCGCGGATGATCTCCCGTGACGTGATCAATGAGGATGATGTCATTACAATCTATAAGTCGCAGACTTTCCCAACCACTGGGTTTGGCACCGTTTACAACCTGACGCCCGAGTTGCAGGAAAAGATCCGCAATGCCTTCTTCAGCTTCGATTGGGAGGGGACGACACTTGAAGCTGAGTTCTCGAAATCAAACGAAGGCCAATTCCTTGAGATGACCTATCAGGAATTCTGGGATGTCATTCGTAAAATTGACGCAGCAAATGGCGTCTCCTACGCCTGCCAATAACCTTTGGCTCATCAGGCGGGCCTGAAAGGGCCCGCTGTTCTCCCTAATCTGGGGCATTTCATGCTGCGTCTTCAAAAGCTGACGAAAACATACAAGACCGGAGATCAGGCGCTGAAGGCGATTGATCTTGAAGTTCCAAAAGGACAGGTTCTTGCGTTGATCGGGCCCTCGGGCGCGGGCAAATCGACCATGATCCGCTGTGTTAACCGATTGGTTGAACCTACAAGCGGCGGTGTTCTTTTGGATGATGTAGACCTGACCAAACTCGGATCGGGTGCATTGCGGAAGGCGCGCCGCGAAATGGGCATGATCTTTCAGGAATATGCCTTGGTCGAACGCCTGACAGTGATGGAAAATGTACTGTCCGGCAGGCTGGGCTATGTGGGGTTCTGGCGCAGCTTTCTACGGAGGTATCCGCAGTCTGATGTGGACGAAGCCTTCCGCCTGCTTGATCGGGTGGGGCTGTTGCACATGGCGGATAAACGGGCGGATGAACTATCGGGTGGTCAACGCCAAAGGGTCGGCATCTGCCGCGCTTTGATACAGAACCCAAAACTGCTGTTGGTCGATGAACCAACAGCGTCGCTGGACCCAAAGACCAGCCGTCAGATAATGCGTCTCATCACCGAGTTATGTCAGGAACGTGGATTGGCTGCCATTATTAATATCCACGATGTGGCGCTCGCTCAGATGTTTGTGCCCCGCGTCGTGGGACTCCGCTTTGGCGAAATTGTGTATGATGGGCTACCCACAGGCCTTACCCCTGAGAAGCTGACCGAGATCTATGGGGAAGAAGACTGGGAAGCAACCATCGAAAAAGTGGACGAAGATGAAGATGTCGAGGCTGCAGAATGAGCCATCGCGAGTTAGACGACATGCTGGGAAAAGGCTGGCGTAAGCCTGCCTTTATTAAAAACCCATTCCTCCGATGGGCCTTGCTCCTTGGCTTTTTCGCCTACCTGGTCGCAGCCTTTAAGACCATCGAAGTTGATTGGGGCCGTGTCTATGAAGGGCTAGACCGAGGGTGGGCGTTTGTACTTGCGTTCACCAGCCCAGACTTCATTTCACGGTGGTCAGATATTTGGAGTGGCCTTCTGGAGAGTATCGTGATGACCGTGGCCGCCTCGGTCGTGGGCATCCTGATTTCGATCCCGATTGGGCTCGGGGCTGCACGCAATATCGCACCATTGCCAATCTACATGATTTGCCGAGGCATTGTCGCGATAAGTCGGGCATTGCAAGAGATTATCGTCGCCATTTTGCTTGTGGCTATCTTTGGCTTTGGCCCGCTAGCCGGATTTCTGACGCTTTCTTTCGCCACCATCGGGTTTCTCTCAAAACTTCTGGCCGAAGATATCGAAGCTATGGACAAAGTTCAGGCCGAGGCTATTAAGGCCTCCGGAGCACGTTGGCCACAATGGATCAACTACGGAGTTCAGCCTCAGGTTATGCCGCGACTTGTGGGCCTTTCCATGTATCGGATCGACATCAACTTCCGAGAAAGCGCGATCCTCGGGCTCGTGGGGGCTGGCGGAATTGGTGCAACTTTGAACACCGCATTCGACCGCTATGAATACGACACTGCGGCAGCCATTCTCATTCTCATCATCGGCATCGTGATGGCACTTGAATACCTTTCGGGAATTATCCGAGCGAGGGTTCAGTAATGCCGATACTTGAACGCGACGATGCGCAAATCTGGCGTCGCCGGACAACGGGTCAGAGCTTGGTCCGTTGGTTCGGCTGGTTGTTGGGTGTGGCGATCTTTGTTTACTGCTGGCAGCTGATCTCAGAGTCGACGACTTGGTTTTTCGTCTGGGACGCGCCCCGCATCGCGAATGATATCTGGACCCGTGCAACGCCTCCTAAATGGGGTTACATCACCCAGTTGGGTCGCCCGATTTGGGACACGCTAAACATTGCCACCCTGGGAACCATAATTGCCTTGTTCCTGGCAGTGCCAGTTGCCTTTTTGGCGGCCCGCAACACCACGCCATCGGCGTTGTTCATCCGACCGATTGCCCTGTTGGTCATTGTTTCGACCCGCTCTATCAACTCGTTGATCTGGGCGCTACTTTTGATTGCGATTATTGGTCCCGGAGTGTTCGCCGGTGTCATAGCAATCGCCATTCGTTCAATCGGGTTTTGCGCAAAGCTTCTTTACGAAGCGATTGAGGAAATTGATCACACGCAGGTCGAAGCAATCACGGCAACCGGTGCTTCACGCTGGCAGGTTATGGCCTATGGGATCGTACCGCAAATCCTACCCGCTTTCGCGGGCATTGCCGTCTTCCGTTGGGATATCAACATCCGCGAGTCCACGGTACTCGGGCTGGTTGGAGCCGGGGGTATCGGGTTGCAATTGTCGGCTTCGCTCAACGTTCTGGCTTGGCCGCAAGTTAGTCTGATCCTGATTGTAATTCTGGTCGCGGTTATGATCAGCGAATGGGTTTCGGCGAAAGTAAGAGGGGCCATCATTTGACCGGTTTCTCTGCGCAAGAGGCTTTTGACGCCTACGAGGCTGTAAGACATCGCCTTCCGCAACCCAGATCAACTGAAGTGAGCTATCGTCAGGCGGACACGCTAGAGGACATAGCTCACGAGTTTGACGTGTTCCTCCTCGATGCCTTCGGGGTTCTCAATATTGGTGATACGGCAATCCCAGAAACACCAGATCGGGTCAGGTCGCTGACAGCCGCCGGCAAACGTGTTCTGGTCGTATCGAATGCTGCAGGGTTTCCCCACACAACTCTTATGGAGAAATACTATGGGCTTGGCTACAACTTCGCGCCACAAGACGTGATCACCAGTCGGGCCACGTTGTTGTCTGAGCTAAACGGCCAAAATGAGTTGCATTGGGGATTGATGGCAACTCCAAGTGCCGGCCTTCGCGATCTGGAGGAGTTGAAGCTATCCTACCTGGAGGATGACCCGAAGCCCTACGAAACCGTCGACGGATTTTTGATGATTGGGTCAGCTGTTTGGAATGAAGCGCGACAAGCCATGTTAGAGGCCGCTTTGCTGCAACGTCCCCGCCCGGTATTGGTCGGCAATCCTGACATTGTCGCTCCGCGCGAGTATGGTTTCTCCAAAGAACCCGGTCTTTACGCGCACCGGCTAGCAGACCGGACAGGCGTCACCCCTCAGTTCTTTGGAAAACCTTTCGCCAACATCTATAATCTTGCATTCAATCGTCTGGGGCACATCGACAAGTCCCGGGTTCTGATGGTTGGCGACAGCCTGCACACCGACATTCTAGGTGCACGAAATGCAGGCATAGCTTCCGCGCTCATCTCTGGATTCGGTTTTTTCGCAGGGCATGATGTTGAAGCAGCGATCAAAAAGGCAGGGATAGTACCGAGTTTTGTTGTAAACCGGCCTTGATAATAAGGCGTTCCGCTTGGATACGTCTTTCTGTTTACTCGAATGTCGGGTGAACCTGCGTTGCGAACATGCCCACCATGTGAGCGAAACATCGCATGTGAACGGCAACTTTGGAGAACCCTCCGCAACAACGTAACTCTAAACTCACGTCCGGATTGGGCCGCACTCCGAACTTTGCAAAGACCGCTTTCTGCGCATTGCTGTCATTGGGGCATAGAGCAGCATCGGTCAAAGTGGGCTCGGTGCGGTCTTTCGCTACGATCTGTCTGAGGGACCGCTATGCGGACAAAGCGGACTTTTGTGATTTGACAAGGCATATACGCTCAACGCCTATCTCCAACACTGGCGTCGGGGTATTTGACAGCGCGCTAAACTTAATTTGAGCTCATGTTTCCCAAGGAGGCTTTGCGCCAATCTCTGCGACGAGAAAGTCCATGAACACCCGCACTTTGGGGGACAGTACGTTGGACTTGGGATAGATCAGCCACAAGACATTGTCCTCTGCGGCTTCAAAGTTTGGAAGAACCCGTATCAAACGGCCTGATTTCAGTTGGTCATGCACGCTCCATAGAGCGTTCAAGGAAATACCGGCCCCGGCCAATGTGGCGCGGACCTGGCTTTGACCGTCGTCAATTATCAATTGACCTTTCGCCGATGCGGGGTCGAAAACCGCGTTCTCACCTTCCAGTCCTGTCAACAGGCGCGGTTGGCGGTTTTGGAAAGCAATCAAGTGGTGGTTGTTTAGATCATCAGGAGTTTTAGGCGTGCCGTGCGTGTAGAGGTAGCTTGGTGCGGCGCAAAGAATACGCTGGTCATCGGCCAGTTTGCGACCCTTGAGGCTAGTGTCGACAAGTGGCGCGTTCCTGAGTGCCAGATCATAACTTCCCTCGATCAAGTCGAACTGCACATCCGACAGACGCAGATCGATTGTGAGGTCGGGGTGCTGTTCAAGGAACTTGGGCAGAATTGGCGCGATATAGAGTTGTGCAAAACTGCTAGGCGCGGCGAAGCGCAACGTTCCTTTGATGGTTGTTCTTTGTTTGCCTAAAGCAGCAAGTGCGGCCTCTTCCTGCGCGATGATCTCTCGGGCGAAGGGCAGGAAGTCAGCACCTTCGACCGACAGTGACACTTTGCGCGTTGTGCGGTGGAGCAATTCGGAACCCAAGTTTTGCTCCAACTTGGCGAGTTTTGCGCTGGACACGGCCGGTGCCATGCCTAATGCGCGCCCCGCCGCGCTTATGTTCAGTATTTCTGCTGCCCTGACAAACAATCGCAGCGCATCTGTATCAAGTCCCATTATATAGCAAACCCGAATTATCATTCCACCGATGGGCAGTTTATATGCAAATAGATTGACGTTAAATCCCTGTAATCGATGCAACACAGCATAGACAGGAGGCGCACATGACGCGGACAGCCACAGTCAACTACCACGTCCATAAGCCCTATCGGCAAGCCTTTGAGTTAGATGCCGGCGGGATTGCAGGTAACCTGGTTTCCCCCGAATTAGGCACAACAAGCGTTACGTTGGTCGATAATCGCGCGACGACCAATACAGTTAAATTTGCGTCTGATTCTGTTGAATTCGTAGCGCTTATAACGCAGGTTCAGCACTTATCAGGAGCCGCCTGGAAACCGATATACGATGCCGAGTTGACGGCGATGCTTTCTGACAGGCTGGGCGCGCGCGAGGTTTTGGTTTTCGACCATACGGTTCGGAAAGACGACCCGAGTGCGACGCGCAAACCCGCACGTAACGTTCACAGTGACTACAGCAAGGACGGAGCGGAACAGCGGCTTGCTGACCTGCTGGGTGCCGAGGTCGCGGCGGAATGGGCGCAAGGCCACTATGCTTTTGTTAACGTGTGGCGCCCCATAGAGCATCCGATCAACTCCGCTCCGCTTGGCTTTGTGCGCCCTTCATCGGTTGACCCGTCCGACTGGATTCTGCTGGACCTGATCTATCCCGACCGCAAGGGACAAATCATGGGGTTGGTGGAAAACCCAAAGCATAGCTGGGTCTATCAATCCAAGATGACACCAGATGAGGTCGCGATCTTCAACATCTATGACAACCAAGGCCTACCATCGGTCGCGCATAGCGCGCTCGACATGGTCGAAGATCCACGCATCTCCACCATCCGCAAAAGCATCGAAAGCCGCAGACTGGTGCGCTATTAAAAGGACCCCGAGATGTTGGATAAAATGCAGCCTACTGAGTTTGCCCAGATCAACGTGGCCTATAACCGGGTGTTCCGTCGCGGGCGGTTGAGCATTGGCCTCGTGCTGCCGCTCGAAGCATACGCAGTCGGCGCCGAGCCGAATATGCGGGGACATCTAGAAGCGGCTCAGAGGGCAGAGGAACTTGGGTTTGCGGCCCTTTGGCTGCGCGACGTGCCGTTTAATGTTCCAAGCTTTGGTGATCCCGGGCAAGTTTTCGATCCATTTGTCTATCTGGGGGCATTGGCAATGGCGACGGATCGAATTGCGCTGGGAACGTCGAGTGTAATCCTGCCATTGCGTCACCCCGCGCATGTGGCCAAGGCGGCGGCGACGACCGATGTGCTCTCGGGGGGGAGGTTGCTTTTGGGCGTTGCTTCAGGTGACCGCCCCGAGGAATACCCGGCGATGAACCACAGCTTTGACGACCGAGGGGCACGGTTCCGCGACAGCATTGACTACATACGGGCGGCTGGGTCGGATTATCCTACTCATCAAAACGCCCAGGGCACTTTGTCTGGCGGAATTGACTTATTGCCAAAGCCGCATGGTACTCGACTGCCGATGCTTATTACCGGCGGTAGCCAGCAATCCCCCAATTGGGTGGCGCAGAACGGCGACGGTTGGATGACATATCCGCGGAATGCGGCGGCTCAGGGCCAAGTCATCGCAGATTACCGACGACGCGTTAGGGAAGCGGGCCAACTGGATAAACCTGTCATGCAATCGCTCTATGTCGATGTTGTTGCCGACCCTGACGAGCCTCCGCGCCCGATCCACCTTGGGTTTCAGTCTGGCACAAATTTCCTTCGCAGCTATCTGCGCGAGATTGAAACGCTCGGGATCAACCACGTCGCGCTGAACCTCAGGTTCAATCAAGCACCTATCGACGCAACCCTTGAACACTTGGCAGACACTGTGCTGCCTGACTTTTCTTAAAGGATCAGACCGATGACCAAGACCATTCTCATAACAGGTTCGACCGACGGCATTGGTTTGCTGACGGCCAAGAAGTTGGCCGCTCACGGGCACAACGTGCTGTTGCATGGCCGCAGCATTTCCAAACTGGAGAGCGCAGCTGCCGAAGTCGGTGAAAATGTCGAAACCTATGCCGCTGATCTGAGCGACCTGTCCGCGGTGCGTGAACTGGCCGAGAACGTGCGGGCCAGACATGACAGGTTGGATGTTTTGATCAACAACGCGGGGGTGCTGAAAGCCCCGCAAACCGTACTTGAGAACGGGCAGGATATCCGCTTTGTCGTCAACACTCTTGCACCGTATCTGCTGACCGATTTGCTGCAGCCGAATATTCCGGCAAACGGGCGTGTCGTGAACCTCTCATCTGCCGCACAAGCCCCGGTGAACATCAGGGCCATGCAAGGTAATGTGCCACTGGCGGATATGGAGGCCTACGCCCAAAGCAAGTTGGCGATCACCATCTGGACCCGGGAATGGGCCAAATCCCAAGCTGATGCGCCTGTGGTGGTCGCGGTAAATCCCGGATCACTTTTGGCCTCGAAAATGGTGCAAGAAGGCTTTGGCGTTGCCGGGAATGACATGAACATCGGCGCGGATATCCTGATCGAGGCCACCCTGGGCGCGCGGTTTGCTGACGCATCAGGGACCTATTTCGACAATGACAGCGGCGCTTTCGCAAACCCGCATGCCGCAGCACTGGACATAGATCACGTTGCTGACGTCATGAGCACTATCAAAGAATTGATTAAACAGACCAACTGACCCTCTCGGCGCTAAAACGCCAAGCACTTCCATCTTTAACACCCCTCTACCCTCACGCATGCCGCGTCGAGGCCCAAGAAAGGACTGCCTGATGAAATACGAAAACTTTCAAACCTTTGACGTAGCCGTTGAGAGCGGTATCGCTACAGTGACATTCGACTTTGGCTCTGTGAATGTGCAAGGCCAGGAAATGCTGGCCGACCTGAACAGTCTGGCCATGCGGCTAGAGCGGGACCGCGACACCAAGGTCGTGATCTTTCAATCGGCCAATCCGGAAATCTGGATCTGCCACTACGATACCGAACTACTTAAGGATATGTCGACTGAGGCCGTGTCCCGCGAGGATGCGCAACTTTTGGACCTGCAATCGGTCTGCGAGAGGATCAGCAAGGTACCACAGGCAACTATCGCAAAGCTGGAAGGGTTTGCGCGCGGCGGCGGACATGAGTTGGCATTAGCACTCGACATGCGCTTTGCCGCGCGGGGCAGGTACAAGTTCATGCAGATGGAAGTCGGAATGGGCATTCTTCCCTGCGGCGGCGGTGCCTCACGTATGGCGCGTCAAACCGGCCTTGGAAAAGCGCTTGAGATCATTCTGAGCGCTCAAGACTTTGACGCAGATGATGCAGAGCGCTTGGGCACCATCAATAAAGCTTTGGAGCCGGATGAAATTGGTCCGTACGTAGCCGCGCTGGCCGAGCGGATAGCACAGTTTCCAGCAGAGTCGATCAATGCCTGCAAACAGATGGTCTACGAATCGATAGACAAACCAATTGATGAAGCGCTGAAAGCCGAAGCCTATTGGCTTTATCAGGCCACCAGCAAAACCCCGGCCGTCAAACGGTTCGCCATCGCGGATGAACAAGGTTTGGAGCACGACATCGAAAACCAGCGTAAATGGGGCGATCTGGTGATGCAGGTACAGGACATCAACTGACCTACCCCCAACACAAGTATCTAGTCAGGTGTGCGTTGTTTCGACGTGCCTCTGGCGTGGCGTTACAAAAGGAATACACCAATGAAAGCAATGGTTCTAAATTCATATGGACCCGAAGCACCGTTCGAGCTCGCAGAAATGCCTGATCCGGTGGCGACACCTGGACATGTGGTGGTCAAAATGGCCGCAGTCAGCGTTAATACCGTCGACACTATGATCCGAAGCATGGGTGCGGACCTGCCGCTGTCCCCCAAATTGCCCGCTTTGCTTGGCATGGATTTTGCAGGCACGGTTATCGCAATTGGTGAAGGCGTGACTAACTTTGCCATAGGCGATGAGGTGTATGGCTGCGCTGGAGGTTTGATGGATTTGCCTGGCTCTCTCGCGGAATACATTAACGCGGATTCCCGTCTGATCGCACACAAACCCAAGACGCTTAGCATGCGGGAAGCTGCAGCGCTGCCTCTCGTCGGTATCACCGCCTATGAAGGGTTGACACGCGCAGATGTGAGCGAAGGGCAAACCGTGCTCGTCCAGGGCGGCGCTGGTGGTGTGGGTCATGTTGCGGTTCAAATCGCACGCCACCTTGGTGCAACAGTGTGGGCGACAGGTCGCGGCGCAGATCAGATGTCACTGATCGAGGGTCTCGGCGCGCGCCCTCTGGATTTCACAACGCAGAGTGTCGAGGACTATGTTGCGGAGCATACCGGTGGCGTCGGCTTCGACGTGGTGTTCGACAGCGTAGGTGGGTCGAACATGACGAACTCTTTCGAAGCAGCCAAGCTTAATGGCCATGTGGCCTCAACGGTCGCGATGGTCGAGATTGATTTGACGCCTGTGCATTTCAAAGGTCTATCTCTGCATGTTGTCTTCATGCTGATCCCGATGTTGCACGATGTCGGGCGGCAAACACATAGCGACATCCTGAGGATACTGGCAGATCTGGCGGATGATGGCGCGCTCAAACCGATTGTTGACGAACATAAGTTTGGGTGGGCCGACGTCGGTGCAGCTTACGCGCATCTGACGAATGGATCTGCGGTCGGAAAAGTCGTTGTGGAATTGTGATCTGATCCGGTTGGACTTAGGGCGCGCATAATTACTTGGCACACCAAATCAGTTTTCGCTGCAGTTGACGTCGCCTATCATTGCATAGCTGGCTTTGGTGCAAATTGCAGAACAGGTTGCTTTTGGCTGGGAGCAGATGTTCGGCAGAATTCGTTGAACGTCTGCTACGCGGAGCAGAGTAATCGTTTAGGCGTAGGCGTGATAGCGGCTTGGATCGTCTGCTCTCAGTGCTTGGTTGAGTTCGTTTTGGCGTAATAACGCTCAACTCAGCATTCTTTCCGAAACGTCCTCAAGAAGGGTATGAAGATCGAACTCTTCGCCTTTCTCCGCAAGCCCTTTGTCATGCAGAATGAAAGACAGCCCGTGCACGAAACTCCACAACAAAAAACCACGGCGGCGAACTTCGCCTGTGATTCCCGGTTCACCGAGACACTTTGCTACCTCAGTCAAAAGAATCCCGAAGCTTTGCTGGCCGCCTTCCTCCAGCCGGAGGTCCGCGATACGGTCTGTGAAGCCGCCAAATTTCAGTCTGAAGATCCCGGGCTCATTTAACGCGAAGGCAATATACTCCATTCCTATGGTAGTAATGCGCTCGGGAGTTCCTTCAGGAACACCTTCCAGCGCAGCCAGCATTTTGTCTCGGTGCCGATCCATTCCTTCAAGGACAGTGGCAACCAGCATTTCTGTCTTGTCTTTGAAGTGCTTGTAAGGTGCCGCGGTTGATACGCCCGCGCGTCTGCACGCCTCGGATACAGAAAAACTCTCCGGACCTTTTTCTTCAACCAACTGTCGGGTTGCTTCGATCAGTGCAGCGCGGAGATCGCCGTGATGATAGGCTTTCTTGCTAACGGACAGACCAGCCGCTTGTCTGTTTGTCGGATGATTTTTTTCGGTGCTGCTCATGATCCAACATGTGCCAGATCACGTATCTCTTGTCAAAGTGAGAACTTCTAACATATGTTAGAAACGCTAACTTGATGAGGTCCCCAAATGCCGAATCCTGCAAATTCATCTACTGAAGCGACCAAACCGAGCCTACTTGCACGTGTGTTGCGCAGCACTGTGCGCCTGGGAGTAACCGTCAGTATTATGGCCGTTGCAGCGGCCGCCGTTTACTTTGGCGCATCCGAGCTCACCCGTAGAGCGGACGCTGTACCCGCACCAGATGCCGCTGCTGTGACACCGGTGTCCGTGACACCGATCACGTCCGAGAGCGCATACACAGTCGACCGTGTATTCATCGGGCAGGTCGAACCTCAGCGTTCGGCAGATATCTCTTTCGAACTGAACGGGACGCTGGATCAAATTCTGGTGGATGAGGGCGACGAGGTTGCCAAGGGTCAACTTCTTGCGACACTGGACATCGCACTGCTGGAGGTCGAACGCGACCGTCTGACAGCATCACGTGACGCCATTGCAGCCCAACTTTCATTTGCAAAGAAAACAGTCGAGCGAAACGCGAAACTCATTGAAGAAGGCTTTACCAGTCAAGCCCGTTTGGACGAGGCCGTTTCTCAGCAGGATGAATTGCTATCCAGGATTGGCGAGTTAGATGCCGCCTTAAGTGATGTGACCGTTCGGATCGAGAAATCCAGTATCGAGGCTCCGTTTGCCGGTCAAATAACCGCGCGACACGTGGATGGCGGTGAAACTCTGCGCTCGGGCGAGTTGGTTTTGGGTATGGTCGAGGTCGTGTCGCCGCAGGTTCGGATCGGTATCCCTCTCGATGTTGATCCGGCGCTGTTGACTGACGTTGAAATCGAAATTGCAGGTCAAAGCTATCAGGCTGAGCTTGCAACTTTGCGGCCCGATATTGACCCGGTGACCCGAACCCGCACCGCGCTGTTCGGTTTGAAGTACGCGCCGGACGTTGCTTTCGGACAAACAGCACGTGTGCATGTACTCGAACCCGTCCAAAGTGCGGGGACCTGGGTGCCTACAACATCTCTGAAGGAAGGAACTCGCGGGCAATGGACACTGCTCGTTGCCGATGCGCAAAAGACTGTGCGCCTGGCGACTGTCGAAGTGCTACATGCCGAAGATGACCGCGTCTTTGTGCGTGGCGCGTTTCCGAAAGGCACCGTCTTGATTGATCAGGGGCCGCAGCGAGTCAGCGTTGGTCAGCGCGTTGTCTTCAACACTGGCGAGTAACGGAGCGATTTGATGGAAACTCTTACCTTTCGCCATCCCCGACTGGTCGCCCTGATCATTTTAGTGCTTGTATCTGCAGGTCTGTCTTCGTTCCTATCACTTGGGCGGCAGGAAGATCCTACGATCACCAACCTCTTCGCAACTGTAACGACACAGTTCCCGGGTGCAGATCCAGAACGGGTTGAAGCGCTGGTGACTGCAGAAATCGAAGAAGAGCTGCGGAAAATCGCCGAGGTGGATGAGATCAGTTCTGTATCCCGTTCGAGCGTGTCGGTTGTTTCGGTAGAGTTGCTGGAAACGCTAGATGAAGCCACCATTGAGCAGGTTTGGGCCGAGGCTAGGGACGCCGTTGAAGATGCGCGCCAGATTTTTCCCACAGGAGTATTGCCACCGGAATTCGATGCCGAGGGCATTTCTGCCTATTCTGCGGTCATTGCAGTTGCGGCCGAGGATCCAGACTTTCCGTTAACTTTGCTGTCACGCCATGCCGAAGCACTGGGCGACAGATTGCGTGCGATACCTGCCACACGAGCAGTGGACTATTTCGGTCAGCCGGAAGAAGAGGTGCTCGTAAGTGTGGATATGGACAAGGCCGCTGCACTTGGGCTTGGCGCTGCCGAGATTTCCCAGCGGATCACCGAAGCAGACGGAAAGGTTCAGTCTGGGCGGTTGCAATCTGATGTCGACCTGACCATCGGCGTCAGCGGAGAAATTGAGAGTTTGGATCGCATTCGGAGCATCGTCCTGCGTGAAAACGCAGGCGGTGCCGTGGTGAAGCTCGGAGATATTGCCAGCGTAGACCGGGGCGCACGCGAACCGCAGTCCTCAATCGCGTTTGCCAACGGAAAGCCCTCCGTTTTGGTCGGGATTCTGGCGCAGGACGGCGTACAGATCGACCGTTGGACAGGCTTCCTTCGGGATGAGCTTGATGCCGGTGCCGCGTCGGTACCTTTGGGCATGCAGGAAATACTGCTGTTTGATCAAAGCCAGTACACGACGGATCGTTTGTCAGAGGTTGGGGCCAACATGGCCATTGGCGTGGCTCTGGTCGTGGCAGTTTTGTTTGTTACGTTAGGGGTTCGGGCAGCCGCGATTGTGGCTTTGGTTTTGCCGGTTGTCTCATTGGCAACCCTGGCGACGATGAACATGATTGGACTGCCAATCCATCAGATGTCTGTGACCGGACTGATTGTCGCCCTCGGTCTGCTCGTTGACGCAGCCATCGTGATGACCGATGAAATTCGACGTCGTCTGCAGGATGGGATGGAGCGACTGGCAGCCGTGCGAGATGCTGTTCGCAGGTTGGCCGCGCCATTGCTGGCATCGACCGTGACAACGGCGCTTGCCTTCACGCCGATGATCTTGCTGCCAGGACCCGCAGGCGATTTTGTCGGCGCCATCGCCATCGCCGTGGTTCTTATGCTTGTCTGGTCCCTAGTTGTGGCCTTGACTGTGACTCCGGCGATTGCGGGCTGGCTACTGTCCGATCGCCCAGACGCAGGAATGCTGAGCCGCGGTATCAGCATCCCGCCACTTGCCCGTATGTTCGAGGCCTCAATTCGATTGTCAGTCGCCAATCCGGTGCGATCTATCGCGTTGGCATTGATCTTGCCGGTGCTTGGCTTTGCCGCCTTTCCAACGCTGACCGCGCAATTCTTCCCGGGCGTCGACCGCAACCAATTCTATATCGAAGTCGACATGCCGGGTGGCGCGTCAATTGCCACCACCGAAGCAACCACCCGCCAGATCGATGAAATGCTGCTGGCTGACGACGGCGTCAAAAGCGTCTACTGGACCGTCGGAGAGTCCGGCCCGGCATTCTACTACAATATCGTTGGAAACCGCTCACGCGAGCCTGGGTTTGCACAAGCTATGATCACGACCGACACGGCCGACGACGCCGCCCGCCTTGTTGGAACGTTGCAGAGTCGTCTGGATACCGACTTTCCCGACGCGCAGATCATCGTTCGCAGTCTTGTTCAGGGCCCTCCGGTCGCCGCACCGGTTGAAGTCAAAATTCAGGGACAGGATATCACGGTTTTGCGTGATCTGGGCGACGAGGTGCGTTCAGTCATGGCCAATCTCGATCTGGTGACCCAGGCGCGCGCCAGCGTGAACGGCGGCAACCCTCAAATCCGGTTCGAGATTGATGAGGTCAAAGCGCGTCTGCTGGGACTGGACGTGGCCGATATAGCTGTTCAGCTGGACACGGCGCTTGTTGGCATCACCGGTGGATCACTGATCGAAGGGACTGAACAGTTGCCGGTGCGTGTTCGTCTCGGCGACGAGGTGCGATCAGACCTAAGCGCCATTGTCAGTATGCCGATCTTGCTGCCCAATGCTGCCTCCATATCCGCGATCGGAGTTTTCCCCGCTGTACCTTTGTCGGAACTAGCCAGACCGGTGATCGAACCTGCGGAAAGCGTTATAACCCGAACGAATGGCGTGCGCGAAAACACCATACAGGCGTTTATCGTACCTGGTGTTTTGCCCGAAGAGGCTTTGCAGGACATACTAGAAGCGCTTGATGCGTCCGGGTTTGCGTTGCCGCTAGGCTATTCGATGTCCTTAGGCGGCGACAGTGATGCCCGATCCAACACCGTGGGCAATCTGCTTGCCTCTGTTGGTTTGATTGTCACACTCTCCATCGCGACCATCGTTCTGACCTTTAACTCGTTCCGGCTGACGCTCGTGACCTTGGTCGTGTGCGTTTTGTCTGCAGGCCTTTCAATGCTGTCGCTGGCCGTCATGCAATTCCCGTTCGGAATTACGGCGATCATCGGAGTCATCGGCTCGATCGGGGTTTCGATCAACGCGGCGATCATAATTCTGACCGGGTTGCAACAAGACGTTGACGCAAGCCAAGGTGACCGAGCGGCCATGGCGCGCGTCGTGACTGGTTCAAGTCGGCACATCATCTCGACAACGATCACAACCTTTGGCGGCTTCCTACCCCTGATCATAGCTGGGGGAGCATTTTGGCCACCATTCGCCGTTGCAATCGCCGGGGGTGTGCTGTTGTCGACTGTCGTATCGTTTTATTTCACCCCACCCGTGTTCGCGTTGGTGTATCGTGGAAAGTTCGACAAACGGCTTGACGCAAAAAACCAGCATTCCCAGCCTCAAGAAGCTAGTGTTGCGCTTGTAGCAGAGTGAGGATCGAGACTACTTCTCCTTGCGAGTTGTTATGTTTCAAAGCCTTCGTTGTTCGAAGCAAGGTTCAATTTCTGCTATGGGTCGCACGCTGAACTTTGCAAAGTCTGATTTCTGCGCATAGCCGCCGTCGGTTGATCGCGCAGCATCGGTCACTATGGGCTCAAAGCTGACTTTCGCAGCTTAGTGCATCAATGACCGCTTTGGCGCCATGCATGCTGCGGACACTCCAACCTTGAAGGGTAGGCGCGCGGCATCGCTGGCAGGTAGACTTTGCTTAACCTGCGCATCTGGGCGCGTTCCTGAGCCGTCTGGTGTGGTCCATGATTTTGTCGTTGCTTTTTGTCATTGTGCCGCCCCGTTTTGCATGTTGTCGACGACGGCTTGGCCACCTTCTTTGACTTCGACATGGAAAAACTTGGAACAATCTGCCTAACTTTTGGTGCTGTTTGTTGATCAAAGACTGCCTTCTACGAGAAAGCAGCATCCAAAGCTGCATGTCCATTGCGCTTTTACTCTACGCGAACCGATCAAATGGATTGTGTTCCGCCTCTGCTTCAGGAACCTGAATATTGCTGCGGTTGGTTGGGCACCCGCCCAATGCGCTCACGTGCAAACGAAGTTCTCTCAAAAGCGCCGCGCTGAGGTCCTGTTTGAGCTGTACTCGAGCCCTCAGGATACACGCCGATTCCAGCAAAGCACGGTCGCTATGAACCAACCAGGGCAATTCGTCTGCAAAGGCACGCCAGACAGCCTGTTCCGTCTCGTTGAGATAATCCGGTGGCACCCCGAGCTCGCCTAGACCTTCCGGTTCGTTCCGTCCTCTGTACCGCTGTGGGTCTTTCTTTGCGGCGCCTGTCAGGATCGCCTTGCCAAGTGGTGTCTTTGGTCTGGGCATTCTGTACCTCGAATTTCTGAATTGCGGATATGTGTAAACGGCGGGTGTGTCGGTATGCAGTGTGAAAGCGACGATGATTGACCTACCCCCCTTGGGTTGGGATGCTCTGGCCTACTCCTTAGTCGACCTTCATTGTTCCTCCGTATGTCTCTTTGCTTCTCACAGAGTGGTTAGTATTAGTGTTCCAATTCAGAACCGACCGACCGGAGAGAAACCGGCCTGACGGGTTCTGATATGGAACCATCAGAGGTCTTTGGGTTCTCAAACGGAACCACAGATGATGGTGACGGGTCCGTCTCAGAACCGCTTTTTGTTTTTGGGGCTGCCAGAACCGCCAATCATTGGTGGCGGCCTTCTTTCCAGATCGGGTCTGGGTCGCCTTGGTCGTCAACCGCCACTCGTGGGCTCGCCGGTGATACCAGTTGCCTTCCTGCTCCAGAACAAGGAAGCCCTTGTTCTGCAGATCCTCGAAAGCCCGCTGAACCGTGGCCTTGCCCAATCCCAGTATCTCTGCTGCTTCATTCATCGACAGAAAAACCTTGCCGTTGTTGCCGCCGTTGTAGCGGGAGTGAAGCTCCAGCCAGAGCTTCACTGCAGGTCCGGACAGAGCCCGCCATGCCGGGGACTTGATCATGGCGTAGGGCAAAGGGACGTATTGGCCCTCATCTGACCGTTTACCCTTGGGAGACCGCCGCCTACTCATCGCGACACCTCCGCTGGAAGTGCTCGGGAAGGGCATCCAACTCCGGAAGGTCGCAGCCGATATGCGCCCGGACGAGCCGGGTTAGGCCGGATTTGGACACACTGTACCCGAGTGTGTCCCAGGCCGCTCCCCCGGCCGGAAATTGCGGTCTCTGACGCTGAAACAACCATTGGATACCGTCCCGCCAAACTGCGACGCGGTAAACACCATGGCGAAAGAGCTCGCCCCGGTAGTTCTCAGCGGTTTCTCGATGATTGGTCTTGGAAAGGGGGCCGTCTTCCAGCCCGCTTTCATAGTTTTGATTGCGCGATTTGGAAAAGGACGTATCAGCCATGCTCAATCCGTCCTTTCCGCACGATCACCCGTTCAACCGAATGGCTCAGGGGCGACCAGTAGTACCGGCGCTCGTTTTGTCTTGTCGGCGCGGGGCATCCTGTGGCATCAACTGGACTTGCTAGGGTGGCAGTTGATGTCACTTGGAAAGCCCCATCTCCGCGCTTGGAGTTGGGGTTTTTCATTATGCAGCCTCGTTGTTGGGATCGGTGCGCCGGGCCGCCAGCCAGGCGTTCAGATCGACGCCGTGGTAGGCGATCCGCCGACCGATGCGGATAAAGGCCGGACCGCACATGCGGTGACGCCATTGAGCCAACTTTTCGCGGTTTCCCAGCAATTGCATTTCAGGGTCTTCTGGGAAATAGACCCGGTCGTCATTGAAGACATTTGCCATCGTTGAAATCCTCTTGGATCAGTTGCGATGGCAAAATAATGCATCTGGTTTAATCCGTTTGGCAGACACCTAAGCGGAAGGAATTAGAAGGAATTAATTCTTCAATTCCTCCGCGTATTTGTTGACCATTCGGCCGGAAATCGGAAAGCCAGCCTCCGTTAGCTCAGCCGCAATTGCGTCACCGCTAAGCCCTTCTGGTTTTCCGTTTGGATATCGGCGCAAAAACTCCAGCCTTGCACCAGTAGGTTTTGTGCCCCTCCTTTGTTTTGGACCAGTTGATTGTCCGGTTTTGCTAAGCAGCGCCGACAAACCCCAACGCTCTTCAATTGCACCGATGTTTTCCAAGAACTCTGCAAAACTATCAGGAAGGCCTGCATCGTTCCAAACAACCGCTCTGGAGATAAATGGGGACACATGCGCAGCAACATAACGCTCGCAGAATGCGTCATCAGAAAAGTGAGAGCTTCGGTTGAAACCAGCCCTTGAGTTGTTTTTCATTGCTAAGACGCCCATCGGAAAATCTAGAAAACAGTAGCGCTCTGCAAGGTCACCGCCATCGAAGGTTCCATTGTCGAAGTATTCTATAAACGTCTTGAGCTCAGTGTTGCTCCTCAAAGGCCAGCGAGGATAAACCCAATCCAACCTGTCCTCATGGACAAATACATAGTCATCTGGCTGGATAGTCTCTCCACTACTAGAAACCAATAAAGTGTTTGTTTTCATAAGAAGTTTAGCAAATATGCAATGGAACAAGATCGTGACAAAAAAATTGTCCTCATTGTTTTTTCTGGCGTGCTCCATCCAGGCCGCTTCGTTTTTTGATGGCCGAAAGTTAGGATCAATCTCCCGTAATTCGTCGCCCCTGTGTTGAATCAGAAGCAGGTTCTTATCGGTTTCTGACATTATGACTTCTAAGGGGTCGCCACCCTTTTCTTCGACCAAATAGGCCAAGTAAATTCCGTATGACCAATCGCGAATGTAGTCAGTCATTAGCCCAAAGCTAACGTATCCTTCTGGTGCAAACATATAGTGCCCCCAATTCTCCTAACTACATTTTTTCAAATAGTTAGACCAGCCTTCCATCAACACCATCCGCCTTTCCAACAAATCCGACCGCGCATAGGCCCGCTCTACATCGGACCCAACTTGATGAGCCAATGCCGCCTCTGCTACTTCCCGTGGCGCGTTTGCAGCCTCCGCTGCCCAATCCCGAAACGAACTGCGGAAGCCATGCACAGTGACGCCATCATGCCGCATCCGGCGTAGTAACATCAGCATGGACATGTTCGACAAGGGCTGATGCCGCTTTTGCCCCTCGAACACATAGTCGGAGGCCAGCGCACGCAGCGGCTCCAGAATGGCCAGCATTTCGTCGGTGAGAGGCACGCGATGGACCTGCCCGCCTTTCATGCGCTCCGCCGGGATTGTCCACAGGCGCGCATCGGCATCGACCTCGGGCCACTTCATCTCCAGCACTTCTGAGGTCCGGCAAGCGGTCAGAATGGTGAACTGCAGCGCTTTGGCGGCCATGGCTGAACGGGTCTGCAACTCGGCATAGAACGCCGGCACCACTTGCCATAGCATAGCGTCGTGGTGCTGCACCTTGGCTTTGACGGTAGGCAGCACCTTGCCATCGCGGATCGCGGTCACCGGGTTCTCTCCCGAGCGGAGGCCCTTGGACTTCGCCACGTCGAGCACTGTCTTGATCCGCTGCGACAGTCGCTTTGCGGTTTCGTGTTTCTCGGTCCAGATTGGGGACAGGCACATCAGCACTTCGGGCTGATCAATGCTGTCCACGGGCATACGGCCGATCTTGGGGAACGCATAGTCGCGCAAGGTGTTGAGCCATTGCTGCCCATGCTTGGCATTCTTCCACGTGGGCAGGCGATCAATGTGGACCTGGCGGCTGAGTTCTTCGAAGGTCGGGATTTCATGCTGAGCATTGAAACGCGGGTTCAGCCCGGACTTAGCCATGCGTCGATATTCGAGGGCTCTTTCCCGCGCTTGGTTCAGAGTGACGACATCAGCGCCGCCCAAACCGAAGTCAGTTCTCAGCGGTGCGCCCTTGCGGTTTTTCTGTCCTTTGACCGTTACGCGCACGATCCAGCGCCGTGCGCCCGACGGATCGACAACAAGGTAGAGACCAGACCCGTCGCCATGACGACCCGGACCGAGATTCTCTACCAACTTCTTTGTCAGTTTCCCGCTTAACGCAGCTAAAAAAATACCACAAAATGTACCACTCAATGAGTCAAACTAAAGGTAATTCAGCAAAATTCAAGATGGCACTAAGAGACAGTAAGCGCTGATTTTTTATGAATATACGACATGTTAAACATGCCATACCAACTTATCATAATGTATGGATGGCGGAGACGAAGGGATTCGAACCCTCGAGACGGTTTCCCGCCTACTCCCTTAGCAGGGGAGCGCCTTCGACCACTCGGCCACGTCTCCGCTGGCCGGTATATCCTTGCCGGACGGCCAGATACAAGGCGATTTTCAAAGGGTTTCGCATTTTTCTTCCCAGCACCATCCGATTGCCGGGAACGACGACGAAAACCCAACCGCTCTGGGGTTGGGGTGGGTGCACAGACGACCCAGGATCCCCCCCTCACCAACATCAATTTTAGAAAACTTGCCAAACATGTGCTGTTTAAGGCATATTTGATCAGACATAAACTTAATAAATTTAATATTTTGAATATGTAGGGGGCACAAAACCGGGCAGTGAGCAATTTGCTCACCATACGAGCTATGGGGGAATGGAAGCTTGGCCTGGTTAAGAGTGCTATTCGTTTTAATGTGTCTATTGCTGGTGCCTGCACAGGTGCTGGCCAATATTGGAAAGGTGATTGGTGTCAAGCCAGGCGCGGAAATCACCCGAGGTGGAAAATCACAACCGTTGCTAGCCGGAATGGATGTCGCGTCGGGGGATTCGATCTCGACCGACGGGAATGGGCTGGTGCAACTGGTCTTTGTCGATGAAACCAAAATAGCCATCGGGCCGAATGCCAGTATGGTCCTGGACGTGACGATGCTGCGCGGCAATCGCAAGGCAAAATCATTTGCGGTGCAGGCATTGGGCGGCAGTTTCCGCTTCATTTCAGGCAAAAGCAAAAAGCGGGCCTATTCGATCAAGACCCCCACGGCGACGATGGCCGTGCGCGGGACAACGTTTGACATGTGGGTCATTCCGGGCGCTCAGAGCGCCATGTTGGTGCTCGAAGGCACGGTCCGCATGTGCGGAAATGGCGGTTTTTGCCACTCGGCAGGCAGACAGTGCAGTTTGTTTGCAACCAACCAGCGGGGTGGAGTCGGGCGTCCGGTGGATCAGGCACAATATGATCTGGCGCTACAAACCGGATTTCCGTTTATCCAATCTCAACAGGACCTGCTGAGCCCTCTGCAGGTCGGTATTGGTGGGTGCGCGGGCGAAGCGGCCCCCTTGCCCGTGCCCAAATCCGATCCGCCGCAGCCACCACAATTCGTGCAAGAATCAACGCCTCAACCGGTTGTGCTGCCTGAACCCCCGGCTCCCGAGCCACCCGTCCCGGATCCAGAACCGGATCCAGAGCCTGAACCTGAACCTGAACCTGAACCTGAACCTGAACCTGAGCCGGAACCTGAACCCGACGTGAAAGGCAACCGTTCCGGTCAGGCCGACGGTTCCAATCCCGGCGGGCAGAGCGGCAACACGGATGGGTTTGACAATCCGGGGAAAGCCAAAGGTAAAGGTAAAGGCCGAGGCAAGGGCAAACGCGCCTGAATAGAAACGACGCCAGATTTAGTCGGAGGCCGACTTGCGTTTGAAATCTAAAGAGAGAACGGGACGGCGACGGGCGTTTCGCCTGGTCGGGCTTGGTCTGATCCTGTTTGGATGCTTCATTCGCATCATGGACCCCTACCCGGTGCGAATGTCGCGGATGATCTATTTCGATCTGCTGCAACGGATGTCGCCCCGCGAATACACGCCGGATCTGCCGGTGCGGGTCGTGGATATTGACGAAGAATCCCTGGCCAAATGGGGTCAATGGCCCTGGCCACGCACTTTGCTGGCGCAGATGGTCCAGAACCTGGGCGAGAATGGCGCAGCGGCCATTGCCTTTGACATGCTGTTTGTCGAACCGGACCGATACTCACCCGCCCGATTGCTGAACGACCCTGCGCTGGACGGTGTTCTGACTGTGGAACGTCATGCGCAGAAGGTGGACTATGACGTGCTTTTCGGGCTCGAGGCTGCCAATTGGCCGGTGGTGATGGGCACGGCGGCTCGTATTTCGCAGGAGGGCAGCAATGTTGCCCCCAAGGCCGGGATCATCGAGATCGGAGAAGCACCGACCTCCGGATTGATCTCGGTCCCTCATTGGACCCCGATCGCGCCTCCCTTGGATCGCAGCGCTGCGGGGATTGGCGGGGTAAACGTCTCGCCACTGGGTGGTACCGGGATCATTAGACGCGTCCCAGTTTTGTGGGGCGGCCCGAACGGTCCGATGCCCGGTTTGGGGATCGAAGCGCTGAGGGTCGCGCTGGACGCACCGTTCATTCTGGCCGAGGGCTCGGCAGATGAGGAGGGGATCATGCTCGCGGTTGAGCTGGGAGATTTCCGCCTGCCGACCACCGAAAACGGTGAGGTCTGGGTCAGGTATCGACATGACCAGCCGGACCTTTACCTATCGGCCGACAGGGTCATGCAAACCCCAGGTGATCCCGCACTCAGGGCGGAGATCGAAGGACGGATTATCCTTGTCGGTACCTCGGCGGCGGGTCTGTTCGACATGCATCAGACCGCGCTGGGCGAGTCGGTGCCGGGCGTGTCGATCCACGCGCAGTTGCTGGAGCAGATTTTTACAGGTGAAATGCTAAACCGGTCGGATGTGACGGCAGCGCTGGAGCTGGTGTCTTTCGTATTGCTAGGCCTGATCGTGATTGCAGTGATGTCCAGTTTTGGCGCGGTCGCCTCATTCGTTGCTGGCGGGGTGGCAGCGGCCGCGGTTTTGGGCACCAGCTGGCTTGCTTTTCAGAACCAGCTCACCCTGTTTGACGTGACCTTTCCGCTGCTGGGTGGAATGGCCAATTTCGGCTTACTGGCGGGGTACCTATTTGTCACGACCGAGCGGGAAAAGCGGGAAATCCGGCAGGTGTTCTCACACTACGTTGCCCCGGAAATTCTGGATGAGATGGAGGTTTCGGGCCATCGCCTGCAACTGGGTGGCGAGACGCAGGAAATCACCGTCATGTTCTCGGACATCAGAGGGTTTACGCCGCTGTCTGAATCCGTGTCGGCCACTGATCTGGTGGCATTGCTGAATGAGCTGTTCTCACAGGTCGGAGATCAGATCCTGCACGAACGGGGAACCATCGACAAGTTCATTGGCGATGCGGTCATGGCGTTTTGGAACGCGCCGCTGCCAGTCGAGGATCATCCCTGCCGCGCCGCCCATTCAGCGCTGTTGATGCGGCAGGCCTTGATCCGGTTCAACGCCTCCGATGTCATGAAGGGTCGCCCACCGATCGCATTGGCGACAGGATGCGCCACCGGTCTGGCTTGTGTGGGCAATATCGGATCGCGCAGCCGGTTCAACTATACGGTCATTGGCGATGTGGTGAATGTGGCCGCTCGGATCGAACAAAGCTGCCGCCACGTGGAATATGACATCCTCGTTTCCAGCTCCGTCTACAAGGCCGCGCGGCAGGATCTGGCGATGCTCGAAGCTGGATTTGTCGATCTGAAGGGCAAGTCCGAGCTTGAGGCTGTTTTTCTTCTGGTTGGTAACACTACGCTGCGCACTTCGCCTGGGTTTATGGAACTCGCGGCGGCGCATGGCGATATGATCGCAGCCATTCGACAGCGACAATCCTATGTGCAGATCAAGAAGCACTGCAACCTGTGCGCAACGCTGGCGACCGAGGTCGAACCGGGGCTTCGCCCGTTCTATCAAGCTGTTCCGGGTCGGGCGGCTGATTTCCGGTCAGATGTACAATCGGACCAGATCATGTTCAGCCACCGCGCACAGGCGAACCTGCCTTCGGCTTAGATCCGACCTGGTTACATCAGGTCGTTTTCCACATCCTCGGCGGAAATGCCCAAAGCGTCCAAACCGTTTTCCAGATGATCCGACAGATGTGGCGTTCCGATCAGGTAATCCGCGCAGGGGGTCGAGGCCTCGGACTTGGCGGTGGCGATGGCTTCGGCCAGATCTTCGGCGAAAAAGCTTTCGCGCCCGATCCACATGACCGCAACCAATTCGGCCTGCTCATCTTCACCCATCCGGTCGATGAAAGCGCGCAGCTCGCCCTCGGCCCGGTCCAACTCACGTCCCATCATGGCAACCTGAGCGATTTTTCTTGCCGAGATTTCCAACATGTCCCAACTCCTCGTGTTCGCGGTCTCTATAGTACCACAACCACCCTCGCCGGGCTGAGTCTTTGATCTTACGCAAACTAGGGCCAGGAGCCATTAATCTTGCGCCATTGGTTTGACTGATTTTGGTTCTGACAAGGCACATCCTTGCTGGAATAGTGGTTCTATTTCTAAAGGATGTAACGCAGCTCAGAGGCAAAATCAGTCAAATCCTTCGGACGCGTGAACCACTGCAAAGCAGCGGCTTTGATCGCTTGAAATTGACACCGCCAGTCCCTGCGCGCCCAAAAGCACTGCTTTTTTGCCGTTCGCTCGCCAGTGGCGCAAGATTAATGGCTCCTGAACCTAGGGCTCGCGAATGCGCGAAACCGGATGATTGGGCACGGGTGCATGGCGGAACGGACGAAAACGCGCCTTCTTCAACTTAAGCTTCAACGCCTGCCAAAGGATCAGGAAAAACGCGCGCCGCGCGCCGAAGGGACGCCGGACCAAGGACCATAGGATTGTCCGATCCGACAGCGGTGCGCGTGGGCCGCTGAGGGTCGCAATCAACCCGCCTTTCTCGCGGCCATAATCGATCCAGACACCCACCTTGTCAGGCCGATAGTCGAAGCGAAATGTATAAGATCCTTCGATTTTCTGGAACGGTGAGACATGCATCAACTTGTCCGCCACGATCCGGTCCGAGGGCTGAATGGGCGCGAAATTCGGGTTGTGGCACAGATAACTGTGCCGCGTGCCAAAGGTATTCGTTACCTCGGCCACGACAGCGTAAAGCTGATCATCCTCATCGAAACAGAACCAGAAGCTGACCGGGTTGAATACGTGACCCAGCACGCGCGGCTGCGTCAGCAGGGTCAGGGTTGCGGGTTGTGACACACCCAACTGTGTGAACTGATCGCGCAGCCAAGCAGCCCCCTGGCCTTTCCCCGGCGCACCGCCGTGATCGCGTTTGCGCCAGTTGACGATGTTCGCGCGGTCCAATGAAAACAAACGTGGCGTCTGAACCTCGGCCTCGGGGTTCAGCAGGATATAGTCGACCGAGTATCGGAAGGCATTTTCAATCGCCCCCTTCCGGCCATGATAAGTGTGGCCTGCGATATGGTCGATCCGGTTCATGCCACTTTTTCCAATCTGCCTGTAAACCGTTCAATCGGCGCTGTTTTCGCCCGTCCTTGGATATTCACATTACGCTGAAAACACTGCAACGGATTAAAATTATCTGTGAGAGTGATCCGACTTGGGACCTTCCACGTAATATGGTTATGTTTACCGAGAGCGATACCGCGCGCTTGGATGAACCGGTGGCCGATGGGCCCGTAGTGAGGCCATTGCGCGTCAAGCGACGCATCAAGGGACGACCGGTGAACCACGCAAACGGCAGTTGTGAGACCAGAACCGAATGGGTGGGCCATGTGGCCCGCATCCGGGACGCGCAGGATCAGGCGGCTTTTGCCGAGCTGTTTCAGCATTTTGCGCCTCGGGTTAAAGCGTTCCTGATCAAGTCGGGGTCGGATGCGGCCATGGCCGAGGAATGCGCTCAAGAGGTGATGGCGACCTTGTGGCACAAGGCGCATCTGTTCGACCCAACTCGGGCGACCGTGGCCACATGGGTGTTCACGATTGCACGGAACAAGCGCATCGATGTGCTGCGCAGGCAACGCCGCCCCGAGCCCGAAGATCTGGGATGGGGTCCCGAGGCCGAGCCGGATCAGCACGACGTCATGGCGCTGCAACAGGAAACCGCGCAGCTGCGCGACGCGTTGACCGCGTTGCCCGAGGCGCAAAGAGAGTTGATTGAAAAGGCCTATTTTGGCGACCTGAGTCATCGCGAGATCGCCTCGCAGACCGGATTGCCGCTGGGCACGATCAAATCACGTATTCGGCTGGCGCTGGACCGCTTGCGCCATGCTATGAACTGAGATGACGATGATGAGCAACAAGATCAAACATCACCTGACTGACGACCTGCTGATGGCCTATGCGGCAGGCACCCTTCCCGAGGCGTTCGACCTGATGGTCGCCACGCATCTGACCCTGTGCGACCATTGCCGCGCGCGGGCTGAAAGCTTTGATGCGGTGGGCGGGTGCGTGTTGCAGGAACAGGACGCCACCGTCAGCATGAACGACGGGTCGCTGGCCGCGACTATGGCGATGATCGCCCAAGGTGCCCCTGTTGCCAAGCCGGTGCGTCCGGGCTGTTCGGTCCTGCCGACTCCGTTGCAGGATTATGTAGGCGGCAACGTCAATGACATCAAATGGCGATCGATCGGCATGGGCGTGAAACAGGCGATTCTGCCTACCACCCATGAGGCGACTGCGCGTTTGTTGTTCATTCCCGCCGGGGCTGCCGTGCCGGATCACAGCCACAATGGCATGGAATTGACGATGGTGCTGCAGGGCGCATTTTCGGATGAGGTCGACCATTTCGCACGTGGCGACGTGGAAATCGCAGATGAAGACCTGCACCACACGCCGACTGCAGATATTTCTGAGGATTGCATTTGTCTGGCCGTGACCGATGCGCCACTGAAATTCAACAAGCTGATGCCGCGCCTGTTCCAGCCGTTTCTACGGATCTGAAGATAAGTGTGCATCGTGCTCAACTGACCTTGCTGAACGGAGGGTTCTTGTATGATGAAACACCTGATCTTTGTCGCAGCGACCTTGGGGCTGACCTTCCCGGTCTCGGCCCAGAGTGTTGCCGAGGTCAAATTCCAACCCGGCAACTATGGCACGATGGTCAGCGGCACCATCACCGGGAATGAATATTTCGACTATTTGCTCGGCGCGCAGGCCGGGCAGGAGATGTTTGCCGAACTCAATGTCAGCGACACAAATGGCAACGGCGTGATCTATTTCAACATCCTGCCGCCGGGCAGCGAGGGTGAGGCTATTTATATCGGTTCCATCGACGGCAACACGGCGCGTATCGATCTGCCTCAAAACGGAAACTATACGATCCGGGTCTACCTGATGGGCAATGACCGCGATACCGGCAAGACAGTTGGCTATAATCTGGATCTGTCGATCCAGTAGCGCCTACCCCTCGGTCTTACCCAGGGGCACCACGTTGGTGTGATCGTCCGGAGCCAGTTCCTCGAAATCGAAATTGTCCAGCCGCTGCGCCCTGCGGCCAGCCTTTTCGGCGCTTATTTTGATCTCTGAGATATCCTTGGCGGCCTGCTCGAAGTGTCGATCAAGGTTCGAGACGCGGTCGCCCAGACGTTCGACATCCTTGTGTAGCATGCCCAGCTCCTTGCGAATGGCACCGGCCTGCTCGCGCATTCTGGCGTCTTTCAGGATCGCGCGCATGGTGTTCAGCGTGGCCATGCAGGTGGTAGGTGACACGATCCAGACCCGTTTGCTGAAACTCTCCTGCACCAATTCGGGGAACTTTGCGTGCAACTCGGCATAGACTGCCTCGGACGGCAGGAACATCAGCGCGCCATCTGCGGTTTCGCCGTCCAAGATGTATTTCTCGGCAATGTCGTTGATATGTTTGCGCACGGTGCTTCGGAACATCTGCACCGCCGCTTTTAACTCGGCATCATTGGTGGACCCGATCAGCGCCTCATAAGCCTCAAGCGGGAATTTGCTGTCGATCACGATGGGACCCGGCGGGTTCGGCAGGTTTATCAGGCAATCGGCGCGCCGCCCGTTCGACAGCGTGGCCTGCAATTGGAAACTGTCCGAGGGCAGCGCCTTCGACACGATGTCATTCAGCTGAATTTCCCCAAACGCGCCGCGGGTCTGCTTGTTCGACAGGATATCCTGCAAGCTCAACACATCGCCCGACAGTTTGGTGATATTGTCCTGCGCCTTGTCGATGGCGGCGAGGCGCTCCTGCAATTGCGTCAGCGAGGTAGCGGTCTGTTTCGACGAGCCATGCAGCGACTCCTTCATCCGCTCCTGCATTTCGGCCAGCGCACGGGCAGATTTCATCGCGTTATCCGCCAGCCGGTCATTCATCTGCTGCTGTACCGAGGACAGACGGGATTCAACCGTTTGAATCACCTGCACCTGCGCATTGGCCTGCGTGTCTGACACATGCTGGAGCCCCCCGCGCAATTGTTCCTGCCCCTGCCCCAATTGCTGCACATGCTGCCCCAAATGCGCCATCTGCCGCGCCAGCGGCTCGGCCATGCGTGCCGACTGCTGCGCCGCCCGCAGTGACAGAAACAGCAGCAGCAGGATCAGCGCCACCACGCCGCCCCCAATCAGGATCACGGGGTCGTTCAGGGCGATTTGGGTGCCAGCAATCTCGATCATGTCGCCTCGGGTGTTCTTGTTTTATTCTTCATATCGCGCGCACGCGGCGGGATCAACTGCGCCCGAACAGACGTTCGATATCTGACAGTTTCAGTTCCACATAAGTCGGCCGCCCATGGTTGCATTGACCGGAATGGGGCGTCGCCTCCATCTCGCGCAGCAAGGCGTTCATTTCCTCGGCTCGCATCCGACGGCCCGACCGGACCGAGCCATGACAGGCCACCCGGCTGAGGATCGCCTCGATCCGCGCCTGCACAGTCTGGCTTTCGCCCTGATCAGCCAGCTCATCAAGGATATCCAGGATCATCGCGCGGGCGTCGACTTCGCCCAGAATGGCCGGGGTTTCACGCACGGCGATGGCCCCGCCGCCGAAGGGTTCCAACGTCAGGCCAAGTCGGGTCAGGTCGTCGGCCACGGCCAGCAGCCGCGCGCAGTCGCCGTCGGACAGTTCCACGATCTCGGGGATCAGCAGCGCCTGCGCGGCGACGCCGTTCTCAGCCATCTGGTGTTTGAGCTTCTCATAGACCAAGCGTTCATGCGCCGCGTGTTGATCGACGATCACCATGCCATCGGCGGTTTGGGCGATGATGTAATTTTCGTGCACCTGCCCGCGGGCCGCGCCCAAGGGCAAGTCCTGTGCCGGAGGTTCCTCCGCGGCGACCGGAGCGGGTTCGACAATGCTGCCGCTGTAATCCTGCGACAGTTCCGCAAAGCCCGGCGCCTGGGCCCGGTAGGCCGTGTGCCGCGCCGCTGCTGAGGGTCGATCCATTTGATACACCCGCGCCGGAGCGGGCTGCGCAGGCTGCGCCGCTTCCGGCCGCATCGCGCCCAAAGTCGCGTTTGCCACGGTCGAGGAAGCACGATGCCCTGCCTCGGCCAGCGCGTGGCGCAGGGCCGAGACGATCAGCCCCCGCGCTACGCCGGGATCGCGAAACCGGACCTCGGACTTCGCCGGATGCACGTTCACATCCACCAGTGTCGGGTCACAGTCTATGAACAGCGCCGCCGCCGGGTGGCGGTCACGGCTCAGGAAATCGAAATACGCCGCCCGCAGCGCCCCGGTCAGCATCTTGTCCCGCACCGGACGGCCATTGACGAACAGGTACTGCGCCACCGCAGCACCGCGCGAATAGGTCGGCAAGGCGGCGTATCCGTACAGCCTGATCCCCTCACGCGTAGCGTCGATCTGCAACGCGTTCTCGGCAAACTCGCGCCCGATCACGCGAGCCAGACGGGCGTGCAAGGCATCGAACAGATCGCCATTCTCTCGGTCGGCGCGGAAGGTCACGCGCCCCTCTCCCCCGCCCGAGACATCGCGCAGGGTGAAGGTGATCGCGGGCTCTGCCATCGCCAGACGTTTCACGGTGTCGGTGATCGCCTGTGCCTCGGCCCGGTCGGTGCGCATGAATTTCAGCCGGGCGGGCGTGGCAAAGAACAAGTCGCGCAGCTCGACCACCGTGCCCGCGCGCAAGGCTGCGGGTTTCACCGCCTCCATTCTGCCACCCGAGACGTGAACCGACGCGGCCTCGGCCCCCGGCACGCGACTGGTAATGGTTAGTCGACCTACGGCCCCCAGCGAGGGCAGCGCCTCGCCCCGGAACCCAAATGTGTGGATGTTCAGCAGGTCCGAGCCGTCGATTTTCGAGGTCGCGTGCCGCGACAAGGCCAGCGGCAGATCATCCGCCGCAATCCCGCAGCCATCATCGGTGACGCGAATCAGCGTCTTGCCGCCATCGGCAATATCAATGGCAATTCGGGTCGATCCCGCATCAATCGCATTCTCGACCAGCTCTTTCACAGCCGAAGCGGGGCGCTCAACAACTTCACCCGCCGCGATACGGTTGATCGCTGCGTCGTCCAATTGCCGAATTACGGGACGGGAATCGCTGATATTGGGGTTTGCCTGCGCCATACCCCCAGACCTAGCACAGGCACGCACGATTCTACCACTGGTTTGCAGAGGTCAATTTTCTGATTGAGGGGGCGTTCGGACAATCGTCGTGTCACCCAATAAAGCAACACAGAGGCAACGATTGTCCGAACGGTCCAATGTGAGTGGTGGTCGTTCGCTTGATGCGCCGTTCGTAGCACGAAACGGCTATTGAGGCTTGCGAACTCTGGCCAGTCAGTGGTGTTGGGCAAAGTTCAGCCGACATAAGCGCGCGTTTACGCCGATCCCGGTGCCCCGGCGCGCGTCCGGCATGGCCCCCAGATTGCCGCCACGGCCAGGATCAGTCCAGCTACCGTTGCGATCATGCCAGCCGCACTGACGGCATCCGCCATACCCAACCACAGGGGGCCATATCCGGCCAGCACATAGCCCAGCACGGCCGAGGTCACTGCAAAGGCGACGGACCAGGCGATTTGCGTTTCCAGCCGATTGGTCATCATCCGCGCGGCTGCGGGTGGGCAGATAAACATGGCGATCACGATGATCGACCCCACCGCATCAAACGCTGCTACGGCAGCGATGGCAGCGGTGATCACCAGCGCAAACCCAAGCGGGCCGGTCCGGATACCGATGGTGCGGGCAAAGCCCTCGTCGAAGGTAGAGATCTTGAGCGGCCGCCAGAACAGCCATGTAAACACAGACACCGCAGCCAGCGTCAGTGCGATGCGCAACAGTTCAGGCGGCAGGCCCGCCAGTGCGTCAATATCCAAAAGCGACGACCAACCCACTGCGTCCAGCCAGATCAGGCTTTCCAGATTGCCGTAAAGCGCATGTTCCACGTCCAGATGCACGGTCGAAGTATCGGTCTGCTCCAGCAACAGCACCCCGGCGGCGAACATGGTGGTAAAGACCACACCCATCGCGGCACCGGGTTCGATCTGGCCCAGCCGCCGGATCGCCTCGATCATCACCACGGCGACCACCGCAGCCCCCGCCGCACCCAGCATCATGGGCCAGGTCGAGATCGCTCCGGTCAGGATAAACGCTACCACAATCCCCGGCAGCACCACATGGCTGATCGCATCGCCAATCAGCGCCTGTTTGCGCAGCACCAGAAAGTTGCCCGGTAACGCGCAGGCAATCGCCGCAAAAGTGCCAATCAGCAAGGGCGTTAAGGACAGGGGTACAAACTCTTCACCGCTCATGCCACCACCCCCTGCGGGCCGCCGATCTGGCGATCGATCTCAGCGATCTGGTCGCGGGTCAAGACGGTCTCAATATCGCGCAACCCGTCATAGAGCGCGGCTGTCGCCTCATGCGCCTGATCGGCGCGGACGATTTCCCAGCGTTTCTCATCTCGTAGGGCCTTGGCGGCGCGCGCTTTTCCGACCTCGGTCGCGACGCCGTCGGCGCGGGCCAGACCTGCGCGTTTCAACAGGCGCAGGGTCAGGGGTTCGTAGATCTTCTGCCCCTGCGCCAACGCCAGCAGGCCTTGACGAATATGAACCCGGCGCTGAAAGCGCAGATGACGCAGCACGGCGGCCAGAACGCCACGCACCGGAGCAAGCAACAGCGACAGGGCAAACAGGGCAAAGCTGACCAGCACGATGATCGGACCCGTCGGCAGGTTCGGGGCCGAGGCCGACAGCGCCGCGCCCACATAGCCCGAGACCCCTCCGGCGACCCCGGCCAACAGGACCACCCGGTCGGACCGTTCAGTCCAAAACCGTGCCGTGACGGCAGGGATGATCAACAATGCCACGATCAGGATCAGTCCGACGATTTTCAAGCCGACCACAGTGACGGCCATCACCAGCCCCATCATCGCAAGGTCGATGCGATGCACCGGCAGCCCTCGGGCGGCAGCATATTTAGGGTCAAAGGCCACCATCGTCATGGGTCGGCGCAGGATCATCACCAGTACCAGCGTCGCAGCGCCTCCGACAGCGATGATCAGTGCATCCGCCCACAGCATCCCGGCGGTCGAGCCCAACAGGAACCCTTCCAACCCCGCCTGACGACCCACGCCCATAGTCTGGATCACAGTCAGCAGTACGATACCGAAGCCAAAGAACACCGACAGAACCGCGCCGATCGCGGCATCCTCGGCCAACCGCGTGTGGCGGGTCAGCCAGTTCATGCACAGCAGGCCCACCCAAGCCGACAGGGCCGAACCAGCCAGCAGTCCCAGCAGGTTGCGTCCGTCGCCGCCAAAGGCAACCAGCACCATGAAGGCCAGACACACACCGGGCAGCGTTGCATGGCTGATCGCATCGCTGACCAGCGCGCGTTTGCGAAGAAACAGGAACGTGCCCGTCACCCCCGCCGACACGCCCAGCAGCGCAGCCCCAATGGCAACAAGCGAGGCGTTATAGCCCAGCTGAAGGGTCAGAGCGTCCCAAAGCATGGATTATCCCAGCGCGCGCGAAATCTGGTCGATCTGAGCGGTGGCCAGACGGCCCCCATAGGCGGCCTGCAAAGTCTCGGCTGTGAAAGCCTGATTCACAGGACCTTCCGCCACCTTGCTGGTATTGATCAGGAAGACATGGTCGAAATAGTCGGTGACGGTGGCCAGATCGTGATGCACGACGACCACGGTCTTCCCAGCCTCTTTCAGCGCTTTCAGCACTGCAATGATGGCCTTTTCGGTGGCCGCATCGACCCCGGCAAAGGGTTCGTCCAATAGGTACAGATCAGCATCCTGCGCCAGAGCGCGCGCCAGAAACACCCGCTGTTGCTGACCGCCCGAAAGCTGACCGATCTGACGGTCCGCGAAATCACGCATGCCGACACGGTTCAGGCAATCCATCGCACAAGCCATATGCCGAGCACGAACACGGCCCAACAGACCCAACTGACGCGACAGACCCATCAGGACCACGTCAATCACGCGGGTCGGGAAATCCCAATCCACGCTGGCGCGCTGCGGGACATAGGCGATGCGAGCGCGCTGTTTCTCAAGCGCGTCGCCGTAAACCGTCACCTGGCCCGACAGCGCGGGCACAATTCCCAACGCAGCCTTCAACAGAGTCGACTTACCAGCGCCGTTCGGCCCAATAATCGCAGTCATAGCGCCAGGCTGCACGGTCATATCCACCGAGAACACCGCCGGCTTCTGGCCGTAGGACACGGTCAGCCCGCGAATGGCCAGAGGGCTACTGCCCAGCCCGTTTTCCTGAACCGAAACTCCGTGATTTGCGGCCAGTTCAAGTGTCATCTCAGAACCCCGCCGACAATTTGCCATTCATGCCCAGTGCCGGTGCATCCGCACCCAGCGCGCTGGCAATGACAGTGATATTGTGATCCAGCATTCCGATATAGGTGCCCTCATACGTGCCGGGTTCGCCCATCGCGTCCGAATACAACTCACCACCCACGGCCACCTGATGCCCCTTAGCCGCGGCACCTTCGATCAGCGCGCGAATGGATCGGTCCGAAACCGAGCTTTCCACGAACACCGCCGTCAATTTCTGATCAACCAGCGTATCGACCAGTTCGCCGATCCGGTTCAGACCAGCCTCGGACTGGGTCGAGATGCCCTGAATGCCCAGCACCGCATAGCCGTATTCCGCACCGAAATAGCCAAATGCGTCGTGGGCCGTCACCAGAATGCGATTGTCCTTTGGGACGGCGGCCAGCATCTGTTTCCCATAGGCTTCCAACTGAGCAATCTCGGCCAGATGGGCCTGGGCATTGGCCGCGAAAATCTCGGCCGCTTCTGGGCGGGTGTCGGTCAGCGCATTTTGCACCTGAACCACCACGTCGCGCCACAGGGCCGGGCTCATCCACACATGCGGGTCGAATTTGTCGGCGTAATCATCATGGGCGCGCAGCTTGGACGTGTCGATCCCTTCGGCAACGGCCACCACGTTGCGCTTGCGAGACAGGTCGTGGAAGAAATCCTCCATTTGCGCTTCAAGATACAGGCCGTGCCATAGGATAAGATCTGCGCGGGTCATCGCGACGATATCGCTGCGGGTCTGGCGATAAGCGTGCGGGTCTACACCGGGGCCCATCAGGCCCTTGACCTCGACCTGGTCCCCACCGACCTGACGCACGGCATCTGCAATCATACCGGTTGTCGCCACCACTTTAAGCGGCGCTTCGGCCAGCGCCGAGATAGGCAGAGCAACGGCAAAAGCCAGCGCTGCAAGAAAGCTACGACGAATCATGTCAGACCCCGATCTGATATCCCCATGACCGTTAATATGCGAACCATTCGCAATTTAGTCAATGCTATTGCGAATTATTCGCAAAAAAGGCGGCAATATTTGTCCATTTGGTCAAAAAAATGACTGAAACGCACTCGCTTGCCCTTTTCTTTAGACGCAACCCATGCGATTTTGGCGCAAATCTCCCAAAGGACGCGATGATGGAAACGCAGAGCCCCGTGCGCACCGCGCATCTGCCGCAAGTGACCGAACCCCGCAATCCGGGTATGGATCTGGATTTGGACTGGGTGCGCGCCGTGCAGGCCAACACCTCAGCCATTGAACGCCGTGCCGCCACCCTGCCCGGTCGTCGTTCGGTAAAGAAAGATTATCAGGCCGCTTGGCTGCTGAAGGCAATCACGATGATCGACCTAACCACTTTGTCGGGCGATGACACGGTGGGCCGCGTGCGCCGCTTGTGCGCCAAGGCGCGTCAGCCTGTAGCCCCCGCGCTATTGCAAGCGATGGACATGCCGCCGATCACCACGGGTGCGGTTTGTGTCTATCACGACATGATCGAACCAGCTGTTGCGGCGCTAAAAGGCACTGGCATTCCGGTGGCTGCTGTCTCGACCGGGTTCCCTGCGGGTCTGTCCCCCTTCCATCTGCGCGTGGCCGAGATCGAAGAAAGCGTAAAGGCCGGGGCCGAGGAAATCGACATCGTGATCTCGCGCCGTCACGTGCTGTCAGGCGACTGGCAGGCTCTGTATGACGAGATGAAGGCTTTCCGTGCCGCCTGTGGCGACGCCCATGTCAAAGCCATTCTGGCGACCGGAGAATTGGGCAGCCTGCGCAATGTCGCTCGCGCCTCGGTCGTGTGCATGATGGCGGGGGCGGATTTCATCAAGACCTCGACCGGCAAGGAAAGCGTTAACGCCACCCTGCCCGTCTCTCTGGTGATGATCCGCGCGATCCGCGACTACTATGACCGCACCGGGTACCGCGTGGGCTACAAACCTGCAGGAGGCATCTCGAAAGCCAAGGACGCGCTGGTTTACCTGTCGCTGATCAAGGATGAGCTGGGCGACCGCTGGCTGGAGCCGGACCTGTTCCGCTTTGGTGCGTCCTCGCTGCTTGGCGATATCGAGCGGCAGTTGGAACATTATGTCACCGGGGCGTACTCGGCTGGCTACCGTCACTCCATGGGCTGAGGACAAGAACAATGACAGTCAAAGAGATTTTCGAAACCATGGATTACGGCCCCGCCCCCGAAAGCGCAGCCGAGGCGCTGGCTTGGCTGGTCGATCAGGGTGACAAATTCGGCCACTATATCGACGGGGCCTTTACCAAACCCGGCAAAGGGTTTGACAGCCGTAACCCGGCGACCGGAGAGGTGCTGGCCAAGCTGACCCAAGCCAAACTGACCGATGTGGATGCCGCGGTGGCTGCCGCCCGGAAAGCACAGCCCAAGTGGGAGAAACTGGGCGGCGCGGGGCGTGCGCGGTATCTCTATGCCATTGCGCGGCTATTGCAGAAACATTCGCGTTTGTTTGCGGTGCTGGAAAGCCTCGACAACGGCAAACCGATCCGCGAATCGCGGGACATCGACATCCCCTTAGCCCAGCGGCATTTCTATTACCACGCAGGCATGGCGCAGTTGATGGAGAGCGAGTTGCCTGATGCACAAGCTTTGGGCGTGTGCGGACAGATCATCCCGTGGAACTTCCCGCTGCTGATGCTGGCGTGGAAGATCGCGCCAGCGCTGGCGATGGGAAATACGGTGGTCCTGAAACCTGCCGAGTATACCTCGCTGACAGCCCTGCTGTTTGCCGATATCTGCACGCAGGCTGGGTTGCCCAAGGGTGTGGTCAATATCGTCACCGGTGATGGCGCGGTGGGTGAGATGATCGTAAACGCTGACGTGGACAAGATTGCCTTTACCGGCTCGACCGCCGTGGGGCGGCGCATCCGCGAGGCAACCGCTGGATCCGGCAAGGAACTGACGTTGGAGCTGGGCGGCAAGTCAGCCTATATCGTGTTCGACGACGCCGATATCGATTCAGCTATCGAGGGGCTGGTCGATGCGATCTGGTTCAATCAGGGTCAGGTCTGTTGCGCGGGTTCGCGCCTGCTGGTGCAGGAAGGCATCGCCGATCGCTTCCACGCCAAGCTACGCGCGCGGATGGACGGCTTACGCATCGGCAATCCGCTGGACAAATGCATCGACGTGGGCGCAGTTGTGGACCCGATCCAGTTGCAGACGATCAAAGGCATGGTCGACAGCAACACCGCAGGTGAGGTTTATCAGGCGGCCTGCGCGCTGCCCGAAAATGGCTGTTTTTACCCGCCTACACTGATTTCCGGCCTCGAAACCTCGGACCCTTTGATGCAGGAGGAAATATTTGGCCCGGTTCTGGTCTCCTCGACATTCCGCACGCCTACTGAGGCGGTCGAACTGGCCAATAACACCCGCTACGGGCTGGCCGCGACGGTCTGGACCGAGAATGTGAACCTCGCGCTGGATATCGCGCCCAAGCTGGTTGCGGGCGTGGTCTGGGTGAATGCCACCAACCTGTTTGACGCCGCTGCCGGGTTCGGCGGAGTACGCGAAAGCGGCTTTGGCCGTGAGGGCGGCTGGGAAGGCCTGACCGCCTATACCAAACCCAAAGGCAAGACCAAGCCTCTGACCAAGGTCGAGGCCGCGACGGGTGAAGGCGCGCCGGTTGATCCCATTGACCGCACCGCCAAAATGTATGTTGGCGGCAAGCAGGCGCGACCGGACAGCGGATATTCAAAACCCGTCTGGGGCAAATCAGGCCTTCTGGGTCATGTGGGTCTGGCCAACCGCAAAGACGTGCGCAACGCGGTAGAAGCCGCGGCGGGCGCGAAAGGCTGGGCCAAGACCACCGGCCATCTGCGGGCGCAGATCCTGTATTATATCGGCGAAAACCTCTCGGCCCGCGCAGATGAATTCGCCGCGCGGATCGACGCCATGACCGGCGGCAAGACCGGCGCGGCTGAGATTGAGACCTCGATCCAGCGCCTGTTCACCGCCGCTGCATGGGCCGATAAATATGACGGTCAGGTGCATGGCGTTCCGATCCGGGGTGTTGCCCTTGCGATGAAGGAACCCGTTGGTGTGATTGGCGCGCTGTGCGCGGATGAGGCGCCTTTGCTGGGCCTGATCTCGGCCATGGCCCCGGCGATTGCGATGGGCAACCGGGTGGTGCTGGCGGCCTCCGAGCCCTATCCGCTGGCAGCAACGGATTTCTACCAGATCCTCGAAACTTCGGACGTGCCTGCGGGCGCGGTCAATATCCTGACCGGCAGCCACGCGGAGCTGGCCAAACCCTTGGCCGCGCATCTGAATGTGGATGCGGTCTGGTCATTCTCATCGACCGATCTGTCGGCCGAGATTCAGAAAGCCTCGGCGGGGAATCTCAAGCGGACATGGGTCAACAATGGGGCCGCTACAGACTGGAACGCGGATCAGACGCGCCGCTTCCTGCAAGCCTCGACCGAGGTCAAAAACATCTGGGTGCCCTACGGGGAATAGAGCGGCAGCCAAAACTCGTAGGGATCAATGGAAACAGGCCCATGACAAGAAATACCAGAGTATTCTCTCATTGTGGCTCTCGAATCTTTGAAATCTCAGGAGATGAACAAGGCGGTTACCGCCTTCAGGAGTTCGCACGCAAATATGACGCAGAAGAAGAGGTGACTTATGAGATCAAAGTCATGTCAAACTTGGGTGGATTATTTGGCGATTTTGATACTGCGCTGAAAGAAGCTGAGCGACTCGCTCAGCAATAACTCTCCATTGCGTTCGAAATGGAAGCCAGTCCCATCACAAAAGCCAAACAGCAACAGCTCAAAGCAGGCGAAACGCCGCTCATGCATAGACACGTTGTGAAGCGCGTTACATACGGGATCACATCTCTGCCCCAACCTAAGTCCCATTCAATGCCAAAATGGGCCTTTTTTTATGCTGAATATCCCGTTTGAAATTCCTGACTACATACAACTGACCACAATGGTCGGTGTCTTCGGCGCGGGGCTTTATATCCTGAACTATTTTCTGCTTCAGATGGGCATCGTGCGCGGCACTGGTGTGACCTATCCGGTGCTGGTGATTGTCGCTGCCAGTTGCGTGCTGATCAGCATGATGCGCGAGTTCAATCTGGCAGGCTCGATCATCCAGATGGCCTATATCTCGATCTCAGTTCTAGGCTTGCTGCGCGGGTACCTGTCACGTCATCTGGTGCGTTTTTCCGACGCCGAACGACAGTTCATCGCGCATCATCTGGAGACGTTGAAGCCGCATCAAGCCCGGCGGCTGCTGAACACCGCAACTATTCAGGAGTTCCCGGCGGGCAGCAAGCTGATCGAAGAGGGCAAGACCACCGATTTTCTGGGTTTCGTCCTCAGCGGACAAACAACCATCCTGAAGGACGATCAGGTGATCAACCGCTGCGGGGCTGACGAAATACTGGGCGAGTTGACATTTAGCCTGGGATTGCCCGCAACGGCCACGGTAAAGGCCACCGAGCCCACCACCTGCCTAGTATTCGACAATATCCAACTCACGCGCTTGCTGCGCCGGAATCGCCATATCGACGATGCGTTGAAGGCCGCGCATTTCAGACATGCGCGGCAAAAACTGCTGAGCAGCAACAAACACACCCTTCGGGCGCAGAACAGCTCGGTCGCAGCCTAGGCGTTAGCCATCCAGCCCTTCGGGCTTACCAACGATGGTGAAATGCAGCCCCTCCGGGTCCAGCAGTTCCGAGGCAACACGATTCACATCCTCAAGCGTGACCGCGTTCACCTGATCGTTGCGGGTGGCGATATAGTCGATGGGCAAATCCTCCATCTGCATCCCGACCATGATCCCGGCGATCTGGCTATTGCCATCGAACCGCAAAGGATAGGCGCCCGTCAGATAGGTCTTGGCATCGTCCAGCTCTTTCTGGGTGAAGCCTTCATTGGCCGCACGTGCCCATTCATCCCGGATGACGGACACCGCGTCCGCGATCCGGTCATTCGAAGATGAGACCGAACCCAGATAGACCGAGGCCAGATCCTTGGGCACCAAGAAGGTCGACACCCCATAGGTCAACCCGCGTTTTTCGCGCACTTCCTGCATCAGACGGCTTTCGAACCCACCGCCGCCCAGCATGTGATTGAGGATGAAGGCTGCAAAGAAATCGGGATCGTCACGATCGATACCCGCATGACCAAACAGAGCCACAGATTGCGGCGTGTCAAACTCGACAACACTGACCCCGCCGGGGATGTTGACTTGCGCCGGTCCGGGGATCGGTTTGCCTGTTTCGGGCAGATCGGCCAGCAGGTGATCCAGCAACCTGCCGAGTTCTTCGGGCGTGATATCGCCCACAGCCCCTACATAGAGCCGATCTTTGGCAAAGACGTTCTCATAGGCATCAACCACGTCGTCTCGGGTCAGGGCGGTCACGCTTTCGATCGTTCCCTTGCCCTCGGTTCCATAGGGGTGATCCCCATAAGCCATTCGCGCAAAATTGCGTCCGGCGATATCGTTCGGGCTGGTCTGATCCGACCGCAAGCCGGACAGAACCTGCGCCCGCACACGATCCACCGCGTCCTGATCGAAACGCGGCTCGTGCAGGGTCACACGCAGCAGGTCGATCACTTCGTCCCGGTTTTCAGTCAGGAACTGCGCCGAGACCGAGACGGTATCGTCACTGGCGTTATAGCCAAACGATGCCGCCAGCGATTCAAGCTCACGCGCATAGGTTCGGGAATCCATGTCGCCCGCGCCTTCCTCGATCAGGCCGCTCATCAGATAAACGGCCCCCCGCTTGTCAGGGTCGTCCAGTGAAGTTCCACCACGGAACCGCAATTCCAATGCGGTGAACGGGATCGAGTGATCCTCAACCAGCCACGCGGTGATACCACCAGGCGATGTCACCTCCTGAATTTCGATCTCGGCCCAAGCGGGCAATGCGATCACAAATGCAATCAGGGTCGCGAAAATCCGTTTCATTGCGTCACCTCATCGTCGCGCATCAGCCAGCCCGTTACCGAGGTTTCCAGTTGCAGAACCTCGCGGGCGGCAGCGATGATTTCTTCTCCGGTTACGGCCTGCAGGACATCCGGCCAGGCCTGCACGTCCTCGACCGTCAATCCGCTGGTCAGGGCCCGGCCATAGCGATTGCCGATCCCGTCCACATTGTCGCGCGCATAGGTTTGCGAAGCGCGAAGCTGCATCTTGATCCGGTCCAGATCCTCTTGGTTAACACCGTCGGCAATGAACCCGGCCACGGCTGCATCCATGGCTTCTTCGGCCTCTTGCAGGGAAACGCCCTGCGCCGGAACGATAAATAGATCAAAGGTCGTGTCATCCAACGACACGCCGCGATAGAACGCCCCGGTGTAAACGGCTTTCTGTTGCTCGAATTGCAGTTTTTCGGTCAGGTATGACGTGTTCCCACCACCCAGCAATTCGGCCAACATGAACAGGGCTGCGGCCTTTTCCTGTTCGCCCGCGTTGCGTTCAGGCGCCAGATAGCTGCGCTGCACGTAGGGCTGCGATACGCGTGCGTCCTTGAAGGTCAGCCTCCGCGCGGCCGTCTGCGGCGGCTCTTGCGAACGGATGCGCTCGGGCAGGTCCGGGTTGGCGGGGATCACGCCATAGTATTTTTCGGCCAGCGCCTTGACCTCATCGGGCTCGACATCGCCTGTCACAACCAGAATGGCGTTATTGGGCGCGTAGTGCGTCTGGTAGAAGGACAGAGCGTCCTCCATGTCCAGCGTCTCCATCTCGTGCCGCCAGCCGATGATCGGAACCCCGTAGCGGTGGTTGAGGTATTGCGACGCGTTCATCTGTTCGCCGAACAGGGCGCGGGGGTTATTGTCGGTGCGCTGATTGCGTTCCTCAAGGATCACATCACGCTCGGTCACGATATCATCCTCGGACAGGCGGATATTGCGCATCCGGTCCGCCTCCATTCGCATCATCAGTTCCAGCCGGTCGGCGGCGACGCGTTGGAAATAGGCGGTGTAGTCATACGAAGTGAATGCGTTGTCATTGCCGCCATTGGCCGCCACCGTGGCCGAGAACTCACCCGGTGCCAGCGTATCGGTTCCTTTGAACAGCAAGTGTTCCAGAAAATGCGCCACACCGGACGATCCGACGGGTTCATCCGCCGAACCTGCGCGATACCAGACCATATGCTGCACGACAGGGGCGCGGTGATCCTCGACCACGACGACATCCATGCCGTTTTCCAGCGTGAAGGTTGTGACCGCCTCCTGGCCATCTTCGGCAAAGACCGGGGTGGCAGCAATCAGGGCAGCCGACAGGGCAAGGGCCCGAACCATGGGGCATCCTCCGTTTGTTGTCTGAGTTTCAAACTACGGTGGCGCGGCGCAGGTTCAAGTGTGATGACGAAAAGTTAAGGATTATTCACCTGGCGGCGGAGCCGACGGAGTTTCGACCCCAGCCTGCCGTGCCTGTTCATTTACCTGCGACGAATCCAGCGCCCATCGTTTGTAAACTTGCGAATAGCGGTCCACGTTAAACAGACGCAGTCGGGTAAAACGGCTTTGCTTGCGGCGGAACTCAGCGTCTTCGGCATCGACCACCTGACGAGCATTCTCGGTCACGCCATACCGGCTCGAGGCCGTCACCAATGCGCCATCCGCCGCGGGAATCGCCGTGTTAGGATTCAGTGCATCCGGGTTGCCGCCCAGTGCCGCAATCGCATCCCCCTTGGGGGTCGGGTCGGTTAGATTCCCTGCGCCCGGTGTCGGCGCGGGCAGGAATTGATAATCTTCGGGCTGTGTCAGCGGCTTGACCGGCAGGACCGAGAATTCATCCGGTCCCGGACCCGGCGCCTGAAGGTGGCGCAGACCGATATCGGAACATCCCGCCACCGTGAAGGCAAGCGTCACTGCAAAAATGGAACGCGGCAACCGCATCGTAGTCTCCAGCCTGTTTGAGGCGCTTTTATCGCATTTCCACCGGCGCGTCACGAGGGCTTTTTGCCGTCGAATAGGATCAACCCGATGGCACCGGCGAAAATAAACACATCGGCCAGATTGAAGACAAACGGGTTGTTGATACCGCAACAGGACATGTTCAGGAAATCCAGAACATAGCCGTAAAGCACCCGGTCCAGCACATTACCCAGCGCGCCGCCAATCAAAAGCCCGCCCGAAAGCAGCATGATTTTCGACGGCGCAGACCGCATCAGCCAGACCAGCACAGCCGCCGAGATCGCAATGGACACGCCGATCAGAACCCAACGTGCCGCCTCGGTATTGCCTTGAAACAAGCCAAAATTGATGCCGCGATTCTCGCCATATTTGAAGACAAGCAAGGGTGGCAGGACGTCGATATCGCCTTCGGCCACGCGCATGATGTGAACGACCAGAACTTTGCTGATCTGGTCGATCGCAAACGCCGCCATCGCAGCCCAAATGAGCAAGCGATAGCGCATCAGTGGCGGAAGTGCCGCATGCCGGTGAAGACCATGGCCAGATCGGCCTCGTCCGCCGCTGCGATCACTTCATCATCACGCATTGAACCACCGGGCTGGATCACACAGGTGGCACCGGCCTCAGCGGCCTCCATCAGACCGTCGGGGAAGGGGAAGAACGCGTCCGATGCTACGGCCGAGCCGATGGTCAACGGTTGAGCCAAGCCCAACACATCGGCCATACGTTCGGCTTTCTTGGCTGCGATCAGCGCAGAGTCCACGCGGCTCATCTGTCCAGCACCCACGCCTACGGTCGCGCCATCTTTGACGTAGACGATGGCATTGGACTTGACGTGTTTCGCCACTTTCCACGCGAACAGCAAATCGCGCATTTGATCTTCGGTCGGAGCCTTTTTGGTGACGACCTTCAGGTCATCCATACCGATAAAACCATTGTCCTTGTCCTGTACCAACAAACCTCCGGCAACCTGACGGACGGTTTTACCACCGGCCATTACATCAGGTAAGCTGTCGGTGGTCAGCAGGCGCAGATTTTTCTTGGCGGCGAAAATGGCTTTCGCCTCATCGGACGCGCCTGGGGCGATCACGACCTCGGTGAAGATGCCAGTGATTTCCTGCGCGGTTTCGGCATCCAACGGTTGGTTCAGCGCCACGATCCCGCCAAATGCCGAGGTGCGATCGCAGTCGAACGCCGCCTTATAGGCCTCGATCAGCGTGGCACCTGTCGCTACACCGCAGGGGTTGGCGTGTTTGATGATGGCACAGGCAGCACTCTGCGCCGGATCGAACTCGGCCACCAACTCAAACGCGGCGTCGGTGTCGTTGATGTTGTTGTAGCTCAGTTCTTTGCCCTGATGCTGCACGGCGGTGGCGACACCCGGACGATTTGTGCCATCGGTATAGAACGCTGCCTGCTGGTGGCTGTTCTCACCATAGCGCAGGGTCTGTTTCAACTCTCCTGCAAAAGCGCGACGCTTCGGAGCCTCTAGCTGCAGCGCGTCAGCCATCCAATTCGACACAGCCGTGTCGTAGGCCGCTGTGCGGGCATACGCCTTTTGGGCAAGCCATTGGCGGAAACCATACGACGTCTTTCCGTAATTCTCCTCCAACTGGTCCAGCAGTGAGGAGTAGTCTTCGACATCCACCACTACGCTTACAAAGGCGTGGTTCTTGGACGCCGCCCGGATCATCGCCGGGCCACCGATGTCGATATTCTCGATGCATTCGTCATAGCCTGCACCTTTGGCGACTGTGGCCTCGAACGGGTAGAGGTTCACCACCAGAAGGTCGATCGCGCCGATGCCATGTTCGGTCATTGCGGCAACGTGAGTGTCGTTGTCACGCAGCGCCAACAAGCCACCATGCACCATGGGGTGCAGGGTTTTTACGCGGCCGTCCATCATTTCGGGAAAACCGGTAATCTCGCTGACATCCTTCACATCCAGCCCCGCCTCGCGCAGCGCCTTTGCGGTACCACCTGTGGACAACAGCTCGACCCCGCGCTCGGCCAGCGCCTTGCCCAAGTCGATCAATCCGGTCTTGTCGGATACGGAAAGCAGCGCGCGGCGCACGGGGTGAAAGTCGGTCATGGGTCCAAAGGTCCTTTTGGCGTCAGTCGAAATCGGGTTCGTCCCGGTGCACATCGCGCACGGCATAGGCTGTATCCTGCGCCTTGCTCAACGTCCACCGGATGCGCGTCGCATACTCCATTGCGCGGCCAGATAGAACGATCTGTTTTGTCGCGCGCGGCTTTAGCCGCCCTTTTTCAAGGTAAACGCTTGGCTCGACACCCAATTTTCCAACGCCATCATGGCGAAACACCCAGATTTCACCGCTTTTGAGCGCCATCGACACCGCCGCACCGCCCAAATCCAGCGCCGCATCTACGTCGGGGTGCAGGTGAAAGCGGATATCAAAGCCCAGACCTTTCAACCCCGAGGCATCCATCGCCCGGTCAAACTGCCGCTTGGCCTTGTCACTTGTGGCCAGCAGAATATCTTCGCCGGTCAGTTCACGGCCATCAAAGCGCAGCTCGAAGGTACGGGCATGGGTCAGACCGAAAACCTTGGCATAGCCGTCATGCCCAGCCATGAAGCGCGCGCCTTCGAACGCCTCTTCAAACTCATTGGGTACCTCGCGCGGGGCATCCATCAGCGCCTCTTTCTCAGTCCCCGGAACCGGGTCCGCCAGCCGCGCGCTGGAATAACCGTCCAGGCACAGGGTCGAATGCGATGGGGTTGCCCGCCCTGCCCGACGCCACTCGACCCCGAATGTCTCACCCGATCCGCAATTCACGACCAATGGCCGCCGCCCCGAGGTCAGCTCGAAAGCCAGCGTCGATGCGTGGGCGTTGTAAGAATTGGCCCCCTTCGGCGGCGTTGCGGCGTCGATAATCACACTGGTCCGGGCCGCGTAAAGACGCCCGAACCCCATCGACAACCCCTTGGCGCGTTGCGGTTTTACCCCGCTTTGGGCAAGGGCCTGATCCAGCCGCCCTTCAACTCCGCGTCCGCCGCCGTGAAACCGGGCCAAACCGCCATCCGTGTGGCGCAAACTGCGCAGCGCCGGGGCGATGCGCTTGATCGCATTGGCCTGCGCGCCGGGCGTCCCCCGCCCCAGATCGCTGAGCGCAGCCGACGTCCAGGCCAACAAGGTGAAAACTTCCAGCAGTTCTTCGGGATTGCGCGTGGGAATGCCGCCTTGTGCGTCGATTTGGCTGTCGCATTCGCGGGCCAAAGCACGCAGGGCCGGGTCGGCCAATTGTTCGAGCCCCTGCAACGCCAGACCGGCCTGCACCAGACCAGCCAGTGCCTCGAACCGGGGCAAGCCGGGAGTGGCAGCTTTCCACCGCTTGGACAGAAACCATGTCTGCTGCGCCAGCGAACGAAAGAAGAGCTGAGACTGCTTTTCATCCATTCCGCGCAGCAAAAAGGACGCGTGATTGATCCAGCGCATCACCCGCCGTCCGGTCAGATCGGGCACCCAGCCCGGCCCCTGCCCGCGGCCATGCGCCTCGATCCAGCCCCAGACCCATCGCTGGGCCTTGTCGCGTGCGCGCATATCACCAACAGCGGCCAGATCGTCCAGCCAGGTAAAGCCGTGGCGTTCGTGGTCAAAACCGGCGCTCGGGGCAGTCACGTCCCAAAGGCCGGTATCCTGCGCCTCGACCAGAAAACCGGCAAACAGCAGATTTCCCGCCACCAACTGCCGCCCACGTGCGAATGAACCAACCGTGCGCGGCTCGGGCTCTTTCACGAATCCCGCTGCCGCCTTGCGACGCTGGCTCAGCCACGCATAAAGACGGTTCTGGAACCGGGTCCACCGGCTTGTCATGGAATCGGAGTTAGACATTGCGCTCGTTACTCTGCCCCTTGCGCTCTGTTGGCGCCTGAGACCCAACGATAGACCGCGCCGCACGTCAAGTCACCGAAAAGCGTTGGATTATTCCGATTTGTTCAGACAGGCGATGTAGAAGCCATCCATACCACCGCGATCAGACCAATAATCGGGCCGCAGCCGCAACCCGCCCTCTTCAGTGATCCAGCCCTTTTCAACGCCGGTCACGGCCAGAGCCTGCCGGTTTACCTGCATGTCGGGGAACATAATCAGCGCCTCTTCGATCTGCACTTCGCCCTCATCCGGCAGCAAGGAACAGGTGCAATAGACCAGCCGCCCGCCAGGTTTAAGCAGACCCCACGCATGGGCCAGCATCTGCGCCTGCAATTCGATCAGCCCACCGAATTCCGAGCCATCCTTGGCATAGGGCAGGTCCGGGTGGCGGCGAATAGTGCCCGTGGCCGAACAGGGCGCGTCCAGCAGGATGGCGTCGTATTGGCCTTGATGGTCCAATGCGTCGCCTGCGATGACCTGCGCCGTCAGCCCCGTGCGAGCAAGGTTCTCGCGCACCCGTTCCAGCCGCGATTCCGAGATGTCCAACGCCGTGACCTGTGCTCCGGCGGCCGCCAGTTGCAGCGTCTTGCCCCCCGGTGCGGCACAGAGGTCGAGTATATTCTCTCCGGCCTTCGGGGCCAGCACCTGCACCGGCAGCGCCGCCGCCGCGTCCTGCACCCACCAATCGCCCGCATCGAATCCCGGCAGGGCCGAGACCTGCCCCGCATCCTGCACCCGGCGCGAGCCCGTAGGCAGCGCCTCGCCGGGACCATTGGCACCGGATTTGACGGTAATATCCAGCGGCGCACCTGCGAAATGGGCTTGTTCAATACCCGTGATCGCATCCGCGCCCCAGGCCATAGTCAGCGGGTCGCGCAGCCATTCGGGCAGGCGCGGCACGCGCATCTTGGGCCACGCATCCGGCCCTTCGGCGGCCACTTTGCGCAGCACCGCATTGACCAACCCCTTGAGGCGACCATGCTTGCGGGACCGGCCGACGATCTCGACCATCGAGTTCACTACACCATGCGCGGCCTCTCCGTGGCACAACTCAACCGCGCCGAGACGCAGAGCATTGTGGACGGTCAGCGCGGGCGTGCGGTTCAGGTGATTGTCCAGCAGACGGTCGGCGCGTTCCAACCCGCGCAGGGTTTCCAGCGTCAGGCGTTGCGCCCGCGCGCGGTCTTCGCGGTCCAACCGATCCAATGCGCCAGCCGCCAGGCATTCGGACAAAAGCCGCCCTTCGCCCAGAATCTGATCCAACAGATAGATCGCGCTGCGTCGCGCTGCTGTTGCGTTGTCGGACATGGAACCGCCTTTGATGTGACCCTCGCCCGCATTGCCAAACGCGGACGGGGGCGTATATCAAGCCATGGAACGGAAAGGAACCCGATCTCATGAGCGACCAGCGCAAAGACCTGCCGCCCGCCGCCCAACGCGCCCTGGCCGAGGCCGAGGACCGTCGCCGCAAGGCCGAGGCTGAGGCAAAGGAACAGCCCAAAGAACTGGGCGGGCGTGATGGCCCTGACCCCGCCCGCTACGGTGATTGGGAAAAGAAGGGCATCGCAATCGACTTCTGATCACTCAGCCCCGCAGCGCGGTCAGGAAATCGGCAATTAACGCGCGCTGTTTTTTGGATTTCGCCCGATCCTCGGGCCATGTCAGCCAATAGCCGTCTTTTGTTTTCAACTCGGGAAGATCCAGACGCCGTAAGCGCCCGGCCTGTAAATCGGCCTGCGCCAGAGGTTCAGACCCCAGCGCCACACCCATCCCTTGCCGCGCCGCCGACAGGGCGTGTTCCATCGAATCAAAGCTGATCACCGAAGGCGGCAGATCGTCATGACCCGTCTTGCGCGCCCAGTCGCGCCAGGCGGGCCGCTCCCCACGCAGCTCGATCAGGGGCGCTCCCCACTCCACGCCCGGGGCGGCCAAGGGCACCAGAACCTCGGGCGCGATCCGTTCAGCCTCGCGCCCCGACCACGTGCCGCGCCCATAGCGGATTTGCAGCCAAGTCCGCTCTTCATCCAGCGATGACCGTCGCGCGACCGAATCCGTCACTACCCGCACTTTCGGGTGCATCCGCTGGAACCGGGATATCGCCGGAACCACAAGCGCATGGATGTTCGACGACAGCCCCGCAACGCGCAACTCACGCGGAGATTTGCCAAACAGATCCTCGGTATTTCGTTCCAGCGCCTGTAAGCTGTCCTGCACCAGCGGCAAATAGCTTTCGCCTTCGACCGTCAACGACACGCCACGTGCTTCGCGCACAAACAGGGTCCGGCCCAGCCAGGATTCCAGGTTTCCAATCCGCTGACTGACGGCCGCTTGTGTCAAGCCGAACTCGCGCGCGGCAGCGGAAAACCCGCCCAGCCGACCGGCGGCCTCGAACACCCGTAGCCAGTCCAGAGGCGGCAATCCGATCTTCTTCTTAGCCATAAGATTTTCCAGCGCTCAGTCGCAATAAGGTTTAATTGTGGTAATGCCACGAGGCGCGTATCACCTCAAGCATAGCTCGCGCCGAACAGGAGAAGCCCCATGTTGCGCACTGCCACTCACACGGCCCAGATCGTGACTGTCGAATTTGCCGATGGCACCCAATCCCGATTTCACTCCATCTGGCTGCGCGACAACGCGTTGGACCCCGACACCCGCGCGCCGAGCAATGGTCAGCGCCTGATTACCATCGGTGACATTCCCGTCGATACCACGATCAGCGCCGCTGAGATGGAAGAGGGCGATCTTCGCGTCACCTTTCAGCCCGAAGACAAGACGGTCACCTTTCCCGCCGACTGGCTTGCCGCACACAGCTATGACCGCACCCAAAGTGCCGAGTTTGGACGCCTCGCCCCCGGCATCACCACGTGGGCGCAGAGCATCGAAGCCCCCGCCGGAGATTGGACGCAGGTTCATTCCAATCCCACTGCCAAGCGCAACTGGCTGGCCGCCGTCGCCGAATATGGCTTCGCCAAGCTGACAAACGGCCCGACCGAGCCGGAATCGCTACTGCAAGTGGCCGACCTGTTCGGCTATGTGCGCGAGACCAATTATGGCCCTTATTTCGAGGTTCGGACTGAGGTGAACCCCACCAACCTTGCCTTTACCGGGCTCGGTTTGCAGGCGCATACCGACAACCCTTATCGCGACCCGGTGCCAACGCTGCAAATTCTCTACTGCCTTGAAAACAGCGCCGAAGGTGGCGAGTCAATCGTGGTCGATGGCTTCCGCGCAGCCGAAAAACTGCGTGATCAAAACCCCGAGGGCTTTGCCCTGCTGACCGGATACCCGGCGCGGTTTGAATACAAGGGCGAAGACGGGGTTTGCCTGCGGTCCCGCCGCCCGATGATCGAACTGTCGCCCGATGGCGAGTTGATTGGCATCCGGTTCAACAATCGGTCGTCTGCGCCGTTTGTTGACATCCCCTTTGACCAGATGGAGGCCTACTATGCCGCCTACCGTCAGTTGGGAGCCATCATCGACGACCCGGCCATGGGCGTGTCGTTCAAGCTGGAACCGGGTGAAAGCTTTATCGTCGACAACACCCGCGTGCTGCATGCGCGGCTGGGCTATTCCGGGGCCGGGTCGCGGTGGCTGCAAGGCTGCTACGCCGACAAGGACGGGCTGCTGTCCACGCTGGCGGCAATGGATGCCCCTCAGCCGGAGGCGGCGGAATGAAACCCGATTTCTCGACCCTGAACCGCGACAATATCGTGGCCTTCATCGGCGACATCTTCGACCGCCGCGGCGGTGAGGAATATCTGGGCGAACCCGTCACCATGGCCGAACATATGCTGCAAGGGGCCACGATTGCTGAACAGAACGGCATGCCCGAGGAAATCATCGTCGGCGCCCTGCTGCACGATATCGGCCACTTTACGTCCGAGTTCGGCACCTATCACCCCGACGACACCGAAGACCGCCACCACGAGGATGCAGGTGCCGAAGTGCTGGAGCAGTTCTTCCCGTCCGTCATCACCGATTGCTGCCGGTATCACGTGGCGGCCAAGCGCTATCTCTGCGCCACCAAGCCCGAGTATTTCAACCGGCTGTCCACCGCCTCGGTCCACACATTGGAGTTGCAGGGCGGCCCGATGAACCCCGAAGAGGTGGCCGCGTTCGAGGCCAACCCGAACCTGAAAGAGATCATTCAGGTCCGCTATCTGGACGAGGCTGGCAAACGCGCGGGCATGGAAACCCCTGATTTCGCCCATTTCGCCCCGATGGTGCAGCGCATGGTCGATAAGCATATGGAGGCCGCATGACCGCGCCTGAGTACATCTTTGAAGCCAGCGCCAAGCCGTCCTTGCCCTGGCACGAGGTGCCCCTGATCCGAGCCACCGATGCATCCGTCAAAGGCTACGGTTGTCTGGTCGATGACCCCGAGGGGTTCGAGATCGAGATCACCCGCTGGCCGCAGCAAGGCTGGCGGCCCATCGACGAGGGCACCGGTGACGAAGGCGGCTGGGTTGAAGGCACGTTCAAATGCGACTGGCAAGGCGACGTGCTCTATGGCGAGAACGAGGCGGTCAAAGGCCACTATGTTCTGGGCTGGTCCGCCGATCCGCAGCAGGCGCAAAAGGCACGCCAAACCGCGCCTCGTGATCAGGTCCTGCTGTGGCACATGAACTATCACCCGGATGGCGGTCAGATGTTCTGGCCCCTGGACAACAAGCCCTTCATCGTTCCTGCTGCCCTGCCCGGCGACAACCTGACGCCCGAGAAGGTCGTGGCCTTCTGGTGTGACGGCTCACGCGGGCTCTATATTCATCCCGGCATCTGGCACGAGGGAATTTTCCCGGTCGAAGACAGCCAGCGGTTTCTTGACCGTCAGGGCGCAGTTCATGCGCGCGTCAGCGCCGATATCGGGAAAGAGTTCGGCGTCTACCTGTCTTGCCCGTTGCGCGCGGACAAGATTAAGGACGTGTAGGCAAAGCCCCAGTATGCGCCCGTTGCTTGCGGGTGATCCATAGCTGAACGGCCATCAGATATGGCACGTAGAACGCAAAGTTTTGCACAAGGTCAAACGGGCCCGAGAAATCGGGCTCGGACCCCAGCCCACCGGTCAACAGATACCAGATCGTGTAGTGCACCCGATAAAGCCACGATCCCAGCGCCAGCCAGAACAGGCGCAGGCCCCAAGCCCAATGACCGGCACGGTCTTTGTTCAACGCCATACGCGCCACCATCAGCGCTGCCGTGAACAGGCAAAGCCCATAAAGGAAAAAGGCCGCCGACATGACCGACCCACCGATCGTGCCACGCAGGGGGATATAGGTCATTCCGGCCAAACCCGTGAACAACGCCAATGCGACCAGCACTCTGCCCAGCTGACGATGAAAGCCGGTGAACGTGCGCCGCACCCCTTTCAGCAGTTGCAAAGGAACAAGCGCGACCAAAACAGTTCCGGCGCAAATATGCAGCACCATCGCCAAATTGCCGACAGGCTGCCCATCTGCAAACAAATGGCTTTGCTGCGCAGCGGCTGCGGACAATCCGATACCGATCATACCTACGCCGTGTACAACGAAAGGCAGCAGAGTCAGATAGAACCCAATCAGCAACAGGCCCAAAAGTACTCGAGATCTTACGGTCTGCATAAGCTGACCATAGGGCCGTCGGTTAGCACGTCTATAGCTCAGAGCCCCAGAACATCCACCATATCATACTGACCGGGGGCTTTGCCCTGCCCCCACAGCGCCGCTTTCAGCGCGCCGCGGGCGAAGATGACGCGGTCGGTGGCCAAATGGCGCAGCACGATACGTTCGCCCGGAGCTGCGAACAAAACATCGTGTTCGCCCACGATGTCTCCGCCGCGAATGGCGTGGAAGCCGATATCGCCGCGTTTGCGCGCGCCCGTGATGCCGTCGCGGGCGCGATCGGACACGTCCGCCAGATTGACCCCGCGCCCTTCGGCTGCGGCCTCACCCAGCATCAAGGCAGTGCCCGAGGGCGCATCGACCTTGTGGTGGTGATGACCTTCGATCACTTCGATATCGAAATCCTCATCCAGCGCGGCGGCAACTTTCTTGGTCAGCTGCACAAGCAGATTGACGCCGAGGCTCATATTGCCCGCCCGCACGATCACTGCATGGCGCGCGGCAGGTTCCAGCGCGGCAATCTGCTCATCCGTCATACCGGTGGTGCCAATCACATGTACACAGCGCGCTTGTGCGGCCAGCGCGGCAAATTCCAGCGTCGCCTCGGGCGCGGTGAAGTCTATCACCGCCTGCGCCTGCGCGAATGCTTCCAGTGGGTCATCTGTGACAGTGACGCCCAACGCGGGGCCGCCCATCGCCGTGCCCACATCCTGACCGATCCAGTCATGGTCCGCACGTTCAACAACGCCGACCAGACGCGCCTGATCGCTCTCAGACACGGTCTTGATCAGCATCTGCCCCATACGGCCCGAAGCTCCTGTGATGACGATCCCCGGAATATGGGTCATGGCTTGCTTCCCTCATTGCAATCGGCTCAAAGCCTCCTACCCGGTTCGCGCCCGCTTGGCAAAGGTGGGATTTGGGCTTAGATCGAAGTCATGGCAAAGAACAAATTCCACGATGGCCCCGGCCCGTCCCAACGACAGCTGCGTGTCGGCGAACTGATCCGTCGCACCCTGTCCGAGGTTCTGGCGCGCGGAGATGTCCACGACCCCGACTTGAACCGTATGTCAATCACCGTGGGTGAGGTGCGCACCTCGCCCGATCTCAAGATAGCCACCGCCTATGTCCTGCCCTTGGGTGGCAAGGGGCAGGAGGACGTGATCGATCTGTTGGCCCGCAACAAGGGCGAGCTGCGCCGCATGATCGGCAAGAAGCTGAACCTGAAATTCTCGCCCGATCTGCGGTTCCGTCTGGATGACACGTTTGACCGTCTGGACGATACCCGCCGCATGTTCGAACAGGACGCGGTGCGCCGCGATCTGGACGAGTGATCCGCACGCTGGCCACATTGGGCGCGCTCCTGTGGGCCGCGCAGGCCGGTGCGGTGAGCTGTGAAAAAGTCACCCACGACGACAAGCGATACACTGTTTGTGAGGTGGACGCGGCAAACGAAGACCTGCGTCTATTTCTGAACGACGACAGCGGCGATCTGCTGGGGCATTTTTCCTCGGTGAATGAGGCGCTGGCCCCCGGCGGTGAACGCCTGGCCTTTGCGATGAATGCGGGCATGTATCACGACGACCGCTCGCCCGTGGGTCACTATGTCGAGAACGGCCAAGAGCAGATGCGCGTCATCTCCAACCCCGGCCCCGGCAATTTCGGCCTTCTACCCAATGGGGTGTTCTGCATCCGCGAGGGCCGCGCCGATGTGTTCGAGACGCTTGACTATGTGGATCAGGCCCCCGAGTGCCGCTTTGCCACCCAATCCGGCCCCATGCTGGTGATCGACGGAGAGCTGCATCCGCGTTTTCTGCCCGACTCGACCTCTCTGTTCGTGCGCAACGGGGTGGGCACTAGTGCTGATGGCACCCGCGCGGTGTTTGCGATCTCGGACGATTACGTCACCTTCCACGAATTCGGCAGCCTGTTTCGGGACGTGCTGAAAACCCCCAACGCACTGTTCTTCGACGGGAATATTTCACGCATGTATGACCGGGCCGGGGGCCGCTCAGATATCGGCTTTTCACTGGGGCCCATCGTGGGTGTGGTCGAAATCGCACCTGTAAATTGACAGCGCCCATGTGATCCGCTACCCCGCGCGCCTCAGCATGAATCAAGGTGTAATATGGGACGCAAACGCAAGGGCCGCGACATTTCCGGTTGGCTGGTGGTGGACAAGCCTGCGGGCATGACCTCGACCGCCGTGGTCAACAAGGTGCGGTGGGCGATGGATGCGAAAAAGGCGGGCCACGCGGGTACGCTGGACCCCGAGGCGACCGGCGTTCTGGCCGTGGCGCTGGGTGAGGCGACCAAGACCGTTCCCTACATCACCGACGCCTTGAAAGCCTACACCTTCACCGTGCGTCTGGGTCAGGCCACCAATACCGACGATGCCGAGGGGGAAGTGATCGCCTCCAGCGATGCGCGCCCTTCGGATGACGACATCAAACAGGCGCTAACCCCGTTTCTGGGGGACATCATGCAGGTGCCGCCCAAGTTTTCCGCCGTGAAGATCGACGGACAGCGCGCCTATAAACTGGCCCGCGATGGCGAGGATGTGGAGCTGTCCGCCCGGCCACTGTGGGTTGAGGAGCTGATCCTTGTCGACCGCCTGGATGACGATCATGTGGTGCTGGAAATGACCTGCGGAAAAGGTGGCTATGTGCGCTCTATCGCCCGCGATCTGGGTGCCGCGCTGGGATGTCACGGCCACGTCAAAGAACTACGCCGCATCTGGTCCGGTCCGTTCGAGGTCGAAGATGGACTGTCCGTCGACCAGATCGACGAAATGGCAAAGACCGAGGCTCTGGATGACTACCTCCACCCGCTGGAGACCGGCCTCGCCGACCTGCCCGAGTTGAAATGTACCCCCGAGGGCGCCACCCGTCTGCGCAATGGCAATCCGGGCATGGTGCTGGCCAGCGACGTGGAATATGGCGACGAGGCTTGGGCCTCACTTGACGGCAAAGCAGTGGCCGTGGGCATCTATAAATCCGGCGAATTGCATCCCAGCCGGGTGTTCGTCGCCTGAACGCCGTGCTAGGCGGGGGCATGATCACCCGAACGCACACCAAGGGCGACGCGCCCTCGACCGCCGTCTATTCCGATTGCGAGAAGTATCGCTATAGCCTGACCCGCGTGTGGGATGCGGGCGGGCGCAAGGCGCTGTTTGTGATGCTCAACCCTTCGACCGCGACCGAGGTGCAGAACGATCCCACCGTCGAACGCTGTGAACGGCGGGCGCGGGCGCTGGGGTTTGGCGCGTTTCAAGTGACGAACATCTTTGCCTGGCGCGACACCGACCCCCGCAAGATGCGCGCCGCCACCGATCCGGTGGGCCCTGCGAATGACGCGGCCATTCTCGACGGTGTCGAATGGGCCGATCAGGTCATCGCCGCATGGGGCACGCATGGAGAACATCTGAACCGCGGCCCGGCGGTCGAGACCCTGCTGCGCGGCACCGGGCATCCTCTGTTCCATCTGGGACTTACCAAGGCGGGGCACCCGAAACACCCGCTCTACATCGCCTATACCCAGCAACCCGAGCTATGGTGACAAAGGGTTAACCACAACCCCAAGCAGTCTTTGACCAACCACCTGAACGCATGGGATAAATCATCCTCGGGGCAATGCGTTCGCGGAGGGGTTCCATGTTCATGATCGGGTTTCTCAGCATCGCAGCACTGGGTGGCGCGGCCTATGCGATCAGCGATATTTTTGAACCCGAGGACGATCCCGAAGAAGACGAAGTCATTGAAGATGACGCCGAAGAGATCTCGGAAGGCAATCTGCTTGAGATTGACGATGTGCCAGACGCACCGTCAACCGGAACTGTCATTTTCGAACACGAAGGCAATCTGATCCTTGCTGGTACTGAAGAGCAAGACATTCTGACCGGTCAAGATGGCGACGACCAGATCAATGGCTATGCCGGGGATGACACCGTGATTGGCGGCGCGGGCGATGATACCCTGCATGGCGGGGACGGGGACGACACGGTCTTGGGTGGGTTGGACGATGACGTTCTGCATGGCGAGGATGGCGATGACCTTCTGACCGGAGAGGACGGGGATGACACGCTCTACGGTTATTTCGGCGTGGATAATTTGGAGGGCGGCGTCGGGGACGACGATCTTTATGGCGGTCAGGACGACGACAGGCTGAGCGGGGGTGACGGGGATGACGCACTGCATGGCGGCTATGGCAACGACACGCTGAACGGCGGCGCGGGTGAGGATGCGCTGTTCGGGGACGACGGCGACGATGTTCTAATCGGACAAGACGCCGAAGGCGAGGATGAGGTCGATTTCCTCAACGGTGGCGAAGGGGATGACACCATTCTGGCCGACGGGGGTGACATTGTGACTGGCGGCAATGGCACGGATGAAATCATCGTTACCCCGGAAGAAGGCGACGACCCGGTCACAGTGATGGATTTCCAGTCCGGTCAAGACAAGCTGCTGATCTCGTGGACCGGCGAGGAAGACCCCGACATTCAGGTTGAACCCGATGCCGAAGATGACAACCTGACAAATGTCGTGATCAACGGGCAGACCACCGTGCAACTGCTGGCAGCCGAAGGATTGACCGCCGAGGATATCCAACTGATTGGCGAGGGCGCGCTGGCGCAATTGAACGCGCTGGGCTGATCGGGCAGAATCCCTTTGCTATCCACCGAAAATCCGCTTATACGCGCGCATCCGCATCGGAATCGGTGCGGTTTTCTCCATGGGCCTGTGCTGGACGACATCCCGGCCTGCGCCATTAACCTTAACCTTTTTACAAGGAGACCCCGATGTCGATTACTGCCGCTGAAAAAGCACGCGTCATGAAAGAATTCGCAACCAAAGAAGGCGACACCGGTTCGCCTGAAGTCCAGGTTGCCATCCTGACCTCGCGCATCACCACCCTGACCGAGCACTTCAAGACCCACAAAAAAGACAACCACGGTCGTCGCGGTCTGCTGAAAATGGTCGCCCAGCGCCGTAAACTGCTGGACTACCTGAAGGGCAAGGAAGAAGCACGCTATCAGGACCTGATCAAAAAGCTGGGCATCCGCCGCTAAGCGCTTTTTCGTTCAATTCGAAACGCCCGCCAATTTGGTGGGCGTTTTTTGTTCGGGACGATCTATCGAAGCTATTGTGCTGTCAGTCCGAAGCGGCGCGATCATATTCCATGCGCGCGGTCTTAACCTGATCCATCTGTTCGTGCGACCAGTAGACGAGCGGCCTGAGCAGTTCCAACAAGCTGCGGCCCTGAGGTGTGAGTGCATAAGACACAGCGACAGGCGGACCGGGATCGACAGTACGCGTCAAATATCCATCCCGCTGTAGCCCCCGCAGATTTTCGGTCAGCACCCTTTGCGTGACGTCACCGATACATCGCTTGAGCTCTCCGAACCGCTTCGGCTCATCTTCCAGCGCCAGAATGATGATCATCCGCCACTTGCCTGTGACGTTGGACAAAACGGATCGGATCGAACAGTTCGACGCTTCGGCTTTATTGCTAACGCCAATGGGAAGCATGACACCCTCAAGTTCATTATGAATACCAGAAACGAATACAATACCTTATACCACAAATGCAACATACTGTTTTTTCGCTAGTATCCTAAAAGTAACCCGGTGACTTTAAGGTGCGTAATTGCCCTTTGGTGCGTTTTTGATACCTACTATCAACGCAACACGAATCATCAGGAATTCACCATGACCCCCAAAGATCTTGTCCTCGCACTTTTTTCTGCCGCTTTCCTGAACCATGACCCAGAAGCTGCGCGTCAGATGGTAAGCACCGACTATGTTCAGCACAATCCGCAGGTACCGACCGGGACCGAAGGACTGATGGGCCTGATCTCGTTGGTCGGTCAGGCTGGTATGACCGCGACCACCCATCGCGTGATCACCGAAGGTAATCTGGTCGTACTGCACAACACCTATGACAATGCCGACGCGTTCGGCGCTTCCTCGCTCGCTGCGTTTGACATCTTTCGCGTAGAAGACGGGAAAGTGGTTGAACATTGGGACAACTTGCAACCTATCCCCGAAACCACCGCGTCAGGGCGCGGCATGACGGATGGTGCGGTTGAGATCACCGATCTCGACAAGACCCAAGAAAACAAAGCCTTGGTTCTGGGTTTTGTACGCGACGTGTTGGGCGGGGCAGCACCAGAGAATGTCTCGAAATACATGGACCCCGAAGTTTACATGCAACACAACCCGTCAATCGAAGACGGCCTGTCGGGATTGATGGCCGCGATCGAAGCATTTGCTGCACAGGGAATGATAATTACCAAGTTTGAGCCTCAATTCGCCGTGGCCGAGGGCAATTTCGTCTTTGTCGCGACCGATGCTGTCATGGGCGGCGAACCCTGGGCCTTCTTCGATCTGTGGCGCGTGGAAGATGGCAAGATCGTAGAGCACTGGGACGTCGTCTCACCTATCCCGTCCGAAATGGCACATGGGAACGGCAAGTTCTGAGTAAGCTTGACCGCCCCTGAAGCGCCATGAGAAAGCGCCCGTCAAACCCGCGGGCGTTTTCCGCTTTCTTCAATCAGGAAGACCAGCATTCCGCCACCCGGCGCGCCAATTTTCCGAAGCATTTGTCATCGAAAACACAGGCAGTTTGGCTTGTTCGGTAGACGCGGTGATATCGGGCCGAAGCGCATTAAGGTCATTGACCGCAGACTTCGCCGCGGCTGTATCCGGCAGTTGCCCCAACGCGGCAATCAGCATCAAGTGGCTCATGACAAAACCGGACCGAACGGCCAGAGCCTCACGCGCTGCGGCGGCGGCTTCTTCGTACCGGGCAAGCTGGAACAAAGCGCTGCATCGGGCAATATGCGCGGCGTGTCGCATTGGGTCCTTGGGGCTGAGTTCAACGGATTGCGTCGCATGATCCAGTGCCTCGTCCGGTCGATTTAGCATGCACAGGTTGATCGAAGCCAGCATATGAACACTCGCGGCATTCGGATTCTCGGCCAGCGCCTGTTTGAAAGCAGACCGTGCGCGCGGTAAATCCCGCGCCAGCATCGAGATCGAGTGCGCCGCATAGGCCATTGCGATTCCGTCAGCCCGGTCGCTCATCAACACGCGTTCGGCGGCAGCTACGGCGGCCTTGGGGCCTTTGCCCACAGGTTCCAGACCCTGCACAAGGCGCTGGATGTGCAGCCATGCCAACAATCCGGCTGCGGCTGCGTAGTCAGCGTCGCGCTCCAGTGCCAGAGTGGTAAGCCGGATCGCTTCGCGATTGTCTTCATCGGTCAGCAAATGGAAATGCGACAGAGCCTGTAAATACAGCTCATACGCCTCCAGGCTTTCGGTTGGCTTGGCGCGCGAGCGGGTGGTTTCAGCGTGACGCAGTGACGGCTCGATTGCCGTCACCACCTCTTGCGTGACCTTGTCCTGAAGATCGAAAATATCGTACAACACACCATCAAACCGATCTGCCCAAAGGTGGCTGCCGTTTTCCGCATCAATCAACTGCCCGGTAATCCGAACACGTTGGCCCGCCCGACGGACCGACCCTTCCAGCACATAGCGAACGCCCAGGCTACGCCCGACCTCGCGGATATCAGTGCTTTTTCCTTTGAAAATAAAAGATGAATTGCGCGCCACTACCATCAGCCACCGAAACCGCGACAGCTCGGTGATGATGTCCTCGGTCATGCCGTCGGCAAAAAACTCCTGCTCGGGGTCGCCGGACATATTGTCAAAGGGCAGCACGGCGATCCCGGGGCGCGTGTCGGCCGAGGTCGACAGATTGGCCGACGTCCCCTTGGGCCAGCACCAGACACCGATGCGGCGCGTGATGTTTTTCAACTCGGTCTGCTCGCCCCCGTCGAACTGGGCCGCATCACCCCGGTCCAGGCTGTTGTGCGACGTGTCCGAGATCAGGATCTGGTCGGGTTCAGCCAATGCCTCAAGCCGCGCGGCGATGTTGATCCCATCACCGAAGATATCGTCGCCATCCGAGATCACCTCGCCCGTGTGGATACCGATACGCAGCCGAATGGTGTCTGCCTTCGGTGCAGATTGGACCGCAATCGCGCAATCGGCGGCGTCAGATGTCGAGGGGAATTCGGCAATCCACCCGTCCCCCATGCTTTTGATCAGGCGCCCCTTATGCGCCCCAAGCAAGGACTTAAGCGTGTCTTCACGAAAGGACCTGAGCGCGGCCAACGTGCCCTGCCGGTCCTGATCCATCAGCGCCGAGTATCCAACGACATCTGCCGCCAGCACCGTCGTAAGTCGTCTTTTCATTGACAGCCCCCCCAACAAAGGCAACTTACCGCGCGGGAGACCGTCTGTCAGGTTATTTGCGCAGGACATCCGCGAAGTTTGTCCGTAGCCTTGGCACATTTCGCTTTCGTTCCAACCTGATTTCACGCGCGCGGTGTCAACTCCCAGTTTGACAAGCATGCAACTAAAGGTCGGTGCTTCGGTTTCGCTTCCCTTCCCCTTCAAACTCATGTATGCGCGCGAGTATCTGAGACGTTGTGCCCTGACCCTGGCACTCGAATGGAAGATAAATGGGGTCGGCGGCAATGGGGCCGCCATGCAAACCGGAGACCCGCAGGGGCGGGAGTGCTCCGTTCTAGGATACGCATATGTTTGATGTAACAAAGAAATCGATTCAGTGGGGCGAAGAGACGCTGACACTGGAAACCGGCAAGGTTGCCCGTCAGGCGGACGGCACTGTGATTGCCACGCTGGGCGAAACCAGCGTCATGGCCAACGTGACCTTTGCCAAAAGCCAAAAGCCCGGTCAGGACTTTTTCCCGCTGACCGTCCACTATCAAGAGAAATACTATGCTGCCGGTAAAGTTCCGGGTGGCTTTTTCAAGCGCGAGGCGCGCCCGACCGAAAAAGAGACGCTGACCGCGCGTCTGATCGACCGTCCGATCCGCCCGCTGTTCGTCGATGGCTTCAAAAACGAAGTTCTGGTCATGTGCACCGTGCTGAGCCACGATCTGGTCAACGATCCCGACATCGTTGCAATGATTGCTGCGTCGGCTGCTCTGACTATTTCCGGCGCGCCGTTCATGGGTCCGATCGCCGGTGCCCGCGTTGGTTTCGTGGATGGCGAATACGTCCTGAACCCGACCGTAGACGACATGCAGGACCTGCGCCTGAACCCTGAACAGCGTCTGGATCTGGTTGTCGCCGGCACCAAAGATGCCGTGATGATGGTGGAATCGGAAGCTTACGAGCTGTCAGAGGCCGAAATGCTGGGCGCCGTGACCTTCGCGCATGAACAAATTCAGCCGGTTATCGACCTGATCATCAGCTTGGCCGAAGAAGCTGCGAAAGAGCCGTTTGAATTCGCCGCCCCCGACTATGCGGACCTCTACGCTGCTGTGGCCGCAGCCGGTGAAGAGCAGATGCGCGCCGCCTTCGCGATCACCGACAAGCAAGAGCGCACCACCGCCGTTGCCGCGGCCCGCGAAGCAATCAAAGAAGCGTTGACCGAAGAACAGCTAGAAGACGGCAACCTCGGTTCCGCGATGAAAAAGCTGGAAGCCGGCATCCTGCGAGGCGACGTCGTCAAAGGCGGCAAGCGGATTGACGGTCGCTCGACCACCGACATCCGTTCGATCGTTGCTGAAACTTCGATGCTGCCGCGTACGCACGGTTCCGCCCTGTTCACCCGTGGTGAGACTCAGGCACTGGCCGTAACCACGCTGGGCACCGGTGATGATGAGCAGTTCATCGACGCGCTGCACGGCAACTTCAAATCGAACTTCCTGCTGCACTACAACTTCCCCCCCTATTCGGTTGGTGAAGTTGGTCGTGTTGGTGGCCCCGGCCGTCGTGAGATCGGCCACGGCAAGCTGGCATGGCGCGCCCTGCAGGCGGTTCTGCCTGCGGCGACCGACTTCCCCTACACGATCCGTATCGTGTCCGAGATCACCGAATCCAACGGATCGTCCTCGATGGCGTCGGTCTGCGGCGGCTCGCTGTCGATGATGGATGCGGGCGTTCCGCTGAAAGCACCGGTTGCCGGTGTGGCCATGGGTCTGATCCTGGAAGATGACGGCAACTATGCCATCCTGTCCGACATTTTGGGTGACGAAGACCACCTGGGCGACATGGACTTCAAGGTTGCGGGTACCGAAAACGGTATCACCTCGCTGCAGATGGACATCAAGGTTGCGGGCATCACGCCCGAGATCATGGAGAAAGCCCTGGCCCAGGCCAAGGACGGCCGGATGCACATCCTGGGCGAGATGGGCAAAGCCCTGTCCGAGACCAACGAATTCTCGGTCCACGCCCCGCGCATCGAAACCATGAACATCCCGACCGACAAGATCCGCGAAGTGATCGGCTCGGGCGGTAAGGTCATCCGCGAAATCGTTGAGGTTTCGGGTGCCAAGGTCGACATCAACGATGACGGCGTGATCAAGATCGCCTCGCCGGACGGAGAGTCGATCAAGAAGGCTTACGAGATGATCCACTCGATCGTCGCAGAGCCGGAAGAGGGTCAGATCTACACTGGTAAAGTGGTCAAGATCGTCGACTTCGGTGCCTTCGTGAACTTCTTTGGCAAGCGCGACGGTCTGGTCCACGTTTCCCAGATCGAAAACCGCCGCCTGAACCATCCGTCGGATGTTCTGAAGGAAGGTCAGGAAGTGAAGGTCAAACTGCTGGGCTTTGATGATCGCGGCAAGGTTCGCCTGTCGATGAAAGTGGTCGATCAGGAAACCGGCGAAGAGATTGTTCCCGAGAAGAAAGAAAAGAAAGAAGACGCCGAATAATCAGCGCCTCTTTTCGAATTACCAAAGACCCCGGTTCTGGCCGGGGTCTTTTTTTTCGTGACCCTACAAGTCCTTGGCAAAGTAATGCAGATGCGGCCGCAACATCGGTTGGTCCCTGTAGGTTGTTGTCTCAATCGGTGTGTCCAGTTCCACAAACCCAAGCTTCGGATACAGGCTGCGCATCTCAACATTCGGGGTCAACGTATCGGCCACCAGCCGTTTCAACCCCATCTGTCTTGCGGCATTCTCTCGCGCCACGATCAACGCGCGCCCGGTTCCGGTGCCACGGGCACTTTCGGTGACAAAAACGCGCTTTAACTCACCGGTCTCTTGATCCAGACGCTTCAGCATCCCGCACCCCACAATCGCGGACTTCCCATCCCGCGCCACGACCAGGCAACCATTGGGTGGCAGGTAATCCTCGGGGCGCGCCCAGAACTCGGCTAAGGCGCTTTCCGGGGCGGATGGATCAATCTCGAACCCCATGGCGCCCATGCGCTCGACGATCAGGTCGTAATATTGCGACAGGATGCCATTCAGCTGATCCTTAGGCGGCAGCGCGGCACAGTGTTCAATTTCAATCATCGGGTCACAGCTCACGGATCAGTTGACCCTGCTGCGGGTGTGAGCACAAGCCATTATTCAATGCGCCACCCCGGACGGTCCGTGTTTCATCACATGCCATTGCCCATAGCTGTCGTTCAGATCCAGCTTGATCGCCGCGTTTGCCGTGGTCGAGGCGCTGCCGATCTCGGCCAGTGTGAATTCGATCCCGCCGGGAATGTCGATCCGAACGCGATGCTCGCCGCCGCCATGCGGGGCCTGAATTGGACGCCCCGTAGATTGCAGCACATCGCCCACTGTGACCTTGGCTTTACGCCCTTCTATGTCGATGTCGAAATCAATTGGCAGATACAGGGTCTCGTGTACGGTTTTGCACATGGCACGGAAGACGAACCAATGGGTAGCCATTTCATCCGTTTCCTCACCGTGAAAGACCTTTTCCAACGCATCGCGCTGCGCATCCGAGGCGCTGGGGTCAATGATCACCTGCATCTCTCCGCCACCTTCGAAAATCGGACCGGGCCACGCGTAGATCAGGGCCGCTTTGGTGCCTGCCAGATCAGTGTCGCCGAAATGCCCCTTGGAGACCTCCAGCACTTCGAAACCCCTGCAATTGCCATTGGTGGGTAATTCTTCGAACTGACAGGGGCAGGCGTAGCCGCAGTTGCAATTCCCGAAGGCTTCGCCCTCAACGTACCAATCTGTGAATGCCATCGTAACTCTCCTGATGTGAAAGCCCGATACCTGTCATCACCCGCCCCAATCCCGGCACCATAGCATATTTGCGCCAAATCCCGAACCGCTGCGGAAAATCGAACAGGAAAGACGCGCGAATGTGTCGAACTTCACAGTCAGAAGGCTTTCGGCATGACAATTTGCGCAAGGGTCGAAAGACCCGCGACCGAGCATGCAGGGCCGACGTCGCACAACCAATAAGTGTGTGCGAAGGAATGGGCCATGACATTAAGATCGTTCAGGGAACGAGTCATCCAAACATGTAGTTTCGAGGTGGTGGGAATCGCGTTCGTCTCGCCGGTTTATGCATATATCGCGGGGGCGTCGATGGTGCATGGGTTTGCGCTGATTTCCCTGCTGTCCATCGTCATTTTGATCTGGTCGCCCATTTTCAACACGTCGTTCGACTGGATAGAGCGGCACCGAACCCGCCGCCTGGCAAGCGCCCGCCCCCACCGGTTGCGGATCGTCCACGCGGTGCTGCATGAGGTCACCGCGATTATTATTACATGCCCGTTGCTGATGTATTTTGGCGGCCATTCCCTGCAGGCCGCACTGGCTTTCAATCTTGGTCTGACGATCACCTATTCGATCTACACCTATGTTTTTCATATCATTTATGACCGGTTACGCCCCGTAAGACCTGTCTCTGCGGTCGAGGGCACACCGCAATGCGATCCCGGCGCGGCGGTCTGCAATAACATCTGAACAAACCCGCGCTGCTTGTTCGATCACTCCACCCCAATAAGCTGTGAATCGAAGTGAAGCTCGCCTGTCTTTCATTTGCGGCGAGTTTGTCCACATGTGGGTTCATAACCATTTGGAACAAAGGACATGGACATGGTTAAGCGAATTATTCTCGCCTCGGCGGTGCTGGGCCTCAGCGCGTCAGCACCGGTTGCGCAAAGCCTCACAGATGACCTCTACGTCCACGGATTTGCTGGCTACAGCAATTTGCAGGACAGCGATTTCACCGGCACCGTCAATGGTGGCCCGGAGTCCGTCGATACCGATTTTGACGGTGGGTTTGGACTGGGTATTGCCATCGGCAAAGAAATCCCACAGTGGAGCAATGACAGCATCGCCACTCGGGTCGAACTTGAACTTTCTTTTCGAGACAATGACGTAGACGGAGTGAATTTTTCTGGCAACGGGCCCGCAAGCGAAGTCAACGTTTCGGGTGATGTGACCCAGACTTCCTTGTTTGCCAATGTTCTGGTCGACTTCAAAACCGCCAGCGCGCTCACGCCCTATGTCGGCTTGGGTCTGGGTGTCGCCTACACCGATCTGGATTTCTCATACGGACCGGGTGTGGAGTTGGATGACAGTGACACCAACTTTGCCGCTCAGATCATCGCAGGCGTTGCCTATGATGTCAGCGAAAACACGGCCCTGACACTGGATACGCGCTATTCGCGCGCCTTCGACGTTTCCTCGGACCGTCTGGCCCCGAACGGCGCGTTGACCGGCACCGTCGAAGATGACATCGACGCGTTCAGCATCAATTTCGGCGTGCGCCAAAGATTTTGATCGAATAGGGGAAGTGTTTCTCTCCGGTTTCCCTTCCCCCGCATGTCCGCGTGCTCTATGCACGAGGACATGCGATCTTTCGTCATCCATATGTCCTCTAGTGCCGCGCGGCGACCCAATGCCGAGAAACTTTGCAGCGACCTTCCGAACGCGGAATTATTCGAAGCGGTAAACGGTCGCGACCCGGCGCAGATCGCCGATGTTGCGCTGTTTCCCGGCAATTTGCACCATCCAGAATACCCGTTTAAATTGCGCCCTGCGGAGATCGGGGTGTTCGAAAGCCATCGTCGTCTTTGGCGCAAACTGGTGGACGAAAAGATCGATATGGCCATCATCACCGAAGATGACCTGCGCATTGACCCCATTCGCATGGCCAAAGCGCTAAAGATGTTGGCGGCCTTTGCTACGCCCGAGCACTATATCCGCATTCCCGTAAAACAACGCGAAGTTGCGGCGCAAGTGCTGGCCAAAACCAATGATCAGCGTCTGATCCTGCCAAAGGTGATCGGGTTGCAATGTGTGTGCCAGCTTGTCGGGCGCCGCGCGGCAGAACGGCTTTTGGCCGCAACTGACAAGATCGACCGCCCTGTGGATACGTTCCTGCAAATGCACTGGCTAACCGGCCAACCAATCCTGTCGCTTCAGGGCAGTGGCAATCAGGAAGTGGCTGGCGAAATCGGTGGGTCCACAATCCAGACTCGTCCTCCGCTGAGCGACAAACTGACCCGCGAGTTCAAGCGCGCAGCTTATCGCGCCTATCTGCACAGCCATCCGCAAAAGCCGGCTTGCTGAACGAAAAAGCGGGGCCTGATGCCCCGCTTTGTTGTTTCTTAGCTCGGCGCTTTGGTTTTGCGCAGATAAGGGAAGATCGTTTCGAACTCGCCAAATTTCTCCTTGGCCTCCTCGTTCGACACCGCAGGCGGGATGATCACGTCTTCACCGGGCACCCAGTTGGCCGGCGTTGCGACGCCCTTGCTGCTCATTTGCAGACCGTCCAGCGCGCGTAGGATTTCCGCAAAATTGCGACCCACGGTCATCGGATAGGTCATCGACAGCTTCAACTGCTTGTCCGGGCCGATGATGAACACAGAACGCACGGTGGCACTGTCCGCCGGGGTGCGGCCATCGGGCAGATAAGCTTCGGCAGGCAACATGTCGAAGGCTTTCGAGACCGCAAGTCCGTCGTCGGCAATGATCGGGAAACCGGGATTGGCATTGCCATAGGCCTCGATGTCTTTCTTCCACTTCTTGTGGTCTTCCACACCATCGACCGACACGCCCAAAACCTTGGTGTTGCGTGCCGCCCATTCGTCATTCAGTTGCGCCACGGCAGAAAACTCGGTGGTGCAGACAGGAGTGAAGTCCTTGGGGTGCGAGAACAGAATAGCCCAGCTGTCACCGATCCAGTCGTGGAACTGAATGGTGCCCTGATCCGTTTCTGCGGTGAAATTTGGGACGGTGTCGTTGATGCGCAAGCCCATAATGCGTCTCCTTCTCCTGTTGGTCAGCCTGGCAGGCTGATGCGAATTTAATCACTTTGTGTGTAAGTTAAACCGTTCTTTGAGGGATCGCTCAAAATTCACGTATCACGATATTATCCTGAAATTCAGGAATTCGCCCCAACAAAAACGCGGCGCGCCTGTCTCAGGCCTCGGCCTGCGCGGCCTCATAAGCCAGCATGGCGCGCTTGACGGGCAGGCCCCAATGATAGCCCCCTAGCCCGCCAGACTTGCGCAACGCCCGGTGGCATGGGATCAACCAACTGACCGGGTTGCGCCCAACGGCCGTACCCACGGCCCGCACCGCCTGCGGGGACCCCACCCGTTGCGCGATCTCGGAATAGGTCGTGACTTGCCCCGAAGGAATGTGCATCAGCGCCTCCCACACTTTGATCTGCAGCGGGGAACCGATCAGGTGCAGAGGGGTTTCAGACCGGGTCGCGCCAAACGACGCCTCGACCCATGGGCGCAGCTTTTCGGCATTCTCGATGTAGCTGGCTTTGGGCCAGCGCGAGGTCATATCCTCCATTGCCGCCGCTTCGCCGGTTTCTGCGCCAAAGGCCATACCGCAAATCCCTTTGTCGGTGCCCATCACCAACGTCGGGCCGAAGGGGCAATCGAACCAGCCCCAGTAAATCGTCAGGCCCGCGCCTTTGCGGGCGTATTCGCCGGGGCTCATGGATTCCCATTTCAGGAACAGGTCATGCAGACGGCCGCTTCCGGACAGCCCCACGTTATGCGCGGTCTCCAGCGTGGTGAACCGCTCGTGCAGCAAGGCCTTGGCGTGGCCCAGCGTCAGATATTGCTGATAGCGTTTCGGCGATACCCCGGTCCAGCGTGAGAACAGGCGTTGAAAATGCGCGGGGCTCATGTCCATCTGGCGGGCCAGTTCGTCCAGCGACAGGGATTCGCCGCCCTGATCAATCAGCTCGATCGCGCGGCGCATGACGTTGTAGTGGTATCCGCTTTCGGGGGTCTGGACGTTCATAACTCACCTCATCTGCTGCCCCGGACCATATCCCGCGCGCCACGCCACCGCGACCCGAAACATGCGCATTGGCTTTGGGCTTGTGTCATGCGCCTGCGGGCGGCATTAAGGCCCGGATGGCAAAGCAACTCGATTACCACACGATCCGCGAGATCTTTACGCGTTTTCAGGACGCCGACCCCGAACCCAAGGGCGAGCTGGATCATGTGAACGTCTATACTCTGGTCGTGGCCGTGGCGCTATCGGCGCAGGCCACCGATGCGGGCGTTAACAAAGCCACGCGCGAGCTGTTCAAAATCGCCGACACACCGCAAAAGATGCTGGATTTGGGCGAAGAGGGCCTGACCGAGCATATCAAGACCATTGGCCTGTTCCGCCAGAAGGCCAAGAACGTCATCAAACTCAGCCGCATTCTGGTCGAAGACTATGGCGGCGAAGTGCCCAATTCCCGTGCCGCGCTACAATCGCTGCCCGGTGTCGGGCGCAAGACGGCCAATGTGGTTCTGAACATGTGGTGGCGGCAACCGGCGCAGGCGGTCGACACCCATATCTTCCGCGTCGGCAACCGCACCGGCATTTGTCCCGGCAAGACCGTAGATGCCGTCGAGCGCGCCATCGAAGACAATATTCCCGCCGATTTCCAACTGCACGCGCATCACTGGCTGATCCTGCATGGTCGCTATCACTGCAAGGCGCGCAAACCCCAATGCGGAACCTGTATCATCCGCGATCTCTGCGAATTTGAGGACAAGACCCTATGAAAACCTACCAGCTCACCGGTATCGGAAATGCCGTTGTGGACGTGATCTCCCAGGCCGATGACAGCTTTCTGGAACTGATGGGCATCGAAAAGGGCATCATGCAACTGATCGAGCAGGAGCGCGGCGAAGTGCTGTATGCCTCGATGGAGGGGCGCGTGCAGACGCCCGGCGGCTCGGTCGCGAATACCATCGCTGGTGCCGGGGCACTGGGACTGGATGCGGCATTCATTGGCCGGGTGCATGACGACGCGCTGGGGCGGTTCTATGCGGATGCGATGAACGAGGACGGCGTCGATTTCGTCAACCCGCCGGTGTCGGGTGGCGAGCTGCCGACCTCACGCTCGATGATCTTTGTCTCGCCCGACGGCGAACGGTCAATGAACACCTATCTGGGCATTTCCTCGGAACTGTCATCACAGGACGTGTCCGAGGATGTGTCAGGCAACAGCCAAATCATGTTCCTTGAGGGGTATCTGTTCGACAAGGAAAAGGGCAAAGCCGCGTTTCTTGAGGCCGCGCGCACCTGTCACAAGGGCGGCGGCAAGGCGGGGATCGCCATTTCCGACCCGTTCTGCGTGGAACGTCACCGGGTCGATTTCCTGCTGCTGATCGAGAACGAGCTGGATTTCGTGATCGGCAACGAGGCCGAGATCAAATCGCTGTTCGAAACCGATGATCTCAAGGATGCTCTGGCCAAAACCGCCGCGATTTGCCCTCTGGTCGTATGCACCCGGTCGGGTGATGGCGTCTCGGTTTTGTTCGATGGTCAGCGGGTGGACGTGCCGGTGGAAAAGGTTGTGCCCGTGGACGCCACCGGCGCGGGCGATCAGTTCGCCGCTGGGTTCCTGTTCGGTATGGCCACAGGGCGCGATTACGAGACCTGCGCCAAGATCGGAAATGTCTGCGCCCGCGAAGTGATCAGCCATATCGGCCCAAGGCCAGAAGCGAATATGCAGGAATTGCTGCGCGCCGAAGGCTTGCTGTAAGTCGCTGAGTAGCGCCGAGGGCACCCAGATGACCTTGGCGCAGCTTTTTTACGACCCCGCCGCCGCGTCGTTCAGTGCCCAGTCATAACTATAGGCACTGACACGGGACACATCTTGCAGCCGCGCTTCCAGATCGGGGTCGGCGACCGTTCGGACATAGGTTAGAACCGCCTGTTCGTTCGGTCCGAAATCCTCTCGGAACCAGATGAAGATCTTGGACAGGATCAGCCCGCCATTGTCATTAAACCGCACGCCACGCGGGTCGTTGATATAGGCGTGTTCGGCGGCGGCAAAATCACGCTCCAGCGTCTCGGCCAGCCAGGCGCGGTCCATGAGATTGGGGCAGCCCACAGCGGCACAGTTCAGGGCATAATGAATGCGCGGCTCGTTGAATTCAGGGCGGATGATGCGGTGTTCGATCTCGTTCAGGGTTAAGCTCTGCCCGGCGACCGTCACTATGGGCCGGTTCCACGGCCCGATTGACAGCGGCCCGTCCTTGATGTCGCGGATCGAGGCGACGGGGTAGTTCTCAAGGATCACATCCACCGTCACCGCGTTATACATGTTGATCCAATAGGCCAGCTGTTGATCACGGGTCAGCGCCGCAGGGTCCACTGCTTGCAAATCTTCGATATACCCGTCCAAACGTGCTTTGTCGTCGGCCGAGACCTGCCCGTAAGCCACCCGGTTCACCCCCTGCGCATCAGGCGCGACATAGCGGTTCAGAAAGGTGGTCCAGTCGCGGTGATCAACACGCTCTCCGGGCGGTTGGGCAGCGCGGGTCAGGGCGCTGTTCGCCAAAGGTTCGGGCGCGGGAAGGGCCAGTCGTTCGACACTGGCACAAGCCGCAAGCAGGGGCAGCAACAGCAGGATCAGCAGACGTCTCATGAGGCATCCTTTCGGGACTGGCGCAGGGCGCGCATCTGCCCTTTCAGCCGTTTCATCGGAGCAAGCGCCGGATCGCTCAGTTCGGGCAGGTCCGGGCCATTGGACAGACGCGGAACGGCAGCGTTCCACCAGCTTGGACCGGTCGGCCCGTCAATCCGGTCAGGGCTGGTCAGATGCATGTCGCGCTGCGCGTTATGGACACACATCGAAAGCGGCCCGTTCGCCGTAGCCACCATGAACACGCACGAGGCGCAGCGGTCTTCGTCCAACTGATCTGCCGCCATGAAATTGTGAATGAACACCGCTTGCCGCCGCACCGGGCCACGTAGCACGCCAGTACCCAGACAAGCGACGCTCAGCCCAAGTTGCCCCAATGCGCGCAGGGCCAGCAGCGGATGTCGTCGGATCATGCGCCCAACCTTGGGGCGAATACGGATATGGGCGTCCTGATTGTCGTCCACCCCTTCCAGCGCTGTCATCACCCGATGCACCAAGCTTTGGTTAGACAATAGCGAGACCGCGCGCCCTCCGGCCGTCAGGACGCTGGCGTAACGGTTGCATTTGGAATGGCCCACAGCCGCCGTGCCGAAATGCAGCGGCGTCCCATAGCCTTCCTCGACCGCGCGCGCGACACTGTCCTGCGTGATCATCTCGGGCCGTTCGCGCAACACGCCGCGCCCGGTATCGGCCTGCATCTGGAACGAGACAAACGCCACTTCGGGTCGATCCCGCAGATACCGCGCCAGCATGGGCAGTTCGCCGAAATTACCGGCAAACACCGTGGTGTTGAACAGAATACGCAGCCCCAATCCCCGCGCCCGGCGGATATAGGCGCGGCGGACGGTGTTCAGCTCTTCTTCCGAGGTGAACCCCTTACGCTCTTGCGTCATGTCCACATGAAAGGCCACGTCGTTCAGCCCCGCCGCTGCCAACCGCATCAACTTGGCGCGGCTGGCGCGAATCCCGTTTGTCATCAGACAGGACCGCATACCCAAACGGCGGATTTCCCGGCACAGCGCCTCAAGATCCTCGATCTTGCGCAGGGTCGGATCACCGCCAGTCAACTGTACCGACACCCCGGTGCCATAGTGGCTTTGAATCGTCTTCAACCGCGCAAACAGAACCGACAGAGGAGGGTCATAGGTCATCTCGGCCCGGTCCGAGAGGTAACACAGCGTGCAATCCAGATTGCACCTTTGCGTGACCTCCAGCGCAACGCATGCGATGGGATAGAACCGCCCCGCCGTTTGCCCGGCATGGTATTCGCCACAGCCCTGCAAACCCTCGCGCAGAGGCGCGCGGCGGTCGGAACCGATGAACTTGCGACCTGCAGGGACGATGGCGGGGGGGCTGTGCGCGGTATCTCTCATGCGGACCAAGCTAGAGATGCCGTGTGGCCCGAACTATGCTCCCTCACGGCAAGTTGTCGCAGGGTGAGTGAAGCGCGCTCCTACCGCAGAAATGCGCTGAATGCTGCAACCACCTGCGCGTAGACATCGCGCTTGAAGGGTACGATTTCTTCAACCAAGCGTGAGGGCTCCTGCCATTTCCAGCGGGTGAACTCGGGATGATCGGTGTCGATATTGATCTGATCGTCACGGCCCGTGAAACGTAGCAGGAACCATTTCTGCTCTTGCCCGCGATAGCGGCCTTTCCAAATCTTGGGCACGATGTCATGGGGCAGATCGTAGGGCAGCCAGCCGGGAGTTTCGGCCACGACCTCGACCAGATCAGCGGTCACACCCGTCTCTTCCCACAGCTCTCGCAGGGCCGCATCGCGCGGGTCTTCGCCTTTGTCTACCCCACCCTGCGGCATCTGCCAGGCATCGGCGTGGCGGTCATTGCGCTGGCCGACAAAGATATGACCTTGAGCGTTCATCAGCATTAGCCCGACGCAGGGCCGATAGGGCAGATTGGCGATTTCATCGGGGGTCATGCGCGGCCTCTTTTTCCTGTCACGCCTTGTCTGTATCAAGTGCTGTCAGGACAGCAAAGACCGTGACGCAAGGTTTCGCGTGACAATGTTGACGCAAACGTCAATCTAACGACAAAGAATTCGGGAGGGAGAGTTACCATGACTGCGTACCCAAACATGCTGGCCCCGCTGGATCTGGGCTTTACCACTCTGAAAAACCGGGTCCTGATGGGCTCGATGCATACCGGTCTGGAAGAGACCGGCGACTGGAACCGCGTGGCAGAATTCTATGCTGACCGTGCCCGCGGCGAAGTAGGGCTGATGGTGACGGGCGGGATTGGCCCGAACCTCGAAGGCTCGGTCCTGCCCGGCGCGTCGATGATGACCACCGAGAAGGACGTCGAAAACCACTCCATCGTGACCCAGCGTGTGCATGAGGCAGGCGGCAAGATCGCCATGCAGATCCTGCATGCGGGTCGCTATGCCTATGGCCCCAAATGCGTGGCGCCCAGCCCGGTGAAATCACCCATCTCGCCCTTCCCGCCCAATGAGCTGGACGAAGACGGGATCGAGAAACAGATCAGCGACATCGTCAACGCCGCCAAGCTGGCCCAAAAGGCGGGCTATGACGGGGTCGAAATCATGGGATCGGAAGGCTATTTCATTAACCAGTTCCTCGTGACCCACACCAACAAGCGCGAAGATCGCTGGGGCGGCTCGTATGAGAACCGGATGCGCCTGCCGATTGAAATCGTGCGCCGCACGCGCGAGGCCGTGGGCCGTGATTTCATTATCATCTACCGCCTGTCGATGATCGACCTTGTGCCCAATGGCTCCACCCATGATGAGGTTGTCGAACTGGCGAAACGGGTTGAACAAGCGGGAGCCACGATCATCAACACCGGCATCGGCTGGCATGAGGCGCGGATTCCGACCATCGCCACATCCGTGCCGCGCGCAGCTTTTGCGTGGGTTACTAAAAAGCTGATGGGCAAGGTGAGCATTCCGGTGATTACCTCGAACCGGATCAACACGCCCGAAGTCGCCGAAGAGGTTCTGTCCACCGGCTGCGCCGACATGGTGTCACTGGCGCGCCCGATGCTGGCGGATGCGGATTTCGTCGCCAAGGCGATGGACGGCAAATCGGCACAGATCGCGCCCTGCATCGCCTGTAACCAAGCCTGTCTGGATCATACATTCGGCGGCAAACTGACATCCTGTCTGGTGAACCCGCGCGCCTGTCACGAAACCGAGCTGGTGATCGGCAAAGCCGGTACACTGAAAACCATAGCCATCGTCGGTGCAGGCCCTGCCGGCCTGTCCACCGCCATGACCGCCGCCCAGCGCGGCCATGATGTCACCTTGTTCGACCGCGCTGGTGAGATCGGCGGGCAGTTAAACATGGCCAAACAGGTGCCCGGGAAGGAAGAGTTCTGGGGGTTGGTCGATTGGTTCCGCACCATGATCGCGGATCTCGGCGTGAAGGTTGAACTGAACCGCGAGGTCACGGCCGACGACCTGACCGGCTTTGACGAAGTTGTCATCGCCACGGGCGTCACCCCGCGCGATCCGCAGATTGCGGGGCAGGATCGGGACAATGTGATCGACTATATCGACGTGCTGCGCCACAAGGCCGAGGTCGGCAAATCCGTCGCCGTGATCGGCGCAGGAGGCATCGGGTTTGACGTGTCCGAATTCCTGCTGGAGGACGGCCATAGCATCACCACTGACCTGCCCGCATGGATGAAAGAATGGGGCGTCACCGACCCCGCCGAGCATCGCTCGGGCCTGGCGCCCGAAGGACCGCAACCGGCAGCGCCTGCGCGTCAGGTCACGCTGCTACAGCGCAAGAAACAGGCGCATGGCAAAGGTCTGGGTAAAACAACCGGCTGGATTCACCGCGCGACGCTGAAGATGAAAGACGTCAATTTCGTCGGCGGTGTGAACTATGAACGCATCGACGATGATGGCCTGCATGTAAGCTTTGGCGAAGAGCGCGCCGACCCAACCGTGATTGCGGCGGACACGATTGTTCTATGCTCGGGTCAGGTTTCCGAACGCAGCCTCGCGGATGCGCTGATCGAACGCGGTATAACTCCGCACGTGATCGGCGGGGCGGATGTGGCGGCAGAGTTGGATGCCAAACGCGCAATTAATCAAGGCACACGTCTGGCGGCGACTTTTTGAGGCATCGGGCCCGGTTCGCGCCGGGCCTGCGCCGCAACGAAAAAATGGCTTTGGTGACACGTTCAACGGTCACAAATTTGCCATCCTCAGATTAACATATGTGTAATGCTGCCGGTAAAACCCCATAGTTTTCGGGTTTGTGGCGAATTTAGAAACCACCGTTTCCACGTTTCCTATCCGCAAACGATCCAGATTAAATCCCTGATATTATCCCATGTCTGCCCAGTTTCCGCCCAGATTGAGCGCCAAGGTCAGTCAACGAACCAAGACTTGGGGTACGAGTATGGACAGACTGACCGAAATGGAAGCCTTTGCCAATGTGGTGGACCAAGGTGGCTTCACAGATGCGGCCAAGAAAATGGGCATCTCCAAATCGGCCGTGTCCAAGCACGTCTCGAGCCTCGAGGCGCGTCTGGGCGCCCGTCTTTTGAACCGCACAACGCGACGCGTGTCGCCTACGGAAATCGGTTTGGCCTACTATGACCGCGCGCGCCGTGTGCTGAATGACGCAGGCGAGGCTGATGCGCTGGTGACGTCGATGCAATCCGCGCCTTCGGGCCTGTTGCGCATCAGTGTGGCCACGGATTTTGGCGTGAATCATCTGTCTCCGGTCCTGTCGGAATTCCTGTCGGCCTATCCCGATATCACCGTGAACATGGTGCTGAACAACCGGTATGTTGAGCTGATCTCGGAAGGGTTCGACGTGGCCGTGCGTATTGGTGAGTTGGAAGACAGCACCCTGCGCGCCCGCAAACTGACCGAAACCGTGAAACGGATGGTCGCGGCCCCCAGTTACATCGACAAATATGGCCGCCCCCAAAAGATCGACGATCTGAACGAGCACAAGCTGCTGCATTACTCCAGCCAATCTTCCGGCAACGTGTGGAAACTGACCGCGCCATCGGGCGAAAAGCGTCAGGTCCGTACCGCCGGCTGGCTGAGCGTGAATGACGGGCAGTCCCTGCTGAACGCAGCGATCTCGGGCCTTGGGATCGCGCATCTGCCCAGCTATCTGTACGCTGACGCGCTGAAAAGCGGCAAGGTTCTGGATGCAATGCCGTCGCTGCCTGATGAGTTGCAGGGCGTCTATGCAGTGTACCCTCCGGGCCGTTTCACACAGCCCAAGGTGCGTGCATTCATTGATTTTCTGGTCGAGTCCTTCAACGACAAGGGCCCGATGGATTGGTAATTTCTCCCCGGTGAAGACTGAACGGCCCGCACACAATTGTGCGGGTCTTTTTTTATTCCATGAAGACCGACAGCCCCATGCCCTTGGCAACGGTGCGCAGGGATTGGATCAGGATGTTTTGTCCGGGCAGGGCGGCTTCCCCGCGCCGCGACAACAGCGCGATATCGCGGTTGGCGTTGGGGATCGTCAAAGGGCGCAGACGCACCTCGTCTCGGTAAATACCCTGCCGCCTTGCATAGAGATCGGGCAAAACCGCAGCCCCCACCCCCGAGGCTGCCATTAGCACGATAGAATCCAGTGTCGTGCCCTCGTATTCATCGGATACCACGCCTCCGCATTCCGCCGCCAGCGCATAGACGATCCGGGACAGACGGTGGCTTTGGTCCAAAGTCAGGATCAGACGGTCGCGCAAATCCTCGGCTGTGACCCCGTGCAGATCGCGCGCCAGTACGTCGTCCACGGCCACCCCAATCCAGAGCGTTTCGTTGAACAGGCGTTGTTGCAGCGTATTGGGGTGATCTTCGGGGGTTGAAATGATCATGTCGAACCGGCCGGATTTCAATCCCTGCTCAAGGTCTCGGGTGTTTTCTTCGCGCACGACGATGCGCAATCCGGGCCGTTCCTGGTGCACATGCTTGATGACTTGCGGCAACAGGTAGGGCCCAATCGACGGCAATACACCCAACCGCAGCCGCCCTCCGACAGGGGTATCGCTGGTCATCGCATGGCGCAGGTCCTGTACCTCGGCCAGGATTTTCTGAGCGCGGGCAATGAACTCCTCGCCCCGCGCTGTAACCTGTACCCCGCCCCGGTCCCGTTCAAAGATACGCAAGCCAAGCTCTTGTTCTACCGTCGCAATTTGCGCCGAGAGGCTGGGCTGACTGACATTGAGAACGTCAGCAGCCAGCCCGAACCTGCCCAAGCGACTGACCGCGACGATATATTCCAGCTGGCGCAGGGTGGGTCGCATTTCATAGTTCCAAACTATCCAGTTGTTAGAAAGATAATATTGGGCTGATTCAATTCTGCAAGGCACTAGGCCCCGGACCGCCGGAAAAGGAGCCGTAAATGCCCAGCGTACTAGAAACTCTGTCCAGCAATCTGCTGGTGCCCACCATTTTGTTTTTTGCCTTGGGGCTGGTGGCCGCGTTTGTGCGCAGTGATCTGTCCATCCCGGCGGGCGCGGCCAAGTTCATGTCGCTCTACCTGCTTCTTGCCATCGGGTTCAAAGGCGGCAGCAACCTGGCCGAGCACGGCATCCACATGGACCTGTTCCTGACGCTTCTGGGCGGGGTGGCGCTGTCCTTTGCCATCCCCTTCGTTGCTTTCGGGCTGTTGCGAGTGATGACACGGTTGGACAGCCTGAACGCAGCCGCGGTTGCAGGGCATTACGGCTCGATCTCGATTGTGACCTTTGTGACAGCGACCAGTCTGTTGGACCTTGTCGGGTTAAGTCATGACGGGTTCATGGTCGCCGTCGCCGCCGCGATGGAGGTTCCGGCCATCCTGTCCGCCCTTTGGCTGGCACACCGGTCCAATGGCAATGGCGTAAGGGCTGACGGGTTGTGGCGTGACCTACTGGCCAACGGCTCCATCGTTCTGCTGACCGGAGCGTTCCTGATCGGGGCTATCACCGGCGGTCAGGGGATGCAGATGATTGCGCCCTTCATCGTGACGCCATTTACCGGGATTTTGTGCCTGTTCCTGCTTGATATGGGTCTGTCGGCGGGGCGCAGCCTACTGAGCAATCGCGACAAGCTGTCGGTCGGCCTGTTCGCCTTTGGGGTCCTGATGCCCCTGATCGGCGCGATGATGGCCTGGGCCGTGGGCGCGCTGATCGGTCTGTCCGAAGGCAGCCTGTTCCTGTTGATGGTTCTGTCCGCCTCGGCCTCGTATATAGCGGTGCCTGCGGCCATGAAAATCGCCCTGCCCAAGGCGGAATCCGGGATTTACCTGACCCTGTCTCTGGGCGTGTCCTTCCCGTTCAACATCACCGTTGGCCTGCCGCTTTATCTTTGGTGGGTGATGTAGGCAGGTCAGTTCACCAGCAGAACCGCCTCAACCCGGCGGTTCTGGTCGCGGCCCTCGGGCGTGGCATTTGAGGTCATGGGGGCCAGATAGCCAATGCCGCGCGCCTCAAGACGGTTTCCGGCAACGCCGTGCTGTTCGATCAACCGCACGCGCACAGCCTGCGCACGCCCCGTACTGACCGAAATGTTCGCCTCGAGCGTACCCGTATCGTCGGTATTGCCCACCAGCGCCAATCGGACGTTGGGATTGTCGGCCATATAAGACGCGATCAGCGCCAGCGAAGGAAACGGGCCTTCGCCCAGCGTGATCTCACCGGTTCTGAAATGCAGGTCTTCAAGGATAACGTGGCCATTCTGTTCCAGTGCGTCCAGTAGCCCGTCTGTCTGCTTCACCGTTTCCTCAACGACCAGAGGCGGCGGTTCGGGCGCGTCCACGGGCGTGACACGGATCATCTGCACATATCCGTCGGGCGGATTGCGGCTGACCAGCAGGCTCAGCGCCTCATCCCCACGGGAGGCCGAGAGAAAGCGATAGTCCTGAATGGCCACGTACATATCCGGGGTGGGCACGACCTCGGTTCCAAAACGGAAGTCGAAACCGCCGCAGGTGATCGCCTCGCATTCGAAGATGATGTCAAAGCCCTGATCCATGATCTGTTGACGCAGTGGGGCCAATAGCTGCAACGTGGTGCTGGACCCTGATTGCAGGCGCCATGTCAGGCGCTCGACGCGGCCCTCGACTGTGAGGGCAGGGACTTTGCCAGTCGCGAATCCGCCGGTGGGCAAGTCATAGCTGTCCAGCGGACTGACTCGTTCGCTGACCAGTCGCGAACCCGACGGCAAGGCCACATCCTGCGCCAGCGCAGAACCAGCCAGACATAGCGATATCAGGCCCGCGCGCAGGATCATCGGGCCTGCGCGAAATAGGCGTCGTTTGGCACCATCGCCGTGGCGCTGGCGACCCGGTTCGACATGTTGAAAAAGCCGGCCACATTGACAATGTCCCAGATATCACGGTCGCTGAAACCCGCATCACGCAGGTTTTGGCGGTCCGGTTCTTCAATCTCAGCGCTGGCATGGGTCAACTTGGCCGCGAAATCCAGCATCGCCCGCTGCCGCGCATCCAGTGGGGCGACGCGATAGTTCATCGCCAACATCTCACCCAGTTGGGGATCACCCGACATCTGCCGCACGGCTGCCCCATGCGCCACAAGGCAATAAAAGCACTTGTTGATGGCCGAGACGACAACCGCGATCATCTCACGTTCCAGCTTGGTGATGCCGCTCTCGGCCAGCATCAGATCGTTGTACATGGTGGTAAAGGCGTTCAGCTTGTCGATGTCAAAGGCATAGGCCCGCAACACATTGGGCACAAAGCCCAGCTTCTCCACACAGATATCGAAATACCGCTGGGTTTCCGCTGGTAGGGGATCGACCATCGGCAGGTTCAATGCAGTCGGCAGAGAGGGATCGGTCACGTCAGGTTTTTCTCCTTAGATAAGCTGACGGTAATGGTATTCTCCGGCGATCTCCATCCCCAGCGCATGATAGAGACCATTGGCCCCATCATTGACCTTGGTGCAAATCACACTGAGCGTCCGCGCCCCCTGTTCTTGCGCCCAGAAGGCCGCCGCTCGCATCGCCCATTGACCCAGCCCGTGACGGCGGTGTTCCGGCAGGATTTCCAGCGCGTGGACCATGGCGACACCGTCGTGGATAGCGACAAACGCCGTCCCGGCCGGTTTATCCACGCGGCGCATCAGCAGGCCAGTTTTCGGACCCGGCGCGCGTTCCATGACCGCAAGCCGTTTTGGGCCGATGCCGCCTTTGGCCCAGATCTCGACCATGATGGCCAGCGGGTCCCAAATGGCAAAGGCAGTCACCCGCGGAACAGGGATGTCGGTCAGATGCGACACGGGGCAGGTGTAGATGTTGACCGGGTCCAGCACGTCGTACCCTCGGTCCGAGAGCTGCTGATCCAGCGCCTCATCCCCCGGTCGCAGGCAAAAGATGCGTTTCTGCCCCATCGCCAGCATCGCGGCTTCGGCAGCGTCGATCTGTGCTTCGGTCGCGGGTCCTCGCGCGCTGGCCGCCGACACGCGTGATCCACCGCCCTGCCCTTGACGCAGTTGGAACGGGCCCTGCTGCGTGTACTGCGCGGCGGGCCATGTGCCGTCGACGATGTTGGCCCAATCGGTCAAAGCTCGAACTCTTTCGCCAACCGTGTAACCGCTGCATCAACTTGCGCCCCGTCGGTGCCGCGCACCACGATATTCGCGCCAAAGGCCCCGTTGATCTGAAACGGATAGCTGCCAATGGCCAGATCGGGAAAATCCGCAGCCAACGCTGCCAGCGGCCCCGCGATATCGCCCTCGCCCCGATGCACGCGCAGGGTCTGCGACAAAAGCGGGCTGCCGCCGGTCAGGCCGGGCAGCACACTGGCCACCATCGCCTGAAAGACCGAAGGCACCCCGGCCATGACATGCACATTCGCAATCGTGAACCCCGGTGCGGTCGAGACTGGGTTGTCGATCAGCGTGGCCCCATCCGGGATGCGCGCCATGCGCAGGCGGGCCGGGTTCAGCTCCAACCCGGAATTCTTGTAGTGCGCTTCAAGCAAAGCGCGCGCGTCGGCACGGATATCAATGGCCGCGTCAAAGGCACGCGCGATGCAATCGGCGGTGATGTCGTCATGGGTCGGCCCGATACCACCGCTGGTGAACACATGGTCATGCGCGTCAGACAGCGCCTTGACGGCGGATTCGATCGCCGGGGCGTCATCGCTGACGATACGCACCTCTTTCAGGTCGATGCCCTGTTTGGTCAGTTCGCCCGCTAGATAGTGCATATTGGCATCGCGCGTGCGGCCCGACAGGATTTCATCTCCGATCACCAGCATTGCAGCGGTTGGATTGGCCATGGCGCATACCCCCTCTTGATCGACCGTTGGGGCAGGTATAGGCCCTAGGCCATGCGATTTGAAACCCTTCTTGTCCCCGCCCGCCTGATCCGCCGCTACAAACGCTTTCTGGCCGATTGCACGCTGGAGGACGGGCGTGAAGTAACCGCCCATTGCGCCAATCCCGGATCGATGATGGGTCTGGCCGAGCCGGGCCAGAAAATCTGGTTGGAGCCCAATGACGACCCCAAGAAAAAGCTGAAATATGGCTGGCGGCTGGTCGACCACGAAAATGGGCATTTTACCGGGGTAGACACATCGCTACCAAACAAGGCCCTGCGCGCGGCGTTACTAGGGCGTGAAATCCCGGCGCTGGCCGCTTATGAAACCATCCGGCCCGAGGTCAAATACGGCGAAAACAGCCGCATCGACTTTCTTCTGACCCAACCCGGCCTGCCCGATGCCTATGTCGAGGTCAAAAGTGTCACCCTGTCCCGCCAACCCGGTCTGGCCGAATTTCCCGACAGCGTGACCGCGCGCGGCACCAAACATCTGGGAGAGCTGGCTGCAACGGCAGCGCGAGGCCACCGGGCGATCATGCTGTATCTGGTGCAACGCACCGACTGCGACCGCTTTGCTCTGGCTGCCGATATCGACCCCGCCTATGCAGCCGCGTTCGAGGCCGCACAAGGGGTCGAGCGGCTGATCTGCGGTACCACGATCACGCCCGAAGGGGTCTGGGTCGACACCGACAAGATCTGGCACGTCGACGGTCGCCCTTAGTCAAGAATTTGGAAGTCGCCCAGATAAGACCCCGTGTCGGGGCTGAACGCCTGATAACCACCGCTTTCTGTCCGGCCCACCGTCGCGCACAGCTTTGCCCCCTGCCGGAACGCGGCCCATTGACTGCATATTGCATCGCCTTCCAGCCACCACGCGCCGGTGTCTTGCCCTAGCCGAGGCACCAGCACCGCGAACTGGCCATCGCGGCCAATTCGCGCCGAGCCCGAGATGTGAAACCGTTCGAACGTGATCCTCCGATCCTGCGCCAAAAGGGCGGCCACATCGGTCGCGGACAGCATCTGAACCTCTTCCCGACATCCCACAAGGGTCAAAACTGCAAGGATCAGACCCTTTTTCATATTCACCATCCTTTCCGAGCCACACATGTCTGTACCGGCTTTCTGCACTTGCGCAGATCACAAGATCACGCGCAAATTTACTTTTGACACGCCATGATTTAAGATCATAACCCATACTGAAGGTTGAATTTCCAGGCTTTGCGCCTCATCTGAACCATCGATCCCGCCGCAACCGGACGCCCTCTGGTACTTTCTGCACAAGCAGCGTAAAAGGAGCGCTGCGCGAAACATTTGGAGCCTCGCACCGATGAAAGAACATCGTGGCCGTCTGACCAAGGACGGTATCCGCATTTACGAACAGGGTGACTTTGCCGGGATGCACGCGGCAGGGGCCTTGGCTGCGCGGATATTGGATGACATCGCTCCGCATGTCTTTCCCGGCCAAACCACAGGCGCGATTGACGGGCTGATCACTCAGATGGTCGAAGACGCGGGCGCGACCTCGGCAACCATCGGCTACAAGGGCTATCAGCACGCCAGCTGTATCAGCGTCAATCACGTGGTCTGCCACGGCATTCCCGGTGACAAGCGGTTGAAAGAGGGCGATATCCTGAATATCGACGTCACGGTCATCGTGGATGGCTGGTTCGGTGACACCTCGCGCATGTATGTGGCCGGAAAGCTGCCCCGCAAGGCTGAGCGTCTGATCCAAGTGACCCATGATGCCCTGTTCAAGGGGATCGAGATGGTTAAACCCGGCAACACTTTCGGTGATATCGGCCACGCTATTCAGGCCTATGTCGAAGCGCACCGTATGAGCGTTGTACGCGATTTCTGCGGTCACGGTCTGGGACGTGTGTTCCACGCGCCGCCCAACGTGCTGCATTACGGTCGCCCCGGCACCGGCGCTGTGCTGGAAGAGGGCATGTTCTTCACCATCGAACCCATGGTCAATCTGGGCCGCCCCGAGACCAAGACGCTGGCCGATGACTGGACCGCTGTGACCCGCGACAAGTCTCTGTCGGCGCAGTTCGAACATACGGTTGGCGTGACGGCAAACGGGGTTGAGATTTTCACCCTGTCGCCGGGTGATATGTTCCACCCGACCTATTCGTCCTGATCTTTGGCCTGATCGCGTAGAAGCTTCAGCAACAGGGTCTCGTCCCGCCACGGGATGACGGCGTCATGGATGAAAACCGGCGCGCGCAGCGGTTTACGCTCGGGGCCGGTGGCTGAGTCTGTGGCAGCATCCTGCTTGGGTGCCCAGAACAATGGGAGTAATGCGCGATCCATGCGGCAAGCCTAGCATGTTTGGCGATCAGAGTCCCAAAAGCTCGGGTAGTTGTGACATCTGCGTGAACACCTCGGCGCCCAAAGCGGACAATCCCGCGCCGTCATCATGGGTGGCATAAGCCAGACAGCGCATCTCGGCCCGGATCGCAGCAGTGACGCCATTTTCGCTGTCTTCGATGACAACCGGGCGGACAGCACCGAAATGCCGCGCTGCGGTCAGAAACAGGGTCGGGTCCGGCTTGGCGGTCCCCATTACCTGGGCCGAGAACATGACGTCCTTGAATCGATCCCAAAGCCCGTTCTGGCCCAGCGTGATCTGCATTTTCTCTGGGCGGCCATTCGAGGCCACGCAATAGGGAACACTGGCGGTCTCCAGCCGCTGCAACACGTTCCGAACACCGGGCACCAGAGGCGTTCCGGCGCGCAAGGCGGCGTAAACCTCGGTATAGATTTGCTCCACCCAGTCGTCGGGCAGGTCTGCCCCAAGGTTGCGCGCCTGTTGGTGGACGCCGCTCATGGTGCCGCCTACGAACAGAGACATGCATTCCGACAGCGACACATGCAAATCGTAACGTGCAAGGTTGTCGACCAGAACCTGATTGGTCAGCCTTTCGCTGTCCACCAGAACGCCGTCACAATCGAAGATGACCAGATCATGCATCGGCGCGGTCCTTCCACATCAGAGTGATATGCGTGTCGCCGTATTTGCGGGCGTCTTGCAGGATGAACCCCTCGGGCGGTTGCATCGGCGCGTTCTCCTCCCACACAATCAGCGCGTCGTCCGCGAACCACCCTTGGGTCAGAGCCGCGATGGCCTTCTGGCCCATCGACTTGCCATAGGGCGGGTCGAGGAAGAGCAAATCATAAGGCGCGTCGGTGTTTTCACCCAGCCGGGTCGCGTCGCGTCGGATCAGCTGGGTGCGGTCTGCACTGCGGGTCAGGTCGATATTCTTTCGGATCAGACCCTGCGCCACGCGCCCGTCATCTACGAAGGTCACATGGGAAGCACCACGCGACAGTGCCTCAAGCCCCAGCGCACCAGTGCCTGCAAACACGTCCAGCACACGCAGCCCGTCAAAATCAATCTGATGGCTGAGGACGTTGAACAGGCTTTCGCGCACCCGGTCCGTGGTAGGCCGCAGATGCGCGCCCATGTCGCCTTTGCCGACCGAGGCCAGGGCTCGGCCTCGGAAATCTCCGGCGATAATCCTCACGCTTTGAGCAGCGGTTTCAGGTCCGCATTCGGGTCAGCCACAACGGCGGGATCGGCGGTTTTTCCTGCGTCGATCAGGCGTTTGCCGACCATATAAGCACGAGGGTCGTTCATCGCGTCCACCGCAATCAGTTGATCGCCTTTGTAGTACCAGAAGGACACGGTTGCGCCCTCACCTTGCCGGGTCACGACGCGGTCATAGCCCGTGTTCAGACCCGCGATCTGCAGCTTGACGTCATACTGGTCGGACCAGAACCACGGTGTAGCAGTGTAATCCTTGGCCGCGCCCAGCATGTTCTGGGCCACGATCTCGGCCTGATCAATGGCGTTGGGCACGCTTTCCAAACGAATGCGCCCTTCGCCATGCGGGAAAGACGCACAATCGCCTGCCGCCCAAATCGACGGATTGGATGTGCGGCCATGGGCGTCGGTCTTGATACCGTTCTCCAACTCCAGCCCCGCCATCTCTGCCAGTTGGGTCGCGGGCGCGATACCCACACCAACCACAACGAAATCAACGGCAATCTCGGTGCCATCGGTCAGAACCGCGCCCACCACCTTGCCATCCTCGCCCAGCAGACGGTCCAGCCCGACGCCTTCACGGATATCGGCACCGTATCCGGAATGCAGCGCGCGGAAGTAATCGCTGGTCTCAGGTGCAGCGACCCGTTGCAGGATTCGGTCTGCCATCTCGACCAAGGTCACATTGACGCCGCGCTTGGCGCAAACCGCAGCCGCCTCGAGCCCGATATAGCCACCGCCCACGATCAGCGCGCGGGCGCCGTCGGTCACGCGCGGCTCCATCTCGTCGATATGGGCCAAATCCCGCACCACATGCACGCCTGCCAGATCGCCACCAATCGAGGCAGGCAAGCGGCGGGGGTCAGACCCGGTGGTCAGGGCCAGTTCGTCATAGGAAATGACTTCATCACCCAGCCACACGGTCTTGGCTTGCGGATCAATCGCGGTCACACGCTGACCCAGACGCAGGGTGATGTTGTTCTCGGCATAAAAGCTCTCGGGGCGCAGGAACAGGCGCTCCAGCTCCATCTCGCCCAACAAATAAGCCTTGGACAGGGGCGGGCGCTGATAAGGCAGATGCGGCTCGGCCCCGATCAGGGTGATGTCCCCGTCAAACCCGTCTTTGCGCAGCCGCGCCACCAGCGATGCACCCGCCTGCCCGGCACCGATCACGACAATATGGCTCATCTTCCCCTCACCCTGTCGAATTCCCGTGGTCTCCTCCACGCGACCACCTATATTGCGGCTAAGCCCGACTCTGCAAATCCAAACGACAGGAGCACAAAAATGATTTCAACAGGTGATACGCTGCCCGACGCCACACTGACCCAGATCGGTGCGGAAGGCCCCGAGGAGGTCCGGATTTCCGATAAAACAAACGGGCGCAAAGTGGTGATATTTGCCGTCCCCGGCGCGTTCACGCCCACCTGCCATTCGGCCCATGTGCCCAGCTTCATGCGCACCAAGGATCAGTTCGATGCCAAAGGCGTGGACGAAATCATCTGCCTGTCGGTCAACGACCCCTTCGTGATGAAAGCCTGGGGCGAGGCCACCGGCGCGTCAGATGCGGGCCTGACCATGCTGGCAGATGCCGCGTCCGAATTCACCAAGGCCATCGGCATGGATTTCGACGCTCCGCCAGCCGGGCTGATCGCGCGCTCGAAACGCTATGCGATGCTGGTCGAGGATGGCAAAGTCACCGCGCTGAACCTGGAAGAAAGCCCCGGCGCGTGCGAAATCTCGGCTGGTGAGGGTCTTTTGGACGTCATCTGATCCGGTTTGGCCCCGGTTCTGTCGGGGCCTTTGCCCTATTTAACTTGATAGATACCCCTGAACGGCAAATACTCGGCCTAGTTGTTCAGGGAGTCCTTTTATGAAGCTCAAGTCCATTACCCTATGTCTGGGCACAGCAGGCGCACTGGCCGCGTGCGGCCCGGCCCCCACACCACAACAACAAGCCGCCCGCCAACATGAGATCGCCTGCCTTAGCGGCACGGTCGGCGGCGCGCTATTGGGTGGCGTCATCGGCAATCAGTTTGGCGGCGGGTCCGGCAAGACGATCCTGACAGCAGCAGGGGCTGCCGTCGGCGGGATCGAAGGTCAGAAATTCGCGTGCTGAGGGAGACATCATGAAACTTGGGATTTTGACACTTGGCCTGACCCTTTTGGCTGGGTCCGTTGCGGCCGAAACGGTAGCAGAGCTGCATGAGAATGAATTGAAAGCCATCGACGCCAACAACGATGGATTTCTGTCCAAGGATGAGTTCAACGCTTTTTCCGACTATGCGTTTCAGGCGATGGACGAAGACAAGAACGGCACTCTGGGGTTAGACGAAGCCAAGCCCTTTCTGGACATAAAGCAATTCCAAAGCGTTGACCGCAATCAGGATAACATTATCTCTCGGTCAGAGTTCGATGCGCAGATGAACGACGACTTCACGTCTGCCGACAAAGACGGGAACGGCCAGTTGGACTAGGGCCGCCCGAACCCGACAGGAGCGTATGATGAACAAATGGATATCGCTGGGTGTTCTGGGTCTGCTAGCGGCTTGCGACGTGCCGCAGGCGCCGATTGTGACAGGACCAGACGGCCAGCAACGGATTCAGATCAATACCAGCGGGATGACCTGCTATGATACGCGCTGTCTGTATATTGACCCGGCGGCGCGGTCGGTGCGGTCGAACGGCCTGCGCACGACGCGCATCCCCGGCAATATCGACGTCAGCAGCGGCACCGTCACGCCGGATGAGTTCCGTCAAATGGGCGTTGCCGCCTCGCTGGCGGGTGGCGTCGGCTCGGCAAGCGACCGGGGTTAAACCAGACTGTCCATCTTGCGGGCCAGCTTGGCGTCCAGCGCCGACAAACCGCCCACATCATGGGTGGACAGTATCACTTCGACCCTGTTGTAGACATTGAACCATTCGGGGTGATGGTTCCATTTCTCAGCAAAGATGGCCACTTGGGTCATCCAGCCGAAGGCCTGGACAAAATTCTTGAACGTGAAGGTCTTGGTGATCGCATCCCGGCCTTCAACCATGGTCCAGCCGGTTTGAAACAACGGGTCCAGAAGGGGGCCGCGCGTTTCGGTCGACAAAAGTTCGGTCATTGCTGTTCCTCCGGGTTCGCTTTTCTGAACGGGCCGTAATCCGTCAGAATCTCGATCTCTTCTCCCACTGCGTGGGCCTCGGCGTCCAGATATTTTCGGATCGCGTCCGCAAAGCCAGGGTCGTTGACCCAGTGTAGGCTGTGCGTGCGCGTTGGCAGATAACCGCGGGCCAGCTTGTGTTCCCCCTGCGCCCCGGCCTCGACCCGAGACAAACCCTGCGCGATGGCGAAGTCGATCGCCCTATAATAGCACAGTTCGAAATGCAGGCACGCATGGTGCTCGACGCAGCCCCAATAGCGGCCATAAAGCGTTTCGCGTCCGATGAAGTTCAACGCGCCGGCAATCGGGTATCTGTCACGCTCGGCCAGAACCAGCGCCATGTCGTCGGCCATGGTTTCATGGGCAATGTCAAAGAATTGACGTGTCAGGTATGGCATCCCCCATTTGCGCGAGCCGGTGTCCTGATAGAACCGCCAGAACGCGTCCCAATGTTCGGGCCGCAAGTCGTCACCGGTTAGCGTGCGGATTTCTCCACCAAACCCACAGGCCTGCGCGCGCTCCTTGCGGATATTCTTGCGTTTGCGCGACGAGAGCGCCGCCAGAAACCCGTCGAATTCCGAGTAGCCATCATTCAGCCAGTGAAACTGCTGCGAATGGCGCACCATCAGACCCATTTCTTCACCCGCTTCGGCCTCGGCCTCGGTGCAGAAGGTCGCGTGGATGGATGAGACCTGATTATCCGCCGCCAGTTGCACCGCACCTTGTACGAGGGCCGATAGCCCGACGCCCTCATAGCCCGGCCGAACCAGAAACCGTCGCCCCGTGGCGGGCGTAAACGGCACTGCGATTTGCAGCTTGGGGTAATAGCGCCCACCCGCATTTTCGTAGGCATGCGCCCAGTTGTGGTCAAAGATATACTCGCCCTGAGAATGCGACTTGGCATACATCGGTGCCGCCCCGATCAGCATCCCGTCCAGATAAGCGGTCAGATATTGCGGCTGCCAACCCGTGCCCCGCCCGACCGAGCCGCTATTTTCCAGCGCCAACAAAAACCGATGCGTGGTAAACGGGTCCATTGGACGACCACCATCCGCAGCCTCGGGGCAGGCACAGCTGTCCCACTCTGCCGCAGGGATTTGCGAGAGCGACCCCAGTACCCGAACCTCGATTTGCGCCTGATCCATGTGCCCTCCGCGTCTTGTCTTTATCTGTGACGGATGGGGTAGGGTTCAACCCGGGCGGGCGGCCAAATACCCTTCAAAGGTCACATTATCGGCAACCTTGCGGGCCTCTGCCTCTTGTTCGGGCGAGCGGATGGTCCAGCACAGGATCGGCACGCCCTGCGCCTTCAGCGCAGCCACGCGGGGGCGCGACAAGTCTGCGGCCTCATGGCTGATAAAGCCGGCCCCCACCCGATCGAAATCGGGGATGTCGCGCAGGTGGTCACAAACCGCATGCGGCAAATGCTCGACTTCGGGCTGGTAGGAACAGGTGGTGACCCCACGCGGCAGATTCGGTGCCAGCCGTGCCAGTTCAGCGACCGAGTTGGGGTTGAACGACATCAGCGCCACAGGCCCGTCATAGCCTTGCAACGCGCGCACCGTATCCGCCTCGAGCGGGCCGACATTAGGGCCCATCGCCCCATCCTGATCCTTCAGCTCGATCAACAGCGGGACCTTGCCCGAAACGATCTGCAACACCTCGTCGAAGGTCGGAATGCCGTCCTCGCCGTGCAAAAGCCGCGTGGCTTGCGCTTCATCCGCCGTGATCTGCTGGATCGGACCGGATCGGCCGGTCAGCCGTGTCATGTCGTAGTCATGAAATACCATGGCCCGGTTATCGCGGCTGCGTTGCAGGTCGATCTCGATCCCGTAACCGGCCTCGACTGCAGCGCGAATGGCCGCCCGGCTGTTTTCCGGGCGGTTGTCCGAGAGGTCATGCAGGGCTCGATGCGCAATCGGGGCCTGCAAGAGCACATCAGGTAGGGCAGGTATCATGCGACCTCGAAGATGCCTTCGATCTCGACCGCTACACCCAGCGGCAACGCAGCGGCACTTACAGCCGAGCGCGAGTGGCGGCCCGCTTCGCCCAGCGCCTCGACCAGAAAATCCGAGGCCCCGTTGATCACCTGCGGCTGCGCGGTGAAATCTGCGGTCGAGTTCACGAACCCGGTCAGCTTGATCACGCGTACCAGCTTGTCGATATCGCCACCACAGGCCGCCTTGACCTGCGCCAACAGGTTGATTGCACAGACCTTGGCCGCCGCGGCACCCGCTTCGACATCCATGTCGTCGCCCAGCTTGCCAGTGATCATCGTGCCGTCGTTCGAGATCTGGCCCGAGACATAGACGATATTGCCCACGCGCACGAAGGGCACATAGTTGGCGGCAGGCGCAGGTGCGTCCGGCAGGGTGACGCCTAGGCTGTCCAGTTTGGCTGCGATGCTCATGTGATACTCCTCAACTAAATTCGACTCGGACGGACGCTAACCGGGATAGCGCGGATCGAAAAGCATGAAACCGGCAGTTTTACGGTTGCCCGCGCAGTAAGCATAACTTCTCTTATTCGGGACTGTTGAAGTTGGGTCACTTTACGTTGACCACTTGTCCGGGTTACACGCTGAGTGTTTCAATCTATTTGAGAAACACCTATGTGACATTGAATTGCGCCGCTTGTTGCGGTCGAAGATAGTATTGATTGAACGTCCAGGCATTTTCATTCCTGACGTGTTGGAGTGGCAAAGACCGTGTTGAGCAAAGTCAGCTTGAAGCCTCTGATCCTCGTGTCCCTGGTGGCAACTCTTGGTGCCTGCGCCACGCGCCCGCCTGCTGACGCCCCTCCCGGAGAGGTCTTTGACCCCTATGAAAAGACCAATCGGGGTATTCACGACTTCAACCTCGGCGTTGACCGCTTTCTGTTCCGACCCGCGTCAAAAGGCTATGTGAAAATCTTCCCCGATCCGGTCGTGACCAGCTTCAGCAATTTCGCCGAGAACCTGACCTTGCCGGGACAGGCGCTGGACTATCTGTTGCAGGGCAACCTGAAACAGTCGGGCAACGCTTTGCTGCGCTTTGCCATCAACAGCACTGTAGGCGGGGCCGGGTTGTCCAAACCCGCAGACGAGCTGAACCTGCCGCCTGTCGATACCGATTTCGGCGAGACCCTGCATGTCTGGGGCGTGGGCGAAGGCGCCTACGTCGAATTGCCGTTCTATGGTCCCTCGACCCAGCGTGATGCGATTGGTGTTGTGTTCAACCTGTTCTCGAACCCGATCAACTTTTCCCCGGTGCGCCCGGTCGACAATATCGGTGTTTATGCCGAGGTGGTGCGCCGCATGGGCGATCGAGGCCGGTTCTCGGACACGGTGGACTCGATTCTGTATGAAAGTGCCGACAGCTATGCGCAGGCACAAACCATCTACCTGCAAAACCGCCGCTTTGAACTGGCGCGTGATGACGAAGACGCCTATCTGGGCCTGTATGACGACCCCTATTCCGTAACCGGGACCGACCCGGTCAGGGACCCCTATCTTGACCCTTACGAGGACCCCTATGCCGAGTAATCTGATGAACCGACGCAGTTTCGTCGCCACCGGCCTGGCCGGGGCGCTGATGACCGCCCTGCCCGCCTACGCCCAGACCGAGGCCAGCGCAAAGGCGCTGGTGGTCAGCGTGGTGGATGACATCAACCGCGTGATCGCTTCGGGCAAATCCGAAAACGCGATGATCCGCGATTTCGAGAAGATCTTTACCCAATATGCCGACGTGCCAATCATGGCGCGTTACGTACTGGGTGCCGATGGCCGCTCGGCCAGCCCGGCGCAGTTGCGACAATTCACCAAAGCCTTTCAGGGCTATATCTCGAACAAATATGGCCGCCGCTTCCGTGAATTCATTGGCGGCCAGGTTACAGTTCGCAACGCCCGCAAAATCAAGGCTGGGTACGAAGTACGCACCTCGGTCAAGCTGCAGGGCTCGTCCCCGTTTGAGGTGACTTTCCTTGTATCCGACAAATCGGGCCGAGACCGGTTCTTCAACATGTTCATCGAAGGGGTGAACATGCTGCTGACCGAACGGACCGAGATTGGTGCGATGCTGGATGCCCGTGGTGGCGATCTGAACCGGTTGATCAAGGACCTGAACAAAGTCGGTTGAGCGTCTTTAAAAATGCAAGCAGCGCCGCGCAAGCTTTTGGTCGCGCGGCGCTGTGCGTTTAGTTCAGGCGTTCACCGGTTTCCTGAGCAAAGTAAGACACTTTGCTCATGTCGAAGGCCAGATTCAGCATCTTGCCCGCCTGCGCGCTGGTTTCCGCGTGTAAACGCGCCGTGACCTGCTTGCCGCCCAGCTCCGAGACCACATAGGTGTCGGCCCCCGCGGGTTCGACCATGTCGACCAGGCATTCGGCCTCTTGCACGCCGTCGCCTGCGCGGAACCCGGCTTCGGCGATGTCTTCGGGACGCAGGCCCAGGATGACATCCTTGGGCAGCGCCAGATCGCGAGCGTCGTTCAGCACCAGTGTCTCACCACTGTCGCGCGCGATGGCGATCTGGGTCCCCGCTCCGTTCTTATGCGCTTGCGCCGGAATCAGGTTCATCGCGGGCGAGCCCATGAAGTCAGCAACAAACAGGTTGGCCGGGTTGTTATAGATCTCGGCCGGTGTGCCGATCTGCTGAACGACTCCACCTTTCAGCACGACGATCTTGGTCGCCAGTGTCATCGCCTCGATCTGGTCATGGGTCACGTAAACGATCGAGGCATCCAGCGTTTGGTGCAGCTTCTTGATCTCGGTCCGCATCTCGACCCGCAGCTTGGCGTCGAGGTTGGATAGCGGTTCATCGAACAGGAACAGCTTGGGATCGCGCACCAGCGCCCGACCCATTGCCACACGCTGACGCTGACCGCCCGACAATTGGCTGGGGCGGCGGTTCAGCAGAGGTTCGATCTGCAACAGTTGGGCGACCTCTTTCAGCTTGGCATCCTGCGTCGCCTGATCGACGCCGCGCACTTTCATGCCAAAGGTGATGTTCTTGGCCACGGTCATGGTCGGGTACAAAGCGTAGGACTGGAACACCATCGCGATGTCGCGGTCCTTGGGGCTGACATGGGTCATGTCATTGCCCCCAATGGACAGGGTGCCGCCGGTGATCTCCTCCAACCCGGCAATGCAGTTCAGCAGGGTGGACTTGCCGCAGCCCGAGGGGCCGACGAGCACCAGGAAATCGCCCGGCTCGATCGAGATGTTGATGTCCTTCAGAATCTCGGTCGCACCGTAATTCTTATAGAGTTTGTTGATATCAAGGATGGGTGCCATGGGTCTTATCCCTTCACAGAACCGGCGGTCAGGCCGCGTATGAAATACTTACCGGCAACGACATAGACGAGCAGCGTCGGTAGCCCCGCGATAATCGCGGCGGCCATGTCGACGTTGTATTCTTTGACGCCGGTGGTGGAGTTTACGATGTTATTGAGCGCCACTGTCACGGGTTGCGTACCCGCCTGGCTGAACGACACGCCGAACAGGAAGTCGTTCCAGATCTGCGTGAACTGCCAGATCACGGTCACAACGATGATCGGCAGCGACAGCGGCAGGAAGATCGACCAGAAGATCCGCAGGAACCCGGCCCCATCAACGCGTGCTGCCTTGGTCAGCTCGGACGGGATGGTGACATAGTAGTTACGGAAAAACAGCGTGGTGAAGCCCAACCCGTAGATCACATGGACAAAGATCAGGCCCGGAATGGTCCCGGCGATCCCCATCATGCCCAACAGGCGCGCCATCGGCAGCAAAACCACCTGAAACGGGATGAAGCAGCCAAACAGCATCAGCGAGAAAATGATGTTCGCGCCTTTGAACCGCCACTGCGCCACGACATAGCCGTTCAACGCGCCGAGCAGGGTCGAGATCGCCACCGCAGGCACCGCGATGAGGACCGAGTTCCAGAAATAGGGGCGCAGGCCTTCGCACTGAATGCCGGTACAGGCACCGGACCAAGCTGTCTTCCAGGCGTCGAAGCTGACCTCACGCGGCAGCGATATCAGAGACCCGGTGCGGATTTCCTCAAGGCTTTTCAGCGATGTGGTCAACATCACGAACAGCGGCATCAGGTAATACAGCGCAAAGAGACCCAGCAGGACGTAGAGCAACCAACGCAGGGCAATCTTGCCAACGGCACTTTGGCTACGGGTTTGGGTTTGGGATTGGGGCATCGACAGATCAGTCATTTTTCGCCCTCAGCTCTGAGTAAAGATAAGGTACCACGATGGCAAAGACGACCAGCATCATGATCATCGCGGACGATGCCGCCTGACCAATATCGCCGCGCGAAAACGCCATGGCGTACATGTAGGTCGCTGGCAGATCGGTTGCGTATCCGGGACCGCCACCCGTGAGAGCGATGACAAGGTCAAAGCTCTTGATCGCAAGGTGGGCCAGCACGATGAAGGCCGAAAGAAAGATCGGGGCCATCGACGGTATGATGATCGCCGTGTAGATGCGCCATGTGGGGATACCATCGACCTGGGCTGCCTTGATGATCTCACCATCCACCGAGCGTAGACCAGCGAGGAACAGCGCCATGACGAAGCCTGAGCTTTGCCAGATCGCGGCCATCACGATGGTGTAGATGGCGTAGTCGGGGTTCACCAGCCAGTCGAACTCGAAATTGGTAAAGCCCCAGCCCTGGACCATGGACTCGATCCCCAGACCGGGGTTCAAGATCCACTTCCACGCGGTGCCTGTCACGATCATCGACAGCGCCATCGGGTACAGATAGATCGTGCGGATGGCCCCTTCGACGCGGATCTTCTGATCCAGCAGAATGGCTAGAAGCAGACCCAACACCATCGCAATGATGATGAAAAGCGCGCCAAAGATATACAAGTTGTTAATCGCCGTATCCCAGCGGGGCGAGTCAAACAGGCGTTCATACTGGATGAATCCCTTGATCTCGTATTTCGGCAACAGTTTCGATCGGGTTAGCGACACCCAAGCCGTCCATCCGATAAAGCCGTAGACAAAGATCAAAACGGCAATGAACGACGGTGCCAGCACCACCTTGGGCAGGTGGTTTTCCAGCCATTCGGACATGATTTCCTCCGGGGAAAGATGCTCTGCCCCGTCAGTATAGGGGGCAGAGCGATTTGGATCAGTAGCTGTTAGCCACTGCTGCCGCCAATTGCTGAACCGCGTCAGCCGACGACATATCCGAGTTGAAATGCGCGGTCACAACATCCGTGATCGCACCAGACTGCGACCCGCGCAGCGCCATGCCGTGGGCATAAGACGGCAGCAGCGAGCCTGCGTCCGAGGTCGAACCCATATCTTCGGCCGACAAGTTGGCGCAGATGTCAAAGTCATCCAGTGCCACGTCGGTCCGTGCCGGGATCGAGCCTTTGTTCAGGTTGAACACTTTCTGGAAGTTCGGCGCGACGATCAGCTTGGCCAGCAGGTCCTGACCGGCTTTCTTGTCATCTCCGTCCACATCGAACATTGCAAAGCTGTCGACATTGTACAGATAGCCGTCACCGGGGGTCGAGGCGCATAGGAAATCCTCGCCGGGTTTTTTGCCCGCCGCCAGGAACTCGCCCTTGGCCCAATCACCCATGATCTGGAACGCCGCCTCACCGTTCATGACCATCGCGGTGGCCAGGTTCCAGTCGCGGCCCGAGAAGTTCTCGTCCACGTAGCCGCGCATTGTGCGCATTTGGTCGAACACCTGAACCATCGTGTCCGAGGTCAGCGCCTCGGGGTCCAGTTCAACCAGCGCTTTCTGGAAGAACTCGGGGCCGCCAATGCCCAGTACCACGGTTTCAAAAACGGTCGCGTCCTGCCATGCCTGACCGCCATGGGCCAGCGGGATCACACCTGCGGCTTGCAGCTTATCCGCGGCAGCGTTGAATTCGTCCCACGTGGTCGGCATCTCGATGCCATTTGCGGCCAGAACGTCGGCATTCGCCCAGATCCAGTCAACGCGGTGTACGTTCACAGGCGCAGCGCACCACGTGCCCTCGCATTTCATATGGCCCGCAATTGAGGCTGGCAGAACATCGGCCCAGCCTTCGGCCTCGGCCACGGACGAGATATCGGCCAGCACGCCCTCTTCATACCATTCCTGAATGGCGGGGCCTTTTAGCTGAACCGCCGTCGGCGCGTTGCCCGACAGAACGCGGGCGCGCAGCGCGGTCATCGCGGCATCACCGCCACCGCCGGCCACGGGCATATCGGTCCAGCTACCACCATTGGCCGCGAATTCCTCTTGCAGGACGGCAACTGACTTGGCCTCACCACCCGATGTCCACCAATGCAGAACTTCGGCCTGGGGGCCCGCCAACACCGACGATCCGGCCACAACAGCCAGCGTCGATACGGTGGCAAATGCAAAACGTTTCATTTCTTGTCTCCTCCCTGAGAACCTAAGAGGCTGCCGCAGCAGCGATGTCGGCCATACTGGGGCGCACGGGCCGTCTGGCAACTTGGAATCCGCGCCAAACACGTGCGTCAGACCAATTTTTCACCGCTTCTGTTACAGCGTGTTACGTTGACATTGAATCTGTTTCCGTTCGTTACAATTGACGATATCGGAGGAACAGTGACTGGGAGGACAAACCGCGTGAGTATCCCGCGACTTTTGGTGGTGGATGACGACCCCGAGATGCGGGCGATGATGACCCAGTTCCTGCAGCAGAACGGGTTCATCGCCCTGCCCGCCAGTTCTGAAAATGAAATTCGCAGCCACCTGAACACCGGCCGCATTGACCTGATCCTGCTGGACGTAATGCTGGGCGATGAAAACGGCGTCGAGATCTGCGCCCGCCTGCGCGCCGAACAGGATGTGCCGATCATTCTGGTCTCGGCCCTGTCAGCCGACCATCAGCGCATGGCGGGGTATGAGGTCGGGGCCGATGACTATATCGCCAAGCCTTTCAACCCGCAGCTTCTGCTCGCTCGCGTGCGGGCGGTGATGCAACGGGCGCGGCGGTCATCGTCGCTTGCCTACCGCCGTCGCATCCACAGCTTCCGCTTTGACGGCTGGCTCTATGACGGCAAACGCGATGAGGTGCATTCGCCCGAGGGCTATTTGGTGGCGCTGTCCCAGCGTGAGACGGCGTTGCTCAAGGTTTTGCTGGCCAATCCGCATATCCCCCTGACAAGGGATGAGATCGTCGCCGCGCTGGATGTCACCGGTGGCTCCGACAAGCCCGAGGCGCAGGGCCGCGCCATCGACATGCTGGTGGGGCGGTTGCGGTCAAAGATCGAAGTCAACCCGAAGGACCCGCAGATGCTGCGCACCGAACGCGGCGTCGGCTATGTTTTTGCCGCTGACGTGTCGGTGCAAGAGGAATGACACTGCGCCTGCGCAATCTAGGCTGGTTTTGGGTGATCTCAGCGTTCGCAACAGGGCTGGTATCGGCCAGCCTGTGGTTTGCTTCGGCCCGCGCCTGGAATCAGTTCCTGACGCAATCCTTCGTCGCAGGGTTTACCGTTTACGAAGACCTGCGCACAGGAATGGCCCCAGCAGCCCCGCTGTCCATTACGCCCTTGTCACCGGCGGATGCCGTCCTGGCCGACACGGGAGAGTTCCAGCAATTGCCTGGGTCTTCGGGCCGTCGGTTCCTGACCAACCTTTCGATCCTGACCGACAGTTCAGCGCCGCTCAACGGGCGTGAATTGACGCTGGCGATCCTGTCCGATCGTCTGGTCTATCCGGTCTCGGACATCGTCTCGCGCAGTGATCAGACCGGGCCTGAAAAGATGGGTAACCTGACCCGGCTGCTGGCCACCTATTGCAGCGAACCGATCCTGATTGCGCAATTCGGGCGCGGGCCGTGGTATCGCGTGGATGGCACCGGGATCTGGGGCTGTGGCGCGGCGCCGACCGATCTGCGCCTGCCCGCGATATTGCTGGGCATCGTGGCTCTGGCGGTCCTTCTGACCTCAGTCGGCAACGTGTCTGATACGTTCACCCGGTTTGCCCATGCCCTGCGCGACCGTCGGAGGCGCGGAGGCCCCGACAGCTATGACGCCGACGGGCCAACCGAGCTGCGTGATATCGTGTCTGCGGTGAACGCCCATCTAGACGCCGAACGCGCCTTGCTAGAGCAACGTGCCACGGTCTTGTCGGGCGTCAGCCACGATCTTGGCACCCCCGCTACCCGCGTCCGGCTGCGCGCCGCGTTGATCGTCGATGACGAGCTGCGAGAAAAGCTGGAAGCGGATGTGGACCAGATGACCGGCATGATCGAAAGCGTTCTGACCTACACGCGTTCAGAACTGAGCGTCGAGGAACCGCGACAGATTTCCCTGACATCTTTGGTCGAATCTGTCGTCGACGATTATCAGGACATGGATCTGCCGGTGACGCTTCAGAATGTCGATCCGGTCGCGGTCGAGGGTGCTCCGTCCGTTTTCATGTCCCGCCGCGGGCATGGGACGCTGCTGGAAACCCGGCGCATGTTGGTAACAGGTCGGCCCATTTCGCTGAAACGGGCGTTGACCAACCTAATCGACAATGCGCTGAAATATGGCCGCCACGCCGAGGTCCAGTTGGAAACCGACGCGCACACCGCAACGATCACGGTCGAGGACAAGGGCAATGACCTGTCCGTTCATGAGATCGAGGCCCTGATGGCCCCGTTTCAGCGCGGATCAAATACAGGCTCGTCAGACGGGTTTGGCCTGGGTCTGACAATTGCTGCCACAGTGGCTGACCAGCATGGTGGCGGGCTGCATTTCGAGGCCGGAGATCAGGGGCTGCGCGCCCGATTGACGATCACGCGGCAGTAATCTGTCAGCCCATGTAGCTTCGCACCAAAGCGCTCGCGATCAGGGACCACCCATCCGCAATGACAAAAAAAGCCAGTTTGAACGGCAGTGAAACCGTTGCAGGTGGCACCATCATCATCCCCATCGACATCAGCACCGCAGCTACCACGAGGTCGATGATCAGAAAGGGCAGGAAGATCAGAAAACCGATCTGAAAGGCCCGCGCAATCTCGGACAACATGAAAGAGGGCATCAGGATCGACAACGGCGCATCCGGCGACACGCCCACCGCATTGCCTTCGGGACGCAGTGCAGCCATGGCGTAGAACGTGTCAGGGTCCAGTCGCGCGGCCATGAAGGCGCGAAACGGTTGAAGGGCGCGTTCCAAAGCGGGCTCGACCTCCATCGTTTCGTCGACCATGGGTTGGATGCCAGTGGTCCAGGCTTCGTTAAAGACGGGCTCCATTATGAAATAGGTCAGAAACAAAGCCAGGCTGACGATCAGCATGTTGGGGGGCGATTGTTGCAACCCAATCCCTTGCCGAAGGATGGCCAGCACGGTGATCAGAAAAGGAAAACAGGTGATCATGATCGCCAGCCCAGGAGCGAGGCTGAGCACGGTAAGCAACAGGATCAATTGGATCGTCCGCGCCGAGATGGAACCCCCGTCACCCAGCGACAAGGACACATCCTGCGCTTCTGCAAAAGACGGTGTCAGCAGCAGCGCCACGATGATCCAGGGCAGAACGCGCATCAACCGATCCCGTTTTGCAGATCGGCAATCTCGGTCAGGCGCACGGCCAGTTGTCCGGCCTGATCGCCTTCCATCTCTTCCAGCAAGCCGCGGGCCACCAGCTGGTCCCCTACATAAAGATCCACCGGATCCTCGATCCGTTTGTCCAAAGTCAGCACCGCATTTTCACCCATGTTCAACAGATCGCGGATCAGTGGGCGGGCGCGGCCGACCGAGACCGTGACCTCGATCGGGACCGATTCAAACGGGTTGGATTTTTCGCTTTTGGGACTTTGGGGATCACTCATTGCTTAATGCCTCTTTTGCCTCGAATACATACGCGTCGAACGCGGCGCGGATCGACGTCAGCAGGCCGCCGCAATCCACCTCGCGCCGCGAGATACCGACCTGCAATCTAGCCTGGCCGGGTTTGATCTGCGGGTCTGAGATGACTTGCGCCATCTTGGCCATCCCCTCGGGCAGCATCTCTTTCACCTCAGCCGCGAGGCCTTCGGGGACGAAAACCTGTATCGGCTCATTGATCTGTTCGCGAGCCATGTCGGTCAGTTGTTCGGCCAGCCGGATGATATAACCTCGCTCCAAAGTTTCGGGCAGAACCGCGAGCATCAGGCTGTTGAACATCGGTTCCAGCGACAGTGTCATCCGTGTTACCGCCTCATGATAGGTGAAGGACATGTCCTCAAGCGACTTGGCCAACTCGGTCGAGATCCGGCCTCGGTTTTGCTCCTGTGCCTGAACGGCATCTTCCCAACCGGCGGCATAGCCCTGTTCGAACGCCGCCAGACGCTGTTCCTCCAACCCGTCCTCATCCAGCAAGTGCAGCTTTCCACCGCCAGCCTGCAACGTGAAATCTTCCAGCAAATGGGCGATCGACATCAGACCTTTTCCTCGCCTTCTTCAAGCCAGCTGCGCAGGATTTCGACCGTTTCCTCCTGCTTGTCGCCAATCATCGCCCGCAGCCGATCTACCGGGTCCGCCCCGGGCTGAGCCGACAGTGCTGGAACATCCCCGCCGGTGGCCTGACCCGCGATCGGTGCGAATTGCCCGCCTTCTTCGGTCGCAATCTCACCCGTCAAAACCGAGCCTGGTTCGGGTAGACTTCCGGTAGGTAGTAGTGCCGTGGTCACAACCGGCTTGGTCAAAATAGGCCGGATCACGAACAACCCAAGGATCAGAGACACAATCGCCAGAACTGCCATCTGGATCAGCGACATTGCGTCGAAATGCACCTTCTGCCAGATCGAAGCCGAGGCCAGCGTGCCCTGCGGTTCAACAACCGGCAGGTCCATGGATTTCAGCGTGATCACGTCGCCGCGTTCCGCATCAAACCCCACAGCCGAGGCGACCAATTCCTTCAAGGCCTCCATCTCTGTTTCGGGCATGGGGGCAAAACCTTCCGTGCCCGTCGCATCCACACTGCGCGTTCCATTCACCAGTACGGCCACAGTCAGACGTTTGATCGCGCCGGGGGCGTTGTGAACCTCAAGCTCCGTCTCGGACACCTCGTAGTTTACCCGCTCGCGCGTCTGGGTGGCGTTCGAGTTCGACTCGTCGCCCCCCGCGCCGTCACCATCCGGCAGGTTCGACGCAACGGTGACATCGGCGGATTGATTGCGCGCGCTGTCTGAACGTTCTTCGACATCGGTGCTGATCGCCACACGACCGTTGGGGTCAAAGCGACGCTCGCGAATGGATTCGGTTTTCGTCACCGTATCTACGCTGACTTCTACAACGGCATTGCCCGTACCTACGCGGGCTTCGACCAAACGCAGGACCTTTTCCCGCAATTGCCGCGACTTGTCATCCGCCGTATCGGCGGCAACGGCGTTTTCCTGCGCGCCAATCACAGCCCCGTTCGAATCGATGATCGCCACATTCTCGGGCGCAAGACCACTGACCGCGGATGAGACCAGAAACCGGATCGCCTTGGCCTGATCTGACGTGATATCCGCCCCCGAAGACACCAGATAAACCGAGGCAGTCGGTGCAACGCTGCGCTGAAATGGATTGGTTGAACCATTGGCGATGTGCACTCGCGCCTGGCTGATATGGGGTGCCCCTACAATCGTGCGGGCCAGTTCACCCTCTTTGGCGCGCCAATAAGCGGCGTCAAACATTTGCGAAGTGGTCCCGAACCCGCTGAGCGTATCCAGCAGTTCGTACCCCCGGTTTCCATTCGCAGGCAAACCCTCGCTCGCCAGAGTCATGCGCAACTCATCCCGCTGCCACCCCGGCACGTAGATCGAGCCGCCCCGAATCTCAAAGGGCACGCCGCGCTGATCCAGTGACCGAACGATATCGCCCGCCGCCCCACTTTCCAGCCCGGCATAAAGCAAGGTCATCGACGGTGCCGTTATCAGCCGCGACATCGCAAGGACCCCAAGAAATACCAGCATAACCGCACCGGCAACGATGATTTGTTTTCGCCTGTCCAAACTTGTCCAGACAGTTCCGATCTGCTGCACGCTCACCTCCGACTCGCCGACATTCTGCTTGGCGCATCCCTTGTTTGACCGATTGCCCTTAATAATCGGTTAGTCCCTACCGGGTTATGACGATTGCAGAACGGATGGATGAGGACGTCATGACTGACGCAACTGCAGAACAGGCAGAAGCCCCAGAAAAGTTTGGGAAAAAGGGATTGATACTAGGTGTGATTCTAGCCCTGTCCGGCGCAGGTGGAGGGTATTTTGTAACCACGTCCGGGCTGTTGCCAATAGGCGCCATGCCCAAGGCGCAAGAGGCGGTTGAAAAGGCGGAAAAAAAGCCTGCAAAAGCCTTGCCTGACGTTGGATTCGTCGATCTTCCGCCGCTGATCCTGTCGTTGAACTCGGGTGATTCGCGGCACCTGAAATTTCACGCTCAGCTTGAGGTGAACTCGGACTATCTGGGCGATGTCGAAAAGATGAAGCCGCGAATCATGGATGTGCTGAACGGGTATCTGCGGGCGGTTGAAATCTCGGATCTTGAGGATTCGTTGGCCCTGGTGCGCATTCGCGGGCATCTGCTGCGGCGCATCGGCATTGTAGTTGGCGAGGATCGCGTTCGCGATGTCCTCGTGATGGAATTCGTTTTGAATTAGGAGGCAAAGTTGGAACTGATCGCAGATATTTTCCTAGTCGCAGGCGCCTTGGGCGCAGGTCTCTATTGCTTTGTTCTGTCTCGACGCCTCAAGCGATTCACCGATCTTGAAAAGGGCGTTGGCGGGGCCGTTGCCGTTCTTTCGGCACAGTCGGATGAATTAAAGAAATCGCTGGAGTCCGCGCGTGCAGCGTCGGACCGCTCCGGGGACACCTTGAAGCAATTGACGCAACGGGCGGAGACGGTCGCGCAGCGGTTGGAGCTGATGATGGCGTCGATGCATGACATCGTGCCGGATCAGGAAGCCCCAAAGGATACAGCCTCGCCCGCGACCGAGCCTACGGTGCCACCAGAGCCTGAGGTTGCAAAGGTTGAAGCTGCGGAAGCGCCCGAGCAAAAGGAGGAACCCGTTCCTGAGCCTGCGGAAAAACGAACGGCTGGTCCGATGTTTATGCGGCATGGTCGCAAGAGGCGTGAGGCCACGGCATGAAAACAAGGCAGAGCAACAAACCCAAAGGCGGCGTGCTTGCTGTGATCTCTTTGCTGATGATCGGATCGGCTGCGATTCGCGTCGGGTTGGAGGCTGGTCCGGCACTGGCCAAGAACCCCGAACCGACGGTCAAGCAAGCCAAGCCAGAAGGTATGGAAAAGCCCGGCGCACAGGAATTGTTGACAGAACTTCTGCGACGCGAAGCGGCGTTGGAAAAGCGCGAAGCCGCCGCAATCGACAAGGAAAAGGCGTTGGAAATCGCCGAGCAAGCCATCGATACCCGAATGGTCGCTATGCAAGCGGCCGAAGAGAACCTGCGCGAAACGCTGGCCTATGCGGAAAAAGCGGCCGAGACCGACCTGACCCGGCTGACGGATGTGTATCAAAGCATGAAACCCAAAGACGCAGCCGCCTTGTTCGAGACGATGGATCCAGGTTTTGCCGCCGGTTTCCTGTCACGGATGCCTGCGGATGCCGCTGCTGGCGTGCTGGCGAGGATAAGCCCTGAGACCGCCTATACAATCAGCGTCATCATGGCGGGGCGCAACGCTGCCGCGCCACAGGAATGACGTCCATGTTCACCAAAGCCGCGTTTGAGTTTGCTGGAGGCCCCTCATGATCGGACTAGTCGGAATTGTCGTCATCTTCGTCATGGTGTTCGGTGGCTATCTGGCCGCTGGCGGCAAGATGACCATCATCATGAAATCTCTGCCGTTCGAAATGATGATGATCGGGGGCGCAGCGGTCGGAGCGTTTTTGATCAGCAACGACATGAGCGCGGTGAAGCATACGCTCAAGGACATGGGAAAGGTGTTCAAAGGTCCGAAATGGAAACCCGATGACTACCGCGACCTGTTATGCCTTCTGTTTTCCCTGATCCGCATCGCCAAAGCCAACCCGGTCGAGGTCGAGCAACATATAGAAGACCCCGAAAATTCCGCGGTGTTTTCGGCCTATCCGAAGATTCAATCCGACAAAGAGGCCGTGGATCTGATCTGTGACACGATGCGGTCGGCTTCGATGAACTACGACGACCCCCATCAGGTCGAAGAAGTTCTGGAAAAGCGGATGGAGGCGAATTTTCACCACGCCATGCATTCCAGCCATGCATTGCAGACGGTTGCGGATGGCTTGCCAGCCCTGGGGATCGTGGCTGCGGTTTTAGGGGTGATCAAGACCATGGGATCGATCGACCAGCCACCCGAGGTACTGGGTAAACTGATCGGGGGGGCTCTCGTTGGGACCTTTCTGGGCGTGTTCCTGGCCTATGGTCTGGTCGGGCCATTCGCAGGAAAACTGAAGGCCGTGGTTGAGGAAGACAACCATTTCTATCAACTGATCAAAGAGGTTCTGGTCGCCAATCTGCACAACCACAACCCCGCGATGTGCATTGAAGTCGGTCGCCAGAACACGCCGACCCATAACCGCCCTGGTTTTTCGGAACTGGAAGAGGCGTTGAAAGAGCTGAAACAGGCGGCGGCATGATCCGACTTGGTCTTTTTCTTGCAGTGTTGCTTGCAGCAAACGGTGCCACTGCGCGTGAAGCCACCGTGCGCTCGGGAGAGCATGAGGACTACACCAGGCTGGTCATTCAGGTGCCGCCTGGCACCGGCTGGGTCCTCACCCAAACCAAGTATGGTGCGCGTCTGAACGTCACCCTGGAGGATGTTCATTTCGAAACCACTTCGGTCTTCCGCAGGCTGTCTCAAAACCGTTTGTCCGCCATTTCTCAGGCTGAACCGGGCGGGCCGTTGGAAATGCAATTCGGGTGTGAATGCGCGGCTTCGGCGTTTTTATACCAAGACACCATGATTGTGGTCGATATTGCCATTGCGCAGGCCCTGCCACCGATAGGTGCGGACATTCCTCCGCCCATCTTGCCGCAAGCAAACCGCGACACCGGGCTGCTGGCGGCGGCTCAGAACCGCAACGTCTTGCCAATGCCTGCGCTTCCGACGCCATTGCTTGGGTTTGAGGATCGCCTGTCAGAACGTCTATTGCAAGGTGCAGACCGGGGCATCGTTGACCTTGAGCTTGCCCAGGTTGGCCCGCGATCGTCGATCTTTGACGGTGCCACGGAAGGGCCAGCAGACCCGACAGGGAATATCAGCGTATCGACGGTGCTCGATGAATTGAACGGTCTACTGGGGCCCGATTTGATCGGGTTTGAACAAGAACCTGCCTGCATATCCGATACAGAGTTGGGGTTCGGGACGTGGGGTGGCTCAGCCGATTTCCCTCAGCAAATAGCCACCTTAAGATCAGGTTTGTTTCAGGAATTCGATCGGGTTAATCAGGACACAGCGCTGTCTCTGGCAAAGCTGTACGCATTCTATGGCTTCGGCGCCGAGGCGATGCAGGCTTTGGCATTGGTGGAAGATCCCGATGCTGACGTAAACCGGGTTGCAGCAATTGCGCAGTATTTGGACGCAGGGCATGTGGCAGACGACAATCCGTTTGGTGGCTTGCAACGATGCGGGGGTGACGTTGCACTTTGGGCTGTTCTGATGGCCGGGGAATTATCCGCTGAAGCAAACTTGGACAGGGTAGAGCAATCATTTTCACGGCTGCCAACGCATCTAAGACGGCAATTTGGACCTGATCTATCCGAAATTTTGGTCGATGCAGGTCGGTTAGAAGCCACTCGACGCGTATTGCGGTCTGTTGACCGGGCGGGAATTCAAAACGCCTCGGACACAACACGGGCCAAAGCTAAGGTCGCAGCCGCCGAAGGTGACGCTCCAAAAGCCGAGGCGTTGCTAAACGACGTGGTTGCATCCTCCGGCCCCAATCTGGACGCTCCGCTCGCTTTGGCGCGGCTGATCGAAAACCGATGGGTTGATCGAGGCGCCGCTTCACCCGAAGAAGTCGCCCTTGCGGCGTCTTTTTCGAACGAGTTTCGTAAATCCGAGATCGAGCCGCAGTTAAAACGGGCTCATGCTGTGGCCCTAAGTCTGACTCAGGAATTCGACCTAGCATTTGATGCTGCCTTGGAAATACCTGCAGAGCAAGAACGCCTGGCCACGTTGAACCGGATTTCTCACATTCTGGTGGAGAGGGCGGATGACATAACATTTCTACGTCGGGCGTTGGAATTTGCATCCGGTGATACGCAGGACCTGAGCACAGATACGGCTGTCGCGTTGGCAAACCGTCTGGTGAAGCTTGGGTTCCCTGGACCAGCGCTGGCTTTGTCGAACAGACCCCAAGATACGGTGCAACGGTCAGAGCGTGCACGGATCAGGGCACGCTCTGCCTTGCAAACGCAACGCCCTCACCAAGCTATGCTTGAACTGGAAGGGGACAGTTCGGAAGAGGCATTGCGTATCAGGCACCAAGCGATGCAAGCCCTTGGCGATTTCGATACAGCCGGAGAGCTATCGCGCACATTAGGTCAGGCGGAGCAGGCTGACCGAAATTTTTGGCTGGCCGACCGCCCCGAAGCCATTGATCAAGAGGAAGAAACGCAATTTGGTTTGGTTAGCAAGGCGACACAGGTCCTGATCACTCCTCCTGTTTCGCAACCTGACAAGCCTTTGGCCGAGGCGGCGGATTTACTTCAGGATAGTGTCGAAGCTAGGGAAAAAATCACCGAATTGCTTACTATTCTCGAGCAGTGAACCGTATAAATTGGGGCCCGATTCCCCGCGAGACTGCTATCGCGGGGGTGAAGAAACCAGCGACGCCAGATCGGCATATCTAGAATGCGGTTCAATCCAGGACAAGATCGCATCGCGGATCGCGTTAGCCCGATGCGCTCCGACAACTGGTTCTGCGAACTCGGAATATTTCGCCAAAACCTCATCGCGCGACATAGGCGCCTCAGGACCACCGCGGGCGTGGATATCGCCCGAATGCAAAATGCGCCCGTCCGTTGTCTCAATTGATACATCTGCCCAGCGCCCACCCGGGAACCGTTGCGAATGCCTCTCTTCCTCGCTCACGTGTATACGGGAAATCAGGCCCGCGATCCGGGGGTCGGACAGTCCGGGCCCTGAGATATGCTCGGCTCCGATACGGCCATACAGAACCTGAACTGCAACAGCGAAGGGCAGAGAGTACTGTGCTTGCGAAGTGGTCGCGGGCATTCCAGAAAACAGTCGCACGGCCTCAAAAAAAGTGTTGATCTGGATCGAATGGATCTGGTCACCGACCAAACTGTGGTTCGACATCAGCGCGCGGACCCCATCTATCGCGGCGTGGGCCCAGCGGCAGATCGGGTACGGCTTCACATATTGATACTCAACCTGCCAAAACCTGCCCAAATCCGCCCAATGCGGGGCGGCAGCCTCGGCTTCGATCGTGATGGCAGGTGCCCCGGCAAAACCCCGCTCGGCCAGAATCGCCGCGGACAGGCCGACCATCGCACCCCATCCCGAACCATCATGCAGCATCGTGGGATTGGCGATCTCGCGCATCATCTGGCTGCGCGGCCCATGATATTCGGCGATCCCCAGCGCCTGCCGCAACTGGTCTGGAGTGAGCCCGCGCAATCGGGCCGCCATTGCGACCACGCCCAGCGCATTCCAGGCCCCAGAGGTGTGATAATCGCTGACCGACGCGTGCAGCGAAATCCCCGCGCGGCCCGCGATTTCATAGCCAGAGATCACAGCAGCCAAGGCCTGCGGGCCAGTCAAATTCGGGCAATGCGTGGCAAGCGCAACCAACGCAGGCAGCACAACCACGCCGATATGGCCTTTGGTCGGGTTATACCCGTCATGCCCGTCCAGATTGTCTGTCTGTGTCGCCGCCGCATAGGCCGCGCCAGCCATACTGACGGGTCGCCCGTCAAACATCAGCCGAGCGCTAAAGGAAGAATCCGTGCTGGCGTAGAGCAATGCCGCCGTATCCCGCGCGATCACGCCCGCTTCCATCGGGCCGGAGGCAATCAGGATGCCCATAGTGTCCACCATCATCAGCGCCGCTGCCTCTTTGGCGCTGTCTGGCATTTCCTCGGGTGGACGATTTAGGACGAAATTTGCAACGCGGGCGAACGTATCGGTCATTCGGCAGGCTCTATTGCGGGCTTAGAGACGTCACGCAGCCGATATCCCGCAGGATCAAAAGGAGGTTCAGCCAGAATAGTTGCGCGATGCGGTTTGCCGAGGATGAACACCTCAACCCTATCACCGGGCTTTGCGACTTGCGGGTTTGCGAACCCAAGGGCCAGCGATTTACCGACCGAATACCCGAAGCCACCCGATGTCACGCGCCCGACCGAATGACCATCTGGTGTAAAGATCGGCTCACCGCCCGAGGCGTCAGCGGTGTCCACCTCAATTTCGAACATCGACAAAACCTCACGCACAGGGTTGTCCTTGATGGCCAGATAGGCCTGCTTGTGCAGGAAATCCTTGTCCAGCTTGATGAGGCCGTCCAGCCCGACTTCTTGCGGCCAGTATTCCTGACTGTACTCTCGCCCCCACGAGCCATAGCCCTTTTCGATACGCAGACTACCCAGCGCACGGCCGCCAACTGGGCCGCCGCCTTGCTCTTTCGCGGCCTCCAGCAAGGCCGTGTAAAGCGCAACCTGATCGCTCTCAGCGCAGTGCAGCTCCCACCCAAGGTCGCCGGTAAAACTGACACGGATGGCGAGGCAGGAAACGCCTGCCACGTCTATCTGACGTGAACGCATGAAGCGGAACCCTTCGTTGGACAGATCCGCATTGGTCAGCCGTTGCAGCACATCGCGCGATTTGGGGCCGGCGACGTTGAACCCGGCGATACGGTTTGTGGCACCCTCGAAACGGGTACCTTCAGGCAGATCAACCATGTTGAAGAACCGCTGGTGATAGCGCTCGGCCATGCCCGAGCCGATCATCATGTATTCGTCATCGGCGACTTTGGTGATGGTAAAGTCCCCGGCCACGCCTCCGCGCACTGAAATCAACGGGGTCAAACACGACCGGCCAACCTCGGTCGGTACCCGGTTGGCAACAAGACGATCAAGCCAATCATGCGCCCCTGGCCCCTTGATCACATAGTTGGCGAAGTTCGAGATGTCGATCACACCCACATTGTCGCGCAACATCTGCACCTCTCGGCCAACGGGTTTCCACCAATTCTGGCGGGTGAAGCCGTTGGTTTCGACCACACCGGGTTGATCAGCGAACCAGAGGGGGTGTTCCCACCCGCAGTTCAGGCCAAAGACGCTGCCCATCTCCTTTTGCATCTGATAGGCCGGGCGGAGGCGCGCGGGGCGTCCGGCGCTGCGCTCTTCGTTCGGGAAATGGATGGCGAAGCGGTGCGTATAAACGTCCTGCACCCGCGCCTTTGTGAAGGCCTTGTCGGCCCAGTCGCCGAACCGCGCCAGATCCCAGGCGAGCATGTCGTATTGCGGCTCGCCCTCGATCATCCATTGCGCCGACAACAGGCCAAGCCCACCCGATTGCGAAAATCCGGGGATGATCCCCGTGCAGCAGAAATAGTTCTGCAACTCGGGCACAGGCCCCCAGATTGCATTCGAATCCGGCGACCAGATCATCGGGCCATTGATTACCCGCTTCACCCCCGCAGTTGCCGCAACGGGCACGCGTTCGGTGGCCCGGATAACGTTTTCCATGATGCGGTCCAGATCGTCGGGGAACAGATCGTGGGCGAAATCCAGCGGTGTGCCGTTTTCGGCCCAAAACCGCATGTCCTTCTCATAGGCCCCGATCAGCAAGCCATTGCCCTCTTGCCGGAAGTAGTACTCGCCATCCCGGTCGGCGATGGACGGCAAGCGACGGCCCAACGCGGCGACTTCATCAATCGCTTCGGTGACAAAATACTGATGTTCAGTCGGTTGCAGGGGCAGTTCGATCCCAGCCATCGCGGCCACTTCACGCCCCCACAATCCACCGGCATTGACCACCCACTGTGTGTGGATATCGCCCTTTTCGGTGCGTACGATCCACGTTCCGTCAGGCTGTTGATCAGTCCCTAACACGGGACAAAACCGTTCAATACTGGCGCCCATCGCGCGTGCTCCAGCGGCATAGGCATGTGTTACACCCGAGGGATCAACATTGCCGCCATCGGGTTCGAACATGATGCAGCGGATGTCATCGAACTGCGCTAGCGGGTGCAGTTCCATCGCCTGTTCGCGGCTGATCTCGTGGAAGTTCAGGCCGTAGAAACGCGCCTTGGCCTCTTGCAGACGCAGTTGGTGTTCGCGGTCCTCGGTTTGCGCCAGATAGAGCGACCCGGATTGAAACACGCCGCAGCCCTGTCCGGTTTCCTTCTCTAACTCTTTGTACAGGTTCATCGTGTAGTGCTGAATGCGCGTGATGTTGTTGTTGTCATGCAGCCCGTGGATATTGGCCGCTGCGTGCCACGTGGACCCACTGGTCAACTCATCGCGTTCCAGCAGGACAACGTCAGTCCAGCCCAGCTTGGCCAGATGATACAGGATCGAGCAGCCGACCAGCCCCCCTCCGATGACAACGGCCTGAGCATGGGTTTTCATTGGCGCACCTCCTACAGAGCTTGCACGAAAGTCAGCCACAGGTCAGGGGCTACTGATGCTCTGTTCCCGACGCAAAATGTCGGTAATGACGATCAAAGCGCCGGAAGCAAACACCGCGTCGGCGAATCATCGCCCGGTGACACCAAACGCGCGATGTCGTGAGCGTTTGTGTCTTGAAATGAGACGCACTGATTCTTTGATTAAATTAGGAAGCACGAAAATACGTGCCGAATAGGTCGAAACGCGACGGGACAGGCTGGTTTGAAACACGGTGAAGACCGCGTGGATCAGCAGAAATCTTGAAAAGTTCCTAAAATGTTCTATATTTGTTCCACGTGAATGTCTGAGGTGGAACGGAGGTATTCGAGCTATGGCCAACGCTGCCCGTCAAAGCTGGTACGACGCACCCAGCAACGACTATCACATGCTGCCCGTCACGGACCGGCAGATGCGCTATGCGCGCGCGATTGCCCAGCAGTCGGCGCTTGAAATCCCGGTCGAGGCACAACGCGACCGCAGGGCCATGTCCCAGTGGATTTCGGCGCATAAACAGGATGACCCGTCACCATTCGCCAATTACCCGACCGGCAAACAGGTCGCTTTTGCCGAACGGATCTCGCGTTCCAAACGCAGACCGATACCGTCTGAGTGTTTCCGCGACAAGCAAATGATGTCCCGGTGGATTGACACCAACAAATAGGCTCTAGTCCGAGTGGTTTCGGGCATAAAGTGCCACGGCAGCGGCGACGAAGAGGCCCAGCAGGATGTAGCCTGTCACCGCTTCTGACACAGCCAACGCGCGGCACAGGCCGGTTGGGGCCATGTCGCCATATCCAACGGTGGTGAAGGTGACATATGAGAAATACAGGATGTCCCCCGGTCCGCTGGCACCGACCACGCAGTTGTCTTTATAGCCGAACGCACCATAGACGGCGGCGAACAGGAAGGGGACGACCTGAATAAAGGATACGCCCATCAAGAACAGCACGCGGCGCGGGGATTTCACCTGTGTCATATAGTACCACGATTGCGAGACGATCCACAGGAACAGACCCACGGATGCAAACATGCCCAACGTATCGCCCGCCGTTGATTCACTAAGGCGGGAAAGGCCGAACCAGGCAAAGAAGCTGGCCAAAACCATACCGCCTGCGGCAAGCAGGGTCGATTTCCATTCTTCCAACGTTGTCGGCTCGCGGCGCATGTCGTCTCCGTCTTTAACGGGTGCGATGATCGGGGTTTCGCCCCGCCCGTGCAACCGAGTGGTTTAGTCTGCGCCCAAATGTTCCTGCCCGCGTTGGCGCGCCAGCCCGATTTGCTTCTGCCGCTCGCGGAAGCGCTTCTTGTCAGCTTCCGAGGTTTCATCCACACATTGATGGCACGAGACGCCGTGTTCATATTCAGGGCGTTTCATATCCTCGGGCAGGATCGGACGGCGGCAGCCATGGCACAGGTTGTGGGGCCCCTCGACCAGCCCGTGCCCCACGGACACGCGATTGTCGAAGACGAAACACTCACCCTGCCAAGTGCTGTCCTCGGCGGGCATTTCCTCAAGATATCGCAGGATACCGCCTTTCAGGTGATAGACATCCTCGACCCCCTGACCCAGCAGGAAGTTGGTGGATTTCTCGCACCGGATACCGCCGGTGCAGAACATGGCAACACGCTTGTTGTGAAAGCGGTCCTTGTTTTCCTCCCACCAGGCCGGGAATTCGCGGAAACTGGCTGTTTCAGGGTCTATTGCTCCTTTAAACGTACCAATCGCCACCTCATAATCGTTGCGGGTGTCGATCACCACCACATCGTCGGAACGGATCAGGTCGTTCCACTCCTCCGGCTCGACATAGTTGCCGACACGGGCGCGCGGATCGACATCCGGCTGGCCCATGGTCACGATCTCTTTCTTCAGGCGCACCTTCATCTTGCCGAAAGGCGGATGGTCGGCGGTGGCCTCTTTCCATTCCAGATCGGCGCAACCCGGCAGCGCTTTGATATGCGCCAGCACGGCGTCAATCCCTGCGCGCGGGCCCGCGATGGTGCCGTTGATCCCCTCTTGCGCAAGCAGCAGCGTGCCTTTGACCGATTGTGCACGGCACAGGTCCAGCAAGGGTTCGCGCAGGGCGGTGTGATCAGCGAAACGGGTGAAGTGATAGAGGGCAGCGATGGTATACATGCGCGCGGTCTAGCCCCACGCGCGCAGAGTCGCAAGGGATCGGATTGACGCCCCCCGCTCGCCCCCTTACCGATAGCTGAAAAGGAGAACGCGATGACCCATGCCCTGATCGTAATCGACGTCCAGAACGATTTCTGCCCCGGCGGTGCGTTGGCCGTTCCCGGCGGCGATGAGATCGTCGCCCCGATCAACGCGATTATGGATGAGTTCGACGCGGTGATCCTGACGCAGGACTGGCATCCGGCAGGGCATTCCTCATTCGCCAGCTCGCATGTAGGAAAGAACCCATTTGACGTAGCAGAAATGCCCTATGGCCCGCAGGTGCTCTGGCCGGATCATTGCGTGCAGGGAACGCAGGGCGCAGCGTTTCATCCCGATCTGCGCATCGAAGGCGATTTGATCATTCGAAAAGGGTTTCGCAGCGCGATTGACAGCTACTCAGCCTTTTTCGAGAACGATCAGACTACGCCAACCGGGTTGGAGGGCTATCTCAACACCCGAGGCATCCGCAAACTCACAATGGTGGGCCTGGCCACGGATTTCTGCGTTCACTTCTCAGCCGTGGACGCGGCGCGGTTGGGTTTTGAGGTGACGGTGAATATGGGACTGTGCCGCGCGATTGATCTGGACGGCTCGCTGACGGCAGCAGAAACAGCGATGAAGGCTGCCGGTGTGACCTTGGCTTAGGGCGCGGAGCCCGAATCCAACAGATATTTCAGGATCACAAAAATAATAACCGCCAGCCCAAGAGCCACGCCAATGCGGGCGGGCAAGGTTCGGCGTTCCGGCGTTGCCGGGGATTTATAGCGCGGGTTCGGGGTCCAATCAGCGGTGTTGCGTCGCTGACCGTTGCGCGGGCGGGCCGATTTGACGTCCCGAAGGAATTTCCAAAAGTCGAATTCGCCGCAATATTCGCCCTGAACACCCATTTCCCGAATGTTGGCAAACAGCGCTTTCAGAATCCGTTCACGCTCGGCCTCGTCACGGGGTCGATAAAAGCCGTGCATCAACTGGCTTCCGGTCGCGTCCAGACCGAAACCTGCATCCTGAAAGATCTTGCGGATTTTCGGAGAAGCCGCCCGCAGTGCATCCGCCGTTTTCACATTGCGGAACATTGCGCGCAAAACGGGCTTTTTCGAAGCCCCCTCCGCGCCTTGCTCGCCTTCTCCGTCCCCCGGATCGACAACAACGATGTCAAAATCGTACTCGAGAACCATTCACTAACTTAACCTCGACTTCCCAACCCCTCTTCTCACTAACCGGTGAAAAGATCACACAATTTGCTCGCTTTGTGACCTGAGCTTTTCATTGTCACCAAACCAGCGACTCTTGCCATTCCACACACCGATTGATCTAACAACGGAAATCGCAGGAGTTCCTCATGGTCGATATTGCGGCACGTGTGTACAATCATAAATGGCAGATTGACCCAATTATACGGTCTTTAATCGACACAGATTTCTACAAACTGCTGATGTGCCAGTCAGTGTTTCGAAATCGGCCCCAAACGGAAGTGGTGTTTTCGCTGATCAATCGGTCGAATCACATCCCCCTCGCCAAGCTTATTGATGAGTGCGAACTGCGCGAACAGCTCGATCATATCCGCTCCCTCAGCCTCAGCCGCGGCGAAAGCACATGGCTGCGGGGCAACATGTTCTACGGCAAGCGGCAGATGTTCCGATCCGATTTCATGGAGTGGTTCGAGAACCTACGCCTGCCGCCCTACCATCTTGAACGCAAGGGCGATCAGTACGAACTGACCTTCGAAGGCAAATGGCATGAGGTCATGTTGTGGGAAATCCCGGCCCTGGCCGTGTTGATGGAATTGCGCTCTCGCGCAGTTCTCAACGACATGCGCCGGTTCGAGCTGCAAGTGCTCTATGCCCGCGCCATGACCCGCGTTTGGGAAAAGATTGAGCAACTGCGTGATATTGATGGGCTGGGCATTGCGGATTTCGGCACCAGGCGGCGTCATTCTTTTCTGTGGCAGGATTGGTGCGTGCAGGCGATGATCGAAGGATTAGGGTCTGCTTTTTCCGGCACGTCGAACTGCCTGATCGCCATGCGCCGCGAGGTTGAGGCCATCGGCACCAACGCGCATGAGTTGCCCATGGTCTATTCCGCGCTGGCCGACACAGACGCCGAATTGGCGCAAGCGCCCTATGATGTTCTCAGGGATTGGCATGATGAGCATGATGGCAACCTGCGCATCATCCTGCCCGACACCTATGGAACACAGGGCTTTTTGGACCGCGCACCCGACTGGCTGGCAGGCTGGACTGGCATCCGCGTCGACAGTGGTGATCCGGCAGCCGCAGCGGAAACCGCCATCAACTGGTGGAAATCACGCGGCGAGGATCCGCGCGAGAAGCGCGTGATCTTTTCCGACGGGCTGGATGTAGACAAGATCCGCGAGTTGCACGGCCAGTTTGCCGGACGGACCAATATTTCCTTTGGCTGGGGTACATTGCTGACCAACGATTTTCGCGGGTTGGTGCCGGATGACGCGCTTGCACCGTTTTCTCTGGTCTGCAAGGCGGTCGCGGCCAATGGGCGCCCGACGGTCAAATTGTCGGACAATCCCGAAAAGGCGATGGGTCCGGCGGATGAGATCGAACGTTACAAACGCGTCTTCGGGGTCGGTGCGCAACCGGCGATCGAGGTGATCGTTTAGACCCTAACCATGGTAGGTCGCCACGGTTTTAAGCTGTGAAAAGCCATAGAGCGCCTCGAAACCCTTTTCGCGGCCATGGCCAGATTTACCGACGCCACCAAAGGGCAGCTCGACGCCGCCGCCTGCCCCGTAATTGTTGACGAAAACCTGCCCCGCATGCAGCCGTTTCGCCAGTCGCATCTGCCGCGCGCCGTCGCGGGTCCAGATGCTGGCGACAAGCCCATAGTCGGTACTGTTGGCGATCTCTGCGGCTTCGTCCTCGGTGTCGAACGGGATCAACACCTGCACTGGGCCGAAAATCTCATCCTGCGCCAACGTATGATCAGGCGGCACATCGGCGAATAATGTGGGCTGCACATACGCGCCTTGCGTCGGGGCGTCCTCCACGATCTGCCCAAGACCTGCGATATTCAGGTCCGTGCCCCTGGCCAGAAACCCCTCAACAATCTCTTTCTGACGGGCCGAGATCAACGGCCCCACCCGCAAATCCTGCACCGCAGGTCCAACGGTCAGATCAGCATAGGCCGCAACCATGCGCGCCTTGACTTGGCTATAAACCCCACGCTGCACCAGAATGCGGGACGAGGCCGAACAGGTCTGCCCCGCGTTCTGAATACCAGCATTCACCAGAAACGGAAGGGCGGCGTCCAGATCGGCATCATCAAACACCAGTTGCGGGGACTTTCCGCCCAATTCCAACGTCACTGGTACAACATTGCGCCCCGCCGCCTGCTGCACCAAGGCCCCTGTCGGGACCGACCCTGTGAACGAGATATGGTGGACGCCTGGATGCGCCGACAGTGCAGCTCCGGCCTCGGCCCCTAAACCCGGCACCACGTTCAACGCACCAGCTGGCAAACCCGCTTGTTGGGCCAGATGAGCAAAGGCCAGCGCGGTCAGGCAAGCCTCTTCCGCCGGTTTCAGGACGCAGGCATTGCCCATCGCCAGTGCCGCCCCGACCGAACGCCCGATGATCTGCATCGGGTAGTTCCACGGCACAATATGGCCCGTCACCCCATGGGGTTCGCGCAGGGTATAAACGGTGTAGCCGTCCAGATAGGGAATCGTCTCGCCCATAACCTTATCCGCCGCGCCGCCGTAGAATTCGCAATACCGCGCCAAGGCCACCGCATCCGCGCGCGCCTGAGTCAGCGGTTTGCCCACATCCATCGCCTCCAACGCGGCCAGATCGTCCACGCGTTCAAGTACCAACTGACCCAATCGGGTCAGGATCCGCCCGCGTTCCATTGCGGTTTTACGACCCCAATCCCCATCCAGTGCCGCCTGCGCAGAAGCGACCGCCGCATCGATATCGGACGCATCCCCCCGAGCGATGTGACAGATTTCAGTACCGTCCGAGGGGTTGATCAAAGGCAGGTCGACGCCAGCAGAGGGCGCGATCCACTCTCCACCAATCAAACAAAGTGCGGGGTTGAACCAAAGAGGATTGGGCATGTTTCTCTCCATTCAGGCTCTAATCATACATTTCAGCCAGCAAGCGTCCCGATATCAGGCAGCACCGGCGCGGCGTCGATCAGGGTACGGGTATAGCTGTTCTGCGGATGGGCAAAGACCTGCTCGGTCTCGCCTTTTTCCACGATCTTGCCCGCCTGCATGACCATCACCCGATCAGTGATCGTGCGCACCACGCTTAAGTCGTGGCTGATGAACAGATAGGTCAGGTCATAGGTCGCGCACAGCTCGGCCAGCAGATCCAGGATTTGCGCACGAACTGAAACATCAAGGGCCGAGACCGCTTCATCAAACAGGATCAATTCGGGGCGGATGATCAAGGCACGGGCAATGGCGATACGCTGACGCTGCCCGCCCGAGAACTCGTGGATGTATTTCCCAGCGTCATTAGGGCTGAGGCCGACGGCGGTCAGCATTTCTGCGATCCGGTCCTGCCGCTCGGTCCCAGTGGGCGGCGTGTCCAGCAAATGAAACGGTTCGGTGATCAAACGCGCGACTTTGTGGCGGGGGTTGAAGCTGCCATAGGGGTCCTGAAACACCACTTGCATTTTACGACGCACCGCAGGGTTTGGTTTGTGGCCCGTGAAAACGGGTGCGCCATCCAGACGGATTTCCCCCGCTTGCACCTCTTCCAAGCCCAGAATCGCACGCGTTAGGGTCGATTTTCCACATCCAGACTCACCTACCAAACCCAGTCGTTCACCACGATTGAGCGTAAAGCTGACCTGATCCACCGCGCGGTGGTGGCCCGGCTTGTCGAACAGACCCTTGCGCGGCAAGCGATAGTCGCGGACGACCTGAGTGACCTCTAACAACGGGCGATCCCCCGCTGTGTCGGGCAAGGCCACCTGATGACCCGAGGCCTCAAACAGCATACGGGTATAAGGGTGCTGCATGTTTCGCAGCAGATCGTCGGTGGGGCCAGCTTCCACGACCTCGCCGTGCCGCATCACGACGATCTGGTCTGCCATGTCAGCGACCACGGCCAGATCATGGGTGATCATCAGCAGACCCATGCCGTATTCGCGCACCAACCCCTTCAGCAGATCGAGGATTTGCGCCTGCGTTGTTACATCCAGCGCGGTTGTCGGCTCATCCGCGATCAGCAACGTGGGCCGCAAGGCAATGGCCATGGCGATGACAACGCGCTGGCGTTGCCCGCCCGACAACTCATGAGGATAGCGAGACAGGGGAAAGCGCTCCGGGGGAAGGCCCACGCGGCGCAACACTTCCTTCGTGCGGTCCAGAGCCTGCGTGGCAGGCATGGCCTTATGGATCAGGATAGTTTCCATGACCTGATCGCCGATGGTCTTCACCGGGTTCAGGGCTGTCATCGGCTCCTGAAACACCATCCCGATTGCGGCCCCGCGCAGGGCACACATCTCAGCTTCGGGAGTGGTCAGCACGTCGCGCCCTTCCAGCCGGATCTCGCCCTGCGTCTGCGCCCCGTTGGGCAACAGCTGCATCACGGCCAAAGCGGTCATCGACTTGCCCGAGCCGCTTTCACCTGTCACGGCGACGATATGGCCAGAATCAATGGACAGGTTGACCTGTTTCAGGATCGGCACCCCGTGGATGGACAGCGACAGATTTTCGACCTCAAGCAAACTCATGCGCGCGCCACCCTGATCCGAGGGTCCAGCCAATCGCGCAGCCCGTCGCCCAGCAGGTTCAGACCCAGCACCGTGACAATGATCGCCAGCCCTGGTATCAGAGCCAAATGCGGGGCAAAACTGACCATTGTCTGCGCATCGGCCAGCATGCGGCCCCAGCTAGGTGTGGGCGGTTGCGCACCAAGTCCAACGTAAGACAGCCCGGCTTCGGCCAGTATCCCCAGCGAGAACTGGATGGTGCCCTGTACGATCAGCAGATTGGCGACATTGGGCAGGATATGTTCCGCCGATATGCGCGCAGCACCCTTGCCCGAGACACGGGCGGCGAGGATGAACTCACGCTCCCACAGGGACAGCGCCGCGCCGCGGGTGATACGGGCGAAGACGGGGATGTTAAAGATACCGATGGCGATAATCGCGTTGATCGCCCCTGCGCCGAATACGGCTGTGATCAGGATCGCAATGACCAGCGAGGGGAAAGCAAAGACCAGATCATTGCCGCGCATGATCACCTCATCCAGCCAAGACCCCTTGCGCGCCGCCGCCGTCAGGCCCAATGGCACGCCCAGCGCCATACCGATCCCCACGGCAACCAGAGCAACCGCAATCGACGTGCGCGCACCGACCATAATCATCGAGAACATGTCGCGGCCGAAATGATCCGTGCCAAACCAGTTCTGCGCGCTTGGCGTCTTTAGCTTGCCGGGAATATCCAACGCGGCGTGGTCGTAAGGTGTCCAGACAAAGGACACCAAAGCCGCCAGCAGAACCACCGAGGACAGCAATGCGCCAAGGATCAGGTTGCGGCTCATGTCCGGCTCCTGAGGCGGGGATCGACGGCAGCATAAGCCAGATCGACCAGGAAATTCACGGTGATGACGGCAAAGACCAGCAACATGACAACCGATTCCACCACAATCAGATCACGGGCCGAGATCGCCTGAAACACCAAGCGCCCAAGGCCGGGCAGATAGAAGACCTGCTCGATAATGATCGACCCAGCCAAGAGGAATGAAAACTGCAGCCCAATGATGGTCAGCACCGGGATCAGCGCGTTGCGGACGCCGTGCCGCCACAGGGCCTGACGGCGCGACAGACCCTTGGCGCGAGCAGTGCGCATGAAATCCTCGCCCAGAATATCCAGCAGAGATGACCGCATGACCCGCGCCAGAATCGCTGCTTGCGGCAAGGCCAGCGCGACGGCGGGCAACGTCAACGAATGCAACCCGGTCCAAAACCCCTGATCCCAACCTGCGAACCCTCCGGCGTTGAACCAGCGCAGGTTTATGGCAAAGATCAGCACCAGCATCATGGCAAACCAGAAATTGGGCACCGCAATGCCCAGCTGCGTCGCACCCATCACGGTCAGATCGCCGGGCTTGCCCCGACGCGCAGCAGCGTAAATCCCGGCAGGGAAGGCAATCAGTGTCGACAAGGTCAATGCATAGAGCGCCAGCGGCAAAGACACCCAAAGCCGATCCTGGATCATCTGCGAAACTGGCGTGCGATAGGTATAGGAGGTGCCGAAATCACCCGCCAGCATTCCGCTGACCCAGTTGAAGTAGCGCTCAAGCTTTGAGCCATCCAAGCCCAACTCAGCCCGTAGCGCAGCTAGCGTGTCCTCTTGCGCGTTTACGCCCAGCATGAAGGATGCCGGATCGCCCGGTGCAACCTCGATCACTGCGAAGATCACGACCGAGGCAACGGCCAGGCTGATCATCAGCGATATCAAACGTTTGAGAGCGTAGCGCAGCATAGATCGCAGGTTAGGGTCACAGGCGCCGTTGGTCCAGCGTCTAAGGTATCAGCAAATAAGCAGAAACCGCGTAGCCGACGATCGCGGCATAGCCCAGAGGATAGATCCACTTAACCGCGTAATTGTCCAACTTGCGCGCCGTGTCTTCGCGCCCGGCGACCTTGAGTCTGCGCAAGGCGACATTGAAAACGATCAGCGCTCCGGTCATCAGGAACATCCATTGCAGAACGAAATCCAGAAAGGTCAGATAGCCCAGCTTGGGCAGATCAGCAGAAATCGCCCAGTTGAAAGCAACGAAGACCAGCAGGTTGCCCCCCGCAATCTCGATCCGTTTGCGGTATTCGTCCAGAAAGAACAGCGCCCAGCCAACAGCAACGAGTACCAGCATGGGCATGAACACCCTGATCATGTAGTAAGTCTGATGCCTGCTGCCCTGAAAGGCCAGCGCCAACTGATCGCTATCTTGCCCCGACAGACCCTGAACCTGGGTTTTCACCATTCGCGCATTGCCCAGAACCCATTCTTCCTCGCCCAGCAGATCGCCCAGACCCGAGTAGTCTTCCAGCGGGTAATACGTCACGTAATCCGAGGGAAAGACTGAAACGACCTCGAAATAGAAATCCTGCGTGTCGAACGGATACTTGCGGAAATCGAAATGAGGGGCCTGCAAGGTCAGCGAAGATTTCTCGACATAAACCACCCGCCCGTCGCTGCGCAGCGAGGCGGCGGCCTCGTGTATCCATTTGTTGGATTGCTGATTGTGGATCACGAAAGCGGGCATGACGGCGCCAATCTCGGCCGCGTGGTCCGCCAGGTCAGAAGGGTTGAAGACCCGAATGTCTCGCCCCGTCTCCTCTGAGTCAAACGCCAGCAGAGGGTCCGTCCATTCGAACCGCAAAACCGCCACCGCCCCATAGTTTTCCGCCTTTTGATCGACGCTTGTAATCTGGTTGATCCTGATCCCAACGCCCACATTCAACGGATTTTCGGGGGTGCCGGCCAGTGCGTCCAACCGGGTGCTCAGCGCATTTTGCGCACCTGCCATCGAGGCCAGCCCGCAGAGCGTACACACGCATAGCAAAAGAACACGGAAAGACGTCATAATACTGCTCACCCTGACCCTGGAAAACCTTGAGGCCGCGCAACACGGCCCCAGTTCCGGTCATTCAGACCAACTGATCTGCGTCAGGTCGATGGCAGCCGTGGGCGCGTTCTCCCAAAGGCCCTGCACACCTGCTTTGGCAACACCCAGCTTGGCCAGCTGAAACAGGTAGCCATTGACGAAATCAGTGGCGATCAAGCGTTGCGCATCGCCCAGCAATTTCTTGCGCTGATCCGGATCGGTGGTTTCGTTCAACAGTTCCATCAGAGCCTGAAAATCGCTGCTGTCATATTGGAAGTAATAGTCGGGCCGCGCATAGATGCCGATATCCATCGGCTCGGTATGGCTGACGATTGTTAGGCCGAAATCCTTGCCCTTGAACACCGATTCCAACCATTGCGCCCACTCAACATTGATGATCTCGGCCTTGATCCCGACCTCGGCCAGTTGCGCCGCGATGATCTCACCGCCGCGACGGGCGTAAGAGGGGGGCGGCAGGTGCAACGTGGTTTCGAACCCGTCAGCATAGCCTGCATCAGCCAGAAGCTGTGCGGCTTTCTTGGGGTCATAGGCCGAATTTCCGGTCAGGTCGACATAGGCCGGATTGTGCGGTGCGAAATGAGTGCCGATGGGGGTGCCATAGCCGAACATCGCTCCGTCGATGATCGCCTGCCGGTCGATCGCATGGGCCAAAGCCTGCCGCACGCGGATATCGTCAAAGGGCGGCTTTTTGTTATTCGTGGACAGGATCGTCTCGCCCTCGGTCGAACCGACCAGCACCTGAAACCGCGAATCCGCCTCGAACTGAGGCAGGTTTTCGGGGGCCGGGAAATTGTCGAACACATCCACATCATCGGCCATCATCGCAGCAAATGCAGCGGTCGGATCCGAGATAAACTTGAACGTAGCGGTCTCCAACGCGGGTTGATCGCCCCAATAGTTCGGGTTGCGGTTCAGCGTGATGCTGTCGCCCTGCACCCAGTCGCCAAAGGTATAGGCCCCGGTACCAACCGGGTTGGTCTTGATGTTCTCGATGCTTTCAGGCGCGACAATCACCGCATCGCCCCACGCCATGTTGAACAGGAAGTTCCCGTTCGGTGCAGACAACGTGACCTTGACGGTCAGAGGATCGACTACTTCGACACTGTCGATCCCGGCAAACAGGGCTTTCTGCGCGTTGGCGCTGTCTTCGGCGCGGGCGCGGTCAAGGCTGAACTTGACGTCCTCGGCATCCATGGTCGAGCCATCGTGGAAGGTCACACCATCATGCAGCTTGAAAGTGTAGACAGTGCCGTCATCCGAAATCTCCCAGCTTTCCGCCAGCCCCGGCACGACCGAGCCATCGCCCATAAAACGGGTCAACCCTTCGAAGATATTAGTATAAACGACCGAATCGATGGCCTGCGCGGCGGCGCTTGTCGGGTCCAGATGCGGAGGCTCCAACTGCATCGCAATGGTAATATCGGATTTGGCCCAAGCCTGCCCGGCGAAGAGGCTGGCTCCCACGGCCAACACCGACGCAAAGGACCGAAACGTCTGCTTTGTCATGTAAATCACTCCCCACTGAAAATGTGTGACCCTTCGTTTCCGAGGGTCGTTCTGAGACCAATGTCCCCATAAACCCAAGGTCAATCAAGGAAATGTTCGCGCAACCGGGGTTTCTATGGCCCCTGTCGATCTGTTATGCCGCGCTGCAACATGAACCCCGGAGCAACGATCATGAGTGCCACCGCCCGCAAAAAAGCCCCAAACGCCCAGGATATCCGCGACCTCAAAGGCGGCGAGCCCATAGTCAGCTTGACCGCGTACACCACGCCGATGGCGCGGTTGATGGATGCTCATTGCGATTTCGTACTGGTGGGCGACAGCGTCGGCATGGTGCTGCACGGGCTGGAATCGACGCTGGGCGTGACGATGGAGATGATGGTGATGCACGGGCAAGCCGTCGCCCGGGGGCTGAGTAGCGCGATGATGGTCATCGACATGCCGTTCGGTAGCTATGAACACTCGCCGGCCGACGCCTTTCGCAATGCCGCGCGGCTGATGGCCGAGACCGGCGCGGGGGCCGTCAAACTGGAGGGTGGGGTCGAGATGGCCGAGACCATCCGCTTTCTGGTCCAACGCGGCATTCCGGTGATGGCCCATATCGGCCTGACCCCACAATCGATCAACACGCTGGGTGGCTACAAGGTACAGGGCCGCGATGATCAGGCCGAGGCGGTTCTGGCCGACGCCCACGCCGTCGCAAGCGCAGGCGCGTTTTTGGTCGTGTTAGAGAAGGTTCCGCAAGGCCTGGCCGATCGCATCACAGCAGAGGTTGCGATCCCCACCATTGGCATCGGTGCATCTGCGGGCTGTGACGGGCAAATTCTTGTGGTCGACGACATGGTGGGCTTTTTCACCGCCTTCAAACCGAAATTCGTCAAACGCTATGCCGAACTTGGCCCGCTGGCCGAGGCCGCCATCGCCGAATACGCCGCCGAAGTGCGCGCCCGCAGCTTTCCGGCGGACGAACATGTTTTTGCGGATCAGGCCCCGTCCAAAGGACCAAAGACATGACAGCCCCCATCCTGCGCCGCCTTGCCGATCTGCGCGCGCTGACATCCCAATGGCACCGCCAGGGCGAGGTCATCGGCGTGGTCCCCACCATGGGCGCGCTGCATCAGGGGCATCTGTCGCTGGTTGAGGCCGCCAAGGCCGGGGCCGACCGCGTCATTGTCACGATCTTTGTGAACCCCAAGCAGTTCAACAACCCCGAAGACTTGGCCAATTATCCGCGCACGGAACATGAGGACGCGCAGAAACTGGGCCCATTTGACGTGGATGCGATATACGTGCCCGATCCTGATGAGATCTATCCGCAGGGCTTTGCCACCACTGTGTCCGTCACTGGCCTGACCAATGTGATGGAGGGTGAATTCCGCCCCGGACATTTCGACGGCGTCGCCACTGTCGTCGCAAAACTGTTCCTGCAAACTCAGGCAGACAGAGCCTATTTCGGAGAAAAAGACTATCAACAGCTGATGGTCGTGCGCCGTATGGCCCGCGATCTGGACATCCCGATTGAGGTCGTTGGCTGCCCTACCGTTCGCGAACCCTCGGGGCTGGCGATGTCTTCGCGCAACCTGCGCCTGTCACCCGAGGGGTTGGAGGTTGCTGCCAACAAGCATCGGATCATGAGTGATCTGGCCAACGCACTACGAGACGGGGCAGAGTTTGACGCTCTGGCCGCGCAGGCGCAGACCGATCTGCTGTCCGCAGGGTTTACGCAGGTCGAATATATCCAACTGCGCTGCGCCGAGACGCTGGAACCGCTGACCCATGCCGACCGCCCCGCCCGGCTGTTTGTGGCCGCTTGGGCAGATGGCGTGCGACTGATCGACAATATTCCGGTCTGAACGCTCTGGCACCCGCGCTATTGTTTGCGCTAAACTCCTGCAAAACCAATACCGGAGGGGGGCGCGGGGCATGACCTATATTCTCGCTATTGATCAGGGCACCACATCATCGCGGGCCATTCTGTTTGACGCTGAAATGCAGCGCGCGGGCACCGCGCAGCACGAATTCACCCAGCATTTCCCGCAGGAAGGCTGGGTCGAACACGACCCCGAGGAAATCTGGGACAGCGTATTGCGCGTCTGCCGCGAAGTGATGGACACCAACGGCGTCACCTCCGACCAGATCGCCGGTATCGGCATCACCAACCAGCGTGAAACCACCGTGGTCTGGGATCGCACCACCGGGAAACCGATCCACAACGCCATCGTCTGGCAGGACCGCCGCACCGCCGAGATTTGCGCGCGCTACAAACAAGCCGGGTGCGAGGATGATGTGACCGCCCAGACCGGCCTGCTACTGGACCCATATTTCTCGGGCACCAAGGTGAAATGGCTGCTGGATACTGTCCCCGGCGCGCGCGAAAAGGCCGAAGCCGGAGAGCTGCTGTTCGGCACCATCGACAGTTTTCTGATCTGGCGTCTGACCGAAGGCCGCAGCCATGCCACTGACGCCACGAACGCGGCACGCACCCTGTTGTTCGACATCCACAAAGGCGAATGGAGCACGGAGATCTGTGATCTGCTGGACGTGCCGATGAATATGCTGCCGCAGGTCCATGATTGTGCCTCGGACTTCGGAGAAACGACTCTGTTTGGGGGAAATATCCCAATTCTGGGTGTGGCGGGCGACCAACAGGCCGCCACCATTGGGCAGGCGTGTTTCCAACCGGGCATGATGAAATCCACCTATGGCACGGGCTGTTTTGCGCTGCTGAACACGGGCGACAAACCCGTTGAGTCGAAAAACCGCCTGCTGACTACCATCGCCTATCAGCTTGACGGCAAGCGGACCTATGCGCTTGAGGGTTCGATCTTTGTGGCCGGGGCTGCGGTGCAATGGCTGCGTGATGCGTTGCAGATCATCAAAACGGCCCCCGAAAGCGGCGACTTGGCGCAACAAGCAGACCCTAATCAGCATGTCGTGCTGGTGCCCGCTTTTACCGGGCTGGGCGCGCCTTACTGGAAACCCGATTGCCGGGGCGCAGTGTTTGGTCTCACCCGCAATTCGGGCCGAGCCGAATTCGCCAAAGCCACTTTGGAAAGCATCGCCTACCAGACCCGCGATCTGTGGCACGCCATGCAAGGCGATTGGGGCGCGGATACCGATGTGACGCTGCGCGTTGATGGTGGCGCCAGCGCCTCGGATTGGGCGATGCAGGGGTTGTCGGATTATCTGGGGGCTGAAGTTGACCGTCCGGTGATGCAGGAAACCACAGCCTTGGGGGCTGCATGGCTGGCCGGGATGCGCGCAGGCGTTTACCCCGATCAGCAGGGGTTCTCGGAAACATGGGCGCTGGATCGCCGGTTCGAACCCGAAATGTCGCAAGAAGACCGTGACGCCGCCTATGATCGATGGAAACGGGCTGTGTCGGCAGCGATGGCGTTCTGAACCGGGTGAGGGATCAGCTATGATCCTTCATCAACCGCTGCTTCTGACGTGACCAATCGCGTTTGGCCTGCGATTCACGCTTATCGTGCAGTTTCTTACCCTTGGCGATGCCGATCTTCAGCTTAGCCCGACCCTTGTGGTTGAAATACAAAACCAGCGGCACCAGCGTCATGCCCTTTCGCTGAGTCGCGTTCCACAGATTCGACAATTCTTTGCGCGACACCAACAACTTGCGGCGGCGGCGTTCTTCGTGTTTGAAGACTTTCGCCTGCTCATAGGGCGCGATATAGCTGTTGATCAGCCACAGCTCACCGTCATCGACCGAGGCATAGCTTTCGGCAATGTTCGAACCACCCGCGCGCAGAGATTTGACCTCGGAGCCTTCCAGTACAATGCCGCACTCAATATCCTCTTCGATCGCGTAATCGAAGCGGGCCCGCCGGTTTTCGGCGATGACTTTGTAATTCGGGTCGGTCTTCTGCTTTTGCTTGGCCATGACGCGTTGATTTAGGCGGCTTGGCGCGGCCTTGCAAGCCCTCAGGTCTTGGCGGAGATGATCAGGTCGGGGCCGAAAATCGTGTCGGCGTGGTTGTGCAGATAAATCTTGAGCCAGGGCGTGAATCGCGCGGGGTGGCGCTGCACCTCGGCCAGAAGGTCGTGATAGTCGATCCAGCGGATATCCATCACCTCATCTGGGTTCGGTTCGATCTGCAATGGCCCACGTACATGGGCGAGGAACACGTCCACCACCTCATGCTCGATCATCGAATTGCCCACATCGGCGTGGTATTCCAGCCGGTGGCGATATTCTGGATAAAGCCCGGTAATCCCCAACTCTTCGCGCAGGCGGCGCACTGCGCATTCCGAGGGCGTCTCACCCCAGTCGGGATGGGTGCAGCAGGTATTCGCCCACAGGCCCGGCGTGTGGTATTTGCCCATCGCCCGACGTTGCAGCAAAATCTCGGTCCCGCGCACGACAAAGACCGACACCGCCTTGTGCCGCAAACCCTTTTCATGCGCTTCAAGCTTGTCCACGGGGGTCAACTCGCCATCGACCCAGGCCGGGATCATGATTCCCATCTTTCAACTCCTGCTGCCTGCCCGACGGACAGGTCGGACTCGTTCGGCTGCGTATTTCCAAGGTGGCGATGTTGAGCACTCATATCAATCGCACGAAAGGCCGCAGGGGGACTGCGGCCTTTCGATGAATCACAGTAGATCGGTGTCAGATATTATTCGCCCGAAACGCTGACGATATAGGCATAGACGTCTTCACCGCCGGATTTCAGCCGGAAGGTCATTTTCGACTTGGCCGCTGTGTCATCCAGATAGGTTTTCAGGAAGGCTTTGGGGTCCTGAACATATCCAACGAAAGTCGTTTCATCCCAGACCAGGCCATTTTCACCTGCAGCGACAAGGCTGTCGCCATATTTGAATCCATCAACGGTACCAGCGGTACGGCCTGCGATGGCGTAGAGGTTCGGACCGGTCTTGCCGCCTTTGACGATGGCTTCACCGGAGGCATCGGCGATCTGGTGGCAGGACTTGCATTTGTTGAACGCTTTCTTGCCCGCTTCGGCGTCACCTTCTGCATAGGCAGGAAGGGCCAGAAGACCGGCAACTGCGGTGGCGAGGATACGATTCATAGCTTTTGCTCCGATACGAATTGGCTGCACTGAATGGATCGTCAGTGTAGATGAGAGTCAACGCGCAGATTGCCGCGCGATGGCACTGTGTCACAGCCCGACTTTGGTCGTCCTTAACTTAAGTCATGTATCTGTGACCAACAGGGTAACAGATCCCCTGTCTGTGGCGTCGCCTCAAAGACGGCGCGACCTATGGCGCGGGCCAGACAGACGGCCGCTGAGTGTCCCAGCGCTCCTATCTGCATCGGGTCACCCCCAAGCGGGCGGGTCCCCGTGCTGACTGCAAAGACCAGGTCCCCGTCGCCCGGCGCATGGGCGGGAACGATGGCGCGGGCAATACCATCATGGGCGGCAACCGCCATTCGATGACATTGCGACTTGGACAGTTTGGCGTCGGTGGCGACAATCGCGATGGTGGTATTTGCTTTGTCCGGCGCCGCCGGGTGCATGGCCTGCGCCTTGCGGCTGGGGGCGGGGTGTCCCAGGCCCGAGGACGGGTCTGGGCCGAGCCCTCCGAATTCATTACCCACTTCGAACGGAGCGGCCCAGAAATGGCGATCGCCCGGCGTGGTGACGCTGCCCAGTGGATTCGCCGCCACCAAAGCGCCGACCGTGACGCCATTGGGAAGAACGGCTGAGGCCGAGCCCAGCCCGCCTTTTTGCATCGCTGCCAATGCGCCGGTGCCAGCCCCGATGCTGCCGAGTTCAAATTGATCTGAGGCCGAGAGATACGCTTGATGACCCAAGTTGCGATACGGGTTTTCCACCCATGCCTTTTCACCGCCGTTCAGCAAGTCAAACAGGATGGCGCCCGGAACGATGGGGACCACAGCCGCGCCAACGGCGAAGCCCCGACCCTGCGCGCGCATGGCATCTGAGACGCCGGAGCAGGCATCTAACCCGAAGGCCGATCCCCCGGACAAAACGATGGCGTCGACTCGGTCCACGGATTTGTCCGGGGCGAGAAGGTCCGTCTCACGCGTGCCCGGAGCGCCGCCCATCACATGGACCGATGCGGTGAATGGGCTGGCGCAGGTCAGGACTGTGGTGCCGGATTTCAGCACGGCGTCCTGCGCGTTACCAACCAGCAGGCCGGGAACATCGGTGATGAGGTTTTTGGATCCGGGGGTCACGATTGGCTGGTCCGTTGGGGGTGGGAAGCGCGCAGGCGCGCTGCCTCCGGCGGGGATATTTTTGGCCAGATGAAGGGCGGATCAGATACAGCGGCCACCATCGACCTCCAAAGCTGTGCCGGTGATCATGCTCGCCTCATCCGAGCAAAGGAACAGGGCGGCGTTTGCCATGTCTTGCGGGGTTGAGAAGCGGCCAAGCGGGATAGTTGAGAGGAATTTGGCACGGATTTCCGGGGTGTCTTCGCCCATGAAGGATTTCAGCAGTGGAGTTTCACCGGCCACCGGGCAGATGGCGTTGACGCGCACGCCGGATGGGGCCAGTTCCACAGCCATGGTTTTGGTGGCCGTGATCATCCAGCCTTTGGACGCGTTGTACCAATTCAGGTTCGGGCGCGGCGACAGGCCCGCCGTGGAAGCCACATTGAGGATCGCGCCTGTGCCGCGTGCCTTCATCGCAGGGACAAAGGCGCAGGCGGTCAGGTAGACAGATTTCATGTTCACTTTGAAGACGCGGTCGAAATCATCCTCAGTCACGTCCTCTAGCGGAGTTGGCAAGTGGGTAACGCCCGCATTGTTGACCAAAATATCGAGGGTTCCAAAGGTTGCGGCTGCGGCGTCGGCCATGGCCTGAACCGAAGCTCGATCAGCTACATCTACCTGTTGCGCGGTGGCTTGGTCGCCAAGGGACGTGACCATGTCTTGTGCCGCGTCGCCGTTGATATCTGCAACCATCACGCGGGCACCTTCGGCTATGAATGTCTGCGCGATGCCTGCACCGAAACCGGATGCACCGCCGGTTACGATTGCCGTTTTACTCTTAAGCCTCATAGCCTTGCCCTCCCGTTTGGTGGTCAGACTAGCAAGGCGCGGGGAAACTGCCAGTTCAATCTTCGTTAACCCGTCCGCGCAGTGCCTTGACGTCAGAGCGCGCCTTTTTCGCTGCCAGCCGCCGTTTAACCGAGCCATAGGTGGGTTTGGTGGCGATGCGCCGTTTGGGTTTGACCAGCGCGCGGGAAATCAACTCGGCCAGACGGGCGCGGGCCAATTCTCGGTTCCGGGCTTGTGACCGAGTTTCCTCGCACTGGATGATGATCGCGCCGTCCTTGGTCCAGCGCCGTCCGGCCAACCGTTTCAGCCGCGCCTTGACCGGATCGGGCAGGGATGGTGAGCGCGCGGCCTCGAACCGCAACTCGACCGCGGTCGAGACCTTGTTCACATTCTGCCCACCGGGGCCGGAGGACCGAACAAAGGTCTCGGTCATTTCCCAGTCTTGCAGGATGATATCGTCGGTGATGCGCAACATGAGGCGGACCTTAGCGGGCGCGGGCGGAAACAAAAAGGGCCGCCCCGGTGGGACGGCCCTTCGAAAGTACAGGAGGTTGGGTCGGTTAGATCAATCGACCAGCCGGGGTAAACACCCCGCCAAGGGCTGCCCTAGCAGGCGATCCCCCCGGTTGTTCCGACACCTCTCTCCAATCTCTTTCTCGACACTGGATCACCTCCTTTTCTATCTGTTGCGGTTGATAAGGATGGTGACACAAGATGCGCTATTCTCAAAGCACTTTTTTATGCGGGCTGTGCAGTCAATCGACCAACGATCACTTTGAACGGGATCAGGGCGATCAGGGCCAGCGACAGTTTTACCAGCCAATCCGCAAAGGCCAGCGTCACCCACAAGGGTGCCATCGGGCCGGTCAGCATGAAGGGCACGGGCTCCCACGCCCAATTGATCGCGGCGTCCGCATTGGCGCCGAAGAACGTGACCGAGGCCGAGAAGGCCAGCGTAAAGAAGATCGCCGTATCCAGCGCAGATCCAACCAGTGTCGATACCAGTGGCGCGCGCCACCAGCGTCCGCCGCGCAGCGAATTGAACACGGTGACGTCGGTCAGTTGCGCGATCAGGAAAGCGGTGCCCGAGGCTACGGCGATGCGCAGCGGGACGGCGGCATAGGTGAACCCGTCACCTTGCAACAGGATCTGGCTGCCGATCAGCGAGCAGATGATGCCAGTGACAAACCCGGCGAACACGACCTTGCGGGCCGGGCCCACGCCGTAGACGCGGTTCATGATGTCCGTGACCAGAAAGGCCAGCGGGTAGGTGAAAGCACCCCAGGTCAACAGCCCGTCAAAGATCAGGAACTGGACCAGAAAGTTCGAGGCCACGACAATGGCGGCCATGGCAAAAATGCCGGGAATAAAGCTGCGTTGCATATTTTGATGCCCGTTTTGTCAAGGTAGCGGCGACTTGGCCAAGGGACCGTCCCAAGGCAAGCCGTGCGTTTAGACCCTTGGGCCGTGTGTGTCAATCGGGCAGCAGATACTCGACCAGTTCGGTGCGTTGCAGCGCCAGAAAGTTGTCATCCGAGATCATGGTGGCGTGCAGGCGCTGCTGATCGTCGCGCCAGATCGACAGCCCTTCGAGGTTGTCATGGGTGCCGGTGGTGGTTTCGAACAGAATCTCCTCAGAGCGGGGCACATCGCCGGTGATCAGCCAGCGGCGCAGACGTGAACGAAAGCCAGTCCAACCCACCGCACGTTCCAGCAGGTAGAACCGACCATCTGGGCCAAAATCAGCGGCAACGGGAAGAAATTTACCGCGCTGCGGCAAGGTAAAAGGCATCGACCAGCCCTGACCGTCCCAGCGATAGACGGGAATATCACCCTGCGCGGTGCGGTTCTTTTCCGGCAAGGTATAGAGACGACCGCTGGAATCCATCGCCAGCGCCTCGAACGACCCGTTGCCATTCAATGCGTCGAACGTTTTAGGGCGCGGCAGAACACGGGCTTTGGCCTTTAATCCGGTGTAATGCGCGACACGGTGGATACCCTCGAAAGAGATGTAATAGCTGCCATCCGGGGCAACGGCGATCCCTTCGGAATCGCCCGCTGTGCCAGACATGGCGCGCCCAGTGCTGGACAAAAGCCGCGCGTGGTCGGTCAGGGTGACGCCGGTGATCTGGCCCCTGTCGCGCTCGATCCGGGCCTCGATGACCGTGGACCGATCGCTAAGCGCGATTATGCGCCGCCCCTGATCATAGACATGAACGGCAGAAAATCCGCCGAACCACGCGGCGGGGTGTTTCCAGGTGTAGCTGCTCAGGTGCGAGGCCGTTTTTGCCTCAACTGCCCAAACAGCACCTGCGACCAGAGACGCGGTGATCAGTTGGATTGCAGAACGGCGGCGCATTGTTGGGGCAGATCGGCAAGTCGGTATTCTCGCCGGGGCTTCGGCGCAGGCGCGTTCGGGTCCGGTGGCGGCGGGTTGAGGATGTTGTTCACCCATTCCTGCGCCTGTGAACAGCCGTCACCCTTGGGGGGTGGGTCCTGATTGACACAGCCGCGCGACCCTTTCGGGCAAGCCAGGCGAACGTGGAAGTGATAGTGATGCCCCCACCACGGGCGGATCTTGCGTAAATAGGCACGGTTGCCTTTCTCATCCTTGCACATTTGCACTTTGGCACCGGGGAAGACAAAAATCCGAGCGACGCGCTTGTCCTTTGCAGCTTCGCGCAGCACTGCGTGGTGTTGCTTGGTCCAATTGCCGTTTACAAAGGCCCCGTTTTCACGGCGCAGGGAGATGGACGAGATATTCTCGCGCGCCTTGCGGGACAGGCGCATATTGTCACCGGGCAGCATCCAGATGTCGATATCCAGACCCAACTGGTGCGAGCGGTGTCCCGAGGTCATCGGCCCGCCTCTCGGCTGGCTGATATCCCCGATATAGAGACCATTCCACCCCGGCTGTTTCGCCGCAAACCGGCTGAGGTCCTGCACGAAGTCGATCGCCTGCGGATGCCCCCAATTGCGGTTGCGCGACAGGCGCATGGCCTGCCAAGTCGGACCGGTTTCGGGCAGCTGCACCGACCCTGCCGCGCATCCGCGCGAATAACTGCCGAAAGCGGCCGGTTTTTGAGCCGAGCTTTGCTTTTGCGCGCCAAATAGCTGCTTGGCCAGAGGTTGCGCCCCGGCCGTGCCTGCCAGTGTCAATGCGGCCAGAACGGCCAAAAAACGTAATAAAATCATCTGCTCTGATCCCCTTCCGGTTTCACCCAGCGCATCAGGACTAGACCCAGAATAAACAAAGCGATGATTGGTGACACCCCCAGACGCGCACTGCCCGTCGCAGTTGTTGCAATTCCGATCAGCATGGGCGCGGCAAAGGCGGTTGCGCGCCCTGACAGACCATATAGGCCAAAGCTTTCCACCGGAGCCGTAGGATCGGTATGACGCACCATCAGCGACCGGCTGGCCGATTGCAGAATACCCCCCATACCGCCGATCAGAACGCCACAGCCGAAGAACACCATGTCCGGCAGGCCTGACCCTTCGGGCAATGTGATCCCGTAAATCTGTGTCCGGTCCATCGACACCACCGTGACGCAGACAAAGATCAGTACCCAGATGGCGACCAAGATCACTGGTTTAGGGCCGTATTTCTTGTCTGCCTTGCCCCCAATCCACGCAAAGATGGCCGAGGCCAGAACGCTCACAATTCCAAACACGCCGATCTTGATAAGGCCCCATTCCAGCACCAGCCGCGCATAGACCCCGCCAAAGCTGTAAAGCCCGTTCAACGCGTCACGGTAGAACATGGACGAGCCCAGATAAGTCGCCAGACTGACCCGGTGGCGCAAGTCCGAGATGGATTTGCCCAGCAGTTTCAGCGCATCCCCGACCGAGCCCTGTTTTCCGCTGTCAGGATCGTCCTTTACCCACAGGAAATAGGGCACCATGAACAGGATGAACCAGATCGCGGTAAAGGGTCCGACGAACCGCGTGCCCTCCTGATTGGCCGCATCCAGCCCTAGGATCGGTGCAATCCCAATCAGCGTCTTGCCGTTGGGTTGTTCGACAAACAGCGTCAGCATGATCGCCAGCGAGATCAACCCGCCAAAATAGCCAAAGGCAAAGCCCGAGCCTGAAATCTCACCCACTTCATTATCATCGCCCAGTTCGGGTAGTTGCGAGTTGATAAAGATCAGCGCGTATTCAGCGCCCACAAAGCCTAGACCAAAGGCCGACAGCATCAGCCACATGTTTGACCCATCAGGCAGCGTGTACCACAGCGCGGCGGACCCCACGGCATACATGACCGAGAAGGCAAAGATCCAAGGGATGCGCCGCCCCGACACATCGGCCATTGCTCCCAGCAACGGCGCACCAAACGCGATGATCAGCCCAGTGATCGTCAGGCAATTTGCCCAAACCGTCTGCGCCCGCGCTGCGGCGGCTTCGGCATCCAGCCCGGTGCCGCTGAAATACCCCGCCGCAATCCCTGCGAAATAGGGGCCAAAGACAAATGTCACCAGCAATGTATGAAAAGGTTGCGACGCCCAATCGAAAAACCACCAGCCCCAGATGCGCTTGCGCTTGGAAATCTCTGCCATGACCGCCCCTGTTTTTTTCTTGCGTCAATAAGACGGGGCTTTGGGTCAATTCGCAAGCGTTCTGTGGGCGCGGGCTTGCTCTTTGACGCAAGGGCGCTTAGGTCTCAGGCAATCGACCACCCGGAGGCCCCATGCTGTCGTTGATCCAAATTCTGCTGCTGATCCTGGACATTGTCTGGTTCATCATTCTGGCCCATGTGATCATGAGCTGGCTGATCAACTTTCAGGTGCTCAACCTGCATCAGCAACTGGTGGCACAAATCTGGTACGGCCTGAACCGGATACTCGAACCGATCTATGGCCCCATACGGCGTTTTTTGCCCAATATGGGCGGTCTGGATCTGACACCTCTGGTCGTGCTGGTCGGTGTCTATGCGCTGCGGATCATTCTGATCAACAACATGGTCTATTTCGTCTGACCTCTTGTTCACCGAATCTTAGTATGTGATTGTCCTGTCTTAAGAGCAGAAAAACCTTAAAACAGGGCAACCCCGCAGATGTTCGACTCCGCGCCTTTGCTGCGAGATGTCTTTGGATTCGACGACTTCCGACCCGGTCAGGAAGAGATCGTCGACGCCGTGACGGCAGGCAAGAACGTGCTGGCCATAATGCCCACGGGCGGTGGCAAATCCCTGTGTTTCCAACTACCTGCCCTGTTGCGCGACGGGGTGACGGTGGTGATTTCCCCCCTGATCGCCCTGATGCGCGATCAGGTGCGCGGGCTGCAAGAGGCCGGGGTTGAGGCTGGCGCGCTGACCTCGGGCAACACCCCCGAAGAAACCGATGCGGTGTGGGAGGCGCTCGAAGCCGGGCGGCTGAAGCTGCTCTACATGGCTCCCGAACGTCTGGCCGCCGGGTCAGCTCTGGGCATGCTGCGCCGGATCAATGTCGGCCTTATTGCGGTGGACGAGGCGCATTGCGTCAGCCAATGGGGCCATGATTTCCGCCCCGATTACCTGCGGATCGGAGAGCTGCGGCGCGCACTGAACGTCCCCTTGGCGGCTTTTACCGCCACAGCGGATGCGGAAACGCAGGATGAGATTGTCGAGAAACTGTTCGACGGCACCGCACCCCGCAAATTCCTGCGCGGCTTTGACCGACCCAACATCCATCTGGCCTTTGCTGCCAAAGACGGGCCACGCAAACAGGTGCTGGATTTCGCCGCCGCGCGCAAAGGGCAATCCGGCATCGTTTATTGCGGCACCCGCAACAAGACCGAGGTGCTGGCGCAGGCCCTACGTGCCGAGGGCCATTCGGCCTGTCACTATCACGGCGGTATGGACCCCGAAGATCGCCGCATTGTCGAAACCCGCTTTGCGCGCGAAGATGGACTGATCGTGGTCGCGACCGTCGCCTTTGGTATGGGCATCGACAAACCCGATATCCGCTGGGTCGCCCACGCGGACCTGCCGAAATCCATAGAAGCCTATTATCAGGAGATCGGGCGCGCCGGACGTGACGGCGACCCTGCGGAAACGCTGACCCTTTTTGGCCCCGATGACATCCGCCTGCGCCGCGCGCAAATTGACGAGGGGCTGGCCCCACCGGAACGCCGCATGGCCGATCATGCCCGTCTGAACGCCTTGCTTGGGTTGGCCGAGGCGCTGGTCTGCCGCCGTCAAACCCTGCTGGGTTACTTCGGTGAACAGGCCGAACCCTGTGGCAAATGCGATCTGTGCGATGCCCCGCCCGAGGTATTCGACGGCACCACGCCGGTTCGCATGGCCCTGTCTGCCATCTTGCGCACCGAGGAATGGTTCGGCGCAGGCCATCTGATCGACATCCTGCTGGCCAACGAAACCGACAAGGTCCGCGCGCGGCGGCATGATGCGCTGTCCACATGGGGCATTGGAAAAGACTGGTCCCGCCCGCAATGGCAGGCAATTTTCCGGCAGATGATGGGGCATGATCTGGTCCGCCCAGACCCCGACCGCCATGGCGCGCTGCGCATGACCGAAGCCGCCAAACCGATCCTGAAGGGCGAGGCGCAGATCAACCTGCGCAAGGACACGATCCGCAAAGCCACCCGTCGCCCCGCCGTCAAAGCGATGGTGGCCGAAGAACACGCGCCGCTGCTGTCCGCGCTCAAGGCCAAACGCCGCGCGCTGGCGGAATCGCAGCGGGTGCCCGCTTACGTCATTTTCCCCGACCGCACCCTGATCGAAATGGCCGAGACCCGCCCTATGACTTTGGACGAGATGGCTCGGATCGGCGGCGTCGGTGCAAAAAAGCTGGAACGCTATGGCGACACCTTCCTTGAGGTGATCGCAGGTGAGGCCGCCGCGCTGCACCCTGCCCGGCGCAAACTGGCCGGGCGCGATCAGGGGGACATCTACGACCAGCTTTTGGCCGTTCAGAACGATCTGGCACGTGGGCCTGACGGGATCGACAAACCGCTGACCTGCTCTGCCTCGCAATTGGCCAAGGTCGCGCAATTGCGCCCCGGTGATCAGCGCGGGCTGGAACAAGTGCTGGGCGATCGTCGTCACGAAAGGTTTGGGGCCGCTTTTCTGGACGTCTTGCAACAAGCGGGCTAGATACCCCGAACAGGCAAGCGAAGAGGGCGGATATGCTGGTAGTGATTTCCCCGGCCAAACGGCTGGACTGGGCCGAGCGCGACGTGACGGTCACGCAACCGGATTTTCAGGATGACGCGATCCGGCTGTCGAAAACCGCCCGCAACCTGACGCTGGGCGATCTGAAAAAGCTGATGGACCTGAGCGATGATCTGGCCCGCCTGAACCGCGACCGCTATCGCGCCTTTTCTGATGCGCCTGAGGCCGATCTGACCCGCCCCGCAGCGCTGGCCTTTGCTGGAGACACCTATCAGGGGCTTGAGGCTACATCTTTGGATGCAGATGAAATGGCATGGGCACAGGATCACCTGCGCATTCTGTCGGGGCTTTACGGTGTATTGCGTCCGCTGGACGCCATTCAGGCCTATCGGCTTGAGATGGGCAGCAAGCTGAAAACCCGGCGCGGCAAGAACCTGTATGAATACTGGCGCGATCAGCTAAGCAAGGCTTTGAACGCGCAGGGCGTGCAGATCGGATCGGACGTGCTGGTGAACTGCGCCAGTCAGGAATATTTCGGCGCGGTTGATCCCAAAGCGCTCAAACTGCGGGTGATCACTCCTGTGTTCATGGAGGACAAGGCGGGCACCCCCAAGATCGTCAGCTTTTTCGCCAAGAAAGCGCGCGGGGCCATGGCGCGCTATGTCATCCAGCACCGCCTGACCGATCCTGCGGGGCTGTTGGACTTTGACAGCGGTGGGTATGAATACCGCCCCGACCTGTCATCCGAGGACAAACCCGTCTTTGTGCGCCCCTATCAGGCCTGATCCTGCATCGAAGTGTCATAAGCCACCAGCTCGACCGTATTGCCTTCGGGGTCTTCGGTGAAAATACCGCGCCAACCGATCCAGCCGAACTGCTCGACGCGGTAAGGCTGGCCCAACTGGTCATACCAGCGCAGGACGGCCTCTTGCTCCTGAAACGGCAAAGACAAAGCAATGTGATGCTGCGATGACCCGGCTCCGGTCGTGGGGCGGCCTGCACCTGCGGGATGCAAACCGGGGCGCGGAGCGGCCGTGTGGTGGAACAAGGCCAATACCTGCGTGTGGCCGCCAAATCCTGGGCCAATTCGAAAGATTGTGATGGCGCTGTTGTGGTCGCCGCTCAGGCGCTCCAACCCGATGACATTCTCATAGAATGCCACCATTGCGCGCATGTCTGCGCACCGAATGGCAATCTCGCCCAATGCGCGCGGTTGAAATCCACGGTCCGACATGGGTACAACCTAGGTGGGTTCCTTTGCGCTATCAATCACCGGCTGTGCGTCATCAGGCTCATGATCCAAGATCATCTGATGAATTTTCCGCTTTTGCAGCGGCTTGGTCAGGTAATGATCCAACCCCGCAGACAGGATACCCTGATCATCGCCCGCCATCGCATGCGCCGTCAGCGCAACGATTGGCACAGCGCGCCCGGTCTGGATCTCATGCCGCCGAATCTCACCCGTAGCCTGTTTTCCATCCATTCCGGGCATCGAGATATCCATGAAGATCAGGTCGGGGTTAAAATTCATATAAGCCTCAACCGCCTCGGCCCCGTTATTAGCAAAGCGCAGGTCAATGTTCAGCGTCTTGACCATCTTTTGCAGGATCAACTGGTTCGTCCTGTTATCCTCAGCCGCCAAGACGCGCATCAGGCGCTGATCCAAGGTGTCTGTGGCGGGCGCTGGCTCGGTTTCCTGTTGGGCGGGGGCATCCACCTTTTGTTGACCCAATGCAGTCAGGCGCGCGTAAAGCTCGGATCGCGGGATGGGTTTTTGCAAGACCCCTTCGATCAGGTGACGGGCGGGATTGGCATGTATAGTGCCGGGATTGGCAGACATGACCACAATCGGCAACTCACCCCAGCCCCGTTCCTTCAATGTGGTGGCAAGTTCCAACCCATCCATATCCGGCAGGTCGTGGTCGCACAGCACTAGATCGACCGATGAGTCGATAGCCGCCAACGCCTCACCCCCAGAGGTGCAGACAGTGACCCGAGACCCCAGCCGCCCAAGTTGTTTGGACAATATCGCGCGGTTGACCGCCAAATCCTCAACCACCAGCACATGGTTGAGCCTGCCTTCAAGATCAGGTGGTTCGGGCTGAGGACCTTCGGCCGTGGGCAGTGATATCCGAAACCCAAAGCACGAACCCTGCCCCGGATCGCCTTCCACCCAGATCGTTCCGCCCATCAACGTGATCAGACGCTTGGTGATAGCCAGACCCAGCCCGGTTCCTTCGAACTGGCGGTTTTTCTCATCTTCGACCTGATTAAACTCTCCAAAGATGTGGTCAATTTTCGCCTGCTCGATCCCGATGCCGGTATCTTCGATTGCCACGTGAATATCGCAGCTTTGCGCCTCGGCATTGGGGACGCCGGTGACGCGGATCAGCACATGGCCATTGGCAGTGAATTTGACAGCGTTGCCCACCAAATTGGTCAGAACTTGCCGCACCCGCCCCGGATCGCCAACAAACAGTGCGGGCAGGAACAAGTCATAGTCGACCAGCAAGGTCAGCCCCTTGTCCCGCACACCCGGTTGCAGCAACATCGCGACCTCAAGGATACAGCGTTCGAAATCGAACTGCTCGGGGTGCAGGACCAGCTTGTCAGCCTCGATCTTCGAATAGTCCAGAACATCGTTGATGATGACCAGCAACGCCTCGCCCGAATTGCGAATTGTATTGAGATAGAGCCTTTGTTCCTCATCCAAAGGTGTCTCGTCCAGCAATTCGGTCATGCCGACGATCCCGTTCATTGGGGTTCTGATCTCGTGGCTCATATTCGCCAGAAAGGCCGACTTTGCCCGATTGGCCGCTTCGGCCCGTTCTAGCGCTGATCGCAATTCAGCCTCATGCCGGACTGAAGCCGAAATATTCAGCGCTAGACTAACCACATCGCCGCCGTTGCCACGCTGATCGATGAGTTTGAAGTAGTGACCGTTCCATAGACGAATGACTTCGGGTTGCGGGTTGGCTTGCGTCCACCGTACCTTCATTCTTTCTATCCAGTCCGGGGCAGCCTCATCTCCAAGGTCGATCAGGCCCTCGGCTGTGAGAATTTCCAGAATACGGGGATAGGCAATGCCCGGCGCCACTTCTTCAATTCCGTCAAAGACGCTCAGATAGGCCGTATTGGCGCCGATCAGACGGTTATTACTGTCGAAAAACGCAAACCCGTCATGGAAGGTTTGAATCGAGTGCCACAGCCGCCGCTCGGCCACTTCAATCTTTGCATTGGCCAGTGTGAGGTCCGATTTGACCTTCTCATTCTCACCGCGGACGGTTTCAACCTCGGCCTGCGTCTCGCCAATTCGTTTGGTCAGAGCTATGGCGTGCAGGCCAAGCTTGCGGTTGGCCGCCGATAACTCGGCCTGTTTCATTTCAAGCAAGCGCTCAGCGGCAAGCCGCGCACGCCGTTCTTGTGCCAGTTTTGTTGCAAGACTCATCGTGGGCGATCCTCGGGCCATTCCGTCCCAGCATCCGGGCAGAGAGTGAAGAACTGCTTAAGCCGTTGCTTGGAAGCCAGGGCTTGTGCCAGACTTTTTGCAAACCGGAGGCTACCTATGACAAATGCACGCTATTTTTCTGCCATCTTGCTGTTCTGCGCGGCAACGCAGCCCGCTTGGGCCGAATGCGCCACGGATGCGCAGGTTGACCGGTTTGTTCAGGATTATCTTTCCAACACGCCGACTGTGGCACTGTCCGCCGATGGAACGATGCAAGACGCATTGTGTACGCAGGCTAAAATTTCTGCTGCGTTAGAGCCTTATATGGGCCCAATCATCGGCCACAAAGCGGGTCTGACCAGCAAGCCCGCGCAGGACCGGTTTGGCGCGGATGAACCGGTGCAGGGTGTCTTGTACCGCGACATGATGGTCGCGGATGGCGCGACTGTTCAGCTGAACTGGGGCGCACGCCCGGTGTTCGAAGCCGATCTGGTTCTGGTCGTGGGAGATGCTGATATCAACATGGCCACGACGCCGCTGGAGGTGATGCAAAACATATCAGCCATTCGCCCATTTTTGGAACTACCAGACCTGGCCCTCGCCGAAGGCGAACCGATCACGCCGATTACGTTGACTGCAATTGGGGTGGCGCCAAAATTGGGTGTTTTAGGGTCTGATATTCCTGTCTCCGACCCTACCGCGATGTCCCAGGCCCTGTCAGATATGACCGTCACTTTGCGGGCGGCGGATGGGGAGGTGTTGGCAGAGGCTCCAGGCGCTGCAGTCATGGGGCACCCAGCCAATGCAGCGTTGTGGCTGATCTCGAAAGGAATCGAGTTTCAACCCGGCGATCTGATTTCGGTCGGCTCTTTCGGCCCGCTGGTCCCGCCTGCAAAGGGTAAAGGTGGCGCGTCGGTCAGCTATGACGGATTGCCCGGTGATCCCACAGTCAGCGTTGTGTTCGAATAGTCAGCGCCGCCCTTCGCGCAGCCACCCGCCGACAAGAAATCCACCGGCCAGCAAGAGCACCAACCACGGCGGCAACAGCCCAGCCTGCGTGACATCGCGCGTTTCATAAGCGTCGCGTGGTGTTAGGCCGATCCATCCTCGTCCCGAGGCCGGTCGTCCGGCCCGCACATTTCGGATCGACGGCAAACCCTCCTCGACCCGGATGGTGCCACCGCGCAATCCCGCCAGAATAGGGTCCAGTACTTCCGAGGTCGCGATCGTGCGCTCGAACTCTTTTGGCGCGGCGGGGCCAAGGCCGATCACCGCCGAGTGCTCACCCTCCTGCAAACGATAGAGGCCAATCTCGGGCCCGTAATACTGCGCTTCGAACCGACCGGGCGAGACCTCGTCCAATGTCACCTCAAGCGTTTCGCCGTTGGGAAGCGTGACGGTCACGGGGCCGACCTCATCTTCAAGGGTCTGGCGAATGATGCGCATGATTTGACCGTTGGCTTCGGCCCACAGCGCCTCTTCCTCTAGCTCGGGCTCTTTCATCATCCAATGCGCCAGACGGCGCAGCAGTTCCAATTGCGGTCCGCCGCCTTCGAACCCGCGGCTCCACAGCCACGCGTGATCCGAGGCCAACATCGCCACGCGCCCCTCACCCACACGGTCCAGCACCAGCAAGGGGCGGTCGTCCACGCCGGTCATCAGCATCTCACCCCGGCGCTGGTTCACGTCGATCTGCCGCAGCCACGCGCCCCAGTTTTCAGGATCACCCAGATCGGTCGTCACCGGATGGCGCTGACCCAGATCCGTCACCATAGGGACAAAGCGTTCTTCGATCACCCGTGCAGTTGGCTGCGCCGGAAGGATTGAGGCCAAAGGCGACCGGAAAATACTATCAGCGCTGGCAAAATCCGGCCCCGCCGCGATCAGAACTGCACCACCTTCATTGATGTAGTTACTGACATTGTCCAGATAGATGGCGGGCAGGATTCCGCGCCGTTTGTAGCGATCAAAGATGATCAAGTCGAAATCGTTGATCTTTTCCAAAAACAACTCACGCGTGGGGAAGGCGATCAGCGAAAGCTCATCCACCGGCACGCCGTCCTGTTTCTCGGGTGGACGCAGGATGGTGAAATGCACCAGATCGACCGAGCTGTCGGATTTCAGCAGGTTCCGCCATGTCCGCCCGCCGGGATGCGGCTCGCCCGAGACCAGCAGCACACGCAGGCGATCCCGCACGCCGTTCATCTGGATCAAGGCGGTGTTGTTGCGATCGGTCAGCTCACCTTCGGCCTGCGGAACGGTGAATTGCAGCACATTGCGCCCGCCATGAGGCAGCGTGACGGGCAATTCCACATCTGTGCCAATGGGAATGGTGAATTGCTCGGGCTCGGCCCCGTCGACCGAGATTTCAAGCGGCGCTGTAGTGGCACCGGCAGGGGCAGCGCCGCTATCCTCGACCCGCAGGGTCAGGGTCACGGGCTCGCCGATAATGGCAAAAGCCGGGGCGTTGCGGACAATCAGGCGGCGGTCCCAGTCGCTGGAGCGCCCGGTCTGCAACAGATGCGTCGGCGCTGAGAGGTCCGGGGCCTGATCCGCGTCATGCACGATCCCGTCCGAAACGACAACGATACCCGCGATCCGGGCGCGGGGTTCTTCGGCCAACGCCTCATTCAACGCGGCCATAACCTGGGTGCCCTCGTCGCCGTCGCCATCGCCGACCTTGATGCGGCGCAGCTCGGTGTTGTCGCGGGATTCGATCTCATCCGCCAGGGCATCCGCCGCTTGCGCTGTTTGTTCAGCCCGGTCCGACAAGGTCTGACTGGCGCTTTCGTCTTCGATCATCAGCACGATGTCGGTCAGAGGCGCACGGTCCTCGACCTGATAGACCGGCCCGGATAACGCCGCAATCACCACCAGGGCCGCCAGCCCACGCAATGCCCAGCCGGACAGACCACGCCACAGGGCAACAGCCACCCCGGCTATCGCAATCGCCGCCACCACTGCCAGAACAGGCCACGGGATCAGCGGATCAAAAAGTACGGTTCCCGTCATTGTCCCAACCTGTCCAGCAGAGCAGGCACATGCACCTGATCCGATTTGTAATTCCCGGTCAGCACATGCATCACCAGATTGACCCCGAAACGATTGGCCAATTCGCGCTGTCGCTCTCCGGCATATCCGCGCCCGACGGGCAGAAGTGCCTGACCATTGCGATCCACCGCCCAGGCTGCGGCCCAGTCATTGCCACCAATCACCACCGGTGTCACATTGTCATTGAGGTTGCGGAAGGGCATCCCCTCGATCTGTTCCGCATCCAGTGGGGCGGCTTCAACCCACACATCCGCTCCGGCATGGCGACCCGGAAAATCCTGCAACAGGTAGAATGTCCGCGTCAGCACATGGTCACGCGGGATCGGCTCTAACGAAGGGATATTCAGCGGCGCGGCCAGTTGCTGTAGCTTGCGTCCATTGGGGCTGGCAGCCCCGAACCGCGCCACGTTGGAATCGCGCGTGTCAAACAGGATCATGCCACCCGAGCGCAGATAGGCGTTCAGCTTGGAATACGCCTCGACCGAGGGTTGCGGTTGATCCGGCGTGATCGGCCAGTAGAGCAGCGGGAAAAACGCCAGTTCATCACGCTCCAGATCAACGCCCACAGGCCCGGCCGGTTCCACCGACGTGCGGTAGAACAGGGTCTGCGCCAACCCGCGCATCCCGGCCTCTGCGATCTCATCCACGTCGGCATTTCCGGTCAGCACATGGGCCAACACCAGTTCAGTCGTTGCGTTCAGGGCAAACTCGGTCTCGTCGGGCGTTTGCGCCTGCACCTCGGGTGCGATCAGCACTGCGCCCAGCGCAATCGCCACCGCGCGCGCAAGACCAAGCCGCCCCGACAACGCCAACGAGGCGATCACGTCCACGGTCAACAACAGCAGCGCAAGACTGAGCAATATGCCTCCAATCGGGGTTTCAGTGCTGATTTCCTGCCCTTTGATCGGCACATCCGAAGGCCAAGAGGCCGGCGTCAGAACGGTATCTTCAGCCAAGACGTTCAACGCCAGCTTCTGTTTGCCGCTTTCATAGAGACCGGGGCGCAAGTCAGGACCGATCGTGCCCGTCACCAGATCAACCCCGTCGACACCGGCAAGATTCCCTGCATCCATCAAACCGCCAAAACCGTCCATGACTTGCACTGGCGCCCAGGTGGTGCCCTGCAACTGAGACTCTTGCCGCGACTTAGCTGCCGAGGCGACAGCCAGACGATCCAACATTTCGACGAACAAACCGGACAGAGGCAAGCTGGACCATTCCGCATCTGCCGTTACGTGAAACAGCACCACCTGCCCCAGACCCAGCGCTTTGCGCGTGACCAGTGGCGTCCCATCCGACAGCGATGCAATCACTCGATCCGCCAGATTAGGGTCAGGTTGCGCCATCACCTGCGTCGTAACGGAAACGTCCGACGGCACCCGTAAGCCATAAAAGGGCGAGCCTTCGGGGAAGGGGGCAAGCCCCTTGGCCTCACCCCAGCTCATCGCACCACCGACCGAGCGGCCACCGCTGCGCAGCCGTACCGGCAACAGTGTATCCTCGGCATCGCGGCCCAGATCGCTGGCAGCCATACGCGGTCCGGCAAAGCGCAACAGCAACCCGCCTTGTTCCACCCATTCGACAACAGCTTCTTGCTCACCCGCAGAAAGTTTCGCCACATCGGCCAGCACGATCACATCTGGGTTCGCGGGCAGAACATTCATCAACCCGCCTTCGACAAAATCCGCCGTAGGGGTCAAAACCTGCGTCAAGTAATGCAGCGGCGACAACAGCTCCAGCCCTTCGCGGTTCAGGGTTCCCGCGATCAGCGCAACCTCGCGCCTGCGCAGGCTGTCATCAGTCAAGGTCATCGCGCCCGCCGAGCGCTGGCCCTGAATTTCAAACCGAGTGATCCGTGCGCGCAGCTCGGACGGCAAGGCCAGTTCGACCTGCGCCTGCGTTTCGCCGCTGGCAAATTCCATCGCCGCGGATTGCAGAACGCGCATCACTCCAGCCGGGTCACGGCCCTGCGCCAAAACAGTGATCTGCTGGGCTGGGCCAGGTTCGGTCCGCTGCGCTGTCAGTTGGATCAGCCCGTCCTGATATGTGGCAGGCAAAAGGGCAACAACCGCTGAGGCCGCCTGATACACCGTGACCTCACCCCGCCCTTGCAATGTCGCTAGGATCGTTTCCTGGCCATCAAAGTCGAGACGATCACTGAACCAATGCGTGTCGAAGCCCCCGTCCAACTGATCAAGCGCAGCCAGGGTCTGTTCTATCTGCACCTCGGTCGGTTGCCAGGGTGTCGGCGCCAGCCCCGGCAACCTGCCACGCCAGTCTTCGGCGGATTGGAACACCGGTGCTTCGGGTTCCGTCAGGCTCAGGATCGCAACGGTGCGCCCGGCGCGTCCGGCCTCGGCCAGTTGCGCGTCAATCTGATCCAGCGTTGCGGACCAGCGGGTGGCCCCGGCCCAACTGGCATCCAGCACCAGCATCAGCGGGCCGGACCCCGCTTGATCACGCGAGGGGTTCAAAACCGGCCCTGCAAGTCCGATGATGATCGCCGCCGCCGCCAGCATCCGCAACAAAAGCAGCCACCACGGCGTGCGGTCCGAGACGCTTTCTTCATCCTTCAGCCCCAGCAACAGAGTCACAGCCGGAAACAGCCGCCGGATCGGCGCTGGCGGCACGGCGCGCAGGATCAGCCACAGGATCGGCAGGGTCAGCAGACCCAGCAACACCCATGGCGCGGTAAAACCGATGCCTGCCAAAATCGTCATACAGACCCCCGATCCAACGCACGATAAAGCCACAACAGAGCCGCCTGCGCGCTGTCACCCGTATGATGCAGCCCAAGTTGCCAACCGGTCGCGCGGCACAACTGCGTCAGCGCATCCTTGCGTTTGGCAAGCCGGTCCAGATAGCGATCGCGCAGCTCTCCGGCCTTCAATGTCTCGTGGCGGGTCGTGCCGCCGACGCTTTCGAAAATGGTCCGACCGCGATAGGGAAAACTTTCCTCAGTCGGGTCCAGCACCTGCAACAGAACGCCGCGAACGCCCCGGTCCGCAGCTTTGGTCAGGGCCAGTTCGACCTCGTCCATGGGCCCCAGAAAATCGGAAATGAAAACGGCCCGCGCATGCGGGATCATGGCGCGGTGCTCGGGTGGAGCATAGTCGGCCTCGGCATCCTCGGACCAGGCTTGCGCCAGCCGCACGATCTGAGCGTTGCCGCGCCGAGGCGGTAGTGCTGTTCCTGTCAGGCCAACACGTTCGCCACCCCGTACCAGCAGGATGGCCGTGGCCAGACCCAGCAAGCGCGCCCGGTCGGCCTTGGTCGGGTGGTTCTTGTCAGACGCAAACCGCATCGAGGCGCCCTGATCGACCCACAGCATCACCGATTGCGCGATCTGCCATTCGCGCTCGCGCACAAATTGCTGATCCCCGCGCGCCGAGCGGCGATGGTCGATCATCCGACGACTGTCACCGATCTGCGCCGGGCGGTACTGCCAGAAATCATCACCCAGACCCGACCGCCTGCGCCCGTGATCGCCCAGCAGAACCGTTCCGGCCAGATGTTCAGCTCGCGCCAAAAGGGGCGGCAGCCGGGACGCCTCGGCCTCGGATCTTTCACGAAGGGTCAGCGCGGCATTCACGCCGCAGCCTCGGTGCGGATCAACCCGGCAGCGGTGCTTTCGATCAGATCAGCAAGGCTGTCCCCGCGCGCGCGCGCCGCGAAGTTCAGCGCCATCCGGTGGCTGAGCACAGGGCGCGCCATATCCAAGACGTCCTCGGCATTCGGGGCCAACCGCCCCTGCAGCATTGCGCGCGCGCGCACTGTCATCATCAACGCCTGCGCCGCACGAGGACCCGGCCCCCAAGCGACCGTTTCCGCCACTCGTTCGGACACGCCAGCCTCATCCGGGCGGAAGGCGCGCACCAGATCGAGGATCAGCTCAACCACCGAATCTCCGACGGGCATGCGCCGCAACAGAACCTGAGCGGCCAGCAATTCCTCTTTGGTGAAAATCTCATGCGCGTCATCTTCTTCGACGCCTGTTGTGGCCAGCAGAATATCCCGCTCGGTCTGGCGATCGGGGTATTCCACGTCGATCTGCACAAGGAAGCGGTCCAACTGCGCCTCGGGCAGCGGATAGGTGCCTTCCTGCTCAATCGGGTTCTGCGTCGCCAATACGTGAAATGGCGTCCCCAGCGAGCGATCCTCGCCCGCCACTGTCACAGTGCGTTCCTGCATCGCTTGCAGCAGCGCCGATTGCGTCCGGGGGCTGGCGCGGTTGATCTCATCCGCCATCAGCAGCTGGCAAAAGATCGGGCCCGAAATAAAGCGGAAATGGCGGCTGCCATCTTCGGCGGTATCCAGAACCTCGGACCCCAGAATATCGGCAGGCATCAGGTCCGGCGTGAACTGGATGCGGTTGCCGTGCAGGCCCATCACTGTCGACAGCGTCTCGACCAATCGCGTCTTACCCAGACCGGGCAGACCGATCAGCAACGCATGCCCGCCGCACAGCAGAGCGGTCAGGGTCAGGTCCACGACCCTCTCCTGTCCGATAAAGCGACGGGTGATCGAGGACTTGGCCTCTTGCAGTTTGGTTTCCAGCGCTTCGATCTCGGACACGAGGTCGGCAGGTTCGGTCATGACTTTCCCTTCCGTGGACTAATATGGTTGAAGTGTATCGCGCGAAAAGGAAATGGCAAAAGTAATGAGCGGACAAAAACCTGTGACACCTTCCCCTGATGGCATTGCGGCATCAGTCAATGCCGCCAAAACCAAGGGCCTACCCCCGGTTCATCTGTGGAATCCTCCGTTTTGTGGCGATCTGGACATCCATATCGCCAAAGATGGCTCTTGGACTTATCTAGGGTCGCCGATCAACCGGTTCGAGCTTGTGAAGCTATTTTCGTCAATTCTTAAGAAGGAAGACGGGAAATATTACCTCGTTACCCCGGTCGAGAAGGTGGGAATCACTGTCGAGGACGCACCTTTCGTGGCGGTCGATTTCGATGCGACGGGCAAGGGCACGGCGCAGACGCTATGTTTCACCACCCATGTGGGGGATGAAGCCGTCGCAGGGCCCGACCATCCAATCCGCATTGTCATCGACCCCGAATCCGAGGAACCCGCGCCCTACATCCTGATCCGCGCAAATCTTGAGGCGCGGATCGACCGCAAGAGCTTTTACCGGATGGTCGATATCGCCGAACATAGCGACGGGTGGTTCGGCGTCTGGTCGGGCGGGCAGTTTTTTCCCTTAATCCGGTCCGAGGAGTTGCCGGATTAGACCCGGCGCATCACGCGACGGTCCTGCGCCAACAGCACGGCGATTGCAACGATCCCCGCGCCCAGCGCGCGGGTCCAGTTCCAGTCCTCGCCCATTACCAGCATGATCAACATCACGTAAAACGGCGCAATGTTGATGTGGAATGCGGCCAGCGCCACGCCGATTTTGCCAACGGATGCGATGAAAAAGACCTGACTCAACCCCATTGAGATCAGCGCATACATCACAAGCATGCCCATCTGTTGCATATCGACCGGCGCTGTCGGTGCAACGCTGACACCCATTTGCGCGGCGCAGAAAAACAGAACCGAGGCCGTTACCAGCCCGCCGACAAAAGTGATCGTACTGCGCCCTGTCTGGCTAAGCGCCGGGAAATCCCGCGCCGTCGCCATACTGGCCCAGCAAAACAGGGCCGTGGACGCAATGGCGCAGGCCGCACCCAAACCTAATTGCGCCGGGGCCAGCGCGCTGGTTGCAATCAGCCCTCCGATGATCGACACGACCACGCCCAGTGCAAAATTCCACCGCAAGCGCCGCGTACCTGTCGCCAGTTCCAGCAGAGTTGCAAACAAGGGCGCGCCGGACGCAATAATCGCAACCGTCACCGGGTCAGTCAGCTTTTGCGCCAGAATGATCAGGAACATCCCCGACCCCAGCGCAGCGCCGACAAACATCGCGTGCCCCCAACGCGCGCGCAACACCCGCGCGGGCCCATCCATCAACACCCAGACCGGCACCATCACCAGCACTGCCAACGCCAACCGCGCCAACAGCAACGTAATCGGAGGCCAAGTTTGCAGCAAAACCTCGGCCGCAGGAAACCCGGCTGCCCATGTCAGCATGGACGCCACTGCCAGACCATTGCCGGATACAGCCGAGCGGCGCCCCGCAGACACAGAAAGAGTGTTCCCGCGCACGGGGTCAGGGCTCATCGCCATGGTGTCAGACCTTCTGTTGGAACGGTGGCCGAAAATGATCCACCGTGATGGCTGAAGGCTGGCTGATTCGGGCCGATGGTTCTGGCCGGTTTTCGACAAACTGTCGTTTTCAGTCTCTTTCGTTGAAATCGCCCCAAGGCTAAGGTCCGGCCAGCATCACGTGGGACCTCTTATGCCGAAATTCGCCGCCAACATCTCGCTGCTCTTTACCGAGCTGCCCTATCTCGACCGGTTTCAGGCCGCGGCGGAGGCCGGGTTTCAGGCAGTCGAGATCCTGTTTCCCTATGAGCCGGCTGCCAAGGAAACCCGCCGCGCACTGCTGGCCAACGGGCTAGACCTGGTGCTGATCAACGCCCCTCCGCCCAACTACACCGGTGGCGAGCCAGGCTATGCTGCGGTCCCAGGTGGCGAAGCGCGGTTTCAGTCCGATATCCGCCGCGTCATGCGCTACGCCGATGTTTTGAAACCAGGGCTGATCCATATCATGTCGGGGTATTGCGCGGGACCAGATGCACTAAAAACCATGGTTGAGAACCTGAAATGGGCCGCCGATTTCGCCCCTAAACAGCACTTTACGATCGAGCCGCTGAACCCTGTCTCACAACCCAACTACTTCCTGAACGATTATTATCTGGCTGCCAAAGTTCTGGCCTTGGTGGACCGGCCCAATATCGGCCTGCAATATGACAGCTTCCACGCTCATATGATCCACGGTGACGCGCTGGACGTCTGGCACCGCTTTCACCACATTGTCACCCATGCTCAGATCGGTGCCGCCCCAGACCGGTCCGAGCCCGGACGCGGGCCAACAGACTTTGCTGCGCTTTTCGAGGCCTTTGACGAAATGGGCTATTCCGGCTGGGTCAGTGCCGAATATACCCCCTCAACAGCGCAAACTTTCAACAGTCTGGACTGGGTAGAGTTCTGATATCTGGCCTTTTCAAAAAAAATCGCGCAGACATCACCACAATGACTTGAAGGAACTGTGATGATCCCTGCCCGCTTTTCGCGCATTGTGTTCTGTCTGATCATGTCGGGGCTGATGTCCTGCATCGTCACAGGAATTGCCACTGTCAAGGCCATAGGATTTGGGCCCACCACATTCGGCGATTGGATGTCTGCTTGGGGGTTTTGCTGGCCCATCGCCTTTACGGTCATCTTTATCCTGGGACCCACCGTACAACAGTTGGTGAACCGTCTGGTCAAGACGCAGGATTGACCCGCTGCGAAGAGGGCCCGCCGGGCCTGATGAGCAGCGCTTCTTAGTGCGCCTCGGCCCAATTCGCGCCTTGCCCTGCATCCACGCTTAGCTTCACGTCCAGCTTCACCGCGGGGTCCGATGCTCCCTCCATCACATCGCGCGCCACACGAATCACCTGATCCACTGCATCCTCAGCCACTTCGAACAGCAATTCGTCATGCACCTGCAATAGCATCTTGGCAGGCAGCCCGTTGATCGCATCCGGCATCCGCACCATCGCGCGCCGGATTACATCTGCTGCCGTGCCCTGAATCGGCGCGTTGATCGCCGCCCGACGCGAGAACCCGGCATGCGGCCCCTTGGCATTGATCTCAGGCGTATGGATTTTGCGGCCGAACAGCGTCTGCACGTATCCGTTCTCTTTCGCAAAAGCGATGGTGTCGTCCATATATGTCCGTATACCCGGAAAGCGTTCGAAATAGCGGTCAATGAACCCCTGCGCCTCGGACCGAGGAATGCGCAGATTGCGCGCCAGACCAAAGCCCGAAATCCCGTAAATCACACCAAAATTGATCGCCTTAGCCTGGCGGCGGATTTCAGGTGTCATCTCATCCAGCGGCACGTCAAACATCTCGGAGGCGGTCATGGCGTGAATGTCCAACCCATCCGAAAACGCCTGTTTCAGGGTCGAAATGTCAGCGATATGAGCCAAAATCCGCAATTCAATCTGGCTATAGTCGAGGCTAACCATCACATTGCCCGGCTCGGCAATAAACGCCTCACGAATGCGACGCCCTTCTTCGGTGCGCACCGGGATGTTCTGCAGGTTCGGATCGGTCGAGGCCAGACGCCCGGTATTCGCCCCCGTGATCGAGTAAGACGTATGCACCCGGCCTGTATCCGGGTTGATATGGGTTTGCAGCGCATCGGTATAGGTCGATTTCAGCTTGGAAAGCTGCCGCCAGTCCAACACCCGGCGGGGCAGTTCGTGTTCGGTGGCAAGGTCTTCCAGAATGTCAGCCCCGGTCGAATACTTCCCAGTCTTGCCTTTCTTACCGCCCTCAAGCCCCATCTTGTCGAACAGAATCTCACCCAGTTGCGCGGGCGATCCCACATTGAAATTCTCACCGGCCAATTCGTGAATTTCAGCCTCTAACCCGGCCATTTTTTGCGCGAAGGCGTTGGACATGCGGCTCAGGACATCGCGGTCCACCTTGATGCCGTGCATCTCCATTTCCTTGAGGACCGGCACCAGAGGGCGTTCGAGTGTCTCGTACACCGTCGTCACCTGCACCTGATGCAGTTGCGGCTTGAACAGTTTCCAAAGGCGCAGCGTGATATCCGCATCCTCAGCGGCATAGGCAGTGGCCTCGTCAATCGGCACCTTGTCGAAAGTGATTGCGGATTTGCCGGACCCCAGCAGCGGTTTGATCGGAATGGGCGTGTGGTTCAGGTAACGCTCGGACAGCGTATCCATCCCATGCCCGTGTTCGCCGCCATGCATGGCGTAAGACATCAGCATCGTGTCGTCGATTGGCGCCACGTCCACGCCATAGCGCGCGAAAATCTTGGCGTCGTATTTCATGTTCTGGCCGATTTTCAGGATCGAGGCGTCCTGAAGCATCGGTTTGAGCAAAGTTAGAGCCTCATCCAGCTGCATCTGCCCCTCGGCCAGCGCGTCTGAGCCGAACAAGTCATCCGATGCCCCATCGCGGTGAGTCAGCGGGATGTAACAGGCCGAACCCGCCTCAACACTTAGCGAAATACCCACCAGATCGGCGATCATTTCGTTCAATCCGGTGGTCTCGGTATCGACGGCCACCCAGCCGGTCTGATAAGCGCGGTCGATCCACGCCTGCAGCGCGGTTGCATCGCGCACGCATTCGTATTTCGAGGCGTCGAAAGAGATATCCTCAGCCTCGGTCACAACTTCGGGCGCAGGCGCATCAGCAATCACCGGGGCCTCGGCCCCCAGCTTGTCGGCAATTCGCTTGGTGAGGGTGCGGAACTCCATATCCGCCAAGAACCCCAGCAGGGTCTCAGCGTCGGGGTCCTGAACCTCAAGATCATCCAGCGTGAAATCCAGCGGGGTGTTTTCGTCCAACTGCACCAGTTTTTTCGACAGCTCAATCTGGTCGCGCTTTTCGATCAGGGTCTGGCGGCGTTTGGGCTGTTTGATCTCTTCCGCGCGGTCCAGCAGGGTTTCCAGATCACCGTATTCATTGATCAACAGGGCCGCCGTTTTCACCCCAATCCCCGGCGCACCGGGTACGTTATCGACAGAATCCCCCGCAAGCGCCTGCACATCCACCACCCGTTCAGGCCCCACGCCGAACTTCTCAACCACGCCGTCGCGGTCGATACGCTTGTTCTTCATCGCGTCCAGCATTTCGACGCCGCCGCCCACCAGCTGCATCAGGTCTTTGTCCGAGCTGACAATGGTCACGCGCCCGCCTGCCTCACGCGCCTGGACGGCCAGCGTGGCGATGATATCGTCGGCTTCATAGCCTTCCAACTCTTTGCAGGCGATGTTGAAAGCGCGGGTCGCTTCGCGAGTCAGGGGCATCTGGGGGCGCAGGTCCTCGGGCATGGCCTCGCGGTTGGCCTTGTAGAGGTCATAGAGATCATTGCGGAACGTGTGCGAGCCCTTGTCAAAGATCACCGCCACGTGGGTCGGCGCATCCGGTCCCGCGTTCCCTTCGACATATTTCTGCAGCATGTTGCAGAAGCCCGATACAGCGCCGATGGGCAGCCCATCGGATTTGCGCGTCAGCGGGGGAAGCGCGTGATAGGCCCGAAAAATAAAGGCTGATCCGTCGATCAGATGCAGATGACACCCTTTTCCGAAATTGCTCATGCGCGCTCTCCCTGTCGGTCAGGGATCGTTCTGCCACAGGGGCAGACGGGTGACCAGTCAGGAACGTGCCCTAACCCCCAAAGAGGCCGCTGAAAAAGTCCGAAAAACTATGCACCAGAGCCATTATGACCAGCACACCGAGGAACGCAAAAAACGCAAATGCGAAAAACTGAAACAGAATGGCACCAACACCGATAACCATTCCGGCGATGGCCGGGCGACGCCTTTCGTGACGCAGAAGGCCAATGACCGAAACAACAATCGCCAGCCCGCCAAGCATCGCCACACCGATTTGCAAAAAATCATCCAGATCGCGGGTTCGGGCTACAGGCTCGGGTTGCTCTGCCCCCGTAGCGGCACGCAGGGTCGATTTCCCGATCTCGGCCGCCAGTTCGCCAAGCGTGACGCCTGTAGATTGCTGAGGCGCAAACGGTCCCGCCCAAAACACAAACAAGGCGGCGAACAACGCCATAGCAGCGAAACAGAATCCGACCCAGCCAAAAACCGGGCTTGCGCTGTCCGTTTGAGTAATCTCAGTCATCACACTCACCTAAGACGAATGCGGCACAGCGTATCACGCAAATATGGGCGCATTTTGGGAAAAAATGACTATTGGAGCAGTTGAAGCCGATCTGTGTTTAAAAAAACATAGATGCACAAGACACCCGCTCAGGATAAATCACGCGATACTGAAGGCGCGGTTCGTCTTGTCCCAGTTCATCCCGGATTGCTGCGCAATGTGCTGCATCTGCTTGTTCAATGACCGATCATTCAGCCTGCGACTTAACGAGCGTAACGGCACAAGGTTTCGTTCCCCGTACCCATCGATCAGAAAGAACATACGTATGTCGTCACGCAATCCATAGACGATGTTTTTCCCATGGATGTCCCGACCCACAATTTGGAACTCAAAAAGCTTTCGGACAAAGATGTTCAGATCATCCAATGTCTCAGCCGTCATTTCCTGCCGCGCGCACATCGACAGCAAGTTCTGCGCTAATGCGCCATCTTCGGTGCTGATCCTCTCGACCACGACGCCGGGCCCGACATCTGTCTGCACGACACCAAAGGACCGCGCCAGTGGCAGTCTGGAAATGTCCAGACCACTTTTCAGCGCCGCCTTCATCTCGCACTCCAGCTCTTTCAAGGCGTTTCGGAATGCTGAATCGGGCAGCAGACGACGCACAGCGCGTTTCATGATGGATCTGTTGCGGCGGGTTCTGGGACGCGTCACTTTGACCAGCAACTCTGGCTGGTTGGGGCAGGCATAAACGTTCCGGTGGCCGCCCTTGGCCACAATATCCCGGTCTGAAAGGTGCATGACCTGCACGGAAAAGAGCATCTTCGCGCCCTGGAATCATAAAGCTATTTCGTCAGGATATAGAGTCTTCACTCGGGCGGAAATAGGACGCGTAACAGTTTTGTGACGGGCCTACTGATCCTGATCCGCCAGCACATATTTGCAATCGCAATAGGGGCACTCAACCCAGCCGGTATCCTCGGGGATCTGCAGCCAGACCCGCGGATGGCCCAGCGCACCCTCGCCGCCGTCGCAGGCAACACGAGAGGTTTCGACGATCTTGGTTTCCGGCGCTTCGATGGTCACGGCTGGCGATCCTTCTTCGGTTGTCGGCCTCGCGGGCATGGTTTAGGTGCGTTTATGAGCGATGAGCAAACCGGGGGCAAGAGCCACATGAGCGATGCGGCAATCAGGATCGAAGGGCTGCGCAAGACCTATCGCGGTGGTAAGGGCCAGCCTGAAAAGCACGCGCTGAAGGGCATTGATCTGACCGTCCCGCACGGCTCGGTCTTTGGGCTATTGGGGCCGAACGGGGCCGGGAAATCGACTCTGATCAACATTCTGGCCGGTCTGGTGGTGAAATCGGCGGGTTCAGTGTCGATCTGGGGGTTTGACCAGGACCAACACCCCCGTCAGTCCCGCGCTGCCATTGGCGTGATGCCGCAAGAACTGAACTTGGACCCGTTCTTCACCCCGCGCGGCGCATTGGAGGTGCAGGCCGGGCTCTATGGCGTACCCAAGTCGCAGCGCCGCAGCGATGAAATTCTCGAACTTGTCGGCCTCAGCGACAAGGCCGAGGCCTATGCCCGCACGCTATCGGGCGGCATGCGACGACGGCTTTTGCTGGCCAAGGCACTGGTGCACCACCCCAAGATTCTGGTTCTGGATGAACCCACGGCAGGCGTGGATATCGAACTGCGCCAGATGCTCTGGACCAATGTACGCAAGCTGAACGAACAGGGCATGACGATCATCCTGACCACGCATTATCTGGAAGAAGCGCAAGAGATGTGTGACGAGATCGCCATCATCAACCACGGCGAAAAGATTGCGCAGGACAGCACCGCCAACCTGCTGGGTCGGATGGACAGCCGGACGATGGTGATCCTTCCCGACAGCCCCGTGGTGGATCTGCCCACAACCGATGGTGTCGAAGCCGCTTTGCGCGATGATGGCAGCCTTGTCCTGCAATATCGCAGCTCCCAGACCAGCGCTGAACAGGTGCTGGAGGCCGTGCGCGCCGCAGGCATCCGCATCCGCGACGTGCGCACCGAAGAGGCCGATCTCGAGGATGTGTTCCTCGCCCTGACCTCATCCCGTGCCGATGATGGCCCAGCGGATGATCTGGATCAGCCGCGCCGGGGGATGCACCGGGTCAAGCTTTAAGACCGGTCGATTCGCGCCTGATAGCAGTTGTTTCGGGCGGATCGCACGTGGACATAGGCGATGTCCGCACGGGCAAAGATGTCCTTTACCGCCGCACCAATCTGATCTGTCGGGGCGATCACCCCGGTGCCATAGACGATCCGGTCATCCAATCCATACCCCTTGATCAGATAGTCCGGAGAGGTGGTCAAAATCTCGGGCAGCTCCGTGCCCTCATATCGCTTACACGGGCTGGCACATAGAAAGATCGGACCCGTTTCCGCGTAAGGTTGTGCCTCTGGAAAAGGGCGATGCGCCAATATCAGCATTTCTTGGCCTTCTGGTATGTTTTGTAGGCAATGTCGGCAGGGATTGCCCGCACCTTTGGAAACGGCGTGCTCGGGTGAGTCGCCATATGCGTCCGGCCCTCCGGCCTGAAGCGCGCGGACTTGGGGGGTGGGAAGGGCAGTGATCTTGAACATCTCGGGTCTCCTTTTTCTGCCACCCTGCCCAGAGGGGAAACTGCAATCGACCCGTTTCCTGCGCAAAGGACTCGAAAAAGAACAAAAGGTGAATATAATGTGGAATCGCCATGTATGCCGAGCTGTCGATCACGTCGAATTTCACCTTTCTCACCGGGGCCTCGCACCCCGAGGAATACATGCAGCGTGCCGTCACCCTTGGCCTGCCCGCCATCGCGATTGCCGATCACAACTCGGTCGCCGGGATCGTGCGCGCCCATACCCAGGCGCGCGAGATCGCCCGAAAGGTGCGCGAACGTGTGGAATGGGAGGGGCAGAACACGCCCATCGGCCCGCCCTGCCCCGATCACATTCCCAAACCGCCCTCCTACCCAATCCACGCGGTGCCACGCCTGATCCCTGCGGCACGGCTGATCTTCACCGACGCGCCCACCGTCACCGCCCTGCCTCTCAACCGGCAGGGCTGGGGCAACCTGTGCCGTATCCTGTCGGCGGGTCGCCTACGGGCCGAGAAAGGTGACTGTATCCTGCACCTGTCCGACCTGATGGAATTCTCCGACGGTCTGCACCTGCTGCTCTGGCCACAAGCGACCCGGCCGCAGGGCGGCGCGAGTGCTTGGCGGACACAGGCGCAAAAGCTGACGCGCCGCTTTTCCGGGCGGATGCATCTGGTGATGCACCCCAGATATGATGGCGCAGACAGTGAGTATTTCTCTGTATTAGAGACTGAATCACAACAACTCAACCTCCCCACCCTCGCCAGCGCTGCGCCGATAATGCACCATGGTACCCGTCGCAAACTGGCCGATGTACTGACCGCCATCCGACTGCGCCGCAAGGTCGACGATCTGGGCCGCGACGCTCTGGCCAATGGAGAGCAGCGCCTGCGCTCGGAAACCGAGATGCTGCGCATTTTCAAAGGCCATGAAGGCGCTGTCACCCGCGCCCATATGGTCAGCGAGCAGCTACAATTCTCGCTGGATGAGCTACGCTATGAATACCCCAACGAAGGCAGCGACCAGGAAACCCCGACCCAGCGCCTGCACCGTCTGGCCCATGAGGGGTTGAACTGGCGTTATCCGGCGGGCGCGTCCGAGAAGGCCAAGAAAATGCTGGCGCATGAACTGACCCTGATCGGCAAGCTGAAATATGAACCCTATTTCCTGACCGTCCGTGACATCGTCACCTTCGCCCGATCCCGCGATATCCTGTGTCAGGGGCGCGGCTCGGCGGCCAATTCGGTGGTCTGCTACTGCCTTGGCATCACCGAGGTCAGTCCAGAACTGGGCACGATGGTCTTTGAGCGCTTTGTGTCCGAGGCGCGGGACGAGCCGCCCGATATCGATGTCGATTTCGAACATGAACGCCGCGAAGAGGTGATCCAGCACATCTATGACCGCTATGGCCGCCACCGCGCGGGCCTCTGCGCAACCGTGATCCACTATCGCGGCAAGCGCGCCATCCGCGAAGTGGGCCGGGCGATGGGCCTGACCGAAGACACGATCTCGGCTCTGTCCTCACAGCTATGGGGGTTCTTCTCGGCCAAGGGGCTCGAGGCGGAACGGATGCGCGAAATCGGCCTTGATCCCGAAGATCGCCGCTTAAAACAGACTCTAACATTGGTTTATGAGATCGACGGCTTCCCCCGCCACCTCTCGCAACACGTCGGCGGATTCATCATTACCGAGGGGCGGCTGGATGAACTCGTCCCCATCGAAAACGCCACGATGGAGGACCGTACGGTCATCTGCTGGGACAAGGACGATATCGACAGTCTTGGTATTCTGAAGGTCGATGTCCTCAGCCTTGGCATGCTGACGTGCATCCGCAAGGCGTTCGACCTGATCACGCAGCACCACCAAACCGGCTATACCCTTGCCACCCTGCCGCCCGAGGACCCGGCGGTGTATGACATGCTGTGCAAGGCGGACTCGGTCGGGGTGTTTCAGGTGGAATCGCGCGCGCAGATGAACTTTCTGCCACGAATGCGTCCGCGCAATTTCTATGATCTGGTGATCGAGGTCGCCATCATCCGCCCCGGCCCCATTCAGGGCGACATGGTTCATCCGTACATCCGCCGCCGGAATGGCGAGGAGGAGGTCAGCTTCCCTTCGGACGCGCTGGGTGAGGTGCTGGGCAAAACGCTGGGCGTGCCGCTGTTTCAGGAACAGGCGATGCAGATCGCCATCGTCGGCGCGGGCTTCACCCCCGAACAGGCGGACCGGCTGCGGCGGTCGCTGGCGACGTTCAAGAAACATGGTAATGTCAGCGAATTCCGGTCCTTGTTCCTGCGCGGGATGGAGCGGAACGGCTATGAACAGGATTTCGCCGAACGCTGTTTTTCGCAGATCGAAGGCTTCGGCTCTTACGGTTTCCCCGAAAGTCACGCGGCCAGCTTTGCGCTGCTGGTCTATGCCTCGGCCTGGATCAAATGCCACCATCCGGGGATTTTCGCCTGCGCGCTGCTGAATTCACAGCCCATGGGATTTTATGCCCCAGCGCAAATCGTGCGCGACGCGCGTGAACATGGGGTTCAGGTGCACCCCGTCTGTATCAATGCCAGTTTCTGGGACAATGTGATGGAACCCGACGGTCACGGCGGGTTGGCTCTGCGGCTGGGGTTCCGCCAGATCAAGGGCCTGAGCGAGGAAGATGCCAGCTGGCTGACCGCCGCGCGCGGTAATGGCTACCATCAGGTGGATGATGTGTGGCGTCGTGCCGGACTTGGCCCCTCGGTAATCGAACGGTTGGCTGAGGCCGATGCCTTCTCCGCCTGCGATCTGACAAGGCGCGAGGCGTTGTGGCAGGCCAAAGCGATTGCCACCGCGAAGCCCTTGCCGCTGTTCTCGCAGGATCTGGAGGGCGAGGCGCTGGACGAGCCCGCAGCCTATCTGCCACAGATGACGCTAGGCGAGCAGGTAGTCGAAGATTACGTGGCCACCCGCCTCAGCCTCAAGGCGCATCCAGTGGCCCTGATCCGGCATCTGCTGACGCCCGAGCCGCGCGACAAAACCACACCTGTTGCGTGACGCCCAAACCGGGTATCGGCCCAGAACAGAGTCGAAAACGGACCAAACATGACCCGCCCCACGCTGCCGCCGCGCTTTCCCGCGACCCCAGATCAGATCAATGCTCAGGTCGCCGCCTTTTACGCCCGCGTGCGCGAGGACGCCGTGCTGGGGCCGGTCTTCAACACACATGTCCAAGACTGGTCCACGCATGAGGAAAAGATCGCCGCCTTCTGGCGCAACGCCATCCTGTATGAGCGCAGCTATGACGGCAATCCGCAGCGGGTCCATATTGAACGGCCCGACGTGCAGCCCGACATGTTCGCGCATTGGCTGGACCTGTTCGAAGAGGTCGCAATCCAGACCTTGCCGTCTGAAACCGCGACTCCTTGGGTTGCTCTGGCCCGGCGGATCGGTGTGGGGATGAAGGCCGGTGTGCAATCTGCACGCCAACCCAAAGACGCACCTCCCATCCTGCGTTGATCCCAGGACATGGCGGTTTTGCCATGTTAGCGGTAAAATAGGGGCTATGCGGGTCGGCCAAATGGGTTTACTCAGGGGTACGACAGCCCCAATGCGCTGCGCCCCTACACCGACACATCACCCGAGGCCGCCTCATGAGCACTCAGAACACCACCCTTCGGGGGCTTGGCTATGCGTTTGCGGGCTTTGCGGTTTTTGCCAGCCATGATGTGCTGATCAAAGTGCTGGGTAGCACCTATTCGGTGATGCAGATCATCTTTTTCGCAACGCTGTTTTCCTTTGTGCCGATGGCGGTGACGATCCTGACCGACCGGACCACGGGCAATTTCCGACCACATCATCCGTGGCTGGTCCTGCTGCGCTCGGCCCTGATGGTGACGTCCATGGTCTGCGCCTTCTACGCTTTCTCGGCGCTGCCGCTGGCCGAGGTCTATTCGCTGCTATTCGCCTTCCCTCTGTTCGTCACTGTCCTGTCGATCCCAATCCTGGGGGAAGTCGTGCGCGCACAGCGTTGGGCCGCCGTCGGCTGTGGCCTGATCGGAGTTCTGATCGTCCTGCGCCCCGGTGCAACGGACATCACTCTGGGCCACCTCGCGGCCCTGACTGCAGCGTTTTCCAGCGCGTTAGGGTCTGTTTTGGTGCGCAAGATCGGGAATGAGGAACGCTCGGCCGTGCTGATCCTATATCCGATGCTGCTGGCCATTGTGGTCATGAGCTTGATGCAACCCGCCGTTTACCAACCTCCCTCGCTGCTGCATCTGGCGATGATGGCGCTGGTGGGCGTGTTCTCGGTCGTCGCACAACACTTGATCATCCTTGCCTATCGAGCCGCGCCCGCTGGGGTCGTCGCCCCCAGCCAATACAGTCAGATCATCTGGGCCACATTGTTCGGCATGGTCTTTTTCAACGAGCGGCCCGATGGCTGGGTCGCCGTTGGGGCCAGCATCATCATCGCCTCAGGCGTCTATGTGGTCTGGCGCGAAAGCCGGGCGAACACCTCGTCGGTCAATACCCCGGTTCTGCGGGTCCGCTCGCCACGCTCTGACACCGGCGCAAGCCGTCCCGGCAAATAAAAACGGCGCGCCGTTCACAGCGCGCCGTCCTCAAAATCGCAGGTTGAGGGCCTTAGTAAACCACGACCGAGCGGATGCTTTCGCCCTTATGCATCAGGTCGAAACCGTGGTTAATGTCGTCCAGACCCATGGTGTGGGTGATCATCGGGTCGATCTCGATCTTGCCTTCCATGTACCAGTCGACAATTTTCGGCACATCGGTCCGGCCCCGCGCACCGCCAAAGGCCGTACCGCGCCACGAGCGGCCCGTGACCAGCTGGAACGGACGGGTCGAGATTTCGGCTCCCGCAGGCGCCACGCCGATGATGATCGATTCACCCCAGCCCTTATGCGCCGATTCCAATGCGGCACGCATCACGCCCACATTGCCAGTGGCGTCAAAGGTGTAATCCGCGCCACCTTTGGTCAGGTTGACCAGATAAGGCACCAGGTCGCCTTCAACTTCGGTCGGGTTCACGAAATCGGTCATGCCAAACTTGGTCGCCATCTCGACCTTGGCGGGGTTCAGGTCAACGCCAACGATTTGATCGGCCCCGGCCAGACGCAGGCCCTGAATGACGTTCAACCCGATACCGCCCAGACCGAACACGATGGCGCGGCTGCCGATTTCCACCTTGGCAGTGTTGATCACAGCGCCGATCCCTGTGGTCACACCGCATCCGATATAACAGATCTTGTCGAAGGGCGCATCCTCACGCACCTTGGCCAGCGCAATTTCCGGCAGAACCGTGTGGTTCGAGAAAGTCGAGCAGCCCATGTAGTGCAGGATTGGATCACCATCCAAAGTCGAAAAGCGCGAGGTCCCATCCGGCATCAGGCCCTGCCCCTGCGTTTCACGGATCGCCTGGCACAGATTGGTCTTGGGGTGCAGACAGTATTCGCACTCCCGGCATTCCGGGGTGTAGAGCGGGATCACGTGGTCGCCCGGTTTCAGGCTGGTCACACCGGGGCCGACCTCGACCACGATGCCTGCGCCTTCATGGCCCAGAATCGCGGGGAACAGCCCCTCGGGATCCGCGCCCGACAGGGTGAATTCATCGGTGTGGCAGATGCCGGTGGCCTTGATTTCCACCAGAACCTCACCCGCCTTGGGGCCTTCGAGGTTCACATCCATCACTTCCAAAGGTTTGCCTGCCTGAACGGCGACGGCGGCACGGGTGCGCATATTCGGTGTCTCCCTGTCACTTTTGCCTCGACCCTGCGTCAATTGCCGGGCGTTTTCAACTGCGCTTTGATGCCAGCTTTGCTAAACATCTGATATTGCAGAAACGACATTGCCGGAAAGAGGAACGCCAATGCACCGTTTTATTCCCACGCTGGCCCTGCTGACCGCCTGTGCCCAGCCCCCCGCGCCCGAGGATGCGCCCCTGTCGCCCGAACCCGCCCCGGTCGATCTGGCCTTTTGTCAGGGCGAAGCTGTTGCAGGCTCTGTCGGTCAACCGGTTTCGACCATTCAGGCCCAGTTGCCCGAACGGTCCCGCGTTCTGGGGCCGGGTGATCTGGCCACGCAGGATTACCGCATCGACCGGCTGAATGTTTTTGTAGATGAGACCGGGATCATCCAACGCCTGACCTGCGGGTAAGCGTGGACTCGGCGGGCGATTCTACGATAAGAACAAAATGGGAACATTTTGATGCCTGCCAATGCCAAAACGCCGAATACTCTCGCTCTGGTTTCCCCGTCTGGGGGCTGAACGGCTGATCCGCGCTGCGCGGGGGCTGCAAGATGGGCCTTTGGCTGTGGTGACTGAGCAGTCGAACATGCAGGTGATCACATCCCTGAACGCGGATGCGCAGACCGCTGGTCTGCGCGTGGGCCAACCAGTGCGCGACGCTCATGCCATGTGCGCCAATCTGGTGACACGCCCCCGCAACGCCCCGGCCGAGGCTGCGTTTCTGACCGCCCTGCGCCGGTGGGTGGGCAAATTCAGCCCATGGGTGGCTGAAGAAGCGCCAGACGGATTGATCGTGGACCTGTCAGGCTGCGCGCATCTGTTCGGCGGGGAAGAAGCGTTGTTGAACGTGATCGAAACCGACTGCGCCGATATGGGGCTCAGCGTGCAGATGGGCATCGCCGACACGCTGGGTGCGGCCTGGGCGCTGGCACGCTACGCGGGGCAAGAGGCCACCTCCGACCGCAATGGCGACGCCATCAGCCAAGAGGCCCGCGCCACCCGCGCCCGCGCCACCAAGCGGCGGCACTGGACCAAGGGCGGGGCCGCACCGCAAATGGTGGCTGTGGGCAGTGGCGCGCGGATCACAGCGCCGGGGCAATCCTATGGCGCGCTCAGCTCGCTTCCCATTGCAGCGCTGCGGCTTGAGGATCAGGTGGTCGCACAGCTGAACCGTCTGGGCCTGCGCAGGATCGGCGACCTACTGGGGCAGCCGCGCGCGTCGCTGGCGCGGCGATTTGGGCGGGGACTGGTGCTACGGCTGGATCAGGCGATGGGCAGCGCGCCCGAGCCGGTCTCGCCCGCCCGACCGCCGCATCACTTTGCGGTGCGGATGACCCTGCCCAACCCGATCGGTCTGACCGAAGACGTCATGGCCGCCATCGACCGCGTTCTACCGACGCTCTGCACCAAGCTAGAGGAGAAAGCGCGCGGGGTGCGGACTCTGCGGCTGGAAGCCCATCGCGCCGATCAGGCGGCTGAGATCATCGAGGTCGGGCTGGCCCGTCCAACCTATGATAAACACCGCATTCGCCCTTTGTTAGAGATGAAAATCGACCAAATCGATGCGGGCTATGGCATCGACATGCTACGACTTGAGGCGGTGCAGACGGAACCCATCCACGCCCGCACCATGGCCGGTCATGCCGAGGCGCGCCGCGTCGCCCGCAACCGATTGGACGGTAACACCGCTGTCGAAGACCTGATCGGAAAACTAGGTGCGCGGGTCGGGCTGGAGGCGATCACAAGGCGGCACCCGGCGGCCTCGCATATCCCCGAGAAAACCGCACAGGTGCTGGCTGCTGCGTGGTCCGAACCCGCGCAAGACTGGCCTGCACCACCGCGTCCGCGTCCCTTGCAGATGTGGCAACCCGAGCCAGTAGCCGCTCCAGATACCCCAGACGTGCCAGACACATTTCGCTGGCGCGGGCGAAACTGGCAACTGACACAAGCCACCGGGCCGGAACGGATCGCACCGGAATGGTGGCTGGATGACCCTAACTGGCGCAGCGGCGTGCGCGATTACTGGGTGGTTGTGACCGAACAGGGCGAGCGGCTGTGGCTGTTTTACGGCCACGGCGGCACCATGTCGGCGGGCTGGTTTTGCCATGGTCAGTTTGGATAAACCCCTGATTAGAGTCTACTTACCGCGATACACCAACAAATCCGGCAGGTAATCAATCAGCCGGATCACCCAGGAAAACGGCGCAGGGAAATCGGTGCGGAACCGGCGACGCGCCATGGCTTTGGCCACGCGATCCGCCGCGTCCTCGGGCGTCATCAGCATGGGCATTTTGAAACTGTTCTTCTCGGTCAGCCGGGTCTTGATGAACCCCGGATTGACGATCCGTACGGTTACACCCGATCCGGCCAAATCATGTCGCATCGTCTCGGCCAGCGACACCAGCGCCGCCTTGCTGGACGCATACCCAATCGCCGCTGGCAGACCGTGATAACCAGCCAAAGACCCGATCAGGGTGATATCCCCGCGCCCTGTCTGGACGAACCCCGGCACGGTTTCCCCCAGCACCCGCATGGCCCCAAGATAGTTAACATCGACCATCCTCAGCGCGCGTTCCGTATTCCAGTCACCACTCCGCATGGGATCATAGGCACCAGCGTTATAGACCAGCCCATCGACTGAGCCGGCCTCGGCCGCTGCCGCACAAACAGACTCTAAATCAGTCACATCCATCGCAATCGCGCGGGCGTTGGGCAGGGTATCGCAAATCTCGGCCAGACGCTCTGCGTTGCGGGCGGACAGGATCAGATGCGCGCCCTGGCGGCTGAGGGTCTCGGCCAGAGCCCGCCCCAGCCCTTCACTGGCGCCGATGATCCAATATGTCTTTCCGTCAAAGCTGCTCATTCCGGGACCGTTTCATATGCTTTTCTGTTTTACGACCGCCGAGGGGTGCCGGATCACAGGCGGGACAGATAACGCATCTTGTAACCCGATGTCACAACCTAGTGCATTTTCGAAATTCTTCTAACCCGATTGATCCACCCAAGCCTATTCTGCGTATCTTATTGTAATACGTTACAGAACGAGGCTTGAATGTTCGACGAAACCCGGAGCGGTCGGAAAAAAATCGCAGTAATAGGCGCAGGCATCTCGGGTCTCTCCGCAGCTTACTACCTGTCAGAAAACAATGACGTAACCGTGTTTGAGGCCGAACCCCGGCTGGGCGGTCACGCGCGCACGGTTATGGCGGGAAAGAACGGCGATCAGCCGGTCGATACGGGTTTCATCGTATTCAACTACGTGACCTATCCTTATCTGACCGCCTTGTTTGATGAACTGAACGTGCCGGTTATCAAGTCGGAAATGAGCTTTGGAGCCACCATCGACAATGGCCGCATCGAATACGGGCTGAACAATCTGCGCACCCTGACCGCGCAGAAACGCAATCTTGCGCGCCCCGCATATTACAAGATGATCGCCGACATTCTGCGGTTCGGCAAAGAGGCCCCCGAGGCCGCACAAGACGACGACACCACGATCGGAGAGCTGGTGGATCAGCTGCGCCTTGGCCATTGGTTCCGCCACAATTACCTGATGCCCATGTGCGGCGCGATCTGGTCGACTCCGGTTGAGTTTGTGGATCAGTTCCCCGCCCGCTCGCTGGTACAGTTCTTTCGCAACCATGCGCTGCTGGCCAGTGGCCGCGCCAAGCAACATCAATGGTATACCGTAAAAGGCGGCAGCATCGAATACGTGCGTCGCATCGACGCCGCGCTGCGCGCGCGCGGGTGCGAGATCCGACTGGCCGCGCCGGTGGATCACGTGAAACGCGATGGCGACGGCGTTACCGTCCACAGCCAAGGGCATGCGGACCAGTTTGACGAGATCATCCTGGCGACCCACTCCGATCAATCGCTGGCTATTCTGGGTGACAGCGCGACCGAAGGCGAACGCGCCGCACTTGGTGCAATCCGGTATCAACCGAACACAGCGATCCTGCATTGCGACGAACGCCAGATGCCCCGTCGCCGTGCCTGCTGGTCCAGTTGGACCTATCGGTCGCAAGCCGGAAACGTAGGCGTAACCTATTGGATGAACCGTCTGCAGAACATTCCCGACAGCGATCCGCTGTTCGTGTCGCTGAACGCTTCATCGGAAATTCCCGCGGATAAAATCTATGATCAGGTGGAATTTGCGCACCCGGTCTTCGACAAAGCGGCCCTTAAGGCACAAGGGCAAATCCGCGCGATGCAGGGACAGAACCGAACTTGGTTTGCCGGCGCCTATAACAGGCACGGCTTTCACGAAGATGGGATTGCCAGCGCGATGCATGTGGTCGAGCGCTTGAACGGCACCCAACACACTTTCGGAGCTGACAATGAGACTGATGCAGAAAACGCAGCCATCGTGGCCTCGGCAAGCGTCTGACTTCTGTCGGGCGACGCTCTTGTCCTTGGCCCTGCTGGTGCCGGGCGGCCTGCTGGCCGCTACCGGACTGAATGAGCTTGACGATCCGCAACTGCGCGGCACGGCTACCTATCGCTATCTTGGGCTGCCGCTTTACAACGGGCGGCTTTTCACGCCGGGCGGCGGGGCGTTCGACTGGAACAAGGACTTCGCGCTGGAACTGCAATACCGTCGTAACGTGTCGAAAAAGGTGCTGATCAACTCGACCCTGGACGAGATGGACCGCATCGGGCGTCCCGCCCCTGTGCGTGATCAGCTTGAGGTCTGCTTCAAGGCCGTAAAAAAGGGCGATCGGTATCTGGCAGTTTCGGATGGGCCAAATGAGGTGTCCTTCTGGCTGAACGGCGCAAAAACCTGCACCATGCGCCATCCGGGCATCAAGCGCAGTTTCATGTCGGTGTTTCTGGGCGAGAAAAGCCGCTCGGCCGCGTTCACGCAGAAGCTCAAAGGTCAGTAATGCTGTATCCGAGGGTCAGCCTCTATGCGCTGATGCTCGCGGCGGCGGGCATCCCGCTTTACATCCACCTGCCGCGCTTTGCTGCCGTCAATCTGGGTATAGGGTTGGGGGTGATCGGGACGGTTCTATTGCTGATCCGCCTGATTGATCTGGTGCAGGATCCGCTGATCGGATGGGCCATCGACCGCTGGCCGGGGGCGCAGCTTGCATTCGCCGCTGCCGCCGCGCTTGGGTTGGCCATCGGGTTTCCCTTGCTGTTCGGTCTACCCGAAGGGGCAAGTATCCCTGCATTAGTGTCTGTGTTAATCCTTCTATTCTCTGCCTACAGCCTAGGCACGATTCTCCTCTATGGGCGCAGCGCTACGCTTGCCAAGCGAGCCGACGCCCAGGAATTGATGACCCTGGCTGCGTGGCGCGAGGGCGGGCAACTGACGGGCGTCATTCTGGCAGCCATCGCCCCGGCTGTGTTCGTAGCGCTTGGCGCCGGGGCGCAAGGCTATCCCGCTTTTGGGCTGTTTCTGGGGGTGCTGGCCCTTCTCGCCCTTGCGATGACCATTCCAATCTGGCGGCGCGCGCCGATCACCGGACAAGGGATATCTCTGGCGGGGCTTGGACAAGCTGGTGCGTTGCGTCTTTTGGTTCTGGCGCTGGTGAACAGCCTTCCTGTGGCCATCACCTCGACCCTGTTTCTGTTCTTTGTTGAAGACAAGCTGCAACTGCCGGGCAAAGCGGGCCCACTGCTGATCCTGTTTTTCCTCAGCGCAGGCGTCAGCGTTCCGCTTTGGGCGCGACTGAGCAAGCGAATTGGCCCGAAACAGACTCTGATCATAGCCATGCCCCTGTCTATCGCGGGCTTTATTGGGGCGGCCATGCTGTCGGCTGGAAACCTAACTGGTTTCGCTGCGATCTGCATAGCTTCGGGCGCGGCGTTGGGTGCCGATATGGTGGTGCTGCCTGCCATGTTCTCGGTTGTGCTGACGCGTGCAGGGCTGAATGCCTCAACCGCCTTTGGCATCTGGTCCTTTGCGGGCAAGCTGGGCCTTGCGCTGGCTGCTTTTTTCACCCTGCCGCTGCTGGAACGCAGCGGGTTCACTCCTGGTCAGGAGAACACGACCGAGGCGCTGAAAACGCTCACCCTCGCCTATGCCGTTCTTCCCTGCATCCTGAAACTCGGCGCGTTCGGACTGGTTCTGACGCTGCCTACTGAGGTCTCTGCCAAATGAAACTGCTTGTTGTTCTGCTTTTAGCCGTCTTGGCTCTGTTCGTCGCAAAGGGTCGATTTCTGAGCTTCCGATCGCAATCCCCCGCCGATTACGCTGGAACCGGCCCTGCATTCAAAATGAAAGAGAACCTGAACGGAGAGATCCTGTCCGAAGGTCTGATCTATGGCCCCAACGGCAAGATGACCAACAGCTTCGTCGCCCGCATGATTGGGGAATGGGACGGCAACACCGGGACGCTGACCGAGTACTTTACCTATTCCAACGGCAAACAGATGACACGTAAATGGTATCTAACACTGGGTGCCGGCAACACATTCACGGCCACAGCCGACGATATCGTAGGCGAAGGGCAAGGCACGATTTCGGGTTCGACCGTCAAACTGACCTATCGGATTATCCTGCCCGAGGACTCGGGCGGGCATACACTGGACGTTACAGATTGGATGTACCTGACCGAAAGCGGCGTGATAATGAATCGCTCGGAAATGCGCAAATTTGGCATCAAAGTCGCTGAACTCGTCGCCACAATGCGCCCCGCGCCTGAGGTCAAAGCCGCGCATCTGAACGGGGCCAACGGGTATGACTCAGACAGCGAAGCAAGGCCCCTGCAATGACCCTGCGCCGGTTTCTGATCACCTTACTTGCCATCGCTGGCGTCGCTGCGCTGGCGTCATGCTCGGCCAAACCGCGCGTGCCCAAGTCGTTCCTGTCAGACCGACAGTTGAACCTGGAAGAGTTCTTTGAGGGTAAAACCGTCGCCTATGGCCAATTTCAGGATGTTCTGGGCAATGTCCCACGCCGATTCACGGTGGATATCGACGGAACATGGGACGGCACAACCCTGACTCTGGTCGAAGATTTCGTCTATGATGACGGCGCGACCGAGCAGCGCATCTGGACCCTGACCAAAACCGGCGAGGATACTTGGACGGGCACGGCTCCGGGTGTGCTGGGTACGGCTAGCGGGATTGAACGCGGCGATACGTTCAATTGGAAATACAAGATCGATCTGCCGATCAAGGACGGCACCATGCGGGTGAATTTCAACGACTGGATGTGGTTGCTGACCGATGACCGGTTGCTGAACCGCGCCTATGTCTCGCGCTATGGTGTGCGCCTGGGCGAAGTCGTACTGTTCTTCGAAAAGAAATAGAAAAAGGGCAGGCGCAAGGGCCCGCCCCAAAATCAGAATTGCCTAGGTCGACTTAGAAGTTGAAGCGCGCACCAAAATCGGCACGGATAAAGCCATCTTCGTCGCCTTCTTTGATCTCGCCGATACCGCCGCGCAGCGATGCGCCGTTGCCCAGATCGTAGATTGCGCCAACACCGATGTTGCGCTCGTCATCATCCGCGTTGCCGTCACCATAAGCGACCAACAGCGTTGTCGCGGCTCCAACGTTATACGAGGCCGAGAAACCATAGGCGGTGCCATTCTCGGCATCGTCCGCGACGTCATCGTCAGCCAGGAACAAAGTACCGTAGAAATCACCCAATTCTGCACCAAGTGTCAGAACAGTAAGGCTTTCGTCGTCGCCATTCGCCAGATCTTTTTCACCATAGGCGACCGAAGCGGTAAAGGCGTCAAACGAGTATGACGCAAAAATATCCCAGCGGTCGGTGCTTTCATCAGACCCGTTCAGAGCAACAGTTTCCTGATCATATGAACCGCCAAAGCTCAGGTCGCCAAGCTGGTACTGAGCGAACACCGCGTTCGCGCCCGAACCCGTCGAACTGTATTCGAGGAACTCGTAGTTGACGCCAACATACTGACCCAGGAATTCTTCTAGGCCCGGTTCATTGCCGAAGTAGTCATCCAGGTTGTCAAACGAACCTGCCACGTTTCCGGCATCGACACGCAGCCCACCGTAGAGAACTGAGAAACGCGCGCCGTTCAGGCCCGCCTCAGTGGCTTCGCCATTGCCGTTGTCTTCGTCGGCTTGCAACCGGACGCGTGCCTGAAATTCAACGCCGCTGTCCGTTTCGACAATCCCGTCGATGTTCAGACGGAACCGCGAGATCAGGATCGTGTCGTCAGTGTCAACATTTGCAGTGTCCGTCGAGGTAACGACGCCACCAGCGGTGTTGAAATTGGTAACGTCGCCAGAGCGATCTTCTTCGTAGCCGATACCAAAGCGGGCGAAGCCGCTGAACTTTATTTCCGCCGAGGCGGCACCTGTGGCCGCAATCAGTGCAGTCGATGCGATGAGGAGTTTTTTCATGGTAAATCCATAAATTTCGAGAGGAGGATGGCCGCAAAGCTGCGCCCGACGCTCCTTTCGTGGATTTACAAAAAATACGCAATATGTAATTTTTGTCCAAATACCAGCATATCGTGCTCTGTTGCATCTATGCATCCATCTGCTTCTGGCGATGCAGCGGGTGTCCCCTATTTATGATGGTTTTGCGCATTCTCCAGACTGATAACGCAGCTGTGATCCACAAAAATCTTCCTGACTTCTTGCAAATCAATCGCGTCACCCATGTTGGAAAAATCAACCTGGCACCTTGGATGTTTGACCTGCCTTGCGACGGAAATCCGAATCGACGATTGGGCAAGGCGTCAATTGCTGGTGTAGAAGAAAGACAGCTTACGGCTTACGCCTCCCGGCGGTCGGGGGAAAGGTTCAGCGGCGCGTACCTGTTCGCGGGCAGCGCGGTCCACTTCGCGCGAGCCCGAGCTGTCGACCACTTCGACAAATTCCAGCGTGCCGTCGGGGTTGATCTGGAAAAACACCTGCGCGAACCCTCGGGCCGACACAAAGACAAGCGGTGCTCGGTTCAGATGCACCAGTACCTGCCCTTCGTAATTGGTTTCATTCGCATTGCCCGGCCCGCGACCGCCTGATCGCGTACCGCTATTGCCGGATGTGAACGCGTCGACGCCCCGGCGACGATAGGCCGTCAAAGGCGACTCGATCTCTTGTGCAGGGAAGCGCAGGTTGCTGAAATCACGTGCGCCGTTGGCGATACCCCGTCGTTGAGGAACAGGCTGACGTTCCGGGCGCTGCGGGCGGATCGAGGTTGTGACAGCCAATTCGGTCGGCGCGTCGTTTTCAACCGGCTCCAGCGCCGTTTCGGGCAAGTCAGGTTCAATCGCCTCACTTTCCAACGGAACAACCGGAATCGCCGTCGCCTCGGGAACTGGCGCAGCTTCAGTCGGGGGCAAAGCAGCCAGTTGTTCCTGCGCCGGCTCGACAGGCTGCGCCTCTTCCAGAGATTCAGTCGATTCTGCCGCAGCATCCGGATCGCCCTCGGGCGTTTCGGCACGTTCGGCCACCTCAACAGGCGGAGTTTCGTCGGCCTCTTCGCTGGCGGACTGATCGCCATCGGTCCCGTCTACACTTTCAGCCACGTTTGGCTCGACTGGTTCAGTGGCCTCGGGCTGCACGACTTCGGCCTCTCCCAGATCAGGGGCAAAACTTTCTTCGGGGTTGTCCGACGCGACCAGCGCCTCGCTGATGGGAACCTCGGGGGTTTCGGGAATCTCTTCTTCGACCGGCTCTTCCTCGGCGGGGGGCTCCGGCGCTTCAGCCTGTTCCGGCTCAACGGCTTCTTCAGCCTCCTCGGCGAGGTCTTCGAAACTACTGCCCAGCTCAACTGAGTTCTGCGCAGCCGCTTCGCTGCCGTCTTCGGCCAGTCGCGGCGCAGTATAGAGCAACCCCATCAGGTGCAGGATCAACGACACCAGAATGGCTACGACGGCGATGACCACCGAACCCCGGATCATTGCAGCGCCTTTTCCGTCACGACAAAGACAGAACTTGCCCCAAGGCGGCGAAGCTGGCCGGTGATTTCAATAAGCCGCGCGCCGGGGGCCTCGCGGTCCGGTACGATGCGGACGGCACCGGGTTCGCGCCCTTCCATATAAAGCTCGGGCAGAATGGCGTTGCCGCGAAAGCTGAGCGTTCCGTCCTTATGCAGCACCAGTGCATCCGGCGGCTCTCGCCCTTCCAGTTCCGAGGTGTTCACAAGTTCTAGGTCGGGGTCCAGAGGCGTAGCGATCGTTCCCGTGATCAGAAAGAAGATCAACATCAGGAACACGACATTGATCAAAGGAATCGTGGAGTCGCGCTTGCGACGCGGAGTACCTGAGCGGATCATTCCAGCACCAACACGCTGAGGTCTTCGCGCCCGCGCAGACGCACCAGCAAATCGACCAAACGTTGCGAAGTGGTGTCGGGATCAAGGCTGACCAGCACCTGCCCGGTCTCAATCTGTTCGGTCAGTTGGTCCAACGTGACCTCGGCCCCGTTCAGCGTCAGACGGTCGGGGCCAAGCTGAACGAACAACCGCTCGGTCTGTGTGTCCGAGGGCTGGCTGCCGCCAGTCGCATTGCTCAGCTCGACCTCGGCAAATTTCGAAAAGGTCGAGGTCAGCATGAAGAACAGCAGCAACAGAAAGATCACGTCGATGAGGGGGGTCATCGACAGGGGCCGCCGGACAAAGGGCGCGCGGTTACGCATGTCCGGGCGCGGCAGCCATGGTCTGAGGTGCGTCAGGCAGTGGAATTGCTTGACCAGGCACAAGAATGGTCCGCAGCGCCTTGTCGGCAAACACCCGTTCCCGCGCGGTGCGGCTTTCGAACCAGGACAGCACCATCGAGGTGGGCATCGCCACCGCCAGGCCGACAGCAGTGGTAATCAGCGCCACCCAGATCCCGCCTGCAAGCAACGACGGGTCAACGGACGAGCCCGCAGATTGCAGGCTCTGAAACGCTTCGATCATGCCCAGAACCGTCCCAAACAGACCCAAAAGCGGAGCCAACTGCGCCACGGTGTCCAGCAAGCGAAACCCACGTTCCAACCCGGCCAGGGCCAGACCGGCCTCGGCATCCAGACGCTGATCCAGGCCGGGGGTTTCTGGCGCGTCCATGGCCACCTCGACCAGCGGGGCCAGATAGCTGCGGCTTTTGGCCAGACGCGCGCGGGCGGTTTGTATGTCGCCATCATCCCATGCCGCCAGCGCCTGCGACAACACCCGGTGCCGCCCCACGCCCGAGGCTGCAAATTGCCAGAGTTTGTAAAGGGTCACCGCCAGCGTCACCACGGACATCGCAATCAGGATCGCAACAACCGGCCCGCCGAGTTCAAGGATCTGTTCTATTGCCTGTATCATCCCAACACCTCTGTATCGGTCCGGCTGCTCAGCGTCAGGGCCGCGTCACAGATCGGGCTGTCGGCACCATCTACAAGACAAGAGCTTGTGCCATTGAACAGCACCTGCCCCACCCCGGCGCAGGTGATACCGGTCAGATCGAACTGACGCACCCGCACGCGATCCTTTGGCATATCGCGGAATGAAAACAGCGTCAGACGCTCGACCGTACCTTCCGCATCGAAGATCACGGTCTGAAAGCTGGCCGTCTCAATCGCGGTGCCGGTGTCGTTTTGCACCACAAAGGTCAGCCGACAGGCCTCACCAGTATCTTGCATAGTGTTGAGTTCGATCTGCAATCCGCCCGTTTGGGCCTGATCAGATTGCGCCATCGCTGCAAAAGGCAAAGTGCCGATCAGAACAGCGGCAACTGTCCGACGGAGAAACAACATGCGCGTGCTCCTGATTTGTTTCTTGCGGTCCGAAGGCCTGCGACGTTCCGCCGACATTCAGTTACACATATCCAACACAGTCCGTAGGTGAAAGCCATCCCGACAGCTTTGTGATTTGACGCAAAGTTCCGCCACCGCGCCGCTCGAGTTACTGCGATGTGACCAGGGCGCAAGCCAGCAGCCATTCCAGCGCATTGGATTTCATCCCGTGTTCAGCCGTTATGGCGATGCTGCGGCTTTCGAATATCTGCCCATATATTGGCCAGTCGTCCTGATTGAATGGATAAATTGCACCCTCGACCTTTTTAAGTTCCCATTCGTTAAGCTTGCCACCCGCCACGCCAAAGCTGATCTGACCGGGAATGGTTTCATCACCATAGTGGTCAGTCAGCAAAGGGTCGGCAAAGCTGCGCTGACCCAGCCCCTGCACGAAACTGACATTGGCCGGGTTGCAACCCATCCCGAACCACATCCCCTCGACAGCCGCTTCGTATAATTCCGCAGGGATTTTGCCCGTTGCCGCGTATTGCAGCGCAATCTGCCCCGCCCGCCAGTTCGAGCCGGGGCCAAACCGCAGCCATCCCCGCCCCCAAACATACGAATCCGTGTTGTGAAGCCCGAAATCCTGACCCATCCGCTTGCCGTTCAGGGCGCGGTATTTGATCCAGTTTTCGATCGCGGCAACCAGCTTGGCATCCGTGGCCCGCCCTTCGCGCCCCGCCTTGACGTAGTCCAGAAAAGAATTGGCAAAAAACTCGGGTCGCACGCCCTCCAGCGGGGTCTCTGCACGGGGTTCGAACGGGTTGAAATCCTCGAAAACCTGCCGCGTGGCGGCATGGCCTGTTGCACGGTATAAGACCGAGGCCGAGGCGATGCGCGCCCGCGAGACATCGGCGCGCGGATCGCCCTGCCCGTCCTCATTTTCAGGCACCGGCTGTTGTTCTGCCCATAGCCAGGCGCGAAGTGCTTCGTCGATCAGCGCATCTCCAAGGGCTGCGTCCCCGCAAACCGTCTTGATCACATGGCCCAGCTTAGCGGCCCCATGGGCAAACCGATACGCAGCCCAGTCCTCTGGCGCATAGGCATACGTCACCTGAACCGGGTTCCACGAGACCGAGCCCAAAATCCCGCTGCTGGAATATTCAACGCCACCGATGATCCCGCCATCCGGCTGCTGCGTGCGCCGCCAGATCGAGGCCCCCCACAGCGCTTCGTGGATCAGATCTGGCAGTACGGTTTCGCCATCCCCCCGGTCCAGGTCATTCTTTCGAGCTGCAACATCACCATGCGCGAAAGGTTTTCCGCTTTCTGGCAGGTTCAGTGCCAAAGCGCGGATATGGGGGTAGGTCTCGACCAGATCGGCCATGTGATAGACCACGTTCATATGCTGGATACGGCGATCCCAGTCACCCGCATCGTGCCAACCGCCCCACGCCTCCGGGTTCGCAGTCATCTGGGACGCGTCGGGGTAGTCTTCGACCCCCAAGGCCTCGGCCTGTTGCGCCAGGGATTTCGCGGCCGAGGCCTTGCCATACCCTTCGCGCGTGTCACCCAGTTTGACGCCGGTCTGCCAGACGGTCAGCCCATCTTCGGGATGACCGTTGCGCGGGCGGGTGCGGCCTTCGCCATATGGATCTGTGATCGCGCAGCCTGATCTTTGGTGGAAATACCACCGCGCCGCCAGCCGCAACGCCCCGTCATAAACCCTTTGCGTCACATTGAACGGAAACGACTGCCCGACCCCGTCGACCTGAATGTAGTACGATCCGATGTGATCAAGGTCCGAGAAATCGGCCTCATATACATCGCAGCCATTATAGTTAAGGTCCTGCCCATGCGGCTCGGACCCCGGTTTGGCCAGTCGCAATCGCCCCGATCGCAGTTCGGCCCCGTCCTCAGTCGAGATCAGGCGCCAAACCGTCTGTTCAGACAACAGCGCATCGGTATTGCCGCCCTGATTGTTCATGTCATGACCCCACCAGCTTCCGACATAGGCCTTTTTAGGGCCTAGTATTGGATAGCCTTGCTGGCAGAGATGGATGGATTCGCTGAAAGTCTCGGCCTGTTTTCGCGCCGCGGTTTTGGTCACAGACGGCCCGTTCAACGAGACCGTCGCACCGTCGGGAATAACGCGGTCCAGCACAAAGGTCAGTTGGTGCCGCTTGGTGCTTTCCCATCGCCTGACACCAATGGCGCGCGTCGCAACAGGGGTGGTTTTTCGAAAAAGCGACCGGATCGTCGCGGGCTGGCCGTCGACCTGAACCTGCCATTGCGCGGGCTGGTCGGCCAAGGCGGCGGTCGGCGCCTCTTGAGGGCCTTGGCGAAAACCGCCTTTGCGGCTGCCCTTGGTTATCTGTGGCCATGGAGTAAAAAACTGCGGCTGTGTTTCGCTTTGACGACCCGAGAAATTGCCCTTTTCCCCGTTCAGCTTACCACGCGCGCCAAAGGCATTGCCCGTATCTAGGGTCCAATTAGCCCGGTCCTGCGCCGTCACGACAATGGGTTGCGGCAGGTCGAACATCGTATCCATCACCGTCAGTTGGACCACGCTATCGCCCAAAAAACCCACAACAGGGTCTGGTAGCTCGCCTGCTGCGACACTGGAAACCAGCGTGTGGGCAAAGGGCGCAGACAAGGCCAGAGCCGTTCCTTGCAGCAATACTGCGCGCCGTGTGAGTCCCATTGGCTGTATTCCTTGCTTCGATGCGACTGTTTTACACCCTACGATCAAGACTGCGAACAAAGCGCCAGATCAATTTTGGGCGAAACAGGCTGTCAGGATACATAATCACTCCGCGCAGCCCTTCCAACAAGGCCACAGGTTTGCGGCCATATTGGAACTGATTGCGGACATTGGACCAATAGCGGTCAATCTCACGCGCGCGCAGCAGACGCCGCAGCTGCGCGCCGAATTTCTGCTGCATTGCGGGATTCTTGGCGATCTTTTCGATGCAAGGCGCCATCTGGGTAAACCCCGTGTCGCGGGTCTGAAAATTCGCCCCGGTGGCCACCTGCCGATACAGCAACAGCGCAGGGCCCGGCACCACCTCAAACCGACCTTCCAGCGCGACGCGACTCCAGAACTCCCAATCCTCGCCGTTTTTTAGGCTGGTGTCATAGCCCCCGGCCTGTCGCGCTGCTTGCGTTCTGAGAGCCAGCGCGCCACCATTGACCACATAGTTCTTGCGCAACAGTGCCGCCAATTGATCCTGTTCGGGGATCAGCGCGCGATTATCCGCGCCGCGCAAATCTTCGCCGTCGACGTTGATCCGCTGAACGCCCGCAACGGCACCAACGGCGTCGCTGTTCGATAGCGATGCGTGGAACCGCTGCAACGCCTCAGAATGCAGCAGATCATCCGCATCCAGAAACAGAACAAACGCGCCACTGGCTTGTTCGAGCCCTAGATTGCGGGCGGCGCTGACGCCCTTTGCCGGGCCTGACACTGGCCGAAACCGGGCATCCTTCTGTGCGTAAGCATCGAAGATGCGTCGTGTGCCGTCGGTTGAGCCGTCGTCGATACAGATCACCTCGAACGCGGTTAGGGTTTGGCTGCTGACGCTGTCGAGCGTCGGCGTCACGAACCGTTCCATGTTGCGGGCGGGGATGATGATTGAAAACTCGGGCACGGGGTCGGTCATTTTAGCCGCCTCCGACCCGGTCGACCTGCACGGCTGAAGCGCTGTATTCGGCAAACTCCACCCGCATCAGGGCAGCCAGCATCCCGGCGCCACGACAGATCTCCAACAAGCCCCGATACCATCTGGGTTTCGAGCCGAACCCCAGGCACAGACACATCACACAGCCCCATCCGATGGCACCCACCCCTTTGACCGCACGCATTGCGACGCCTTTGCGCCGGATCAGGGCTATGCGCCCCAGCGTGTTGCCCTTGCGAAACCAGCGCCGTCCCAGCCATTTCAGCGTCGCGCGGTTTTCAGGCACGTCGTCCCAGACCATTGCCTGCGCCGCCGCCCGGATCACACCGCCTGATTGGCGCATGCGCGAAAAAAACTCTTCGTCCTCGCCGCCGGTGATATTGAACCGGGGATCAAAGCGCATGTTGCGGTCGCGAATGACGCGTGCATCGGCCATCGAGTTATTCGTCGCCGCTGACACCAGCGCAGCGCCCTGCTCATACGGCCCCATTCGAAACAGGTTCAGCGCTTCGACCCAGCCCGGCGGAGGGGTTCTGAACCTCGGCTCGACCGGGCCCTGCGCAGCAATCGTGTCCGGCAGTTGCATCGTGTCCAGCATCTGCAGAAGCCATTGGTCCGAGACCGCCTCATCATCATCCAGAAACGCGACATAGTCCGCGTCGGACGGCGCCTCGGCCAGCGTCCGGTTCCGGGCCGAAACAATGCCGCGTGCGGGTTCAATCACATAGATAACCGGCCAACGCGAAAGGGCGTGAATATCCCCTAACTCTGCTTGCGCCGTGGCTTCGGGCGCGTTGTCGGCAATCACGAGCGTCACGCGCACATCCCGATCCTCAAGCTTTTGCGCGTTCAGACTGTCGATCAGCGCCTTCAGCCCATGAGGCCGCAGGTAGGTTGCGATACAAATGGCAACATGAGGTCGCGTGCTATGGTAGGCATCAGCGCTCATAACCCGCCTGCTCCAGCGCCTGTCCGGCCAACTTGTCGAACCGGGCTTTCTTGCTGTCCGGCCACTCGGCCCAGCGCTTTACCGGGTTGAAATCCGCGGTCTTTGCCTGCGGTTGCCAACGCTGTTCGTTCGCAGCGGTTGAACGCGAGGACCCCCGCACCGGCATCTTGTCGATCTCGGCCCAAGGAAAGCGCGGGGCCTCCAGCCCGATATGGTCCAGCATCTGCTGCACGTGGCTGGGCGTATTGCCGACGATATCCTCGTATCGGACAACCATCGTATCAGCGTTTTCATTAGGGCCGCCGCTGCTGAAACTCAGAATCGCCTCGGCCCCCAAACGCCATTCATCGGCCAATTGGCGGAAATTTTTGCTGCGCAGGGAAAACCGCGAGAACGTTCTGAGCGAGGAGTCCAGCACGTCCCGCCCGTCCCTGAGACACAGAATTATCTTGGCGTCGGGAAAGATATAGCGTGCCAGCGACAGGTCCTGCACATGCGGGCATTTTAGTAGTATGTGCTGCCCCTCGGCCTGCGCCTGCAACTCGCGGAACCATGCCCCAGCCAGCATGGCCAGCATGTCATAATGCCCCAGCACTTCCTCATTGCGCGGGAAGTACCGCAGGAAATCACGCGAAAAGGCCGCTGCGTCGCCAGCCGCGTGAAGCAGCGGAAACTCATAGAGCCTGCCGGGATCGGCGGTGACGTCAGGGTGCATTCCCACCAGATCATGCACAAAATTCGTCCCCGAACGGGGCAAAACGCCAAAAATCAGGATCGGAGTACGGATGTCACCGCGCGCCCTGCGCGCAAGGGCGGCAAGATGTGCGCCCTGTTCGGCAGAGACTTGCGGCATGAAATCCCGGCCATCCAGAAACCGGGCCCCCAAAATGCGGCGGGTCATACGCGTGATCTGGTTGATGCGCAGGTCCCCAAAAATCCGTGCTGTATCCCGGACGCCCATATCTTACCCGTGCGTTCCCGTCTTGATCGGTGGCAAAAGTTGCCAAGTGGGCCAAGGTAGATTGTCGCGCCCGAGAAACTGCGCGACAAACTCCATGTCGTCGCGGAATTGCTCGGCCAACATCACGCGAGTTTCGGGTGTGGGCGGCGACACTTTTGTTTTCAGATGTTGTTTATTCATAGCCAGAGCCTGCTTCAAGCCAGGTGCCTTCTTCAACCCTTTGACCAAATCTGCCAACCCAAGCGAACGCAGAACTGAACCACCCTTGCGCAATGCATTCTGAACGGCCTGGTTTTTGTATACGATAGTTTCGTGATGACGTTCAGTGATCGCAGAGGGGTTTTCCTCGGGCGCGACACCCAAATGTGCGCAAATGCGCCGATAGGTTCCCTGAGGATCTTTCGCCACGTCTTCGGACAGCAGGACAAGCAGTGCGCCTTTGTTGAAGTGGTCCAACCAGTTTTGCAGGTTTGCCTTGTAGTGGCTTTGCAGCGTGTAGGCTGGGTTCAGCGGCAGCGCATCTTCAAACGACGTATCGGGCGGAATGTGACCTTTGCGGATCTCGTGCAGATGATTTGAAAACGCCCGCTCGACCGGATCCCGCAGAATACAGATCAACTTGAAGTCGGGGTTATAATCCCACGCCCGTTGTGCGGCATCACGGCTGTAGAAGTAATTGGGCGAGCATTCGCCCCGGATAACGCCCGGCTCAGCCGGGTCGAAGCGGGATTCATACCATTGAAACCCCAAATCGTAACGGGCATTGAAAAAATTGAGCTCTTTCGTTTCGCTGGTCCGCACCGAAGGGTGCTCGGAAAGCACGTGATGCAACCACGTGGTGGCTGCTTTTTGGACACCAATCCCGATGAAATTTGTCTTCGTCACTTACTCATACCTTCGAAAAACAGGCCCTATGGCTTGACAACTTTACCCATGCCGTCACCGGCGTAAAAACTTTGTAAACACGTCCTTCCTGACAACGATACTCAACGCATGCGGTAGTGTATGCAAGTATCGCTTGAGCAGGTAGCCCGGACCTGTCGCGATACGGTGCAACCACTCCAATCCCATGGACTGCATCCATCGCGGTGCTCGGGCGTAGTCCCCAACCACGTAGTGATAGCACCCTCCACAGGTCACCACCCAGGCGCATTGCGTCAGCTTCGGCGCGATACGGGCGGCAAAATACTGTTCTTTCGGCTTGCCGAGCCCCACCCACAAGATATCCGCACCGCTCGCATTGATATCGGCAATCACCGCCTCTTCATCGGCGGGATCAAAATACCCGTTGCGGCGCCCGGCAATGACAAGACCGGGATACATCTCTTGCAGGCGCGCTGCGCAATCTCGGTTGATCTCTTCGGTCGCGCCCAGCAGGTAAAAGCTGAGACCGTTTTTAGCAGCGACCTTAGCCGCCGAGTGGATAAAATCTGTGGTTGCGGTACGTTCGGGCACCCCGCCCTCTCCGTGCGCCATACGAGACGCCCAGACGACGATCTGGCCATCCGCATGGATGATATCGGCCGAATCCATCACACGGGCAAATCCTTCGTCCGTGGCATAGGTGGATATGGCATGCGCATTCGAGCTGAACACAGTCACCGCACGTGTCAACGCGCCAGATCGCCGTTTGAGCACATCTTCCGCCATTGCTTTGGTCAGGTCTTCATCCCCGGCTTGCGCGACGGGTACCCCTCCGACCAATATGTGCGGCAAGCGCATTTCGACCGTCTTGTTCATCAATACTCGTTCCAAATTCACCAGGTAACACTCGACGCTGGACTCAAAGTAACAGCCGCAGCGATTCTTACTATTAAATTAGAGTTTATCTTCCGTTCATCTTGGAAATTGACCCTACTTCGCACCAATTGCAGGCAAGCCGCACCGAATTAGTCATCAATCCTCCGAAACTTAGCACATTGTTTACGACATATGCGGTTTTCTCTGTTGAATACAGGTTTGTGGGCCTATGTTTTCTGTAGTCCGTGTTTCAGATTGTTAATTAGTTATGACTGATCAGTATCGCCGAGGATTGGATGTTGAATTGACGGGTTTCGGCCAGGCTCCGGCCGGCGATCCCGAACTTAGGGTGTTGTCGAATATCGCGTGGGCGATCCGACGTTCGATCCTGTGGATATTGCTGATCGGATTTCTGGGCGGGGTGACCGCCTATCTGCTGTCCTACCTGTCGGACACGAAATACACCTCAAGCGCGAAGGTCATGATCGAGACCCGCGTTCAGACCGAAACTCAGTTTACGCCGCAGGTATCGGGCCTGCCCCTTTCCCTGACATCGCTTGAGAGTGAGTTGCAACTTCTGCGCTCGACCGATCTGATCGAAAATGTCGTGGATCGTCTTGAACTGCATACGGATCCGGAATTCTCGGGTGCTGAAACTGGCTTTACCCTTTCTCCTATTGCCTTGGCGCGCCGTTTGAAAAACGGGCTGGTCAGTGCACTCAGCGGGGGGGATGACGCGGACGAGGGTGGCGACAGTGGTCAAACCCTGGAAGAGATGCAGCGCGAAGCGACCATCGAGAAATTGCTGGAGGCACGCCGCATCGAACAGATTGGCGAAACCTCAGCCGTGTACGAAATTCGCGTCTCTGCGAAAACGCCGCAAAAAGCAGCCGTCATCGCCAACAGCCTGGCCAATGAGTACCTATTTGTCCTGACGCGCATGAAACGCGATGATCTAAGCCAGTCGCAGGAATGGTTGGCAACGCGGATCGGTCAGATTCGCGAAGACCTGAACAAGCTCATCTCGGATCTTGAGGCACATTCGGTCGAAACGCCGTATTCACCGGAGGAATACGCCACCATCAAGGCACAGCGCATCAAGGCCGAGAAACGCGCCCGGCTGGTGAATGAAGAACTGTTTGTGCTGGATGAACAGACCAACACCATCCAACTGCTCAGGGACAATGGCAATGTCGCCGAAGCGGTAGAATTCGCCGTTCAATCGGCGCTGGTACCGCAGAGCACGGCCAATAATTCAGATGACGCGCAAGCGGTTCTGGACAGTGCGTTGGAAGCAGCACAGCGCAAAACGGAAATTCTGAACGGACAGCTAGCCACGCTGAATATCAGCATCAACACGTTCAAGGACCAGCAGGTACGCCAGGTTCAGCATGACTCGGTCACCAAGCGGATCGAGAATGAGATTCTTGTGGCAGAAGCAATCTATCGTGACTTTGTTTCGCAACTGGGGCGTCGGGCCGAACAGGGTGATTACCTGGATGCAGGGGCCCACATTATCGAAACTGCACGCGCTTCGGTCGATCCATCAGAGCCGAAACGGGCGCAAATGGCGATCGGGGTCATGATTGCAATGATCTTTGGCGGCCTGGGTTTTGCCGTGATCCGCGAACTGTTCCAAACGCGCCTCAGAACCACCTATGAACTTGAAAACACCACGGGCGTCAAACTTTCGGCAATCATTCCCGAAGTTCGAAAGGACCCCCCCTTTGAAACCTTCTTTACCAATGACGGAAAGCTGGACCCAGAGTTGCTGCATTTCGGGCGTAAGCTTCTGGCCAGCAGCGATATTGGTCTGCGCACCCTACGCAACGAGAGTGAGCTGACCACCTCTCAAGCGGCCGAGTTCTTTACCAAGAATGTCGATAGCAAACACGGCCAGCGCTTTGCCGAGAATGGGTGCATGATCTTCTCTGGCGCGTCAGCGGTACCAGATGAGGGGAAAACGTCCGGCCTACTGCTGATCGGGTCGGTCTGCGCGCAAGCCGGGTATCGCACGTTGATCATTGACTGCGACACGGTCACTTCCACCTATCGCGACCTGTCGCAACTGTCCGTCGAAGGGTTGAAACACGGGGCAAAGCACCCAGCGTCGTTTCAGGACAACATTGTCAGCACCCCGCAAGACGGACTGGATATCCTGCCGTTGATCGGACCGTTGGAAGACGAGGCTCAGGCCAAAGAAGTGGGTGAGTTCCTGTGTTCTCCGGCCTTCCTGAACCTGCTCTATTCGCTGTCCGACATGTATGAAGTGATCCTTCTGGATACACCGCCGTTGTTGCGCGCGGTCGAGTCGGCTTACCTGTCGCAAATCTCGCACCGGGTGATCCTTTTTGCGCGCTGGAACAGCACGCATAAGAACACGGTCCTGCAGGCAATGCGCGAATTGGAAAATGCGGGCGTTCGCCCCTCGGCCCTGGTGGCGACGCGGGTCGATATGAAACAGGTCCGACACTACGGCGACCCGATCCTAGGATAAAAGACCAGTCCAAAGCAAAGGGGCGGCACTCCGACCTCGCAAAACGAAGCGGGCGCGGGTCAAAGACCTCGCGCCCGTTGTAAGCCAGCTGCATTTTGGTGTTATTCGGTCAGAGGGACCTCTTGCGTGATCTCCTGCACCGAGACTTCTACGCTGTCACCGGGCAACAACTGGGTCAGTTTGTCTGCACCCAACTGTTGCAGTTGTCCGTCTACCACCCGAAAGATCGTGACCGAGTAGTCAATATCCGTAATCAGGTTTTCGGTTCCGATCTCATCCGACGCGCCCGCCAGATATTTCGAGATCGTATCCATCTGATGCCGCGCATCACGGACGGACAGGCTGGCGGCGCGACGCTCTTGCAACAACCGCAGCGACCGTTCTTGATCATATTGTTCTTGATCGCGTTTCAAGCGGGTCAGGATCAGGCTTGTGGCTGCCAGATCCTCTTCAACCTCCAGCAAACGGGTTGCAGACAAAACGGTTGTACGGCGCGTATCAGCCATACGGGACCCCGGCGCGAGGCCCTTTTGGACCAGCGCGACGACCCGCGCCTCTTCCTCTTCATCGGCCGCGACAGCCTTGGCAAGCTCTACTTTCTGTTCTTCAAGAATCCGGATCCGCTCGGCCGCCTGAAATTGGGCATCTTCGAAATAGGCGCGCTCACCTGCTTCGTTTTCCTGATTGATGGTGCGAATCCGGACATGTTCTGCCACCAATTCCTTCAAGACCCTGGGAGATATAGAAACACTGGTCTGACTGGGCGGCGCCAGATCCATATCTTGCGCCAACTCGGATGAGGCGCGCCATGCAGTCACCAGCCCCTGTGCGTGTTGCAACGCAGCCTGACCATAGGTGGTCTGCCAGCGCAGCAGTTGGATCGGGTCAATGGTGACATCATCGGCCAGTAGCCGGCTCCTAACCCCCCCGGCCAAGGCAACCGCCTCGCGCGCAGTGATGGCGGGGCGAAAGTCGATCTGACCGGTGCGTGCAACATCGCCGCCGATGATAATCGGGCGGTATCCATTGCGGGCGATCTCGATCTCATCTCCGTCCAACTGGATGATATAGATCTCGCCATTCTGGTCATATTGCTTGACGATCTTGCCCGCTGCGTCCTGACGTACCAACTGCTCCAGCGCATCCGTCGACAGACCTTGCGCTTGGAACTGGCCCAGCCATTGCAGGTTGACCTCGCCATGGGCATCAATCGCCGCTTCGAAGGACAGATCTTGCAAACCCGTCAAAGTCACACGGACCTTGTCACCTGGCTCAAGGTTGAAATCCGCCGCCGCCGACATTGGCATCGCTAGCAGGGTGCACAATCCGAGCGCGCGGTACGCGGTGGACAGGCGCAACGCTGGGTTTCTAAATCTGCGTTTCATAAGCCATCATCCTATCGTCGGTCAGTTCGGGATCAGCAGCCGGTTCCGTTGCAAACGGCACCGATCGTGCGGAACAGGATTTTCAGATCGTACCAGAAGCCCAGATTTCGCGCATAATCGCTGTCGAAGATCGCCCTATGCGAGAACTCAACCTCGTTACGTTCGGACACCTGCCACAAGCCGGTGATCCCTGGCTTCATCAGCGTGTATTCGCGCCCCGGATACAATTCCTGCTGCTGAGGCATCATCGGACGTGGGCCGACAAGGCTCATGTCGCCGATCAGAACATTCCAAAGCTGAGGCAACTCATCCAACGAGGTCATACGGATGAAACGACCGAATTTTGTGACCCTCGGATCGTTGTCCAGCTTTTGTTTTGTTTCCCATTCGGACGCAGCGATTGGATTTTCGGCCAAATGTTTCTGAAGTTGAAACTCTGCGTCAGAAACCATCGACCGGAACTTGAGGAAGTCGAACTCGCGACCGCCGATTCCAACACGGCTTTGGCGATAGATGGCAGGTCCGCCATCCAACTTCACCAAGACGGCAATCACCAACATGACCGGCAGCACAAACGGCAGACCGATTAGAACCAACAAAATATCCAGCAAACGCTTGCCTTTGACGGCGTAGAAGCTCCGCAAATTGGAGAACTCGTCACAGACCTTAATAGAACTTTGGTTTGGTTTATAAATTTCCGATTCTTCTAATTGGAAAGAACCTCGTATTTGGTTCATAATAACCCCCAAAAACTAACACAACGGACTAAAATCACGCCAACAAGTCTTCCAGCCGCGCAACACACCCGCTTGGGAATCTGCCCCAAAAAACAAGGCAAAGACCCAACGATTGACTACTATCCGCTCAATAGATTTGGGGAACGCCGCACACGAACGCGACAACCCACCCTTTGTTTTCTCCCGACTCACACATGATGTGCGGTCAGGATTTTTACCCCGCTAGATACTCGCACTAATGGTCTGATGTGACAACGATTTTGTTAACCACCTGTTAACAAAACGACCACAATTTCGTGAACATGCTAAGTAAATTGACACGCTGCCTTAAAAATGGGCTGAACTTGACCCAAAACAAACCGCTGAGGCCAGTCCAAACAAGCCTTGCCACCCTTCGCGTATTGTCCCTGCGCTGAGCAGGGATTTTGTCAGTTTCCAGTTTTAACGGCGGATTTCTCAGCGATCTTCACGCGCAACCTTCCGTTGAATAGAAAATGAAGTCCGGCGATCAGAGCCGGAGCACTGCATCCGATCAGCAAGCTGAAGATCACGGCCTGAATTAGGCCTGTGCCCGTTAGAAGAAATGCCACAAAACACATTGCGGCAACCAGCGGACCTGACAGTAAATACAATATGACCATCGGTTTTGCTCTTGGTTTATGCGTCGTTTCTGCGTCTGCCTACCCTGAAACCAGAATGTGTGTTTTTTGGGGCAACTGTTGGAAAATATAGTTTCCCAAAGTAAAACAGTCGCGGGGTAACACATCAAATTGATCTCAAGTTCATCATATCATCATATTTTCAGGACCACGATATCCCTTTAGCCAGGATTCAAAATTCATTGTGCCAGTGGGCAAATTTGCGCCACCCCGCCCACTCGAATTTGTCGGTCTTCAGTTAAGAAGTTGTTAACGCTGAATTACTTCGAAGAGGGAAATCCGCTTGCGGACGCCCAGCCACGTATCTTCCGCCATGCTGCAGCAGCTGCCGTCTGATGCAGGCATGCGAAAACCACGAACATCACGACAGCTGAAAGCGAAAGCAGCGCAAATTGTAACACGATTCCACCCGACTCAGCTGCGAGAACCGCCAGAGGCGCGAAAGCAACAGCTCCAGCAACGGCTTTGAATATCTCTGGCACGGGCACCGCAATGGGGTCGATGCGGCGGCCAATATGGTAGTAGGCCAGAAAACTCAGCAATCCGCTGATCAAAAAGGCAACGGCGGCACCCGGTGGGCCCAGAAGGTAGATGAAGACGAAAGATAGCGCGACATGCACAGCCAGCGAACACAAGGTAATGGTCAATTGCAGCCCAGTCTTTTTGGCGCGCGAGAAGGCAAAGCTAAAATACGCCCCCTGCAACCCGAACGTAAATGAGGCTATCGCCAGAACCCGCAGATACCCTGTGGTTCGGTCCGCAAATTCAGGGTCGAACAGCAGATTGGCAAAAACGCTTGCCGCACAGATCAGCGCGGCCACGATGGGCACCGCAATCAGCATCAGAAACGAGAAATACCGCTCTAGCACCGCGTCTGACGATTGCGCGCCGCGTTTTTCTAGCGCCTCGAATATCGAAGGACCCCATACGCGGGACAGGGTCTCCATCGGAAGGCGCACAGTTCGGGAGGCCAAGGTTTGCGCCGCCGCGAAATAGCCCGCGTAGTCCATCCCCGCAAAGACGGCCAGCAAGGATTGCGTTGACATCGCAAAGAATGTGGCGGTGGAGGAGACGACAGCCACGGGAAACCCGAATAGAAGATAGGTTTTCAGCACCGCCCCTTTTGGCCGCGCCACGCCCGAGCGGCGCAGCGTTACCGCCAGTGCATAGGCCCCGGTCAGTGCTGCGCCCAGGGACATGCCAATCAGCGCGCTTTTGTAACCGCCACCGGTCAGAACAAATCCGACCGCAAGCGAAACGCCCAGCCCATGGCGCAGCAAGGTAACGGCTGCGTATTTCGGCCCCTCGTGGTACTGGCGCAGGCAGGCGGTTCCCAGTTCGTGCATCGCGTGGCTGATGCAATAGATCGCCGCAAAGAAAAGGCCGTCGATCCATCCACCAGGCAGGATGACCGACACCAGAGCTGCCAGAACGAACAGCACCACAGCCAGGATAGCAGCCGTCGACAGGGACATGGCGATGGTTTTGCCTTCGAATTCCGGCGTGTGGTGGAATCGTCCGATCGCAATCGCCAACCAATGGAAGGTGAACGAAAACATCAGATTCCCAAGCAACAGGGTCAGCGTATAACGTCCGAAATCCGCAGGCCCCAGAACGCGGGTCATCACGACAAGGATCGCAATCGCAATCACCGCAGACATCATTCTGGGCACGAAAAACCACGTCATCGCAGGTCGGACCTTAGAAACGACAGATGAAAACTCATAAACAATCCCAATCGCCCGGTCGACACGCCGCACATCCGCCGACCTTTCGCCTGTCTGGCTACTGTGACACCCGCCCGTCGAATGTACAGATGGTTTTTGGATCATACGCCGCGCACATAATTCATTTGCCGGGTCCACCGCGGCCGTGGCAAACTTTACCGAGTGATTAAAGCCGGTGGAAAGATTCAAGCTGTCGACCCGATGAGGCGCGCCAATTCCTACCGCAAATTCTTTGGATAAACCTTACGCAGCGATGACGCCCCTGACCCGACAGACACAATACCAGCAACAATCCGGCGCAGCCTTCCATCATTGGATTCTGGCCGCCTGTCTGGTGATCATGCTGTTGGTTGGCACCGATGTGGTCTCGATCGTGCTGTGGCAAATGGGGCTGGCCAAGAAGATTGAAATCGTTCTGCTGATACCGATCATGGGCATCACGTTGCTGTATTATCGCCACTTGATCCGGGGCATGACGGCCTCACCCGAGATCACGCTGTTGATCTGTTTGACTGTCTTATCAATCACCTGGAGCGATTTTCCCGCCTATTCAATCGAGCGTCTCGTTCCCTTGATCGTGACGTCCGGGTTTGCCATCGCTTTGGGTAGCATGATGTCCATGCGTGGGCTTTTGATCTTTCTCGCCATCTATTTCGGGAGCTCGATGGTCCTGTCGATGGGCGCAATCATGACCCTGCCGCAAGCACGTGGTATCCCGCCCTGGGGGGACACCTGGAACGGGATCTATGCCCACAAAAACGGGCTGGGACTGGCGGCAATGACGGCGATGCTGACGTGCTACTATGCGTCGCGACAATTCACAGGGCGGCTGAAAACCGTCTTTATGATCGGCGCCCTGCTGGGTGTCTTTTTGCTGATCGCCTCAGAATCGCGCACCTCTCAGGTCATCGGGCTGATCACGATGTCGGCGCTTTTGATCAGTCAGATCGTTCCGCGATTGGAAACAATTTGGGCCATAGGCTTCATTTTGTTTGCAATTCTCTTTGTCGGTACGATTGCCTTCCTATTGGCCTCACCGGTTGCCGAGCCTTTGTTTGCGCTGATCGGACGCAAGCCCACCCTGTCCGAACGCATCCCGATCTGGGAGCTGGTCTGGCCCAATGTTAAAGAGCGGTTCTGGTTGGGCTGGGGTTATCTAGCCCATTGGAATGAAAACGCACCACACCTGCGGTTCTACGCCAGCAAGGGAGAGCTGGGGTTCCTGCCGCATTATTCGCATAACGGGTTGCTTGAGACCTTCTTGAATGCCGGTTTTATCGGCGTGGCCCTTCTATTTTTGGGTCTAATGAGGTTCTTTTTCTCGGTTTTCTACTGCATGCGCCACATCCCGCAGCGCGATCCGTTCGTATTCGTGTTTGTTCTGGGTATGATGTACCTGTTCTCGAACATCACCGAGAGCACGCTTCTTAGTCGGATGAGTTCCAGTTGGATTTTCTTCCTGGCCTACACGACCAAAATGAATCTGGTCGCCCGCGCGCTGCGGGCCGATGCACGGGCCCACTATGAGCTCCGGAACAGAACGCGCCGCGCTTCCCAATTCGTGTCAAAACCCACGTGAATGTTGCGACTTTTTTCTAAGCAAAGGGTAATTTCGGACCCTATGCAGTTGCAGAAAGATTGACAGGCGCACGGTGGGTGGTGTGGACTCTGGCCATTCGCGTATCGAGATCAATTTCGATTCAAAGGTATTTGGGGGAGGCCCAGTTGAAGACAGCAATATTCGCAGGCGGTAAGGGCTCTCGCCTGATAGAAGAAACCCGCATTCGTCCCAAGCCATTGGTGGAAATCGCCAACCGGCCAATCCTCTGGCACATCATGCAGCATTATTCGACCTATGGTCATCATGAATTCGTGCTGGCCCTTGGGTATATGGGCGATCTGATCAAGCAGTACATGTCCGATCTGTGTCAACATGACGGGAACCTGAGGATCGACTTTGCCAAGCGCGAGTTGTTTGGCGAACCTGAATACCGGAACCCCGCGCTGGACGCTCAAATGCCGCCTTGGACCGTGGATTTGATCGACACTGGCGTCGACACGATGACAGGCGGGCGTCTGGCTCGGCTACAGCCCTATCTGGGGAACGAGACCTTCATGCTGACCTATGGGGACGGCGTGTCAAACGTAGATCTGGACGCGCTGCTGGCCTTTCACCGGTCGCACGGCAAGCTGGCTACGATCACTATGGTGCGTCCCCTGACCACGTTCGGGCATCTTCAGGTGCGCGAGGATGGTCTGGTCGAAGGGTTCATGGAAAAGCCCGAAACCGCCGCAGATTGGATCAATGGCGGCTTCTTTGTTCTAGAGCCGGAAGTGTTCGACGCCGTCGCCAGTGTAAATGGCGACGAAATCATGTGGGAAGAAGGCCCCTTGCCCAAGCTGATGGAGCTGGGAGAGCTGATGGCCTATCGCCATCCCGGCTTCTGGTACTGCATGGACCACCTCGCCGACAAACGCCGTTTGGAAGATATGTGGAAGAACGGCAATCGCCCCTGGGCCACGTGGGAACAAGGCAACGGGCCGACGAACGGCTCGACCCGCCTGACCGGCGACGGTCATCGCCCCGGCATTGGCCGAGGCGGAAATCCGGGGGACTGGGTCCGCTACAAGTCCCTGTAAGCGTTTCGAATTAAACTGCCTGGAGCGTCTCAAGAACGGTCCGGGCACCGCGTTCACCGGATTTGAACGCCTCATCTGTCCACTGATAACCCCACTCGCCGAACCGTCCGACATAGGTGATGCCGACCTCGTCCAGCCATTTGTGGACGATCGGCAGCGCCTCTTCCCGGTCCAGATCGAAGATGATGTTGGCGTGCGTAATCAGACGCGCATCCTTGTGCAGGATTTCTTCATCCTCGGTGATCAACCCGATCTTGACCAGATCGTCAATCACCGGCTGAATCAGATCCTCGGGCGCGACATCCAGCGGTCTGTATTTGTTGGAATAATAGCATTCTGCCTGAACGGAACCACATCCCGGCGGGCAGGTCTTGGTGGACATTTTGTGCGGGAAGCTGAGGCGGGTAAAGACGATGTCCTCGTCGTAGATATAGGTCCAGGTAGCGGGAGTAAAATCATCGCGCGCAAGGCCGATATTCACCGTCACACAAGTGGTGCAGGCCAGCTTGGCAGCCGCGTCCAGAACCGATTGCGGGGCGCCTTTGACCATCGGGATCAGGTCCGGCAACGGGATGGAGGAGATCAGCTTGTCATAACTCTCGGTCACACCATTTTCGAACCGAACCGTTTTGGCCACCGGATCAATCGCCACCACCTTGTGATCCAGATGCAGATCGGTTTTTTCCATGAAGGGCTTGAGGTATGAGATAAAGCCCCCCTCGGTCGGATACCGGAAGTCGGTGATATAGTGGACATCCGGCGTTTCGGCGAAAACCGCGCCTCGAATCACTTCTTCCATCGAGGGGCGATATAGGCGCGGGCCCATCCAGACGGTGCTCATCTGATCGGCGTCCACGGTGTGATATTTCTTGCCGTAAACCGCCGGGAAATGCGTACCGAAGGTTTCCCCAAAGACCGAGATCAGCCATTCCAGATAATTCGCAGGCTTCTCGACCACTTCCTGTTTGGACGCCTCGATGAAATCCAGAATGCACTGGGTTTTCAGCTCATCAGGCAAGTTGTGCAGATTGGCCTGCGCCGGGTGCTTGACCCAGGCCCCGTGGTAATAGTTGTTCACGTAAGCCTGCAGTTTTTCGTATTTGCCATCCACGTTACTGGCAAACAGATCTTGAATACGCGGGTCTTTCGAGAAGGAAATATGCGGACCGTCGTCGAAGATGAAGCCGCTGTCATGGGCAAAGGTTGCCGTATGACCGCCGGGAAAAGCGTTTTTGTCGTACATCCGGCTTGAAACGCCCGCGCCATGCAGATGATGGGCCGCGCCCAGACCAGCCATGCCGGACCCAAGGATAATGATGTTCTCGTCACTCATATCAGGTTTCTTTCGCAATCTCGCGGCGCCACCAGGCTATGGTGTCCGCAACTCCGGTTTCCAAAGTGAATTTCGGGGACCAGCCTAGCTCGGTCCGCAATCGGGTATTGTCGGCCTCGACCAGAGGCGGGTCGCCCGGCCGGGCCTCGCGCGCACCAAGACGCACCAGGTCTTCGGCACCAATCTGACGGGCGATTTCAAGGATCAGATCAGACAGCGGGATGGCCGTGCCGCTGCCGATATTGACCGGACCTTCAAGGTCGCTGTTCAGCAGGGCCACTATCGCGCTGGCAACATCGTCGACATGCAGGAAATCTCGTTTCTGCCGCCCATGAGTGCACAGGGCTTCGCGCCCTTGCAACAATGAGATCACTACATCCGCCGCCAATCGCCGTGGATTCTCACCCGGCCCGTACAGAAAGAAGGGTCGCGCCCAGGCCCCCGACAGATCCAGCGCGCCACACATCTTTTCAAAAGCGGTAGCCAACCCCGCCTTGGCCGCGCCGTATTCAGTTGCCGGTGTCAGGGGTGTCTCGCGCTCATGCAGCTTGATCGGCTTGGACCAGTCATATTCCATGCTCGACCCGCAAAATGTAACCCGCTGCCCGCCCGCCTGTGCAAAGGCGAATAACAGGTCGATCGAGTGCTGCACCCAGAGGAAATTCTCCAACGCTTGCTGGTTTCCCGGCCCCATATACCAGGCCAACGCTAATAGATGGCTGGGTCGGTGCTGGTCCAACACCGCTTGGATCTCCGCGGCGTCAGTCGTATCTGCGTTAATCCAGGTCACGTCGCCGGAGACTTGCGGGGGTGGACCACTTCGATATGTGGCGATGACTCGGCACCCGGCGGTGGCGAGCTGACGAACGCAAGCGCGTCCGATAAATCCCGCTGCACCCGTGACCAGAACCGTTGGTTTTTGCTGTTTCGAACTCATCATGGCTGGGGATACTATCTTGCGGAGCTTTCAGGAAATCAGACTGGATTGAGCGGCCGGGTCGCATCTGTTTCAGAAACAGTAAATGCAAAAAATGGACATTGTGCACCCGGTGCAGGGGCGTCAATTCGAATCCCTCGGCCAAGCTCCGTGCTTTTGAATGTGGTGGAGGAACTAAACGCCTGCGCAAACGTCAGTATTGGACCCCGCACGCAAAGCCAAATCGTCCTGTGGGAAACAACGCCGGCAGGCCGCAAGGGACAATCCGTGAAAATCATTAAACACCCGCCTTCATCAACGGCACCCAAACAAAAAAAAACCCGCACGACACGTGGTCAGAAATCAAACAAAATCCACCTTGCCTGGGATTCTGCAACCTAGGCCGGCCCCCAAAAACTTAAACACAGACAGCCTGATTTTCCACAATTTTCAGACTTTCCTTGGGGTGTTTGCCGGTGACGCTGAACAAGTGTGCAAGCGCAGGTTCGGAAAAAACCTTTGGAAGCTTGGCCGCCATATGAGATAGTTTGGCCTTATTTTGTGTTAAAGGATCAAGCGGTTGACCAGTTCCTCAGTTTCCACCACCGCCTCGCGCGATGTGCTGATCTTCTCTCAACGCAGATTGAACGACAACGTTTCGCGCTGTTCGGGGTTCGAATTCGAAGACGTTCTGACCGAAATAGAAGCGGTCGACATCGTGGCCCCAGCCCGAAAACGGGACCGGTCGCTGCCTTATGATCCCAAACGCTGGCTGTCCAAACGAACAGATCTGTTCCGGCACTGGCCGTCTGGTGCGCAGAAAGTGACGCTGCAAAAGGACTATGACATCTTTGTTTGCGACGTCCAGAAACCGCAGGAGCTGCTGACGCTGGATGCGATCCCGAACTGGCGCGAACACTGCGGTCTGGCCGTCTGTGTGCTGGAAGAGGTCTGGAGCAAGGACCTGCACGTCCACCTGCCTCTGATCCGATCTCTGGCTAAGTTCGACCTGATCGCCTGCGCTTTTGCCGAGGCTTGTGACACCCTGCACAGCATCACCGGCAAACCGGTGATTCACCTGCCTGGTGCTGCGGATATGGTCCGGTTTGCGCCAACCTCTCTTTCCGCAGAGCGACCAATAGATATCTATTGCATGGGACGCAGACGGCCCGAGCTGCATGACCGTTTGCTCAAGGTCATCAAGGATCGCGCGGGGTTCTATCTATATGATTCCGCTACAAAACCTCCGACCACGGCACAACATGCAGTGCATCGGGATTTGCTGGCTAATCTGGTTCAGCATTCCAAACTGTTCATGGTGGATATCGCCAAGATCGGCCATGCCGATCAAAAAAAAGGCAATATTGCCTGGGGGCCCCGCCATGTTGAGGGCATTGCTGGCGGGGCCGCTCAGATCGGCTATGCGCCGGACTCGGAAGACTACCGACAGTTTTTCGATTGGCCGGAATCCGTGTTCCGCCTGTCCGAGGATCCCGACGAGGCCATTGACCAGATCGTCGGGTTGTTAGAAACGCCGGGTAAGCTCGATCAGATGCGGCGGGTTAACATGGCCCAAGCCCTGAACAAACACGATTGGCTGCACCGTTGGGCGCAAATTCTTGAAAAGCTGGGCCTGCCGGAATCAGATGGGATGGCACACAGACGGCAAGTGCTGTCCGATGTGTCTGAAATCTTATTGAGCGGAGACACAGTCCAAACGGCCTAGGCCCTTGTTTGTCGGTAGATGGGAAAGTTCGTGGGGCGGCATGTGGCACTCAATACCCCTTCAAAGCCAGTCAGAAAAACCAGTATGTGCTAAAATAAACATGCCGCCCACCCAAGCAGGATGACATTGTGGCAAAATTGTGTCCACGATTCTTGGGGAAACTTATTGTTCGCTTTTTGGAAACGATGACTCACTCCCGAATCAATTGGTTCCCGCATGGGCAAAAACACCCGCTCCCGCACCATCTCGGCCCACTTTTTAACGGGTATGTGGAGCGATGGATGTGATCGCCCCCTCAGGTCAGTTCCAGTTTTTTCTTCAACGGGCCACTGTTTTTGACAATGACGGCCTGCACCGGTTCGGACACGCCCTGGATCGTGATGCCGCCGGTCTTACCCAGCATGTCAGGAATACCCAGGCCGCACATTTCATGCATATAGGTTGAATAGACGATCCCGGCCTCGATTTTATTGGTGACAGTCTCGAAAGCCTCGGCAATGATCGACACATTGCCAATCGCCGTCACCGGGCTGGGTGCTGCTTGGTCCGAGGTCTTGCCCACCCGTCCGATAATGGCCCGGCCCGAGTGCACCCCAATCCCGATCTTCAGCGGCTCAACAAGATGCTGACTAAGGCTGCCTTGCGTCTCTTGAACCAGCAACTGGCACTTGGCCGCTGCATAAAGCGCAGAGCGCGCGGCCTGGGTTTTGTGCGTCTCAAGTCCGAAAACAGCCGTCAGCCCGTCATTGGTGAACTTGTCGATATGGCCATTCTGCTCTTCGATCTGTTCGACCACCATGTCCAAAAGCTGGTTGAGAACAAAAATGACGTCATAGGGCAGTGACTTGTCCACGAATGGGCGGAAATCCTTGATCTTGAGGTTCAACACGCTGACCTCACGCTCGACCCCCCAGCCGAACGGATCGGATTTCAACGGCGTCGATGCGGCGCGCTGAGGCTGGATGATTGGGCGGAGGCTGACATCTCCGTTCACGCGCGCCTGACAGGCAAGGCGCATGTTCGGTTCCGCGTTGATTTTGTCGAGAAGTTTGCGTTCGGCCGGGCCGATCGGGCTGAGGCCATCCTGCTCGGACAGAACCACTACCCGGCAGGTTGAACACCGCGCCCGCCCGCCACAGACCGACAGGTGATCAATCCCGTTGTCGCGGCTTACATCCAGAATAGTCTTTCCTGGGGCCGCATCCACGGTCAGCCCTTCGCCATAAGTCACGCGCACCTTGCGGCGCAGGTTCTGGCCCAGCAAAAACAGAACGAACAGGGACAGCAGCGCGCACAGAATGATCACCACCCAGCCCTGCGCAATCGCCTGATATTCGGAAACGGCAGCGCGCACCTCGGTCAAGCGCAAGGCCAGTTCTGTCGCCTCTGCCCCGTCCGGATCAAGGCTGAGGCGCAACACCTCGCGCTTGGCCGCTGTCATCCATCCGGCCATCGCCACGATCGGTACGGCCACCGCCAGCGGCAAAAGCACCAACAAGCCGTCCTTGTACCAATGCTTCGGTCGAAGCCAGAAATGCACGCCAATCAGCCCGTGCCCCCAGACCAGCAACATCAGCGCATTCTGTTTGATCGCCGCAACCGGCCATAGCAGCGACAGTTCCTGCAAATAGCTGACGGGCACGCCGGTCAGCAACTCGGACCCGCGGGTGACGATGATATGGCTGACAAGCCAATAGGGAATGGCCAGCCCCAGAATGATCTGAAACCAGCGCCAGAACGGCATTTTCAAGCTTCGGATGCTGAGGATCGTGACCGCGCCCAACAGCACATGCACCGCCAGGGCGCCATAGAGCAGAACCGTTCCGGGGACCGAGCTCCAGATCGCGGACATAACGGCCAGCATCCGGTCCATCCACTCCAGCGATACCAGCCCCAGACCGTGGTTGATAAAATGCCCCGTTGCATAGGCCAACAGCACCAGCCCCGACCACAACCGGGCCTGCTGAGTCACGGTTCCTCGCCCGTTGGCTTTGATCTCTCGATGTCTGACGGCCATCTTCAACGCCCCTGATCAATCGCTTGTTTCGTAATCACCTAAAATGGCTGACACGCAGGGGTAGAGGATTATTCACCACAAATCCGTTTTCGCCTTCACGTTCAGGTGTGGTCTTCGTGTGGAAAGAACAGCGGGTTAAGCGCCATGCCGCTTAAGCCTCAGTTTTTTGGCCTTGGCAGTCCTATTGGCAACGTCACGCTTCGTTCAGGAAGGGCGCAAAAAAGGGGCCGCCGGTATCGGCAGCCCCCTAATTTTACTTGTCAGACCGGCCTTACAGAAGGAACTGATCGTCGTCCGGTAGCAAATGCTCCAGCAGATCAGCGACGGTCAGATCCAAAAGCTGGTCAGCTGTATCCAGCGCTTCGGTCTGAGCCCCGTTCAAAACCAAAAGCTCGGCTTCGTCTTCTTGGGTCAGCTCATCGGCATCGGTTTCGTCTGTGAACTCGAACATATCCCAGTCACGGGTGTCGACAAAAGCAACGCTTTCCTGGGGCTGAGCGGCAATTCTGGGCTCGCCCGGACCAGTCGTGCCGCTGCCGTCGATATCGTCACCATAGAAGATTTCGACATCGGCAACGTTGTCGACGGCGTTCCCGCCCACCACGGCCCCCTGATCGTTCAGGATCCACTCATAATACGTTTCACCTACATCAGTTTTCCACAGCAGACGATATCCGCCCTCATTGGTCTCTTCGACATGGATCGCGCTCCAGCCTTCAATCCTGTCTGGTCCAACAGCGCTGCCCCCTTCGGTCACGCCAACACTGCCATTGATCAGATAGCCGCTTGCGGTCGAAACCGCCAACGTGGTCGCACCGTCGGATTCGATCGGAGTCGTCACATGGCCGATAGTGTCGTCATCGTTGAGGTCCACATCGTAGAACGCTTCGATACCTGCAACGTTGTCGACGGCGTTCCCGCCCACCACGGCCCCCTGATCGTTCAGGATCCACTCATAGTACGTTTCACCTACATCAGTTTTCCACAGCAGACGATATCCGCCCTCATTGGTCTCTTCGACATGGATCGCGCTCCAGCCTTCAATCCTGTCTGGTCCAACAGCGCTGCCCCCTTCGGTCACGCCAACACTGCCATTGATCAGATAGCCGCTTGCGGTCGAAACCGCCAACGTGGTCGCACCATCAGATTCGATCGGAGTCGTCACATGGCCGATAGTGTCGTCATCGTTGAGGTCCACAT
>NZ_WQGP01000003.1:0-494017 GCF_013034745.1 Ruegeria lacuscaerulensis | reverse complement strand
ATGCAAGTCATACAAAGGCGTGCGCCGCGGTAATGTCATATCTATAACCTTTCAATTAGCGGGATTGGTCGCGAACGACCGTGACGGTGCAGTGCGCGTTCCGCACCACCCGGGCCAGGTTCGGGCCAATTTCATAGTTCGGGAAATCGCCCTTGGTGGAGGCCATGACGATCAGATCAAACCCCTCTTTATAGGCGAGTTTCAGGATTTCACGGTAGACGCTGCCTTCTTCGATGTGGATCGCCACATCGGAGGCATCGCCGTGATCCAGAATGGCCTGGACCGCGTTGCGCACATGATCCTTGGCACCGGCACCATAGTTCGCAGGCAGGTTCGGCAATTGAATTATCTCGGGGATGACGGAAACCGCGTGCAGTTCGGCGCCGTAGAATTTCGCTTGTTCCAACGCGACCGGCAGAGCCAGTTTCCAGGAACGGTCATCCGTATGATCAATCGGCAGCAGGATTTTCTTGGCCATCACGTCTCTCCTCGAGATATGGAATTCTGTTTCAAAGGCGGGGGGCCGGGTTGGCCCCCCGTTTTGGTCGGGCCGAACCTATTCGGCGTTTTTTGCGTTCGGCTCTTCAGACTGGCCGCTCGAGGCAAAGAACTCTTTCGTCAGTTTGAAGACGATTGGGCTCAACAGGGCCAGAGCAATCAGGTTCGGGACAGCCATCATGGCGTTCAGCGTGTCCGCCAGCAGCCAGATGAAGCCCAGATCCGCAGTTGCGCCGAAGTAGATCATGACGATCCACAAAACGCGGTAGGGTATCAGGGATTTCACACCCAGCAGGAACTCGACACATTTTTCGCCGTAGAAGGACCAGCCAAGGATTGTAGTGAAGGCAAAGATCGACAGGGCAATGGCGATCAAATACCCACCGATACCCGGCAGCGACAGTTCGAACGCATGGCTGGTCAGCGCCGCACCGGATTCACCGGATGTCCAGGCACCCGACGCGATGATTGCCAGACCGGTGATCGAGCAGACGATAATGGTATCGATGAACGTACCCAGCATCGCGATCAGACCCTGGTTTACCGGACCTTTAGTCTCGGCAGCGGCGTGCGCAATCGGGGCGGAACCCAAACCCGCTTCGTTCGAAAACACACCACGTGCCACACCAAAGCGGATGGCGGCCCAGACGGCTGCACCCGCGAACCCACCTTCGGTGGCGGATGGGGTGAATGCGTAGGTGAAGACGAGGGACAGCGCATGTCCGATGTTGCCGATGTTGATCAGCAGAACCAGCAGGCCCGCGATGATATAGGCAACAGCCATGAACGGAACCAGCTTGCCCGCGACAGCACCGATGCGCGTGATTCCGCCCAGGATAACAGCTGCGGTCAAGACCATTAGAACAACGCCGGTGACCGAAGTATTCAGGCCGAAATTGGCCTCCAACACCTGAGCAACACCATTTGCCTGTACGCCGTTGCCGATACCGAAAGCTGCGACCGCGCCGAACAGGGCAAAAGCTACACCCAGCCAGGCCCACTTCGCACCGAGGCCGTTCTTGATGTAGTACATCGGGCCGCCAACATAGTTGCCCAGCTCGTCTTTCTCACGATATTTCACCGCGCAGACGGCTTCAGCATATTTGGTGGCCATGCCCACCAGGGCGGTCATCCACATCCAGAACAAAGCACCCGGACCGCCCAGGAAGACAGCAGTGGCCACACCAGCGATGTTGCCCGTACCGATAGTTGCCGACAGCGAGGTCATCAGCGCGTTGAACGGGCTGATCTGCCCCTCGCCCTGCCCTTCGCGGCCTTTGAACAGCAGGCTGAAGCCTGTGCCAATGCGCAGGATCGGCATGAATTTCAGCCCGACCTGCAGGAAGAAGCCGACGCCGAGGATAAGAACCAGCATCAGCGGTCCCCAAACGACGCCATTGATGGCCCCTACGATTGAATTTAACGCTTCCATGGTATTCCTCCCTAGTGCGTCTGGTTATGCCCCGGCAGCAATCGCCCGCTGGCGAGCTTGCTTGAGGGCGGCAAAATCTTCGTCCGCGTGGAACGACGAACGGGTCAGCGGTGTGGCCGACACGTGCAGAAAGCCCTTGGAGCGCGCGATCTGCTCCAGCTGGGTGAACTCTTCCGGTGTCCAGAACCGGTCGATCGGATGGTGTTTCGGGGTCGGTTGCAGATATTGCCCAACCGTCAGGAAATCGACCTGTGCCGCGCGCAGGTCGTCCATCACCTGCCGCACGTCATCCAGGCTTTCCCCCAGCCCGACCATCAGACCGGATTTGGTGAAAATCTCGGGATTGGCGCGTTTGGCGTCGTCCAGCAGGCGCAGCGAAGTATAGTAGCGTGCGCCGGGACGAACCGTCGGGTAGAGATGCGGGACCGTTTCAAGATTGTGGTTGAACACATCCGGCGCAGCTTCGAAGACGGCCTCCGCCGCGCCGCCCTTGCCCAGAAAGTCGGGGGTCAGAACCTCTACCGTGGTGCCGGGGTTTTGATGACGCACGGCGCGGATGGTCTGTGCGATATGTTCGGCCCCGCCATCAGTCAGATCGTCACGGTCCACGGATGTGATCACCACATGGCGCAGGCCCAGCTTTTTGACCGCCGACGCGACGCGGCCCGGCTCGAACACATCGAGCGCATCCGGGCGTCCGGTTGAGACGTTGCAGAAGGAACAACCGCGGGTGCAGACCTCGCCCATGATCATCATGGTGGCGTGACGTTTGGACCAGCATTCGCCGATATTCGGGCAGGCGGCTTCTTCGCAGACAGTTGCCAGATCGTGATCGCGCATCAGGCGGCGAGTCTCATAGTACTCGGCGCGTTCGATCTTTTTTCGGCGTATCCACTTGGGCTTGCGCGGGATCACGCTGTCGGCCTTTTTGGCCTTTTCCGGGTGGCGAGGGCGAAGCTGGATGGTCATCTGGCTGAACTTCCTTAGGCGTGGATCGCGCGACCCATGGCGTCTAGGCAGGCTTCTTTCACCGCCTCTCCCATGGCTGGATGTGCGTGGCAGGTCGCGGCAACATCGGCGACGGTGGCGCCTTTGGTCATCGCCAGAACGAGTTCTGCGATCAGATCGCCGCCATGGGCTCCGCAAATATGCGCGCCCAGAATTTTGCCGCTCGCGTCAGCCAGAACCTTTACCGCGCCGTCGGTTTCCCCGGTCGAACGCGCGCGCGAGTTGGCCATGAAGGCGAACTTGCCGACCGTGTAGTCGGTACCGGCCTCTTTCAGCGCCTCCTCGGTTGCGCCGACCGAGGCGACCTCGGGGTCGGTATACACAACACCCGGTACGGTATTGTAGTCCACGTGAACATCCTGCCCGGCCAGCATCTCGACACAGGCGACGCCGTCCTCTTCGGCTTTGTGGGCCAGCATCGGGCCGAGGATGCAATCGCCGATGGCATAGATACCGGGCACCGAGGTGCGGAACTTCCCGTCAACCGGAACAAAGCCGCGCGGGTCAAGAGCTATCCCCAGATCTTCCAGCCCCAACCCGCGCGTAACGGGACGGCGGCCAACGGCGATCAGGACCTTGTCGGCCTCAATCACCTCTTCCTTGTCTTTGCCGACCCGATCCAGCGTAAGCGTTAATCCGGTTTCTGATTTGTCGATGGCCTTCAGCGCGCGCCCCAACTGGAATTTCAGCCCCCGTTTGGACAAGGCCCGTTGCGCCAGTTTCGCAATCTCGCCATCAATGCCGAGCAGCACGCGGTCGAGGTATTCAACCACCGTAACCTTAGCGCCAAGACGCGCCCAGACTTGCCCAAGTTCCAGCCCGATCACGCCCGCGCCGACAACAACCAGATGATCCGGCACCGTGTCCAGCGCCAAGGCTCCGGTCGAACTCAATACGTGCTGCTCATCAATCTCGATCCCGTTCAGCGGCGACGGCTCGGACCCGGTGGCGATCAGGATGTTCTTGGCTTCATAGGTATTAACGCCAACCTGCACCTGCCCGTCGGCGGGAATGCGCGCCCAGCCTTCGATCAGCTCAACGCCGTTTTTCTTGAACAGAAACCCAATGCCCTTGGTCAGATCACCCACGATCTTGTCCTTGCGCTCCATCATGGCGGGTACGTTGACGCTGGCCCCCTCGACCGCAATGCCATGGGAGGAGAGATGTGCAAGTTCGGCATATTTGGCCGAGGAGGTCAGCAACGCTTTGGAGGGGATACACCCAACATTCAAACAGGTACCACCCAGCGCCCCACGCCCCTCGATGCAGGCCACTTTCATCCCCAATTGGGCGGCGCGAATGGCCGCGACATAGCCGCCCGGGCCGCCGCCAATGACGATCAGGTCATAAATGTTCATGGGTCGTCTCTCAGTAAATGGGGTGTTGTGCGCACAGGGCGCGGACCTGATCCCGGGTCCGTGTTTCAACGGCCACGTCGCCTTCGGGCGCCCGGACCAGCGCATCCAGAACATCGCCAATCAAGTGGCCGATCTGGCGGAATTCATCCGGCCCGAACCCACGGCTGCATCCGGCGGCAGTGCCCAAACGGATACCGCTGGTCACGGTTGGTTTTTCCGGGTCGCCGGGAACGCTGTTCTTGTTGCAGGTAAAACCTGCACGCTCCAACGCGGCTTCGGCGTCTTTACCCTTCACCCCGATAGGGCGCAGATCGACCAGCATCAAGTGATTGTCCGTACCACCGGAAACGATGTCGCAACCGCGCGCCATCATCACTTGGGCAAGGGCCGAGGCGCTGTCGACAACCCGTTGCATATAGGTTGAGAATTCAGGTTTTAGTGCTTCGCCAAACGCGACGGCCTTGCCTGCGATCACGTGCATCAAAGGGCCTCCCTGAAGGCCCGGAAACACTGCCGAGTCCAGCTTTTTGGCCAGCGCCGCATCATTGGTCAGGATGATGCCGCCGCGCGGACCACGCAGCGTCTTATGCGTAGTTGACGTCACCACATGGGCATGACCGACCGGCGAAGGGTGCAAGCCCGTTGCCACAAGCCCTGCAATGTGTGCCATATCGGCCAGCAACCAGGCCCCGACCTCGTCCGCGATCTGGCGGAATTGGGCGAAATCAATTGTCCGGGAATAGGCGGACGCACCTGCGATGATCAGTTTGGGTTTCTCGGCCCGCGCCAAAGACGCCACCTGATCATAGTCAATCAACCCCGCATCGGTCAGTCCGTACTGTACTGGCCGGAACCACTTGCCCGATTGCGCGGGTTTTGCACCATGAGTCAGATGGCCGCCAGCGTCCAACGACATTCCAAGGATCGTGTCACCGGGGCTGAGCAAAGCCAATTTGACAGCCCCGTTTGCCTGAGCACCCGAATGCGGCTGCACATTGGCAAATTCGCAACCAAAAAGCTGTTTCAGCCGCTCGATTGCCTCGGCTTCAACCTCATCCACAAATTCGCACCCGCCATAGTAGCGGCGACCCGGATAGCCTTCGGCGTATTTGTTGGTCAGCACGGAACCTTGGGCCTCAATCACAGCCTGAGAGACGATGTTCTCTGACGCGATCAATTCAATTTGCTCAGCCTGCCGCTGGCTTTCGCGTGCGATCGACGCAGCGATAACCGGGTCTGCTGTATTGAGCGAAGTTTTGAACATTGTCTCCTCCCGTAGTATCGAATCCCATGTAAGAGATTTTGTTTCCTATAGTGGAATTTTACCTCTTAAAGCAACATTATTCTCAAAATTGTGAAGTTGTGCAACTTGGGAAAACCAGCTAATCTTTGAAAAACAAGGAGAATACATGTCTGAAGATACCCCCGGCGATGTTTCCAATGCGGAAGAACATGACGATGGGGCGGCACTGGGCCGGTCCATTCGGGACGCGCGGCGTGCAAAAGGCTGGACTCTGGAAGAGGCCGGGCGGGCGGCGGGAATCGGGCGCTCGACACTCTCGAAGATCGAAAACAACCAGACCCGCCCCAGCTTTGACATCGTTCGACGGCTGACTCAGGCGCTGGATATGAGCACGCCTCAGTTATTCCTGCAATCGGGTCAAACAGGCATTTCGGGTCGGCGCGACTTCACCCCCAAAGGTCAGGGCGAAACGCGGGACACCCCCACATATCTGCACGAGCTATTGTGCCCTGAACTAACCAGCAAACGGATGCTGCCCTATATCGCCACGATCAAGGCCCGCGATGTCTCAGAGTTCGAGAACTGGATCAGACATAGCGGAGAAGAGTTCATGTACGTCATCAGTGGCGAATTGATCTTTGTGTCCGAACACTACCGCCCGCTTCCAATGAAAGCCGGAGACTCGCTTTACTACGACAGTGGAATGGGGCACGGCTGCATCTCGACCAGCAAGGAAGATGCAAAGGTGCTTTGGGTGTCTTTGGAAGGCTCTGCCGCGCAAAATCTCAGATGACGGCGACACAGCCAAAACGCATTCAATCCCTGTCCGTCAGGCGCCAGATTTCCTGCTGTTCAAAGCCACGAACGGATTTCAGGCCAACACTTTCAATGTCGAACTGATCTTTCAACACCTCGGCGACTTCGTCCTGAACGGTGATTTGCATCGGTTCCGAAAACTCTTGCAAGCGTGAGGCCAGGTTCACCGCCGGTCCGAAAATATCGTAGACATATTTCTGGATACCCACGACCGAGCCCACAACCGAACCCGAGGCCAGCCCGATTCGACAGCGCCACTGGTGCGGATGGCTCAGGTTGCGGCGGGTCAGATAACGGACAAAACGAATGGCCGTATTGGCGATTGCCTTTGCGTGATCCGGCGTCGGATCCGGCAAACCTGCAACCGTGATATAGGCGTCACCAATGGTCTTGATACGCTCGCAACCGAATTGCTCACCGATCCGGTCAAAGGCGCTGTAGATGTCGTTCAACTCGGTAACCGTCACGCTGGGGTCCTGCGAAGCTACCATCTCGGTGAAACCCACGAAATCCAGCATCAGGACGGACACTGGATCGTAAAGCTGCGGCGTCACGACCCCAAAGGTCTTGTATTCCTCGTAGACAGACCGCGGCATCAGGTTCAGCAACAGCTTTTCAACCTGTTCCTTTTCCCGTTTCAGCTCACGCGTATTGCGCTCAACCATCATCGAGTAGGAATCAATCATAGACTCCAGCTCTTTGATGCGGGTGATGTTCTGACAGACAAGAACCAGCACATCATCATGTGCGACTGTAAAGTCCAGCGCGATGACCAATGTTCGGCGCTTCTTCTTGAAACTGATTTCCGAGGTAAAGCGTCCGGATTCAAACAAGCTCTTGCGAACCGTCTCAATCTCCAGATCGGGGAATAGCTGCTGCAAATGCGACGATTGAGTTTCGGTATTGAACCAATCCTCAAACGTGTCGTTGCGGAAACCGAACCGAAGTGTTTCGCGATCCAAAAGCGCAACACCCACACCGATGGCACGCAGCAACTGTTCATTGATGGCTTCGATAGTCATGGTTTACCTAACAATCAGAGGACGACGTTTCCCGAATTCTGCCAGGACAACAGCGATATCGTCCTGCTCCACGTCGTGTTTTTGAAGCGCATCCTGCAACACGGTTTCCAGCTCATCGAAATGGGTATTGGTAATCTCAAGATGCGAATGCAACTGACGTAGTTGTTTGTCTGTATAAGAAGCCGGGCCACCCAACAAAGATGCGACAAATTTGGTTTGATGGTCCACCATTTTCGTCATGTCCACATGATCAAAGAACGGGCCGACCTCATCGTTGTCCAACAGAGTGTCGTAAAATGAAATCACGATTTTGCTGATCTTTGAAAACCCGCCGTATTTCTCGTAAAGTGTGCGTTCAACCATTTAAACAAATCCCTATCTGAAAATTACTCTTCACCCGCATACCCTGATTTGCTCATGCGCGTTTCTCCAACCTTCCTGAAAAGATGCGTTGAAACGTTGGAGAAATGCCGTTTGAAGTCAGCGTCGTACCGCGATGATCTCGGCGTATTCCGACGCGATGCACAACGTGTCATTTGTTGACACATCGAATTCCCGGATCAATGCCATGATATCGTCGCGCAAAGCGGCTTGCCCAAACGTATCCAGTGCCTCGAACGCTTTCTGCATCGGGCCATAGAACGTGCGGAAGTATTCCAGAAAATGCTCGGCCGATCTGTAGCGGAACATGAAGGTTTTGCGCCGGAAAGACGTGATTTCGCACTTGCCTCCAAACGTCTCTTGAACCCAGGTTTCACTGCCCCATTGCGCCGGAGAGTTCACACCCGCAGGCGGTGGCACATGCTTCCCAATGGTTTTGAACAACTGTCCGATGAAACTGTCCGGTGTCCAGTTTGCCATACCGATCTTGCCACCCGGACGAACCATGCGCTGAAGCTCGGCCGCGGATTGCTGCTGATTGGGCGTGAACATCACACCAAAGGTTGAAACCACCGCATCAAAAGTCTGATCCCCGAAAGGCAGGTTCTCGGCGTCGGCAACTTTGTAGGTCACAAACAGACCTTCGGCTTTGGCGCGCTGGCTACTGGCCTGCAGCAGAGTTTCAACATAGTCGGTCGACGTAACATCGCAAAACCGCCGGGCGAACGCCAGGGTGGCATTGCCATTTCCGGCCGCGACATCCAGAATTTTGGCACCTGGCGTCATAGCCATCGCCTCGGCAAGCTCTTCTCCGGTGATCTGCAGGGTCACGCCCACTTTGCTGTAGTCGCCAGCCCCCCAGGCAACGTTCTGTTTGGCTTTAATAGCCGTAAAGTCCGGGGTGGCCGTGGTAGATGTTTGAACATTCATGATCTCAATCCTTCTTGCTGAATGCTGAATTTATGTGGTTCAGGCGGCTTTCCCGCTTGGCCAGCTGATGTTCACGGCGGGCCGCTCGGTGCTGGCCACGTGCTCAATGATCCGCGAGTTGACCCATTCCGGCTGGAAGATCGGAGCCATGTGCCCCAGCTCGGGCAACAGCGCCATCCGCGCATTGGGCAGCGCCTGCGCGATTTCCACTGCCGTGTGCTGCGCAATCTGCGGCGATTCCAGCCCGGTCATAACCAGTGTCGGCATTTCAAGCCGGGACAGTTCGGACAGATCCCAGTCTTCGGCGAAACCATTTTCGAAATCGCGCAGGACTGCGGGCACCATCGCGGCGAAGCGGTCTTTGGCTTGTGCGGGCAGCGCCTCCCAAAACCCACCTTCATTCCAGAAGTTCAGGAAGTGCTGCATCGCACTGGCAGGATCACCTTTAGATACCGTGGCGGACACGTTCTGAATGTCGCAAAACAGCGCTTGGCTCAGGTCATTCCCTTGCGCAAGGAAATGAAAAGTTGCCGGCTCGTAGAGCGTCAGGCTTTTCACCAGATCAGAGCGCAGCAGAGCGATCTTGATCGCGATGCCGCCACCGTTGGAATGACCGACCAGATGCACGGGGCGTCCCAGTGCTTCGATCTCACGCAGAACTGGTGCCGCTGAAATTGCCGCGCCAGTCTGGGACATATCAGGGTCCAGAGGATCGTGCCCGTAGCCGGGCAAATCAAAGGCATGGAGAGAAAACCGCCCTGCCAGATCCTTTGCCAACTGACCCCATTGGCCACCATTTGATGCCGAGGAATGCAACGCGACAATCGGTGCGTTGGTTGTTTCGGTAGTGATAAAAGAAATACTCATCATTTTGACCCAACTACAATTTTGATGGACCAAAACTGGGCGTTTTATGTTTCAATGTGATTTCTGAAATCAGCGGTTCGTGTTTCAGTTGTTGCTCTGTGAAGCCGTTCACACAACGCGCTATCCGGTTCCAAACACGCCATGTTTTCGAAGGTCTGTGGCAGGAAAATGCACGCCTTGAAACAATTGAAACACAGCTGGCCGATTTTGAAATGGCACTGAAACACTGATATTCTAGACATTCGGAATGAACATGGACTCGGCAACTGATCTAGAAGAAATCGAAAAGGCGCGGGATCTTCTGCGCGACGCGATCGAGTCCTTGAAAGAGGGGTTTGCCCTTTATGACGACGATCGTCGTCTGGTCATGTTCAACCAACGCTATGCCGAGATGAACAAAGGGGTTGCCGACCTGCTGGAACCGGGCCTCGACTGGGAAATCCTGATGCGCGAAACGGCGCGGCGGGGCATCTACGCGGACGCAGTCGGCAATGAACAGCAATGGGTCTCGGACCGGCTGGCCAATGGTATCGACTTCATTCAGGACTTTGAGCTTCTTGAAACGGATGGGCGGACGTTTCTGGTCTCTGTTCATCCAACGAAGTTCGGCGGTTTCGTCGTCACGCGCGAGGATATCACTGAACGAAAACAGGCCGAGGTTGAAGAGCGCGATGGGGATCTACTGATCCGCAAGGTGCTGGATGCCAGCTCTGCCGTCGTCACCATGGCGCGCATTGGCGATGGACAGATCCTCTATCGCTCGCCGGCGGCGTTGCAGTTGTTCGGCCCTTCGAAGTCAGCGCGCGAGCACTATTTGAACCCGGAAGAACGCGCAGATTTCATCACTCTGCTTTTGGCCGATGGCCGGGTTGAGGACTACAAACTAGATCTGGTGAACGCAGCGGGCGCGACGTTTCCAGCGTCAATCTCTTCGCAGCTGATCGACTACAAAGGCGAAGAAGTCATCGTCACCAGCATCATCGACCTGACTGTGCAAAAAGAAGCCGATGCGTTGATCCGACAGGTTATGGAGGCCTACCCTGCCGCGATCAACATGACTCATGCAGAAACTGGCAAGGTCTTGTTTGCAACGCCCGAGATCAAAGCGCTGTTTGGCGATGCCGAGAGCTCCAAGTCGTACTATGCCGACCCGACCGAGCGCGAGCGATACTTGAACGACCTGCGAAAAGAAGGTGCGCTGAAGGACCGGCGGATGGAGTTCGTTGACGCGCGTGGGCGCAAATTCTGGGCCGCGGATTCGTCTCGACTTATCGAATTCAATGGCGAGGAAGTCATCGTTTCGAACACGCGTGATCTGACAGACGAACTGGCCATTGAAGCCGAACTAACTAAACAGCGCGAGATGCTTTTCCAGAATGAAAAGATGTCGGCCCTGGGAGAGCTGCTTGCCGGTGTCGCCCATGAGCTTAACAATCCGCTGTCGGTGGTTGTGGGTCATTCGCTGATGTTGAAGGAAGAGATAACAGATCCGGACCTGACAGTCAGAATTGAAAAGATCGGCAACGCCGCGGAACGCTGCGCCAAGATCGTCAAAACATTTCTTGCGATGGCACGGCAGCAACCCAGCAAGATCGAACCTGTCGATGTGCTCACTTTGATCGAAACTGCTGCCGATGTGGCGGGCTATGGCAGCACCTCGGGTGAGATCAATATTTCTCGCGTTGTTCCGCAGGATATGCCACCCATTGCAGGGGACGCAGATCAAATCACGCAGGTTATCATCAACCTGATTATCAACGCGGAACAGGCGATGACATCTTCGGGTGTCGGCGATCGGATCACGTTGTCTGCCGAAACCCGAGCAAACACAAACATGATCGAAATCACGGTCGAGGACAACGGCCCCGGCATCCCCAAAACCATAGCACCGCGGATATTCGAGCCCTTCTTCACCACCAAGGAGGTCGGCGATGGCACAGGCATCGGCCTGGCCTTTTGTCACCGCATAATTCTGTCCCATGGTGGTCAGATCAGGCTGGAGCAGAGTGGTGGTACCGGCACTTGTTTCCGAATTACCCTGCCAATCGCTTCCGACGAAAGCACCCGTTCGGATGACACAAAAGACTCCATTCCAGCCGCATCCAGGCATAGGGCCTTAGTAGTGGATGACGAGGTCGAGGTCGGGGAATTGAATGCCGAGATCCTGCGACGGGAAGGGTTCGAGGTAGACTTCGTGTCCTCGGGTGAAGAGGCGCTGAACCGGCTGCAGATATCGTCATACGATATCTTTCTAAGCGATCTGAACATGCCGGGTGTCGATGGGCGAAAGATTTTTGAAGCGTTGAAAACGCGCTTCCCCGAGATGCTGAAGAAAACCGCTTATATCACCGGTGACACGATGGGCGAAAGCTCTTTGGGTTTACTGAAGGAATCCAGCCTTCCCTATCTTGAAAAACCCGTATCACCCTCGGAACTCCGGACACTTGTCGGGCAGTTGCTTGCAGACCAGAAGGACTTGTCAGATGAATAGTCAGCAATGCCACATTCTGGTGTGCGACGATGAAATCGACGTGCGTGAGATGTTGCAAGAATATCTGGGCAAACGCGGGTATCAGGTCTCAACTGCCTCTGGCGGCGAAGAACTGCGCGCGATTGTTGCAGATGTGCCGGTCGACCTGATGATCATGGATATCAACATGCCCAAAGAGGACGGCTTGTCCATCCTCAGATCTCTGCGACCAGATAACATGACGCCAGTCATCATGCTGACGGCAGCCGGCGACGTTGTAGACCGGATTGTCGGGCTTGAGATGGGCGCAGATGATTACCTGGGCAAACCGGTCGACCTTCGGGAACTTGAAGCCCGGATCAAGGCCATTTTACGTCGCGAAGCCCTGACTGACAAACCCTCGGCGGGCTCGACTGACGCCGAACAGGCCGCATTCGGACATTATGTACTGGATAAAGAGGCCGCCAAACTTCTGGCCGAAGATGGGTCAGAAGTTCAGTTGACGGCCATGGAATACAGGTTGCTCAAGGTTTTTGCGGAAAACAAAGGGCGTGTTCTGAACCGTGACCAACTACTTGAACATGCGCATGATCGGTCCTGGGACCCGTTTGATCGCAGTATCGACATCCGTATTTCCAGGTTGCGCCGAAAACTGGAGACAAACCCCGAAAAGCCCCAGATCATCCGGACCGTACGCGGGATCGGGTATGTCTATGATCCCAAATAGACTGCGCAGATTGCGACAAAACCTACAGCGAAACCACAGACAACCTTGGCGTCCAAGCGTCTGGCGGGTCATTGCCGTCCTTAGGTTCGGCGCAAGCTCTGTTACCTTACTGGATTGAGACCGGCTGCCACACGCCATCACTATCGGACGATTTGAGTGCAGCCGAGATGAATGCCATCCCCAGCAAACCATCACTCAGCTCAGGCAATAGATCTTGGCGATCTTGATCTTTTCGGATCAGCGCCGCTGCGTCCTTGTAAATCGTCGCAAACCCTTCCAGGTAGCCTTCAGGGTGACCGGGCGGAATGCGGGTGGCCGCGCGCGCGGTTTCTGATGTCGCCGCCGACCCTCGGGTCAGAACCTGAGTTGGTTCACCAAAGCGGCTAAAGTACAGATGGTTGGGGTGTTCCTGTGACCATTCCAACCCGCCCTTGTCGCCATAGACCCGAAGTCGCAGCCCGTTTTCATTTCCCACAGCCACCTGACTGGCCCACAGCATGCCTCGCACACCATTGCCATAGCGCAGAAGGATATGGGCGTTGTCGTCTACTTGCCTGCCCGGCACCATGCTTGAAAGGTCCGCCGCCAGATGTGAGGGCACTTCACCCGTCACGAAATGCGCCAGATTGAAAGCGTGTGTGCCGATATCGCCGATCGCCCCAGCACCCGACCGTGCAGGGTCCGTGCGCCAGTCGGCCTGTTTGTTGTCGGCATCCGCCGGTTCGGTCAGCCAGTCCTGCGCGTATTCGACTTGCACCAGCCGCAACTTACCCAACTCACCCACCTGCACCATCTCACGTGCCTGCCGGATCATCGGATAGCCGGTGTAATTGTGCGTCAGGATGAAATGGGCGGATGACGCCTCGGCTGCGGCCTTGATGCGCGCGGCATCCTCAGCCGTGGCGGAAAGAGGTTTGTCGCAAATGACGTGGATCCCCGCTTCAAGAAACGCAATCGCCGGATCGGCATGCATATGGTTGGGCGTCACAATCGCTACGGCGTCGATACCGTCGTCGCGCGCTGCCTCGGCCTGTGCCATCTGACGAAAATCTGCATAACTCCGATCAAGCCCCAGCTCTTGCGCCGAGGCCGCCGCGCGCTGCGGGTCGGAAGACAGCGCACCGGCCACCAGCTGCCACTGCCCATCCAGCCGGGCGGCAATTCGGTGTACGGCTCCGATAAAGGCGCCTTTTCCGCCGCCGACCATGCCCAGTTTCAATGGTGTCATTGGCCCAACCCCAGCATGGATCGGATCATGGCCTGATCCACTTCGCCGCCTGCGAAATCGTCAAAGGCCTTGTCCGTGGTTTCAATGATATGACGCGCGATGAAGGGCGCGCCCTCGGCAGCGCCCTGCTCGGGCGATTTTAGACAGCATTCCCATTCCAGAACAGCCCAGCTGTCATATCCATATTGCGTCAGCTTCGAGAAAATCGCCCCAAAATCTACCTGCCCGTCGCCAAGGCTGCGGAACCGCCCCGCCCGGTTGGTCCAGCTTTGATAACCGGAATAGACACCTTGGCGACCGGTCGGGTTGAACTCGGCATCCTTGACGTGGAAAGCACAGATGCGCTCGTGATAGAGGTCGATGAACTCTAGATAGTCCATCTGCTGCAACAGGAAATGCGAGGGATCGTAGTTGATCTGGCAGGCCTCGTGCCCGTTCACCGCATCCAGAAACATCTCGAAGGTGGCTCCGTCGAAGACGTCCTCGCCAGGGTGAATTTCAAATCCGATGGCAACGCCCTGTTCTGCATAGGCGTCAAAGATCGGACGCCAGCGACGGGCAAGCTCGGAAAAGGCTTCTTCAATTAGACCTTGGGGGCGCTGCGGCCAGGGGTAAAGATAGGGAAAGGCCAGTGATCCGGTAAAACTTACCGTTGTGTCCAGCCCCAAGCGCCGGGCCGCAATGGCAGCTTTCTTCACCTGGTCCACAGCCCAATCCTGCCGCGCTTTTGGGTCGCCGTGCATGTTTTGGGGCGCGAAGGCGTCGAAAGCTGGATCATAAGCCGGGTGAACGGCAACCAGCTGGCCTTGCAAATGGGTCGACAGTTCACTTATCTCAACCCCTGCGTCGCGGCAGGTGCCAAGTATTTCGTCGCAATAGGTCTGACTGTCCGCCGCCTTGTCCAAGTCGAACAGCCGCCCATCAAAGGTCGGGATCTGCACTGCCTTGTACCCCAGACCGGCCGCCCATTCCGCAATCGACCCCAGCGAATTAAACGGCGCGGCATCATCCGCAAACTGCGCAAGAAACAGTCCTGGCCCTTTGATTGCACCCGACATCACAGACTCCCTTTCAAATTCCGAATACCGGGGCCTCAAGCAGCCCCGGTGAATTCACTCAGTTATTTGCCACCCCAGCGTTCAGGGTAGCCGGGCATGTCTTCACACCCGCAGGCTGCGTAGTGCAGCGGAGGCATGGAGGGGTTCACAAAATCGCCGAGATTGTCGCTGGTGATCGCCGGTTGTGGCAGGTTCCATTCCGGCCCAGGAATGGCCTCGCCATCCAAAACTTTCAGAGCTGCCAGGATAGGCGTGCGCCACTGATAAGTCGGGTAGGTCGGAGCAATGGTGTTCAGGCCAATCTCCTGCCATTTCTGTAGGAAATCCTGCTGATCCTCGCCGGTTACGATAGGAACCTCCAAGCCCATATCTTCGAAGGCTTCGATAGCGGCGACTGAAGTGGCACCAGCGTCCATCCAAACTGCGCCCAATTGGGTTCCGCGCTGGATATAATCCTCGACAATCGCCTTGGTCTTGGCACGGTCGCCATCGGTGAACTCGGCCCCTACGATATTTAACCCAGCCTCTTCCATGATGCGCTTGGCCGCGGAATAGCGGGTTTCCAGCACATCCACGCCGGGCAGGATGCGCAACATCAGTACGTCCGAGCCTTCGGGTGCGTTGGCGGCGATGAACTCGCCCGATTGAATGCCGAAACCATACCCGCCGACCGGTTTGATAAACGTCACGGGACAATCCGTGTTTACGCCGCGGTCAAACACGATGACCGGCAATTGCGCGCAGGCTTTTTCCACAGCGGGGGTCAGGGCTGCTGTCGTGTTGGGGGACACGATCAAGGCGTCACAAGTTCCGCCAGCCAGCAAATCTTCGATATCGGCGATCTGTTTGTCATCCGAGCCTTCCGCATCGGTCACAACGAAGTCCGCAATGTTGTCGTGCCGCTCGACCTCGGCCTGCATTGTATTCCAACCAACTACGCGCCAAGGATTGTTGACGCCCGCGTTCGAAAAACAAATCGTATGAGGGCCGTCTTTCTTGTACGCCGACGTATCAGCCATCACGTCGCCATAGTACTGCAACCAGGGTGTTTCAGCATCGCCGTTGGCGGCAGCCCCCAGCATGTCCTTTTGTTTGGCGAACTCCACCGGGTCATCGAAATTCTGTGCTTGCGCGGGAAGCGCTACCACCAAAGCCGCCAAGGCTGTCGCTGTAAACTTGTTGATCATTTTGTTTTCCTCCTCTGAAAAGTTTCGGGCGCCTATCCCCCTGATCGGCGTCGTCGGTATCCGGCGATCACCACCGCCGAGATCAAAATCAGACCCTGAACCACGTCCCGGATCGGCTTAGGGAAGCCCAGAATGTTGAGCAGCGTAAACATCGCCTGCAATACCAGCGCACCCGCGATCGTTGCCCCGACAGTGCCGCGCCCGCCTAGCAATTGCGCACCGCCGATCACAGCAGCGGTAATGGCCTGCAGCTCCAGCCCGACACCCACATCTGTGGACACCCCCGCAAAGCCGCCAAGAAGGATCCCGGCGATAACAGCCGAGACCGAAGATACGACAAAAGCGATGATCCTGGTCTCGGTAAGCGGGACGCCCGCCAGCAATGCAGCCTTTGGGTTGTCGCCCATCGCAATCAGACGCTTGCCGTAATTGGTGCGATGCATCAGCCACCACATACCGGCACAGACAATGACCATAACGATGACCGCCACCGGAAGAATCTTGATCAGCGGCACATCCTTGATCAAATACCGGCCGAAGAACCTAAAGTTCTCTGGCAGATAACCGCGAGGAGCCCCACCTGACCATGTCAGAGCGACACCGCTGAGCGTGATCATCATCCCCAGAGTAGCGATAATCGATGGCACTTTGAGCCACGACACCACGAGCGCGTTCGCCGTTCCGACAATCACACCTACACCCAGCATGACCAGGACAACCCACCACGTCGCGCTAGCGTCGCCATCCAGCAGAATAGAACTGCCGATCACGGTCAAAGTCACCAACGCCCCTGCCGACAGGTCGAATCCGCCCGAATTGATGACGTACAATTGCCCAACGGCCAAAATTGCGATCGGAGCGGCCCGTTTGAGAAAATTCATATACCCGGTAGGCTGCAGGAAATACGGCGACAGGATCGCAATCGCCACAAACAAAAGTGCCAGTACCAGAAAGACGGGATTGATCTGCTTTAGCCGTTCGATCACGCCTCGATCCTCCGGCTCCGCACTGCATAGACGGCAACAGCCGCCACAATGATGATCCCGCGCAGGATCTGTTTCGCGAAGGCGTCGACACCGGCAATGTTGAAAATCGAGTCGATCAGCGAGAAAATCATCACCCCCATCAGGGTGCCCCAAACACCTCCGCGCCCACCTGAAAGCGCCGTGCCGCCGATCACCACCACAGCGATGGACTCCAGATCATATACCCCGTCCCGCCCAATCCACGGCGCGCCCGAACGCAACCGACTGGCCAGATACAACCCCGCAATGGTGGCGCAGACCGAGCAGATCACATGCGCCATGATGACCACGCGGGTTGTCCGCATACCCGCCAATTTGGCGGCGTCCGGATTGCCTCCAACTGAATAGATATTCGACCCGGCGCGGGTAAAGCGCAGAAACACCCAAGCGGCCACGGTCAGCGCGATCAGAAAGATCAAACTGATCGATATTCCCCCGACTTGCCCATACGCAAAGGCCTGGAACTCTTCTGGCACCTCGCCGGCAAAATTGTTGAACGTGGCGCTCAGAAGGCCCTGCAGGACGAGCGCCATGCCAAGAGTAGCGATCAGTGGGTTGACTTCGAACTGGGTGATTACCAGCCCGTTGATCAACCCGACCACAACACCCACTGCCAAAACGGCGGCAATCGCTGGCAGCATCATCGAAGGATCGCCCGACATGATTGATGACGCCAGAACGGCAGATACCGAGATTAAGTTCGCGACACTCAGATCAATTGACGCGATCAATATGGCAAAGGTCTGGCCCACTGCCGTGATCCCAAGGGCAATTGAGCGCCCCAACAGACCAAGAAGGTTTTCAACCGTCAGGAATTGGGTCTGGCCTGTCAGCACGGCCACGATGACATAGACAGCGATCGCAGCCATCAGCAGCAAGAATGGCGCAAAAGCCATGAGATTTCTTGAGCGCGCAGGTTTCATAAGGTCTCAAGTCCCAAATGCGCTTCAGTTGCTGCATGCATGACCTCAGTCTCACTGGCGCCATATCCAAATTCGGCCACGATTTTACCGTCGCTCATCACCAGAACCCGGTCCGATATGCCTAGAACCTCGGGCAAGTCAGACGAAATTGCCATAACCGCCGCGCCGTCTTGTGCCAAACTGCGCATCTGAGCGTAGATGACGGCCTTGGTGTTGACGTCGATCCCTCTGGTCGGTTCAACAAAGATCAGGACTTTTGGAGCCAAGGACAGCCAGCGGGCAACGATGGCCTTTTGCTGATTACCGCCGGACAAAGACTGAATCTCGACCTCGTAATTCGCAGCTCGCAGGTCAAAGGCGTCAAACAGCTTATCCATCTGATCCAGTGTCGCAACCGGCGTATTGTTCGGCGCGCCCAAGGGGTTGGAAAACGCGCGTGCCGAGATCATTCCATTGTCCCGAACCGATTGCATCAGCATGAGCCCCTCGGCCTTGCGATCACCTGGCAACATGGCGATGCCCGCCTTGGCGGCCTTGCGCGGGCTTGTCAGCGAAACCGGTTGCCCTTCGACCGACACTGTGCCGGTCTCAAAGGGTTCTGCGCCAAACAAGGCCAACGCCAATGCAGCGCGACCTGCCCCCTGAACACCTGCGAATCCGGTGATCTGACCTGCACACAGTTCAAGATCAATGTCGAACAAGCGCGCGTTACCCCCACCGTGCACGGTCAGAACCGGTGCGCCGACCTCGTCCGATGTTGCGGGGTCGGGATAGAAGTGCCCGATGTCTCGCCCGACCATAGCTTCTACGATTTGGCCAGTTTCGGGCACATCATCAAACGCGGCAGCTACTTTTCCGTCCTTGATGACGGTCACACGGTCGGCCAGACGCCGAATTTCGCGCATACGATGCGTAATATAGACGATCGAACGCCCCTGCCCCCGCAGGTCTTCGACCAGTTGAAACAGCAAGTCACATTCCGCATCGTTTAGGGCTGCGGTTGGCTCGTCCATGACGATCACTTGCGCGTTCAAAGACAATGCTTTCGCGATTTCAACCATCTGCTGCTGCGCGACGTCCAGATCACTGACCAGCGTGTCGGGTCCAAACCGATGGCGATCTCCAAACAAAGCCAGCACGTTGCGCGTTTCGCGCCGCATCCTCGCGGCGTCCAAAATACCAAACCGGTTGGTTGGTTCGCGACCCAGAAATATATTCTCGGCCACTGTTCTGTCCGGCAGCAGCGAGAACTCCTGATAGATCACACTCACACCCTGGGTGAGCGACTCCAGCGGATGCTGAAACCGAACCTTCCGACCGCGAAGGAATATTTCCCCTTCTTCCGCCTGATAAACACCCGACAGAACTTTCATCAGGGTGGACTTGCCCGCGCCGTTTTCTCCGACCAACGCGTGAACCTCACCAGCCCGAGCCGAAAAACTGACCGAATCCAGTGCTTTGATCCCTGGAAAAACCTTGGTGATCCCTTTCATCTCAAAGATTGCGTCACCGGTCATGCTTGGGCCCAATTCTTACGAATGAACTCAGCACTGTCCCGAAACAACTGCGCATGAGTATCGAACATGGGGCGCCAGATACGCGTAGCCGCAGCAAGTTCCGGCACGCCTGCGCCAAAGGCTTCCATAACGACCCATCCGTCGAACCCGGTCTTTTTCACGGATGAGAAAACCCGCCCAAAATTAATCTGCCCTGTTCCAGGAGTGCCCCGATCATTTTCAGAAATGTGCAGCACGTTGATTTGACCAGCGACTGCAGCGATTGCCCTTGCCTGCTCTTTTTCCTCGATATGTGCGTGAAAGGTATCGTACATGATCCCAAAAGCGGGATGATCGACCATTTTACAGTATTGCGCGGCCTGTTGGGCGGTGTTCAGGAAATGGGTCTCAAACCGGTTGAGCGGCTCAAGCGCCAACCGCATTCCTTGCACTGATGCCTTTTTTGCCATCCGATGATGAGCATCAGCACCGCGTTTCCATTCTTCGGTAGTCGGACCACTGCCGGTGAAGTGGCCGATCGGTGCGTGGAAAGGTCCCCCGATGGTTTGAGCACCCAGTGCGTTGGCGCAATCCACGATCCAGTCCAGATGCTCCAGCCCACGCTCGCGGATTTCAGGATCAGCACTGGTGGGGTCCGCATTCGGGTCAGGCGTAATCGCGGTGCATGTTCGCTCCAACCCCAACGCGTCCAATTCGCCGCCCAGCCATTCATAGTGATCGGCTGTTCCTTCGAGCACGGGAACTTCAACACCGTCATACCCTACTTCAGCCGCTAACTGACAGAACTTCAGCTGCGACTGGTCGATAAATCCACCGACACAAAGCAGGTTCACGCCCAGCTTCATTTCCCCTCCCAAGGCAAAATCGCACACCCGTCTCGAATCTTATGTAATCGTTTTCATTTTTAATGTAAAGGATTACATTCTGTCTTTTTCGCTGCTATTACTGGCTGACATGACAAAGAAATCGAACAACAGACCCACGGTTCGGGACGTTGCACGGGTGGCCGGAGTTTCGACGGCTACAGTAAGTCGGGCGCTGCAATCCCCTGATATCGTTTCTAAAAAAACACGGGATGCAGTGTTTGCCGCCGTTTCGGAAACAGGCTACAGCGTCAATACTGCTGCACAGATGCTGCGTCGCAACAGGTCCGGGACTATACTTGTCATCCTCCCGGATATCTCCAACCCCTTCTTCTCGAAAATCCTTTCCGGTATCGAAGAGGTTGCCACCCGCGCAAATTTGACAATTCTGATAGGCAACACAAACGGGGATAGCACGCGCTACGCGAATATCCTCGAAAACCTGCGCAATGGACGCGCGGACGGGGCCTTGATCCTGAACGGGGAAGCGCCCCCAGACGGAATGCTACCCGAAGGCACCCCTGCCGTTTCGATCTCAGAACGCCTGGACGGAACACCTTATCCGCACGTTGGCACGGATAATGAAAGGGCCGCATTCGACGCCACACGGTACTTGATTGAACAAGGTCACCGGAAAATCGCCCATGTCACCGGACCTCAGGACAATACGCTGACCAAAGACAGGCGAGATGGATATGTGAAGGCAATGACCGAAGCGGGGCTGTCAGACCACATTCGCCTCATAGACGGAGGCTTCGTTTACTCAGACGGTGAACACGCAGGGCACCACCTGGCAAAAAACTGGCCCGAAACGACTGCCGTGTTTTGCGCAAACGACGAATCCGCCATGGGGGTCATACGAAGCCTGCAACAGCACGGCTACTCGGTACCGGATGATATATCCATCATGGGTTTTGACGACGTCCCTTTCGCTCGCATTTTCCAGCCTGAGTTGACCACAGTGCATCAGGCCCGGAACCTTATTGGACAACGCGCCATGGAAATATTGCTGGAACAACTTGAAAAGAAACCCTTTTCGACCGGCTCGGTCTATTTGGATCACAGGATCGTTTCGCGAAACAGCGTGGCCGGACCGCGAAATTAAAGTACAGCATCAGGACCGTGCCGAAAGTTCAATAGAGCGTCGATGCCGTAAGGGACCAGCATGTCCCAAGGCCAGGACAGCATTTGAACCCACAAACCTTGTTCCGCGGGGACGGTATCAGCTTTCCAGCCGCTTACCTGTTTTGCTGTCAAACAAGTGCATATGCTCGGGCGCAACCGAAAACCGCATTTTCGGGTGGTGACCTTCGATAGGGTGGACGCCCGGAAGACTGATCGTGATTGTAGCGCCAGAGTTGGCAAGGTGGCCGTGTAGCAACGTGTTTGCGCCCAACGGCTCTGCCATTTGCACACTGGTTTCAAAGGGGCCGCTATTGTCAGCAAACAAATGTTCGGGACGGATACCCAGCATTAGGTTGGCATCCGGGCCTTGTGCAGGGCCAATCTCGATATCCCCAACCTTGATCAATCCGTTGTCGCGGCGCGCGTCAAAAATATTCATCGCGGGGCTGCCGATGAACTGCGCTGCAAACAGTGTTTTCGGCGTTTCGTAAACCTCAAGCGGAGTTCCGATCTGCTCGGCCAAGCCTGCGTTCATCACGATCATCCGGTCCGCCATTGTCATGGCTTCGACCTGATCATGCGTCACGTACAGGGATGTAATCCCAAGTTTTTCCTGAAGTTCACGGATTTCAAGGCGCATCTGCACGCGCAGCTTGGCGTCCAGATTCGAGAGCGGTTCATCAAACAGAAAAACAGCTGGTTCGCGAACAATGGCCCGACCCATTGCCACCCGTTGACGCTGGCCACCGGACAACTGTCTGGGTTTTCGATCCAACAATGGCTCAAGCTGCAACAGCTTGGCCGCTTCGGTCACTTTCGCATCAATTTGCGTCTTAGGCAGTCCAGCGATCTTCAGCCCATAGCCCATGTTCTGGCGCACCGACATATGCGGATAGAGCGCATAATTCTGGAACACCATCGCGATGTCGCGGTCCATCGGCTCTTTCTCATTGGCGCGCTCATCGCCAATGCGGATTTCGCCCGAAGTAACGGTTTCCAAACCGGCCACCATGCGCAAAAGCGTAGATTTCCCACAGCCCGACGGGCCGACGATCACAATGAACTCTCCGTCGGCAATGTCGATGTCGATGCCGTGGATCACATCCGTGGGACCAAAGCTTTTCTTGACGTCTTGCAGGGTTACAGTTGCCATTTCTTACTTCTCGCTATCGACAAGGCCGCGCACAAACAGCTTTTGCATGGATACGACGACGATGACCGGCGGGATCATCGCCAGTATGGATGTGGCCATGATCGTCGGCCAATGGGCAAAATCATCGCCCGAAGGGAACATCTGCTTGATGCCCATTACAATGGTGTTCATTTCCGGGTCGGTGGTGATAAGCAGCGGCCACAGATATTGGTTCCAGCCATAGATGAACAAGATCACGAACAGCGCCGCGATATTGGTGCGGCTCATGGGCACGACAATATCAATGAAAAACCGCAACGGGCGGGCACCGTCGACACGCGCGGCCTCGGCCAATTCATCGGGAATGGTCAGAAAGAACTGACGGAACAGGAAGGTCGCGGTGGCCGAAGCGATCAGCGGGAAGATCAGCCCCGAATAGCTGTTGAGCATACCAAACCCGGCCACAACCTCGAATGTGGGAACGATCCGCACCTCGACCGGCAGCATGAGGGTGATGAAGATCATCCAGAAAAATGTCTGACGACCGGGAAAGCGGAAGTAAACAATCGCAAAGGCCGACAGCAGCGAGATGATGATCTTACCCACGGCAATGCCGATGGCCATCACCAGACTGTTGAACAGCATCGTCGCCACGGGCACGTTGACGCCTGAAAACAGCGCCGCCTTGTAGTTCACCCAGAACTGGTCCCCTGGCGTCACCGGCATAGGGGGCGACACGATATCAGCCTGCGTGACAGTCGAGGCAACAAAGGCCAGCCAGATCGGAAAGAAGATGATCAGAACGCCCAGGATCATGAAGGCATGGGTCAGCCAGATTCCCGCGCCGCGTTTCTCGACCATTCCGTGTTGTTGGGCGGCCATCAGTAGTGCACCCTCTTTTCCACGTATTTGAACTGGATGACGGTCAGAAGGCCAACTACGACCAACAGGATGACCGACTGGGCCGAGGACGATCCCAGATCTTGCCCCACGAACCCGTCGGAGAAGACCTTGTAGACCAGAATGGTCGTGGCTTGTTGCGGCCCGCCCCCGGTGATCGTGTGGATAACCCCGAAGGTTTCAAAGAACGCATAGACCACATTCACCACCAGCAGGAAAAACGCGGTTGGCGACAGCAATGGCAACACGATGGTGAAGAACCGCCGCCAAAAGCGGGCGCCGTCGATCGCGGCGGCCTCGATCACCGATCTGGGGACCGATTGCAGGGCTGCGAAGAAAAACAGGAAGTTGTAGCTGATACGCCCCCAGGCCGAAGCTACGACGACCAGTCCCATCGCCTCGGTCCCGTTCAGAACGTGGTTCCAATCATAGCCAAGCTGGCCCAGATACCATGAGATCACGCCGACGCGAGTGTTGAACATGAACAGCCACAACACCCCGGCCACAGCAGGCGCGACCGCATAGGGCCAGATCAACAGCGTCCGATAGACGCCCGATCCTTTGATCAGCCGATCCGCCAAAACCGCCAGAAACAGCGCCGGAATCATTGAGCAGAGTGTGACCAGCGTCGAAAACACCGCGGTGGTCACGAAAGACGCACGATAGAACTTGTCGCTGAGCAGGAATTCAAAATTGCCCAATCCAACGAATTGCGAAGATAACCCGAACGGGTCGGGGATAAACAAAGATTGCCAGATCGCCTGACCTGCGGGGTAAAAGAAGAAAACGGCCGAGATGATGACTTGCGGCGCGATCAGTGCTAGTGGCAAAAGCCAGCCGCGAAAGGTGACGCGTTTTTCCATCCTAGAGGCCCATCAGCAAATAAACATGTGGGCCAGGACCGGCCCACATGTGCCTTTAATTCTAGCGATTTGCAGTCTCAAAGCGGCGCAACAGGGCGTCTCCGCGTTCTTTTGCACTGTCCATCGCCTCTTGTGCCGTCTTTTCTCCCGACCAGATCGCCTCAAGTTCCTCGTCGATAATGCCGCGGATTTGGTCGAACGACCCAAGACGCAGACCTTTGGAATTAGCGGTTGGCTCTTTCGCGGTCATCTGGATCACGGCAATATCAGTGCCAGGGTTCTCTTCATAGAACCCTGCATTGCGCGTCTCGACACCGGCTTCGGCGGTGATCGGCAGATAGCCGGTATTCTGGTGCCAATCGGCCTGAACACCCGAGGTCGACAGGAAGCTGAGAAACTCGCCAACGCCTTTATATGCATCGTCCTCATGGCCTTCCATCACCCAAAGCGAAGCACCGCCGATAATCGTGTTCTGCGGCTCGCTGATCACGCCAGACCAATAGGGCAGCGGGCGGACATCAAAGTCGAACTGGGCCTCGGCCTTGATGCCCGCATAGCCCGCTGAGCTTTCGGTAAACAGTGCGCACTCGCCAGACCGGAAGTTGGCTCCGCCTTCGTTGCGGCGACCGGTATAGATGAATTTTCCGTCCTTGGCCCAATCACCCATGGCAGTCAGGTGTGCGACCTGCGTGGGCCCGTTCAACATCAACTCGGTGTCCAGACCGGCAAACCCATTGTCCTTCGAGGCAAACGGGACGTCGTGATATGCGGACAGGTTTTCAAGGTGAATCCAGCTCTGCCAAGCGGTGACCAGCGGGCAGTCTTCACCGCCTGCTTTCAACTGATCCAAAACCGCGCCGACATTTTCCCACGTAGACAGGTCGGTGTCGGGATCAACACCGGCAGCTTCGAAAGCGTCACGATTGACCCACAGAACTGGCGTCGACGAGTTGAAGGGCAAGGACAGCATGTCGCCATCGGTGGTGGTATAATAGCCTTTGACAGCGCCGATATAAGCGTCGGGGTCAAAGGATGCGCCGCTTTCGGCCATGACCTCAAACACAGGTTTGACAGCTCCCTCGGCGGACATCATCGTGGCAGTGCCGACTTCGAACACCATCAGGATGTGGGGTTGTTCCCCCGCGCGAAACGCCGCGATGCCTGCGTTCAAGGTTTCCGAGTAGTTACCCTTGTGGCTTTCCACCACGACAAATTCATCCTGGCTTGCGTTGAATTCTTCCACTTGGGCTTTCACAAGCTCGCCCAGACGACCTGTGAAAGCGTGCCAGAACTGAACTTCGGTCTGCGCCATTGCCGCCACCGGAGACAAAGCAGTTGTTACGGCAAGAGCGCCGATAAATTTCTTTTTCATGATTCCTCCCATGCATCAGGTTTGATGCTTCGTTGAATACCGACCGCTCAACAGCTTCGGCACACATGACGATTTCCCGACGTTAAACGCACAGAATTATAATTCAAGTCCGATCTGATGGATAAAAAAATAACATGGTGTTATGAAAACTTGGGAACGATTGGAAACAGCGATGAACCAAACTCTGCGGGTCCGGCAATTGGAAGCACTGATGGCCGTGACGACCAATGGCTCGGTCACGGCGGCCGCAGTCGATTTGGGCGTAAGCCAACCGGCTGTCAGCAGGCTACTTTCAGATCTTGAAAAGTCGCTTGGGTTTCAACTTTTCGACCGTCGAGAAGGTCGTTTGGTTCCCACGCAAGAGGTGCGCTACCTCCTGCCTAGCGTTGAACGCGTCCTTGAGTTGATGAATCAAATCTCGGATGTCAGCCAGGACATCACGCAGCGCAAGGCAGGGCATATTCGCGTTGCCTGCCTTCCCGGATTTGCAACCAGCCATCTGCCCAACGTGGTTGCAGGGTTTTTAAAAGATCGACCCGGAGTGACTTTGACGATCGAACCGGACCGGCCAGAGCGCATTCTGGAATGGATGATCGGAGAGCAATATGATTTCGGCATAACAGACAGTTTCAACGGTCATCCTGCGGTTGAAAGCAACAACATCGACGTCCGCACCGTTTGCGTTTTCCCAACAGGACATCACCTTGAAAACCTGTCTACCATAGCACCAGCGGATCTTGCTGACTGCAAACTGATCCACACCCGACGAGACAGCGATTTCTTCAGCAGGCTTTCCAAAGCCTTTCACAACGTCAATGCGACGTTGAATTCGCATATCGAGGTCAGGCAGTTTACCGCGGCCTGCGAGCTGGCCATGAAAGGCGTAGGCGTTTCTGTCGTCAGCGAGTTGGACGCCGTGCAATACGCCTCACGTGGTCTTAGCTTTCGACCGTTCACACCTGAACTTCCACATACCCTTTCGCTCGTCCGGCCTATCCTGAAGCAACCGTCGCTGGTGACGTTAGAGTTCATTGAACAGTTCAAGGAAAGCCTTACCCCATTTGCAGTTCAATAAGTCGGGCAGATAGTCCGATTTTTTGCGTTATTTAGAGCCACAATCGTTTCATCTTGGTAGAGAATGACGCGCTGAGCCTGGCCTGCGTGCAACACAAAGTCTTGGTATTTGGTCATGATCCCGTAGTGGGGACCGCTGAACCTGATCGAACTCAGCGGCAAGCTGTTTAACTGGGGCATTGCCCAGCAAATTGGTCTCTCACTCCGAGTCCTGAGCTTCTAAAAAAGGATTTCGCTTGGGGCTCCTATCCGAATGCGATTTGCGCCTTCATTGCCTGCGTTCGATCCCCCGCCAGGTCAAAGCCCGCCTGCGCCTGATCCAAAGGCACCGTGTGCGAGATCAGTGGTTTCACATCCAGGCTGCCATTCTGCATCAGGGCAATGGCGGTGGGGAATTCCTCGTGGAACCGGAACGAGCCGCGCAGGTCCAGTTCCTTGGCGGTCAGCATCTGCATAGGGATGGTCATGTCTCCGCCCAGACCCAGTTGCAGAACGATGCCGCGCGGACGCAGCGCGGCAATGCCCGCGGCCAGCGCCTGGGGGCTGCCGGAACATTCGTAGAGGATATCGAAGGTGCCTTTGCCCGCCTGATAGGCGGCCAACGCGTCGCTATCTTGCGCCACGTTGATGACCCGATCGGCACCCACCCGAGACGCAAAGCCAAGCGCGTTATCCTCAAGGTCGGTCACGACAATCTCGGTCGCCCCTGCTGCACGTGCAGCCAGCACAGCCAGAGTGCCAATGGGACCGCTGCCGGTGATCAGAACCCGCTTGCCCAGAATTTCTCCCGCGCGCCGGGTGCCATGCAGCACAACCGAGAGCGGCTCGGCCATCGCCGCCTCACCCGCCGTCAGGCCCGTTGCCCGCACGCATTGGCTGGCATCTGCCACCAGAACCTCACGAAACGCGCCCTGAATATGCGGGAACGGCATGGCAGAGCCGTAAAACCGCATGTTTTCACAATGATTGCGCAGACCTTCGGCACAGTACTGGCAATTCCCGCAGGGCCGCGATGGGGACACGGCAACCAAATCGCCAACTGCCAGCCCGTTGACACCTTCGCCCAACGCCTCGACGTGACCCGAAACCTCATGCCCCAGAATCATCGGCTCGCGCAGGTGCACCGTGCCAAAACCACCGTGGTTGTAATAATGCAAATCCGAGCCGCAAATACCCCCTGCGGCCATTTTGATGCGAACCTGACCGGATCCTGGCTTTGGCACTTCGCGGGTTTCAATACGTAGGTCGCGGGCGGAGTGAATGACAATCGCACGCATGGCTTACAAGCTCGCCGTGATGCCGCCGTCCACGAACAGAGTATGTCCGTTGACAAAGCTGGATGCCGGGGACGACAGGAACACGCAGGCCCCCACCAGTTCCTCGACCTTGCCCCAGCGGCCCGCCGGGGTGCGTTTTTCCAGCCAGGCCGAGAATTCGGGATCGTTGACCAGCGCCTCATTCAGGGGCGTATCGAAATAGCCCGGCGCGATTGCGTTGCATTGCAGCCCATGTTTGGCCCAGTCAGTGGCCATACCCTTTGTCAGATTGCCTACGGCCCCTTTGGTCGCGGTGTAAGGCGCAATGCCGGGCCGGGCGAGCGCGGTTTGAACGCTGGCGATGTTGATGATTTTACCCGCACCGCGGCCGATCATATGCCGCGCACAGGCTTGCCCAACGTTGAAGACCGTCGAGATATTGGTCTCCAGCAGCTTGCTGAACATCTCGGCGGGGTAATTCTCCAGTTCTGTCCGAAACTGCATCCCGGCGTTGTTGACCAGTATGTCAATCTGCCCCGTGCCCTCATACCCGTCCACAGCAGCCTTGACGGCCGCATGGTCGGTGGCGTCGAAGGGCAGCGCCGTGACGCTGTGGCCTTCGCCAGCCAGCTTGGCAACGGCTGCATCCAGTTTGGTCGTATCGCGGCCATTCAACACCACCGAGGCACCGGCCTCGGCCAAGCCTCGCGCCAGCGCAAATCCGATCCCCTGAGAGGATCCGGTGACAAGGGCAGTTTTTCCGGTCAGGTCAAATAGGGTCATAGTTCAGATCTCAACATAAACATCGTCGCCTTCAACAGCGACAGGGTAGGTTTTCAGCGCCTCGCAAGCTGGTGCTGCGGAGGGGTCGCCGGTGCGGTAATCAAAGGCCCCGAAATGCAGCGGGCATTCGATGTTGAACTCGTCCACCAGCCCGTCGGACAGGTGCTGCTTTTCGTGGGTGCAATAACCATCGGTGGCATAAAAATTTCCGTCCGGGCCGTGGATGATGATCAGGCTTTTGTCCCCATGATCAAAGCGTAAGACGTCTTCTTCTTCGATGTCGCCCGTTGAACAGGCGCGGATTTTCTCGGCCATATCAGCCCTCAGATTCTGTGAAATGCGTCATGGCCATGCGATGCACAAATGGTGTCCACCTGCGTCACCCGCGCCCGATGAAAGGCATGTTGGTGGCCATGACGGTCATGAACTGGACATTCGCCTCAAGCGGCAGATCGGCCATATGCAGAACTGATTGCGCCACGTTCTCGACACTCATCACTGGTTCAGGCTTTATCGACCCGTCCGCCTGCGGCACACCGCCGGACATTCTCGAGGTCATTTCGGACGCCGTATTGCCAATGTCTATCTGGCCGCACGCGATATTAAACGGGCGACCATCCAACGAGATCGACCGGGTCATACCCGTGATCGCATGTTTGGAGCTTGTATAGGGCGCTGATCCGGGTCGGGGCACCGCAGCCGAGATCGAGCCATTGTTGATGATCCGTCCGCCCTGCGGGTCCTGATCGCGCATTAGGTTAAACGCCCCCCGCGCGCACAGAAACGCTCCATAGAGGTTTACGTTCATCACGGTCAGGAAATCCTCGGGTGGGATATCCCCAATCGGCGCTGCGGGCACATTGTTGCCGGCATTGTTGAACAGGACATCCAAACGCCCATGCGCCTGTTTGATCTGGTCGTACAGGGCATCAACCTGTGCCGCATCCGTCACGTCGCAGGCCAAAGCTAACCCGCCGCCCATGGCAGCAACAGTTTCGTCCAGCGGTTCCTGCCGCCGTCCGGTGACCACAACCGTGTATCCGTTTTCGGCCAGCTTCACCGCACAGGCCTTGCCAATGCCAGAGCCGCCGCCCGTCACCAAAGCAATCTTGCTCATGTCCCTTTTCCTCCCTTGGGCGCCAACCTGTCTGGCAGGCGGTTATTGTCTTCATACAACGCCAAATGCGCGCGTATCGCATCAAGGCAAGCAGGCAAGTCGCGGGCGATGGCAGCATCGTAAATTGCCCGATGTTCGCCCCGCGTGACCTGCGAGAACCCGAACCCGGCGATCCGGGATACGGCGTACATTCGAAACGTGTCGTAGACGGACTTGTAGGTCTGCATCAGCAGATCAGATTTGCACGCCCCCAACAATGTGCTGTGAAACACCCAGTCCTGCCGGGACCAGCGCCTGAGAAACGGTTCAATATCATCCGCCTGCTCCATACGCACCTCGATAAATTCAAGGTTGTGATGCGCCGCGTTCAGCGCCATTTCCCATTCGAAATCCCCTTGTTTCAACGCCATTTCAGCCGCTTCGCATTCCAGCAAAAGCCGCAGATGCGCCGCCTGCCGAAACGTGTCTTCCGAATGCTCGACTGCGCGGAAACCATGGTTCTTTTCGTTTTCGACAAAACCTTCTCCGGCCAGCCGCAATAATGCCTCACGAAGGGCTGCGGTGGTGCTGCCGAACTCGACCTTGAGGTGCTGAGGTTTCAGACGTTCCCCAGACTTCCATCGCCCCCAGATCAGCCCATCGCGCAGGCTGTCGTAAATATCCGGCGAGGATTGCAGGGCAGAGGAGTCGTCCATTTCAAAAGGCGTAAGGACAGGTTGAAGTCACGTCAAGATTATTTTGGGAGATGTCTTTTTTTTCGCCATTCCAAGACAGTTTCGAAACTTTTGTTGACGGAATGCAGGCTCCTCTCTATCCGAGTATAAGGTCAGTAGCGCCCTTTTTTCCGGGTTTGGGTGTGGGAAGGACATGAAATGGCGAAAAAGCCCAAGATCACGATTGACGAACATGGTCAGGAACGAAACCGCCGTGGTGAATGGTGGTCGGGCCGCCCGGTTTTTCTTGAACCGCTGCTGGACGATCCGCTGAATTTCCCGAAGATATTCAAATGGCTAACCGGTTTTCCGGGGTTTTTCTTTCCGTGGTTTGCCATTTACATGGTCCTGATCGGCGTCTGCTATGTCTGGTTCACGCCAGAACTGTCGCGCATGGAAACTTTCCAACTTGGTTGGATGGGTGAGATTTTCTTGCGCAATCTTGTGCTGATCTGCGTTTGGACTGGGATAATCCACCTGTGGTTCTGCGGTTTCAAAATGCAGGGGCGTCTAAAAAAGTACAACGCCAACTGGCAGGCAAAGAACAACGCGACTTTCCTTTTCGGTGATCAGGTCTGGGACAATATTTTCTGGGCGCAGGTCGGTACACTGATCTGGACCGGTTACGAATGTTTCCTGTGGTGGGGCTATGCAAATGGCTGGATGCCCTATCTTGATCCGGCCGAGCATCCGATCCTGTTCAGCCTCCTCATGATGGCAATTCCGTTCTGGCGCAACTTTCACTTCTACTGGATTCACCGGCTGATCCATTGGAAACCGCTGTATGACTGGGTACATTTCCTGCACCACAAGAACGTGAATGTCGGCCCTTGGTCCGGATTGGCAATGCATCCGGTTGAACATCTGATCTATTTCTCATGCATGCTGATTCACGTGATCGTGCCCAGCCATCCGCTGCACATGATGTTCAACGGGTTCCAGACTGCCCTCGGTCCTGCAGTCAGCCATTCAGGATTCGATGAAATCGTGTTTGGAGATGAGCTGGCCCTGCGTAATGACCGCTATATGCACTATCTGCACCACCGCTATCACAACGTAAATTTCGGCGAAAGCAACGTGCCGCTGGATAAATGGTTCGGCAGCCTTCATGACGGTACCCCCGAAGCTGACGAACATTTCCGCAAGCTACATACTGAGCGCGCCAAAGCCATGCGTAGCCGCCAAGAATGAGCAACACTTTCGCTGCTGCACCTCAGATCGCGGGGGCAACAGCGCTTTATCTGGAATAGAACCCCGCAATCATATAGCCAAGCTGGATCGCGAAGTCTTCACACGCTCTGGCTGCACTCGGTTGGAAAGGTCTGGCCCAAGGTGTGTTTCCACCAATCGAGCTGTTAAAAAGAGTTCTTCTGCTCACGTTTCCCCAGAACTGGAGGTGAGCAGAATCTCATTCAATTGGGCAAGAATGGTTTCAATTTCGTCCCCACCCTTTTGGATCAGCGTATCGACCGATCCATTCAGGCGTATTCGATCCTCGCTGGATAGGGTTTTGGCGGTCACAATGATGACCGGTATATCTTTCCAGTCGGGGTTTTTCTTCATTCCGGCCAGAAACTCGAACCCGTCCATTTCGGGCATCATGAGGTCCAAGAGGATCACGTCTGGAACAGATTCAGACAAGCGTTGCAACGCGCCCAGCCCGTTGACGGCCTCGTCGATCTGCCAACCCTCCCGGCCGAGGACGCGGCAGATCAATTCGCGGGTTGCAGCTTCGTCTTCGACAACCAGGACAGTCGGGGTTGGTTGCGTTGGGCAATGCTCTTTGAGGGCCTTCAGCAGCGCGACTGTGTCGATCGGCTTGTCCAGATACTCGCTGGCCCCGAGAGACAGGCCCCGTTTTCGGTCCTCGGCGAAAGTCAGCATGATAACCGGGATATTCCCCAGTTCTGGGTCTTCTTTCAGTTTGGACAACACTGCCCAGCCGTCGATCTCGGGCATGAAAACATCCAGAGTGATAGCGTCAGGCCGCGTCGTCCGTGCTAGTTCCAAAGCCTCATCACCGTTGGTCGAAGCCAGCACGCGATAGCCTTCGCGAACCAGACGTCGCCCCAGCAGATCATGTACAGTCGGATCGTCATCAACCAGAAGAACAAGCGGCGCGTTTGGATCGCTGTTCACGCTGCCCTCGGTATATTCGGCCCGTTGCAACAGATCAGCGGACGGGTCCTTGCAGATGCGCGGTAGCCGGATGGTAAAGGTCGACCCTTCACCCAACGTGCTGTCACAGTGAATATCGCCGCCCAGTTGCTCGCAAAAGGCTTTGGTGATCGACAGACCCAGCCCAGTGCCGCCATAGTTGCGCGTGGTCGAGGAATCGGCCTGTGTAAAGGCATCGAAAATCCGGTCAACCTGCTCTGGTGACATACCGATCCCACGGTCGGTAACGGCAAATTCCAATTGACCGCCTTCGTTAGACTCCACGACCGACAGCGTGATCTTCTCGTTTTCGGTGAACTTGCAGGCATTGGACAGTAGGTTCAGCAGCGCCTGTCGGACCTTTGTCAGGTCACAAACCATCTCGCCGAAATCTTCGGGGCACGAGATTTCCAGCGTGTTGTCGTTTTTCTCGGCCAAAGGTTGCACCGTAGTACTGACGTCGTTGATCATCTGAGAGATGTCGAACGTGTCCAGAGTGAACTCCATCTTGCCCGCTTCGATCTTGGACAGGTCCAGAACGTCGTTGATCAGCGCCAGCAGATGTTTCCCTGCGGACTGTATCTTTTTCAGGTCGTTCAGGTTGGCTTCATCATTCTGGTCTATCGCTTCTTCAAGCATCAACTCGCTATAACCGATGATGGCGTTCAGGGGCGTGCGCAGCTCGTGACTCATATTGGCAAGGAACGAACTTTTGGTTTGACTGGCCGCCTCTGCAATGTCGCGGGCGACGCGCAATTCACTTTCGACCCGTTTCTGTGTGGTGATGTCGCGGCCGTAGACATTCGCGTAGCCCCCATCCGGGACCGGCCAAAGCAACAGCGCGTAGATCAAGTCGCCGGCGGCATGTTCGAAATCCTGCCGCTCGTCCTCGGTCATGCCGCGCGAGACCCGCTCGCGCCATTCGGCTGCGACCTGCGCGCCAACCTTGAAACCCAGCGCCTTGATCAATGGTGCGCTGGCCCGGTTGGCGTACATAAGCTTGCCCTCATCACTGATACGCAAGACTGGGTTGGGGTTCTCTTCAGGGATGCGAGCAAGTTCACGTATCCGACCTTCGGCCTTAAGTTGTTCGTTCAGCGCCTTGGTATTCGCCAAACTCAACTTGATCCCGTTGATTGCGCTTTTTCTGGTCAGGAACGTGAGCTGCGTAATCGCCAAAACCGTGCCCAAGATTGTGAGCGTGTTGAAATACCACTCCAGCGGTCCCCACAGCAGCATGGACAGCCAGGTCAGAAACAGGACCGGGCTGGAGAAGCCCCACGTCACCCTCAGCGAAAAGGTGGTAGAACCGCCAAACGCGCCGATAAAGGCGAACAGATACAGGACCATCTGTTCGTGCGGTGCCAAAACCGGCATCATGAAGAAATTAAAGCTGCCCCATGTCGTTCCAAGGATCATTGAGGTAATGAGGATAACTTTCAAGCGACGTTTCGAGATCGACTTGGGCCTGGGCTTATTACGCAGCGCGTAATAACTTTTCATCCCCAATACATTCATGGCCAGCAACAAGGCCAAAGATACGATCGCGGGAAGGGTCAGGTTTGCAGGGCCGAACTGCAAAATCATAACGACAAATGCCATCAGGAAAGACAGTGCAAATACAGGCGTCGTCGACGCAACGTCCAGTGCCTCGTGAATTCGCAACTCGCGTTCGTAGTCTTTGTCCTGCCCGTCCTGCACGCTCTTTCCCCCCAAAAGCTCGCCAGCATCTGGACACAAGATCAGGTGCATCCTTCCCCTTGCAAGGATTATCTGCCGAGCGCGATCAATTGTGTTCAATGCGCCGGATCAGGTTCGTGTCATGTCGCGGTTTCGGCACCGTCCTGCGTTGTTTGTGATGCAGTCCGACCATCTGCGCCCGCAAATTCGCGCGCGTCTTCATTGTCAAAAGCCATGACCGGGGGGCTGGGTTTGTTGTTGAACATCAGCCTGAACACGTCAGGGCGCGAGTAATGCCCGCAGGGATCGGCGGCTGCCTTGCCAATGGCAATCATGTTCAGGTCAATCTCGGCAATCACCAACCCTTCTTGGTCCGACGGGATGACCTCGCCCAAAGGCGATCCGTCGGGGCCGAAAATCCGAGCATAACCACCGCCCTTTTTCAAAAGCTGCTGCTTGACCGGTGTGTCGCACAGCGCTTCAACCATTTCGTCGGATACGGTTGCACAGGCGGCCAGCACGAAGCACTGCCCCTCGACCGCGTAGACCTGACTGGCGGCGGTATTGACCTCGGGGCCCAGGGCATAGGCCCCACCTTCATAGACCGAAAAGCTGGGCCAGGCGGCGATGTGAATTTGTTCGTTCTGCGCAAACATCGCGTATTTGTTCAAAGGCTGAATATGCTCCCAGCAGCACAAGGCCCCGACCCGGCCAAGATCGGTGTCATAGACCACCATATCGCTGCCATCGCCTTCGCCGTAAACCGTGCGCTCAACATGAGTGGGCTTCAGCTTGCGCCGGCGCGAGATCACCTCTCCATCCGGCCCGTAATGCCATTGACCCATATAAAGCGTACCGTTCACGTTCCATGACAGCCCCATCACCACATGCATGTTGTTGTCACGTGCGGCCTGCGCCAGACGTTTATCCTGAGGACTGCCCGCCACGATTGAGTTTGCCGCGTATTTCGGCACCAACGGCATGTAAAGCGCAGTCGCATCCAGCCAGATGTACCACGGATAACCGGGCAACCATGTTTCAGGGAAAGCGATGATCTTGACGTCCTGTGCGGCGGCCTCTTCGATCAGTTTGATCGCCTTGTCGACACCGGCATCCAGATCAAGAAAGGCGGGAGCGGCCTGAACGGCGGCGGCTTTAAACGGGGCAGTCATGGCAATCTCCTTCAGTATCGGTCGGGTCTGATCCGTACTGTGGCACATCTGCGGGTGGCCGATTTCTCAATCTGGGCGGAAAGACGGGTCAGAATGGGCGACATACCGGCAAGGTTTCTTGAAACAACGTTTTCATGATAGAAAACTGACGGGAGATGGGGTTTCCAACATGACGTCTTTGCTCAGCACCAATAGCGTTCGGCGGAAAGACAGGTTTGCATTCTGGCGCGAGGCGGTTTGCGACGCTTACGTCATGCTCGATTGCCACTGCGACCGCCCCGAGGCCTTCGACGGCGAGATCTCACTCAACCGTATGTCGCGCCTGTCTACATCCTTTGTGACCGGCAGCCAGCAACTGGTGCGCCGCCGTCAAAAGGACGTCTCACGCGCCAGCGAGGAAAGCTTTCTGATCAGCCTGCAAATCGCCAAGGAAGGCACAATCAGTCAATGCGGGCGGGCGGCGCATCTGCGGCCCGGCGATTTCACACTCTACAGCAGCACGGATCGCTACAGCATCGACCTGCAGGACGGGTTCCGTCAGTTGGTCGTGCAAATCCCGCGCGAAGACCTGCTGGCCCATCTGCCCAATGCGGATCAGTTCACCGGGATCACAGTGTCCGGGAACAGCGCCATCGGGCGCGTTGCGGGGTCCAGCGTGGTGCAACTGGTCGAGGCCGCAGATACCGCAGGTGAGGCCGTGCAACACGCAATGCAGACGACCATCCTTGACCTGTTCGTGACCGGCTTGGCCTCGCTCGGGGAAACAGCGTTCGAGCTGTCCAAGCCCGAACAGCAGATTCTGTTGCGCTCCGATGCCGCCATTCAAGCCAACCTGCGCGATCCGTCTTTTGACCGGAACATGCTGGCGGCCGGGATGGGCATGTCGGTTCGGCGGCTGACTGAGATTTATGGACGAGACAACCGGTCGATCTCGTCCACTATCCGAAAAATGCGGCTTGCCCGGATCGCCGACGACCTGCGAAACCCGCGCTGCGCGCGCATGTCGATCAACGAAATCGCTCTGCGTTGGGGGTTTGGACATCACCAAAGCCTGACCCGGAACTTCAGAGCGCAATACGGAATGACGCCCCGCGACTACCGGATGCGATGCGCGTGACCCTCGGGGTCCTGTCGCCGCACTGAAGGAGTTTCCGACCCAGATGGGGTTCGCCCCGTTCCAAACCGGCCCTTTGGCCGGACCAAAAGACATGACCGTTGCGCAGCAACGGACCGTTTGAAAACAGGGAGAGACAGATGAAATTGAAGCCAACTTTGGACCTGCTGGCCGGAGATATGTTCAACGCGCTACAGGCGGGTCTGCTGCATGGCCGGATCAGCCGCCGCCGGTTTGTTCAACTGGCCCTTGCAACAGGGGCAAGCGCATTGGCGGTTCAGGCTACGGCGCAAACCCTGGGCGATGCGGCGATCACTCAGCGCTACAACGCACAGGCACTGGCCCCGCAATATGACTATATCGTCATCGGATCAGGCTCGGGCGGGGCCGTCGTTGCAGGCCGGTTGGCCGCTGAAACCGACGCCAGCGTTCTGGTGCTTGAGGCCGGAGATACCGACCAGATCGACGCGGTGCTAAACCCGCTGCTCTGGCCGACAAACATCCGGTCCGAGCGGGATTGGGGTTACTCGGCTGACCCCAGCGATGCCGTGAATGGCCGCTCTCTGATCCTGCCGATGGGAAAAGTTGTCGGCGGCGGGTCCTCGATCAATGTGATGATCTGGGCGCGCGGGCACAAGAATGACTTCGATTTCTGGGCCGCTGAAACCGGAGACGACGCGTGGAACTATGCCTCGGTGCTGGAGATCTACAAACGGATCGAGGACTGGCAAGGCGCGCCCGACCCCGACCGACGCGGAACCGGAGGGCGCCTTTACGTGGATCAGGTGCGCAACATCAACCCCTCGGCCCAGTCTTTTGTCGAGGCCTGCGGGACCGTGGGCATCCCCGCATTCGAGGACATGAACGGCGCGATGATGGAGGGCGACGGCGGCGCGGCACTGGCCAATGTGCGCATCCGCGACGGTCAACGCCTGAACCTGCCCGCCTCTTACCTGTGGGAGACATTGGCCCAGCCCAATATCACGCTGTTGACCGGGGCGACCGTGCATGCGCTGACGATGGATGGCACCAAGGTGACGGGTGTTACCTTCGAAAAGGATGGTCAGGTTCAGTCTATCACCGCCGGATCACAGGTGATCCTGTCGGCGGGGGCCATCAACTCACCGCGCATCCTGATGCAATCAGGGATCGGCCGGGCGCAGGATTTGAAACCACTTGGGGTCGAGGTCAAACACGACCTGCAAGGCGTCGGTCAGAATTTTCAGGACCACATTCTGGCCGCCGGGTGCATCTGGGAATACAACACCCCCCTGCCCCCCGCCAACAGCGCCGCCGAGGCCACGTTTTTCTGGAAATCCGACGCGTCATTGGACACGCCCGACCTGCAACCGTTCCACATCGAGGTGCCCTATGCATCAGAAGTCACCGGCGCGCAGACCGAGGTTCCGCCCGGTGCATGGACCATTGCGCCGGGTCTGGTGCGCCCGCAAAGCCGCGGCAGCGTGCGCCTGACCAGCGCTGATGTGACCGCTCCCCTTGCCATCGACGGCGGGTTCTTGCGGGAAGAGGTCGACCTGACCGCTCTGACCACCTGTATCGAGCTGTGCCGTGAAATTGGCAACGCCGCGCCACTGGCCGAATACGCCAAGCGCGAGGTCATGCCGGGGCCGCTGGACAAGGCCAGCCTGAAGGATTTCGCCCGCAACGCGGCAGGCACCTATTTCCACCAAAGCTGCACCTGCAAAATGGGTCGGGATGAGATGTCCGTCGTCGACGGTAACCTCTCTGTTCATGGGCTTGAGGGGTTGTCCATCGCCGATGCCTCGGTCATGCCGCGCGTTTCAACCGGCAACACGATGGCGCCCACCGTGATCATTGGCGAACGGATGGCGGATATCCTGATCGGCTAGGCCTTAGCCGGGAAAGCGGTCGGACAGGGAAATACCCTGTTCGGCGCACCGCCACAGGGATGGGCTGACCGCCCAGGCCAGGCTGTCTTCTTGCGCGTAGGTCTCCAATCGCGCCAGAAGGGTCTTGGCCCCGATTGTGTCTGCATAATGCATCAACCCGCCGCGCCAGCGTGGAAAGCCAAGTTCTGTCACGCTGGCACAATCGATTTCGCGGGCCGAGGTTGCGATGCCTTCGTCCAACAGGGCGACCGCTTCGTTGATCATGGCGCTAAGCAGCCTGTCCATGATCTCATCCACGGCGTAGTCGCAGCGGGTGATCTTGGCAAAATGCGCCTCTTCAAGCGCGAGGTCGGCCACAATCGGGTCCTCAACCTTGCCTCCTCCGCCGGGATAGCGATACCAGCCTGCACCGACCTTTTTGCCCAGTTTTCCCAATTCGATCATCCGGTCGGCGATGGGAATATATCGCCGGTTCGGGTCGCGCGGGGCGTTTTCGCGGCGATTGGCAAGAGCGACGTCCACACCGGACAGGTCCTGCGCCTCGTAGGGACCCATGGTATAGCCGAATTCGACCATGGCCTCGTCCACCTCCCACGGGGTCGAGCCATCCATCAGCACCGTATCCGCCGCTTCGTGGTACCGGGCGAGAATACGATTTGCGATATGGCTAGTGCTGGGAGTGTCCTGCCCCCTCACAGCGCGTTCGGCAAAGAAGATATGGCGCAGGGCGCGGGCTTGTGCGCCTTGCCGCAAGTCCAGAAACGCGGCGCGTTCTTGGGCCATTGCGTCCGACAAAGGGGTCGTGGCGCACAGGGCCACCAGATCAATCGCCCGAGGCGGCGCGATCTGGTGGGGCATCCGCTGCACGACATCGGCGCGCGCGGCCGCAATCGCCGTGTCATCTGCGGCAGGCCAGTCCCGCAATCCGGGTGGCACAGACAGCTCCAGCGTGCCTACATCCAGAAGCCGCGCAACATCCACCGGGTCCTCTGCGATACTGTCCACCAGCCCCAAGGCTTCGGCCTGTTCAGCGGGGACAAGCTTGCCGGTTGCAATCAAATCAACCGCCGCCGCAATCCCGATCAGGCGCGGCAAGCGTTGCGTGCCGCCCGCGCCGGGCACCACGCCCAGCGTCACCTCGGGCAGGCCAATCCGGACACCCGGCGCCGCGATCCGATAGCGGCAAGCCAGCGCCAGCTCACACCCACCACCCAACGCAACCCCCGTTATCGCCGCAACCCACGGCACGTCCGAGGCCTCGATCCCATTCAAAATCTCCGGCAAATGCGGCGCAACCGGCGGCGCGTCAAACTCTCGCGCATCCGCGCCCGCAGCAAATACGCGTTGCGATCCATGCAGTACCACCCGCGACAGACCTTTCTGTGCCTGAACCCAAGCCAACGCATCCCACAGGCCCTGCCGAACGCTGAGACCGATGGCATTCACAGGCGGGTTGTTCAGCCTGACAAACCCGACGGCCCCCTGACGCCAGACATCCACGGCCATCATCGGCTCCTTCTGCGTTATAGTTCACTTTTGTGTGGATATAGTCCTAGGTCACGCATCCAACAGCTTTTGCGTCCGGATCATCGTCACCAATTCATCCAGCGACTGGTCCAGCGCCCGCCCCGACGTGTCCAGCATGAACCGCGCCCGCGCATAGAGAACCTCGCGGCTGGCCAGAATTGAAGTCAGCTGCTCCATCGCGTCGGCATTGCCCGCCATGGGCCGCTCATCACCCTGCGCGCGCACCCGGTCCATATGCTCCTGCGGCGAGGCCTTCAGCCAGATCGTATGGAAACTGGATAGCAACTTGTTGAGCGTTTCGGGCTCGGACACGATGCCACCGGCCACGGCCAAGATCACGCGGTCATAGTTTTCGATCACTCGGTCCAGCGATCCAGCCTCAAGCTTGCGGTACCCTTCTTGCCCGTAAAGGGCGAGGATTTCATCAATCGGCATTCCGCCGTGCAGGGCGATTTCCTTGTTCAGCTCCAGAAACGGCGCATCCAGTTGTTCAGCGGCCCGTTTGCCCAGCGTCGATTTCCCGGCACCACGCAACCCGATCAGACAGACGCGCTGTGCCCGACCCGCCTGATCACTGTCGGGTGAAAGGGCCTGCAACACCTGATCACGCGTTTCGCTGTCGGCGGCAGAGAACAATTCGGCCACGCGCAGGCTGGTGGAGTTCCACGGGTCTTCGGCACCCACGAACCACTCGATCCGGTGATCCAACGAATGCGCCACACGTTGCAGCAACCCGATCGATATATTCCCCGTCCCGGATTCAAGCTGCGCCAGATAGCGCTGTGACACGCCCGAGCTTTCGGACAGAACCCGACGAGAAATGCCCTTGCGTTCACGCGCGCTCCGGACCCGTTCGCCCACCTGCACCATCAGCGCCGAGATGCTGCGTTCGATCTCGGATTCCGTGTCGATCTGGGTCGACACCCCGCTGAAGGTTGTAATTTCCGCCATGTTCCGCAATTCCGAATGTGTATAATAATGCACAATACGTTCGCCGGACCAAAAAGGAAAACGGTTATGTCCCGGTCTGCCCGGCGTCACGCAAAAACGGAGCCAACAGGTCTTGGATATCCTGCGGCGGTTGGCGTTTTTCAAACGCGTCCGCCACGATGAAGACACTGACCGTTTGGGCCGAAAAGCATATTTGGCTGTCCTGTTCGCCATCGACGCGAAACGTGATGGAGGATGTGCCCAACCGACTGGGCCATACGTGACAGGCCAGCGTGTGCCGGGGCGTGACCGGCGCTTTGAAGTCCATCTCAAGCCGGACGAAGGGCGTGCCGACATTGCGGTCCAGTTCCAGCTGGTACCAGCCCTGACCCAGATGCTCTTCCCACCAGGCGTTGATCGCATCCAGCGTGAACCATGGCAGGCGCCCGGTATAAGCGATGCGGGCTGGGTCGCAATCGCCCCATGTCACCCGTATATCATGTCGATAGGCCGAGGCTGGCCGGGCCGACATCAATAGGTCTCCACGTGGTACCGACCGGCGTCGCGCATCTGGTCCCGTAGTGCGGTCCAGTCCTGCCCTACGCCCGCCGCAATTTCGGTCAGGGCCTGCTCAACCCCGTCCTCCATATCCCTCAGGCCGCAGATATAGACATAGCTGTTGGAGTCTTGCAGTAAGTCGGCGACGATGTCCCGTTTGGCCAGCATCCTGTCCTGAACATATTCCTTGTCCTGACCTTCTTGCCGGCTGAATACCAGGTGCTGATCCAACAGCGTCTTGGGCACTTTCTGCAACGGCCCGAAATAGGGCAAACTGTCGGGCGCTCTCGCCCCGAAGAACATCGTCATGCCACCGTGGATCGTGCCCACCTTGCGCTGACGGCGCATGGTAAAGGCGCGCATCGGGGCCGAGCCGGTCCCGGTACAAATCATCAGGATACGTGCGTCGGGATCATCAGGCAGCAGAAAGGTCGACCCGAATGGACCTGTGACATTGACCGCATCACCCTTTTTCAGATCACAGATATAGTTCGAGCAAACGCCGCCCTCTTCGCGTTTGACGGTTAGTGAGACATTGTTGAAACCGGGCCGTTCGCCATCCCGCGGGCTGGACACGGAATAGAGCCGCGGCAGATGCGGTTGCCCCTCGCCTGTGCTGCCGGGCGGAATGATCCCGATCGACTGGCCTTCCAGAACCGGCATCGGGTGACCTTGAAAATCCAGAATGATATGGCGCACGTCACTGTCCGAGGACGCCTCGGTCAGGCGGTAATTGCCCTGCACAACGGCTTGAACAGGCTTGCCCAAGTTGTACAGATTGATCGTGGGTTTCGAAGCCGTGGCCGGGGCCTTGGACTTGCCCCCCGCACCCTTGTGCGCATCCGACAGCAACGCGGCCATCGCATCATCAAGCGCTTCAATCCCGGTGTCGGCGTCATCCGAGCCCAGATCCTCCTGTTCCGGCAACTCCTCCCACTCATATTGCTTTTCCAGGCTGTAGGGTTCGGTCACCACGCGCCATTCGTCGATTGATCCGGTCGGGCAGACTGGGATGCAATCCATGCAGAAATTGCACAGGTCCGCATTCACAACCACGTTGTTGTCGTCATGTTCGATGGCCTGTTCGGGGCAGGTCATCTCGCACGTGTAACAACGGATACAGATTTCCGGGTCGATCAGGTGCTGTTTGATGGGTTTGTTCATGATTTATGCCGTCGCTGGATAAGGGCGGGAAGGGTCATGGCGTCGATAAGTGCAGCGCAGATTCCGGTGCAGGTGTCACAGCCAAGACAACGCCCCCGGATCACCGAGTGATTGGGCTGTATCTCGGCCTTGTCTGCGCTGAGTGCGGAACGTTCCGCTGCCATCATCCATGTCCTTCCCGCGTTGGCTGGCAAGATGCGGCGGGCAGAGGGGGTCCCCACTACCCTGCCAAACAGGCCCAAGATCAAGCCATGTGCAGTTTCACATATTCGAAATCGCCGGGCTTATTGTCGATCCCGACCTTCGGGGCCGAGATCCAGCCTGCGTATTTGCCGGGCTCATAGCACGGCACCATAAGCGACTGGATATAGGCCCCATCTTCCTTGGACGGCAGCCATTTGTCGGCATTCGCGGCCCATTCCACTTCAGAGATGATATCACCTTCGGGATTGGCCTTGATCGCGGCAAAGACGCCGATCTGACGGTGGAACGCCTCGTCTGGCAGGGCCAGATTGAACTCGATCCCGGCTTTCTGAATGATCTTGTTCCAACGCCCGACGCCGCCCGAGGCATCGCGGACATAGTCGTCCCGCAACCGCATGTTGATCGCCGTCAGCGCGGGCACATCCAGCGTCACGATCGCCCCATCAACAATGGATTTCACTGCATAAGTGTCGCTTTGCAGCATGTGGTCGTCGTCGATACGGTTCTCCATATACCGGCCCTTGATACCCGCATTGAAAGCGTTGGCGGCATTGGTCGAAACCTCTTGTCCGAACAGGTCCAGCGACAGCGAATAGTGCAGGTTCAGCTTTTTCTGGATCGTCGGCAGGTCGATCACGCCCAGATCGCGGACCTTGCCGATATCGTAGGGGTCGGTCAAACCGGCCTCGTTCATCGCCTCGCAGGTGCGTTGCACGATACGGCTGACGCCGGTTTCGCCCACAAACATATGGTGGGCCTCTTCGGTCAGCATAAAGCGACAGGTCCGGCTGAGCGGGTCAAACCCAGATTGCGCAAGGCTTTCCAGCTGCATCTTGCCGTCTCGGTCAGTGAAATAGGTGAACATAAAGAAGGATAGCCAATCGGGTGTTTCTTCGTTAAAGGCGCCCAGCATCCGCGGCGCTTCTTCGGAGCCCGAGGACCGGATCAGCAGGTCATCGGCCTCTTCCCGGCCATCCTTGCCAAAGTACTTCTGCAGCAGATAGACCATCGCCCACAGGTGGCGGCCTTCTTCCACGTTGACCTGAAACAGGTTCCGCATGTCATAAAGCGATGGCGCGGTCAGACCCAAGAACCGCTGCTGCTCGACCGAGCCCGGCTCGGTATCGCCCTGAATGACAATCAGACGTTTTAGCATGTTGCGGTATTCGCCCGGCACCTCTTGCCATGCTTTCTCACCCTTATGCTCACCCATTGGAATGATGCGCTCTTCGACCTGCGGAGCCAGCAGAACGCCCCAGCGGTATTCCGGCATTTTCACATAGTCGAACTTGGCCCAGCCTTTGGGGTCAACACTGACGGCGGTCCGCAGGTAAACCATCGAGTCCTGAAAATTCTGCGGGATCAGCTTGTTCCACCAGTCGATATAGCCGGGATGCCATTTCTCAAGCGCTTTCAGAACCTTGCGGTCCTGGCTCAGGCCGACATTGTTGGGGATCTGAGTGTCGTAACTTACGTTGATGACGTCTAGCATGTCTTTCTCCTGATGAAGCTCGGGGGGAACCTGTCACACACGTTCCATGTCATATTCGCCGCGCAACCCGGTGCCGTACCGTTGCAACGCGCCATCGGGACCCACCGCATTGGGACGGTTGAAAATCCAGTTCTGCCACGCGGTCAGGCGGCCAAAGATGCGAGTTTCCATGGTTTCGGGACCGGCGAAACGCAGGTTCGCCTCCATCCCGGTCATCGCATCAGGGCTGAACGAGGCGCGCTCTTCCTCGAAGATGCGGATCTCGTCTTCCCAGTCGATGTCATCCAGGATCATCGTCACAAGGCCCAACTCGTCGGCGGCTTCGGCATCCAGCGCGGTGTTTTTATGGTCTTCCATCTGGCCAGCCGCATCGGGCGTGCCATAGAACCGGGTTTCAAGCCGGGTCAGATCATTGCCCATAGGCAAAGGTCCGAAATTGGCATCGGTCAAAGTGACCGTCGCCAAGGGACGATTGTCGCCCTCGAACTCGTCTTCCATCATATACGTACGATCCACCGCCCACAGGATTTCGGCCAGAATACCCGTAAAGCACGAGCCATGTTCGACCAGCGCGGACATCGACCGCGAAGTGACGTCGATCCGTTTCAGTAGGCGCTTCCAATATTGCAGCACCTCATTAGCCAACCAGTGATCGCGATTGGCCAGCAACAGCGCCTCATGCGCCTGAAACAGCTCGGGGTCGCCTTGGGTGCGGAAGACCAGCAGGCCCAACTCCATTTCGTTCAGGCGCAGATGCAAGATGGCATCGTCCAGTTCGCGTGCCAGCCGCAACAGATAGGCCTGATCCCCTTGCGCCGTGAACGCGGCCATGTCCTGCGGCGCGTCGGCATCCGGGCCGCTGATCGTTACGGTCGCCTTGCGGACATCCCGATCAACAGCCACTTCAATCAGGCTATACGTGACCGAGCCATCTTCGCCGACCGTCTTGTCCAACGGACCCAGAACAACCCCGGCAGCATCCGGCTTGGGCATCGCAGCTGCGAATTCGCGGGCACGTTCTTGCACGGTGGCGTCGAACTTGGAGTTCGGCACGACCTCATCCACCAGACGCCAATCCAGTGCCCGCTTACCTTTGACCCCTTCTTCGGTCGAGCAGAACACATCGGCCAGATCGCGCCGCACCTTGCGTTTATCCGTCACCCGCGTCAGCCCACCAGTTCCGGGTAGAACCGCCAACAGAGGCACCTCGGGCAGCGCGACCGAGGATGTGCTGTCATCGGTCAGCATGATGTGGTTGCAGGCTAGCGCCAGCTCATAACCGCCCCCGGCGCAGGCGCCTTTGACGGCAGCAATATATTTCTGGCCACTGTCTTTTTCGGCGGCTTCGTAGGTGTTGCGCGTCTCATTGGTGAATTTGCAGAAGTTCACCTTGTGGCTGTGGGCAGCCCCCCCGAGCATGCGGATATTCGCGCCCGCGCAGAACACCCGGTCCTTACCGGATTGCATGACAACCACTTTCACCTCGGGGTGCTCAAAGCGCATCCGTTGCACGATATCGGCCAGTTCGATATCGACGCCCAGATCGTAAGAGTTCAGCTTGAGTTGATACCCCTCGAACAATCCCTGATCTTCGTCGACATCCATAAACAGGTTCGCAACCGGCCCATCATATTCCACCCGCCAATGGCGATATTGCGATGGATCGGTCTGAAAATTGATGACCTTGGTCATGTGCAACTCCTAAGTTCAGTCATGCAGAATAGTGCGCTGCATGTATCGAGTAAAGGAATGAGTGCAAAATAACGCATCTTCTAGATACATTTTTTGCCATCTTCATCCCCCAATTCTACTATTTTGTGTATTATATTGCACTTTTCACCATGCAAACCCAGAACAGCCCCTCCTGCCCGGTCCATCGCCTCGCGAGCCAGATCGTCGGATAAGGTCATTAGACGCGCCATCGCGCGAGGCTGCCCCATCCGGCCTTTCAGACAGGCGTTTGCGTATTGAATAACCGCCTGCACCATCAGACGTTCTGGCGAATTGGGCGGGCAGGCCAGCCAAACGGCCTCGAGCACCTCATGCGCCTCCCAAAAATACCCTTCGCTCAGAAAGGCCAAACCGCTGGTCCAGGCCGATGTATTCTGCAGATCCGACGGCGCAACATCCGACAGGCCGGTTTTCAGCGGGTCAAACAGACCTTCGGGGTGACGCGCTGTCTGACCCGGTACGTAAGCGTGCGGAGGCCAACAGTCGCTGGTCATGCCATTTCAGGCATTGCGTGTTCCAACCGCTCAAGCCGGGCGGTGAACTCTGCGATTGCTGTCAGGGTTGCTGTGGGTTGATCAAACTGAGGGGCGTGTCGACAATTGTCCAGTATCGCTGTTTCGACCGGGGCATAGCTGCGGGTTTCAACCTCGGCAATCTGAGCCAGTGTTCCATACTGATCTTCACGCCCCTGAATCGCAAGCGTCGGAATGCGCAGGTAGTCGATAACATCCGCCACGTTCCAGGTGCGGAAACCGGGGTCCAGCCACGCATCACACCAGCCATTAAATGTCGCCGCCGGGTCGCGGTGATAAGACGCCAGCCGCCCTGCTAGGTCGCCGGTATCAAACGCTTCCCGCGCGGCGGCAATCGAAGCCAACCCCATCTCTTCGGTAAAGAAATGCGGCGCCATCAGGATTAGCCCCCGCACCCGCTGGTCCGAGACCGAACCCGCATAGATCGCCGCGATCGTCGCACCGTCGGAATGGCCCAGCAGAACTGCCCGCCGAATGCCAGCCTGATCCAGAACGGGACCCAGAACCTGCTGCGCTTCGACGGTCATGTAGTCCAGCGGGCGCGGCAATTCTGCTGGATCGGATTGGCCATAGCCAGCACGGGAATAGGCCAGAACACCAAAACCGGTTGCCGCCGAAATCTCGACCGGGAAATCCCGCCACATCGCTAAACACCCCAGCCCTTCGTGCAGCATCACGATGGTCGGCGCATCCTGTGGCGCAGGGCCCCAGATGCCGTATTCCAATTCCTTGCCGTTCACATCCATGCGGCCCGAGCCGCCATCCTGCCAGATCATGCGGTTTCCCTCAGTTTGAAACGTTGGATTTTGCCGGTTGCGGTTTTGGGCAGATCGTCCACCACCTCGACCCAGCGCGGATATTTCCACTTGCCGATCCGGTCTTTGACAAAGTCCTTCAGATCCCCGATCGCATCCGCGCTTTGACCATCTTTCAGAACGACAAAGGCGCGGGGCTTGTCCAAGCCTTGCTCGTCGGCATGGGCCACAATCGCGGCCTCCAGAATGGCGGGATGTTCGATCAGCGTCTGTTCAATCTCGAACGGGCTGACCCATATGCCGGACACCTTGAACATGTCATCCGTGCGCCCGCAATAGATATAGCGACCCTCGGCTGTGCGCTCATACTTGTCGCCGGTCCGGGTCCAATGCCCTTCGAAAGTCGCGCGCGATTTCTCGCGCCGGTTCCAATAGCTTTCGGCAGAGGAAGGACCCCGCACCAGCAGCTCGCCCACTTCGCCATCGCCCACCTCGTGATCGGCTTCGTCGACCAGACGCACGTCATAGCCCGGCACTGCCGTGCCAGAGGTTCCATAGACAATGTCGCCGGGCCGGTTTGACAGGAAGATATGCAGCATCTCGGTAGAGCCCACGCCATCTACGATCTGCGCGCCCATATTCTTCTCCCATGCTTCGCCCACCTCACGCGGCAGCGCCTCGCCAGCCGATGTACACAGGCGCAGATTAGGTTCGCTTTGTAGATCGCCCGCCTCGAACCGCGCATTCATCGCGGCAAAGAAGGTGGGCACGCCGCAAAACAGCGTCGGCTTGTGCGCGGCGATGATCTGAAACGCCACATCCGGCGTTGGGCGGCCACCCAGCAGGATCGTCGTTGCCCCAACCGACAGCGGAAAGGTCAGCCCGTTGCCCAACCCATAGGCAAAAAACAGCTTGGCGACCGAGAACACCACGTCCTCTTCCCGGATACCCAGCACCTGCGCCCCGAATGTATCAGCCGTTGCCCGAAGGCTGGACTGCACATGGCGCACACCTTTCGGCAGACCCGTCGAGCCCGAGGAATAGAGCCAGAACGCGGCCTCATCACTGTCCGAGGTGACGGTTTCCACTGGCGTGGCCCCATCCAGAAACGCCTCAAGGCTGGTGGTGCCATCGGGCGCGTCGCCTATAACGATAACCTGCCGCAGATTTGTATTGCCTTGGATCGCAGGTGCGACCGTGGCCCACATCTCGGCCGATACGATCAGAACCGTCGCGCGGCTGTCGTTCAGGGTCGCGGCGTAAACCGGCGCGGATAGCAATGTGTTGATCGGCACGGGAATGGCCCCGGCCTTTATCGCGCCCCAGAACAGGATCGGAAATTCGATCTGGTCCAGCACGACCATCGCAACACGCTCTTCCCGGCGCACGTCATGGCGCGCCAGCGCGCCCGCAAACCGTGCGCTTTCCTCGGCCAAGGCGCGATAGGTCAGGGTGCGTTGCTGTCCGTCGGCCTCGTGAAATGCCACTTTGTCGCCGCGCCCTTCGCGCAGGTGACGATCCACAAACCAAAGGGCTGCATTCTGGTTTTCTGACACGGGTTCCTCCTCCCCTCGACAGGCCAGCGGCTGCTTGCCGGAAAAACAATCACCCTGCTGCGCGACCCATCTCCCCTATGGGTCGTCTCGTTGGGGGATCATTCGAACCGGGGTTTCAGAAAATTTCGCCCCGACGCCTGAAATATGCGTTATAATGCACATCTCCCGGATATGTTTGCAACAGTGTTTTTCGCGTTTGTGCATTTTCTTGCACAACTCAGCAAAGGTCAGCCAAATGGGATAAGGAATAGAGTGATCGCCGGGAACAGCACCAAAAGGACAACCCGCAGGATGTCGGATCCGACAAAGAACAGCACGGCCTTGTAGGTCTCGGTCATGCGGGTTTCACGGTCCATCGTGTTGATCACAAACAGATTCATCCCAACCGGAGGCGTGATCAACCCGACCTCGACTACGATCAGCACGAGGATACCGAACCAGATGGCTGTGCGCTCTTCGGCGATGCGGTCTGCCATGCCTTGTGTGACGCGGATATCAATCTCTTTCTGCAAATCGCGACTGATCTCGGCCCCCGAGGCAATCAGAGATTCGATCTCGGCCCGGATGTCTGGAGCAATGTCGGCGGCTCCGGCCAGAGCAGCGCGGGCTGCATCATGTTGCATCGCGATCAGGTCAACCAAACCGAAATCCAGCACAGATATGACCGGGTAAAAGATGGGAATCGTCAACAGGATCATGCTGAGGCTATCCATTACGCAGCCCAGGATCAGGTAAAACACCAGGATCAGCGCCAGAATTGCCCAGGGGCTGAAGCCCTGACTCAACACGAAATTCGCCAGTTCCTGCGGCACATTCGTCAGCGCCAGAAACCCGTTATAAAACCCCGCGCCCAGAATGATGAAAAAGATCATCGCGGTGGATTTGGCTGTGGTGGTGAAACTGTCTTTCAGCGTCGACCATGTCAGCCCCCCATTCGCAAGCGCGATCAAGCCAGTTCCAGCCGCCCCTACAGCAGCGCCTTCCGTGGGCGTGAACCACCCCGCATAGATGCCGCCGACGACGCCGCCAAAGACAACCAGCACGGGCCAGACGTCCAGCAGCAACCGAAACCGTTCGCGGTAGGGCACGGCGGGACGGGTTCCGGCGCTGTCTGGGTAAAGGCGCACATAGACCGAGACGGCAATCACATAACCCAAAGCCGCCAGAACGCCGGGGATAAATGCGGCCAGAAACAGCTTGGCAATATTCTGTTCGGTCAGGATCGCGTAGATCACCAACACGACCGAAGGCGGGATTAGAATGCCCAACGTCCCCCCTGCGGCCAGCGTGGCGGTAGAAAAGCCACCGGCATAGCCATACCGACGTAACTCAGGCAGCGCCACGCGCCCCATCGTGGCCGCCGTGGCCAGCGACGATCCGCAGATCGCCCCGAACCCCGCGCAAGCTCCGATCGCGGCCATGGCCACACCGCCCCTGCGGTGACCCAGAAAGCCCTCGGCAGCCTTAAACAAGGCCGTAGACATCCCGCCCAGTGTCGCAAAATACCCCATCAGCAGGAACATCGGCACAATCGACAGCGAATAGCTTGAGAAGGTCGTGTAGGTCTCGGATTTCAAACGACCCAGCGGAATGTTCAGGTTTCCGGTGACGGTCACGATGCCGACCAGACCGGTGACGAACATTGCCAACCCAATCGGCACCCGGGCAAAAATCAACAAAAGCAGAGCCGGAAAGGACAGCAACCCGATGGCGAGATCGCTCACGGCAGGAGTTCCTTTCCTGTCGCGCATTCGCGGATGCGGATGCCCGCCATATAAAGACCAACGACCGCCGCCACTACGGCTGCGCAAAAGCTGGCGGCGTAACCCCACCAGACGGGGAATTGCAGGATAAACGTATTCTCGCCAAACCGTAGCTTCGCCATCATGCCCCCAAACAACTGCACCGCTATCAGTACCAAAACGGCGGCAAAGACCACCTCGGCCAACATCCGCAAGATACGGTCAACCCGAGGCGATAGTTTCGAGGTAAAAATATCCACGACCGCATGACCCGAATTCAACTGGCAGAGCGGCAGAAAAGCAAAGATTGCAAAGGCCACGCCCGCCTCGACAATCTCAAAATCGCCATTGATGGGCCCGACGCCCAACCCTAGCGCCCATTCGGAAAAGCCCGGCGCAACCTGCCCGAGCCACCCATGCAGCAATGTGTTGAGGGACCGGCCCAGAACCGAGATACAGATCAACAAGATCAAAGCCGTCAGAACCGCCCCGCCCAGCAATGCCATGCCGCGCGCCAGCTTTTCTATCGTTTGGTGCATGTCCCCTCCACCAACGGTGCCGATGCAGATTTTGGAATAATTGCCGCGCGGCGTTCGGAATACGCCGCGCGGAAGGTCCGGCTTAGCTGCCGTACTCGTTCATCAACGCTTTGGCCCGATCGATCAGGGCCTGACCGTCAATGCCCTTTTCGTTCATCTCGGACAGCCAGGTGTCATAGACAGGCTGTGCGGCCTCGGCCCAGGCGGCGGATTGTTCAGCGTCCAGAGTCACCACGTTATTCCCGCGATCCAGCGCGATTTCACGTGCGGGCTCATCATAGGCCTGCTGGACTTCGCCTGCGAACATGGAAAATTCCAAACCCGAGTTGTCGTCGATGACGGCCTTCAGATCATCCGGCAGTGCGGCGTACTTGTCCTTGTTCATGGCAAGAACGAAGGTAACGGTATACATCATCGGCCCGGTGAATTCGGTGTGATTCTCCACCAGTTCCGGCACTTTCAGCGCCTTGGTCACTTCCCACGGAATGGTCGTGCCGTCGATCACACCCTTGGACAGCGCCTCGGGCACCGCGGGCACAGGCATACCTACCGGGGTCGCGCCCAATGTGCTGAGCAAGGCATTGACCTGACGCGAGGCGCCACGGATTTTCATGCCGTTGAAATCGTCTGGCGTCAGAACCTCCTTGTTAGCGTGGATCATGCCGGGGCCGTGGACCCAGCCACCCAGAACCTTCACGTCCGAGAACTCACGCGCAGCGATGTCTTCTTCCAGCAAGGTCCAGAACGCGGCCGAAGCGGGCTTGGCGTCATTCACCAGGAAGGGCAATTCGAACACTTCGGTCGACGGGAAGCGGCCCGGCGTATAACCGATGACGTTCCAGGTCATGTCAATCACGCCGTCGATCACCTGATCCAGAAGTTCCGGCGGCTTGCCGCCCAGTTGCATCGAGGGATAGCGGGTGATTTCGATGCGTCCGCCCGAATCCTCTTCGATCTTGTCGGCCCAGACGTCGATGATTTTCGATGGAATCGTCGCCTGCGCAGGCAAGAAGCTTTGCAGGTTGAATTCATACTCGGCCGCGTTTGCCGCCGTTCCCATGCCAAGGGCCAAAGCCCCCAACGCCCCGATGAGCGCGCGTTTGATCTTCATTGGTTCCTCCTCCTCTGCGCGGTGCGCCATGATGCAGTTTAATGCATAACATGCATAATATCGCAACTTTTTTGTCGCTGTTTTTGTCGCAAGGTCAAAGCTTTTGAACCTGCACGGTCCGTATCCGGCAATCGCATAGGGTCATGTATGGCCCCCTTATGCTTTAATCGCAACGGTATGCTGGCATCCATGCGTTGCGAAACCCTGTCTGCAATGCAATCCTGCGCAGCGGGGACAGGAGGATCAGATGCGGACACAAGTTCTTGTGATCGGCGGCGGGCCGTCAGGTTTGCTGTTGTCACAGCTTCTCGCAACGCAGGGAATCGACAGCATCGTTCTGGAACGTCGAACAAAGGACTATGTGCTGGGACGCATCCGCGCCGGTGTGCTGGAACAGGGCTTTGTCGACCTGATGGATCAGGCAGGCGTCAGCGCGCGCCTGCACGCTGAGGCAATTGAACATAGCGGCACATTGATCGCGGTCGAAGAGGATTGCTTCCGAGTCGACTTCCAGCACCATACCGGCACCCCGGTTCTGGTTTACGGCCAGACCGAAGTGACCCGCGACCTCTATGACGCGCGCGAAGCCGCAGGTGGCGCGCTGATCTTCAACACCGAAAACGTCACCATTCATGACGCCGAAACCGACGCCCCCTATGCGACCTTCACCGCCGATGGGCAAGATCAGCGTATTGACGCGGAATTCGTCGCGGGCTGCGACGGATTTCACGGGGTCAGCCGCCAAACCATCCCGCTGTCGGTTCGGCGCGAATACGAAAAGATCTATCCTTTTGGCTGGCTGGGCATTCTGTCCGAAACCCCGCCTGTGCATCACGAACTGATCTATGCCTCGTCCTATCGCGGCTTTGCGCTGTGCTCGATGCGCAACGAGGCGCTGAGTCGCTATTACATCCAGTGTTCTCTGTCCGATCACCCGGAAGACTGGACCGATGCCGCCTTTTGGGCCGAGCTGAAACGCCGCATTCCACAGGAATATGCCGATCGCCTTGTAACCGGCCCGTCGATCGAAAAATCCATCGCGCCACTGCGTTCCTTCGTGACCGAGCCGATGCGCTGGGGGCGGCTGTTTCTGTGCGGGGATGCGGCGCACATCGTGCCCCCGACCGGGGCCAAGGGGCTGAATACGGCAGCCTCGGACGTGCACTACCTTTTTCAAGGTTTGAAGGACTATTTCCGCGACGGGTCTGAAGCCGGGATCGACGCTTATTCACAAAACGCTCTGGCGCGGGTTTGGAAGGCCGAGCGGTTCAGTTGGTGGTTTTCATCACTTCTGCACCGCTTTCCCGACCAATCCGAATTTGACCTCAAGATGCAACGGGCCGAGATTGACTTTCTGCGCAGCAACGAAGCCGCGCAAAAGGCGATGGCCGAGAACTATGTAGGGTTGCCCTATTGAAGATGACCGACGAAAAGGGGAACGTGATGGATCGCCATGCAACCGGCATGTCCGTGCGCCGCAAGGTTCTGGGCGACGCCCATGTGGATCGCGCCGAGGCCCGGAAAACCGCCTTTGACGCGCCGTTTCAGGACATGATCACCGAAACCGCGTGGGGCACGCTATGGGCGGATGACACGATCACCCCGCGCGAACGCTCCATGATCACGCTGGCGCTGCTGGCCGCGACGCGGAACTTTGACGAGATCCCCATGCATGTGCGCGCCTGCGCCAATACCGGGGCCTCGAAGGACGATATCCTTCAGGCTTTCCTGCACGCCGCCGTCTATGCAGGCGTTCCTTGCGCCAATCGGGCCATTGCCCTTGCCAAACAAACCTTTTCCGAGATGGAGGACATGGCGGAATGACCCAGCTTTTTCCCCGCGACCGGGCCTGGCATCCGCAAACCATGGACCTCAACTACAAGACCAGCGTGACACGGTCTCCGAAACAGCCGCTTTTGTCGCTGGAAGGAACCACAAGCGAGCTGTCCGGCCCGACCTTTGGCCATGGCGCCATCGACCCGTTGGACAATGACCTGCTGCGCAATTTCGCTACAACCGGCGATCCGGTGGGCGAGCGTATCCTGCTGCATGGACGGGTACTGGATGAAAACGCCCGCCCGGTGCCCAATACTCTGATCGAGATCTGGCAGGCAAATGCAGGCGGGCGGTATCGCCACAAGAAAGACACCTATCTGGCCGCCATCGACCCGAATTTCGGCGGCTGCGGGCGAACGCTGACAGATGATCAGGGTTACTACCAGTTTCGCACCGTCAAACCCGGCGCTTATCCTTGGCGCAACTGGGTCAGCAGTTGGCGGCCTGCGCATATTCACGTGTCAGTCTTCGGAACCAGCTTTGCGCAGCGCCTGATCACGCAGCTTTACTTTGAAGGCGACCCGCTAATCGCAAAATGCCCGATCATCAACACGATCCCCGACCCGCGCGCGATTGACCAACTGGTGGCCGCGCTGGATATCAACGCCTCCGTTCCCTTCGACTGTCTTGCCTATAAATTCGACATCGTGCTGCGCGGGCAGCGGTCGACCTATTTTGAAAACCGGCCCGAGGGGAACTGACCATGGTGCAAAAGCTGGACTATCTCAAGGAAACGCCCTCACAGACTGCGGGGCCCTATGTGCATATCGGGCTGGCCCCCGGAGACGCCGGGTTCGATATCTACCGGCACGAGTTGGGCCGTGACATCGCGGGGCCAGATGCGTCAGGGACGAAGATCACTGTGCGCGGTGTGGTGCGCGACGGAACCGGCGCGCCGGTCAAGGATGTACTGATTGAAACATGGCAGGCGGATGCAAATGGCGTTTATCCCAGTCTGGGTACTGTTGATCCGGGCTTTCGTGGCTGGGGCCGTGTGATACCGGATTTCGACACGGGCGAATGGGTGTTCGACACGATCAAACCGGGCCCCGTGACAGACCAATCCGGCGCGGTGATGGCCCCACATATTAACCTGTGGCTCGTTGCACGTGGGATCAACGTAGGCCTCAACACCCGGCTTTATTTCCCCGATGAAATGGCGGCAAATGCGTCGGATCCGGTGCTGAACCTGATTGAGCAGCCCGTGCGCAGGCAAACTCTTATCGCGGAACAGGTGGAAGGCGGCTACCGGTTCGATATTCAATTACAAGGCCCCTCAGAAACGGTGTTTTTCGATGTCTGATCCTGTCTCACAAACCCCCTGCATCATCTGTGTGGCGATCACCGGATCGGTGCCGACCAAGGCCGATAACCCGGCCGTTCCCATCAGCGTGCCGGAGCAGATCGAAAGCACTCATGAAGCTTTCGAGGCCGGAGCCTCCATCGCTCATTGCCATGTGCGCGACGCCGAGGGCAAACCCACCTCGGACCCCGACCTGTTCGCAGCGCTGAAGGAGGGGATCGAAACGCACTGCCCCGGCATGATTGTGCAGCTTTCAACCGGGGGGCGGTCCGGCGCGGGCAAAGCGCGCGGGGGTATGTTGCCGCTGTCCCCGGATATGGCCTCGCTTTCGGTGGGATCGAACAACTTTCCGACGCGCGTTTATGAAAACCCGCCCGATCTGGTGAACTGGCTGGCCAGCGAGATGGCAACCTACGGCGTCAAACCCGAGATCGAGGCTTTTGACTTGTCACATATACTGCAAGCGGCCCGGATGCACCGCGAGGGGCAATTGCCCGATACGCCCTATATCCAATTCGTCATGGGGGTCCGTAATGCGATGCCCGTGGATCGAGATGTATTCGACTTCTACGTCAATACCGTGCACCGCCTGTTCGGAGACGTCCCGTGGTGCGCCGCCGGGATCGGGGCTGGGCAGATCAAGCTGAACGAATGGTCCATCGCGGCGGGCGGGCATGTGCGCACGGGGCTAGAGGACAACGTGCGTCTGGATCGCGACACGCTGGCCCCGTCCAATGCAGCGCTGGTGCAGCGGGCCGTCGATCTGTGCCATGCCCATGAACGCCCGGTTGCGAGTGTAGACCAGGCGCGCGCCATTCTGGGTCTGCGCTCGGCTGCGGCCTGACGCCAGTCCGGACGACCCAAGATAAGGACAACGACGATGACCGATCTGTTCTCGCACCCCTGGTTTTCCGGCCTGTTCGGCGACGCCGAGGCGCAGGGCATCTGGTCTGCAGAACGGTCGCTCACCCATATGCTGGCCTTCGAGGCTGCCTATTCACGCGGCTTGGGTGCAATCGGTAAAATCCCCGCCAACCAAGCGGACGCTGCTGCCGCATGGATTGAACAATCCGCGCCCGGTATGGATACTTTGCGCGCGGGCACCATCGCGGACGGGCTGCCTGTACCAGCACTGGTTCAGGCCCTTAGATCGGATGCAGGACCACTGGCACCAGCCATTCACACTGGAACGACCTCGCAAGACGTGATGGACACGGCCTTGGCGTTGACCTTGCGTGAGACCACGAACCTGTTGCAAGCGCGCCTGTCACGGTTGTCGGAAGTGCTGGGCGATCTCAGTGAAAAATTTGGTGGACGCCAAATTATGGGACGCACGCGGATGCAGGTTGCCCTGCCTGTCTCGGTCGGCCACCGGATCGAAACCTGGCGCGATCCGCTGCGCAGCTATCACCAAACCCTATCCGACCTGCGCCCGCGCGTGGAATGCGTGCAACTGGCCGGACCTGTTGGCGATGGTCAGACGATCGGGCCCTCGCTGCACGATTTGGCGAAGCATATCGCCGATGCACTTGGGCTGTATGTGACGGATCAAAGCTGGCATACCACCCGCGACAGGGTGGTGGAATATGCCGATCTGCTGTCGCACATCTCGGGGTCACTGGGAAAAATGGGGCAGGATATCTGCCTGATGGCCCAACAAGGTGTGGACGAGATCAGGCTGTCCGGTGGAGGAACATCCTCGGCCATGCCACATAAACAGAACCCCATTCTGGCTGAGCTGCTGGTAACACTGGCGCGGTTCAACGCCGTACAGGTGTCCGGGATGCACCATGCTATGGTGCATGAACAGGAACGATCCGGCAGCGCGTGGGCATTGGAATGGATGATCCTGCCGACCATGGCCCAGACCACGGCTCGGTCACTTGCTGCGGCCACCACATTGTGCACGCAGATCATTTCAATCGGCGCAACGCCCGACTAACGCTTCAACAAATCCAATGTGGATCTGCTCAATTCGGATGCCCGTTGTGTGACTTCAACTCGGGCAAACTGTTCCGTCAGTTGGCGCGGGCCACGAGCTGATAACCTGGCTTGGCAATGGCTCGAACTTTGGTAATCGGCGCACTATTAATCCAAGTCATGCCCTTCATTCTGATCCAGATCTTTGCAGTCGTCGTCATATGATTCTTGCCCACGATCGCAACCTTTCTACCAAAGCTTCTTTTCTTGGCACGTTTTGGAGAAGGTCCGGCGCGACGGCGGCATCCTCTCACCGAACCTAGGGCGGAACACCGCCGGGCCCGATTCAGATGGCTTGCCGGTTTACCCCCCGCCGGAAGATGCCGCAGGGAAATGGCCGGTCGGCTTAGACACAAATTCGCAACGCATCTTCTGGGTCGACAGACGTTACTTTAGACGCATGCCCAATACATATAGGCCAGAGTTTGCGACAGAACTACTTGGCGATACCTCTAGGGAAGCCTTAGAGACAGGCATGACATACCACCGTCCAACTTGGCACAATCGGTATTGTCTATCTCGACAACTTCATAGCCTGCGCGGTCCAGCATATCGGCCGTTCGAGGGAAGCCCGCGGCCATCAGCACCAGATTGTTGAAACGGATGGCATTGGCAGCGGCTTCTTCTCCTTCGGCGACATGTAACACACGGTAGCCGTCAAAACAGCCTGATGCGTCCAGTCGGTGGGTGGACAGGATGGTCTCGGCATCCATCAGCGAACAATCTGTTTTGAAGTGCAGCACACCTTTGGGCGTGAAGACTTCCCGCAGCTTGTGTCCCCAATCAGAAGTTATCCTTGCCAGTTCAGCGACACCTTCCGCGTCGGTACGATCTGATCGGCCCACCAGAATTTCCCGACCGGTTACAATAATATCACCGCCTTCGATATGACCAGGGCCTTCGATCGCACGTACCGTATCGTAGCAGTCATGAAGGGTCGGAGCCATTTCGGCGACTTCGCCCATGCGCGATGGCGCACCAGGCCGCATCAGAACCACGCCTTGAGGGAGGCAAAGAGCAGTGTCTTCGACAAATTGTGCGTCTGGAAAGGTATCGAGCGGACCAAGCTCGATCACCTCTGCACCCGTGCTCTTTAGGGTGGCTACATATGCCTGATGCGCTGCCAACATCCCATCAAGATCTGGATCGCCGACATCCTCAGCGCGCAGCCCGTTTGCGATTGTGGATGCAGGGCGACGGGTGATGGCGCGTGAAAACTCGAAAGTGGGGTCTGTCATGGGTCAGTCTTTCGTGGGTACAAGTTTTGCGGCAGTGATTTCGATCATGGACGGTCCTTTCACGGCGACAGCGTCGCGTAACTTTCGCGCGACCACCTGTGGTTCCGCACGAGCTTCAAAATACGGAATGCCAAAAGACTTTGCGGTTGCCGCAAAATCGGGAGGCGTAGGATTACAACCGATCACTGTTACACCGACGTCCCTCATCGACGTTGCAATTTCTCCGTACCCGCTATTGTTCCAAATCACGAAGATGACAGGCAGGTTTTCGTCGACCGCGGCCATGATTTCAGGAAGGGAAAACTGGGCGCCACCATCCCCGACAATACACACCACAGGGGTGGAAGGGGCGGCGATTGCAGCTCCGACCGCCGCAGGAATTCCGTAGCCAAGCGCACCATATCCGGTTGCAGCATTGAACCAGCCACCCGCACGGTCGTGGTCATAGTACAGGTTACCCGCATAAATCGGTTGGGTTGAGTCCCCGATCACAAGCGCATTGGGCACCGCATCGCGGATCGCATTGAGAATATCAACTATTTCGCGATAGTCCGGGCCAATTTCGTCCAACGCAGCGGTGCGTGCAAGCTTGGCCCGCATTTCACCTTCGCCCTTTTTTGCCGTTTTTGGCAATGACGCGGCCAGCACAGGTGCGACCAGTTCGACATCTCCGTGAATCGCAACCTTGGCTGCATGGCGGGCCAGCTGATCACGGCATCGGTCCACCCGGATCAGACCGTGCATCTCTGCCATCTGGCCGGTTGCATACATGTCGAAATCGGTGGGGCCAAGTTCGGTTCCCAATGCCAGCACGCAATCTGCGTCTTCAATCAAGTAGCGCACGGCCGGCAAGCTGGGGCTGGCAGGCACAGTCAGTGGATGATCATGCATGAGGCCTCGGGCGTTGACGGTTTGCACAACCGGCGCGTCAAGCGCTTCGGCCAACGCTTGCAAAGCACCCTCTGCGCGCTTTGCACCACCACCGGCGACAATTACGACGCGCCCAGCCTCGGCCAGTCGGCTTGCAGCCTCACTGATCAGATCAGTACCTGCCTGACACTCGGTGTGGGAAAGGGCAATGGGCGCCGCGACATAGGGATGGGCAGCCACATCCAAGGGAACCTCGATATGCACAGGCCCGGGCCGCTCGGTGGTCAAGCGCTGAAAGGCGCGGTCTACGACCGGGTCCAGCTGATCGGCGTCAGAAACCTGTTCAGAAAGCAATGCGACTGTTTGCGCAAGTTTCAGTTGATCGGGCAGCTCGTGCAAATGCCCCATGCCCTTTCCAAGCGATGCCGTCGGGTTAACACCGGACACCACCAACAAGGGCACTGAATCCGACCGTGCCTGGGCCATAGGGGTCAGCGTATTCGTCAAACCCGGCCCAGTTATCACAAAAGCTACGCCCGGCTTACCCGATACACGTGCATAGCCATCCGCCATAAACCCTGCGCCCTGTTCGTGCCGAGGGGTAACATGTCGAATACCCGATGCCGCAAGACCGCGGTACAGCTCGATGGTATGGACACCCGGAATACCGAACACACAGGCCACTTCTCGGCGCCGAAGCTCTGCGACCAAAGCTTCCCCAACTGTCAGAGCGCTCATGCGACCTCACGCGGTATGTTGTTGGCATGATCAACAATGCGGGTGATGGCAGTGGCGAAATCATCGTCACTGATCGTCAATGCCACACGCACCCAGTTCTTCAGGCTGTCGCCGAAGGCCGAGCCCGGCATGACAGCAACTCCGGCTTGCAACAAGCGCCATGCGTAGGCCTCACCATCAAGACCGGTGTTCGCAACATCAATGAGTGCGAACATCCCAGCCTCGGGACGGTGCACAACAAGTTCAGTGTCGGCCCCCAAGCGATCCGCCAGCAAACTGGCCCGGCCCGCGAACCGTTTGGCCATGCCAGAGGCAACCTCTGACCCGTCACGGATCGCTTTCTCGGTCATATCCGCGATGAAGGGCTGATTTCCGAACAGCAAGGTTTCAGAATAAGGCAGCAGTGCCTCGCAGAAGTCGGATGGACCGACACACCAGCCACTGCGGAAGCCGGGCGCAGCGTGTGACTTCGAAATGGATGAAACTCCGATGACGCGATCCGCAAATTCCGTATACGCAAGGGGCGAGACAAATTGTGACCCTTCAAAGACCAGGTCTTCGTAAACCTCGTCCGTTATGATCCACAAATCATGCGCGATTGCCAATTGCCCGATCTCCGCAATTTCTTGCGCAGTCAGGATCGCACCGGTTGGGTTGTGCGGCGTCGTCAGCAAGATCGCACGGCTGCGCGGCGTGATCCGTTTGGCGATGTCTTCAGCCTGAAGGCGAAATCCATGCTCGGGTCGCAAGGGAACGGGCACCATGTCTGCTCCTGACGCGCGCACGACACCTTCGTAGGTGGCATACATCGGATCGCCGACCAGAACCTCGTCGCCAGCCTCAGCAACCCCGGCCATAACCGCGAAAAGGGCGGTTTGCGTGCCGGGAAAACAGAGGATGTTTTCAGATTTAAAACTGCGTCCCCGGCGGAGCGAGTATCGCTCGGCCAACGCATCCAACAGGCCCTCTTCTCCACGACCATTGGAATATCCCGTCCGCGCTGCATGCAGCGAATGTACCGTAGTCTCGATCAGAGAGGCGGGCACAGGAACATCCGGCTCACCTATCGTCATCTCGACGATATCAGCACCTGCTTTGACAAGTTCGCGGGCTTTCAGGTGTACGCTCCATTTGGCGCCACCCAAACCCGCCAACCGAGCTGTTACTGCTGAGGTTCTCATGACTCTGCTGCCTCTTTGTTCAACGTGATACCTAGAATTGCGCCGACCGAGTCTAGGCCGATCTGGGGCAACTGGCCTTCGGCAAACGCATCCGGAAGCGCACCGCCTTCCAGCCAGAGGCCGTCGATCACCGCGTTGCACGCGATCGCCAACTGTTTCGCCTCGAAGGGTTCCACATCGCGCCGGGTTTCCTTGAGCGCAGCGACGATGAGCGCTTCGAGATGGTCTCGGAAGTAGTCATAAGTGCGCTGGTGGACATGTTGCATTTTGGGGTCCGTCTGGACCTTGTTCAGAAATCCGGCCCAAAGGGCGACGACCTTGGGATCGACAATTGGTGGCCGCAAAGACGCATCGACAAAGTTCGACAACCGAGACACCGCCGTCCCTTCCCCGGTATAGGCGGCCGTTTTGACGGTCAGCGTATTCATATGATGCTCGTAGGCCGCGTGCACCAATTCGTCTTTCGAGGTGAAATAGTGTCGGATCAAACCTTGAGTCACGTTTGCACGCGCCGCGATCTCACGCACAGTTGCGCCACGCACCCCCATCTCGGCGATCAGGTCCAGAGTTGCCAAAATCAATGCCTCGCGCCGATGCTCGGCGGACTCACGCGTAAATTTTCGGCTATTGTCCTGCACCGCGGGCATATCCATGACATGAAGTTATTATACACTTGCATAATCACGAGATTCGGGGCTTACTGCAAGCTGAAATCAGAAGATGCCTGGATATGGACGCAGCCAAAGCCGCTACACCCGTAAATCATACGACAGAGAATGACGAAGCGATTAAGGTTGAAGACCTGCACAAGTCCTTCGGCCCGCTAGAGGTTTTGAAAGGCGTGTCCTTGACGGCGCATAAAGGCGATGTCGTCGCAATCATCGGGGGGTCGGGCTCTGGCAAGTCGACAATGTTGCGCTGCATCAACTTCCTGGAAACTCCGAGTTCGGGCAAGATCACGATAGGTGGCGAGCAGGTCGAGATGCACGACGATGGCAGCCCATCCAATCGTCGACAGATCGAGCGTATACGCACCCGGCTGGCGATGGTTTTCCAGCAGTTCAATTTGTGGAACCATCGTACGCTTCTGGAGAACGTGATCGAAGTGCCGGTGCACGTACTCAAGGTTCCCAAAGCTCAGGCCATCGCGCGTGCGCATGAGTTGCTAGAGCGCGTGGGGCTCGGCGACCGGGCCGACACTTACCCTGCATATCTATCCGGCGGACAGCAGCAGCGCGCGGCAATTGCGCGAGCGCTGGCCGTAGATCCTTCGGTCATGTTGTTTGACGAGCCGACCTCGGCGCTGGATCCTGAACTGGTCGGTGAAGTGCTGACCGTGATCCGCGATCTTGCGTCCGAAGGGCGGACGATGCTGCTGGTGACCCATGAGATGAAGTTTGCGCGCGAAGTCGCCAATCACGTCGTCTATCTGTATCAAGGCCGAATTGAAGAGCAGGGACCACCTGCCGAGGTTTTCGGTAACCCCAAGTCTGAACGATTGAAGCAGTTTCTAAGTTCGGTCGCATAGTCCAACAAAACAAAGCCAACAGGGAGTAACATAATGAAAATCAGTAAAATTTTTGCATCCAGCCTTGCTGCTGCACTTCTTTCAGCTGGCGTCGCCAGTGCCGAAGAGGTCAAGATTGGTATCGCAGCCGAACCCTATCCGCCATTCGCGTCGCTTGACAGTTCCGGCACCTGGGTCGGCTGGGAGATCGACGTGATCAACGCTGTTTGCGCGGCGGCCGAACTTGATTGCGTCATCACTCCAGTTGCGTGGGACGGTATCATCCCGTCGCTGACGGGTCAGCAGATCGACGCCATCATGGCCTCGATGTCGATCACCGAGGAACGTCTGAAAACCATTGATTTCAGCGATCCCTACTACAACACTCCTGCGGTCATCGTCGCAGATAAGTCGATCGATATCGATGCAACTCCGGAATCCTTGGCGGGCAAAGTTGTTGGCGTGCAGGCTTCGACCATCCACCAGGCCTATGCACAAGAATACTTCAAAGATGCGGAACTGCGCGTCTATCAAACTCAGGACGAAGCCAATCAGGACCTGTTTGCGGGCCGGATCGACGCCACACAGGCCGACAGCATCGCAATGGCGGACTTTGTGAATTCGGACGCTGGTGCCTGCTGTGAAATCAAAGGGGCCGTTAAAGATGATCCTGCCATTCTGGGGCGCGGCGTAGGGGCCGGTGTCCGCAAAGGGCAAGATGATCTGAGAGAGGCGTTGAACAGGGGTATCGCTGCCATCCTGGCGGATGGAACACATGAAAAGATCACCTCGAACTACTTCTCCGCCAGCATCTACTAAGCCATTAACGTGACCGGACTACTGGAATCGCTAGGTTTGGCGCAGAGCGCAGAGCTGCTGTCGCTCTCGCCTCCAGGATGGGGTGGCAATCTGCTGCGCGGTTTGTCCAATTCATTGCAAATCGCCTTTGGTGCCTATGCGCTCGGCCTAGTGATCGGACTGTTCGGAGCTTATGGCAAACTATACGGCGGGAAGGTCACACGCGATCTTCTCGCCATCTACACGACCGTTATCCGGGCTGTGCCGGAATTGGTCCTGATCCTGATCCTGTATTATGTAGGGTCGGATATTATTAACAAGATATCCGCAGCCATAGGAGGCGGACGGGTCGAGATCAACGGAGTGGCCGCTGGCATCTGGGTGCTGGGCGTTGTTCAGGGGGCTTATGCCACCGAAATTCTGCGCGGGGCCATTCAGGCTGTACCGCCCGGCCAGATCGAAGCTGCCAAGTCCTATGGCATGCCAGCCTTCATGACCATGCGCCGCGTAACGATACCAGCGATGATGAGCTTTGCCGTGCCCGGTCTGGCCAATCTATGGCTGATCGCCACCAAGGACACCGCGCTGCTTGCAGTCGTTGGCTTCAACGAACTGACCCTTGAAACCCGACAAGCCGCCAGCAGCACCCGCGCCTATTTTACCTTCTTCTTGTCTGCCGGGTTTCTGTACCTCATGGTCACCCTGTGCTCGGGCGTCATTTTCGGCCGGATTGAAAAATGGGCCCGCCGTGGCCAGCCCTCTCTGACAGGGGGTAGTAAATGATCAGTCTTAGATCTCTGATGCAACCGCATCGCGTCGCAATGATGCTGATTTTCGCAGGGATCGTCATCTGGTGTGCCGTCTCGCTGCAATGGGACTGGCTGCCGAAATACGCTCCGCTGGCCTTGCAAGGTATTTGGACGACAATTTGGCTGCTGGTCGTCACGGTCGTACTTGGGTTCTGTCTTGCGGTTCCTCTTGGGTTGGCGCAGGCTGTTGGACCTTGGTATCTTGCTGCCCCGGCCAAAGCGTTTTGCACCATCATTCGCGGCACGCCCTTGCTGCTTCAACTTTGGCTTTTGTACTACGGTCTCGGGTCACTGTTCCCTCAGTTCCCGTGGATACGCTCGTCTGAACTCTGGCCGTATCTGCGGCAGGCCTGGCCCTATGCGGTTTTGGCGTTGACCCTGTCCTATGCAGGCTACGAGGGCGAGGTTATGCGCGGGGCCTTCAAAGGTGTTGCCAAGGGGCAGCTAGAGGCCGCCAAGTCGTTCGGCATGCCCAGACTGACGATGTTCCGCCGCATCTGGTTGCCACAGGCAATCCGCAATGTGTTGCCGACTTTGGGCGGCGAAACCATCTTGCAGATGAAGGCGACACCTCTGGTGGCGACCATCACTGTTGTCGACATTTATGCAGTTTCATCGCGGGTGCGTTCGGACACGTTCATCATCTATGAACCACTGCTGTTGCTGGCGGTATTCTATATTCTGGTCGCAGGCCTGATCGCAGTTGCCTTTCACTGGCTGGAGGTCAAGGTGCTTGGGACCGGGCAGGAACGACGCTAGGCTCAGGGCTCACAGTCAACAGACGATCAAAGCGTCGAGGGCAGTTGCTGTGAGGAAAACGTCGTACCGCTTCGCGACAGGTGCCAGCCGCTAACGCAGCCAAACATGATCTCGCATTGTGGGCCTTCACCATCCAGCGTCTGGACCTGCTCACCAAGTCCAGAAGTGATAAGGCTGCACTCTTGTGCGAAAATCCTAGGCGCTTTTTCTGCAATCTAACGCAGACCGTTCCAAGGCACCTTGTCCGCGACATCTTCGATCTCGTACCCCATATCTCCGACACATGGTCCCAGAATTGCCAGAAGAGTCGCTTCGTGATCGCCAATGTTAAACGTGGCGTGGACCACATCCGCGCCAATAAAGACCGAGTCCCCTGGTCCCATCACCCGCTTTTCCTTGCCAAGCCACTGTTCGACCTCACCCGCGACGCAGTAGATAACTTCCTCCTGATCGGGGTGTTTGTGAAAATTGTGGCCGTGGCCCGGAGCCAGGCTGACCTCAATCACCGTAAGCTGTCCGGCGCCTGTAGCGGGCGGACTGCTCATCCACTTCAACTTACCCCAATCAAGCGTTTCCTGCGGCGTATCCGCCGAAAGCATGAATTTTCCGATCATCCCTATTCTCCGGTCGTGTTTTGATTGCGCACTAGTTCTGCAAATTGGTGTTTTGTCGTCATGCGACCCCTTTAGAGCGTTCAACCCCCCGCCGCAGCTTTCCGAATTCTGCAGTCTGAGCTGTAATCGCCCGTTCGGTGGGCAGACGCTCCATCGATGATGCTCCGTAAAAGCCATGACAGTCCGGGCAGAGGTCCAGGAACTTCTGTGCATCCTCGGGTTCTGCTAATGGGCCGCCATGGCAGATAAAGATCAGGTCGTCGCGATAAGTGCGCGCTACTGCGGCCCATTCGTCGTAAAGCCGCGCGCATTCGGCTATATCCGGTGCGCTGTCCCCGGCCCCGATGGTTCCGCCCGTGGTCAGACCGAAATGTGCGACGATGACATCCGCGCCCGCCTTCGCCATTTCGGCAGCGTTGTCAGCACTGAAAACGTATGGCGTGGTCAGAAGGTTGCGCTCATGGGCCTTGGCGATCATTTCGACCTCCATGTCATAGGACATGCCGGTGGCCTCAAGTTCGCGCCGGAAGCGGCCGTCGATGATGCCCACCGTGGGAAAATTCTGCACACCTGCGAAACCCATTGCCCCCAAATCATCCAGAAACTTGTCCATTAGACAGAATGGGTCGGTGGCGTTTACCCCTGCCAGAACAGGGGTGTCCTTGACGACCGGCAGAACTTCGCGCCCCATATCGACAACGATCTCATTCGCGTTGCCGTAAGACATGTAGCCCGCCAGAGATCCGCGCCCGGCCATGCGATAGCGACCCGAGTTGTAGATGACGATCAGGTCGATGCCGCCGACCTCTTCGCATTTGGCGGACAGGCCGGTGCCTGCACCGCCACCTATGATGACTTGGCCAGCGGCTATCTTTGCCCGCAAGCGGCTGAGGATGTCTGCGCGTCCCGTGACTGCCATATCAGGTATCCTTCTTGGTGTAGATTTCTTTGAAATTGGCGATCGCCGCCTCGGCAAAGTCGGGATCGTTGATGTGCATGTCCAACTCGATCAGTTGTCGGTCGGGGGTCTGTGTCACCGTATCGCGCAGAGCCTGAAACAGTGCGTCATTGGCTGCCGGGTCGTGGAAGGCTCCACCTTCGATATCCAGCGCCGAGACGCCCCGCAGGGGCAGCAGGAAGCGCACCGGGCCGTCACAAGCGTTCAGCTTGTTGCCGATCCACACGCCTATCTGTGCGCATTCTTCCGCTGTGGACCGCATCAGCGTGACCTGCGCGTTGTGGTGATAGAAATTGCGCCCTTTGAACTGTGCGGGCACCGTATCGGGTGCCCAGAAATTCGCCATATCCAACGCGCCGCACGAGCCAACATAAGGGAGTTTGCTGCGGGCAATGCTGTCGAGCCGGTCTTCACCTGCACTGAGCATCCCACCCACGATCAGGTCGCAGATTTCGGTGGTGGTGATGTCCAGCACCCCGGCAACGTCACCCTGATCGACCAGTTGCTCCATCGACCGGCCCCCGCTGCCGGTGGCATGAAAGACCAGGCAGTCGTAGTCATCGGCCAGTCCTTCGGTGATGGCCTGGACGGCGGGGGTGGTGACACCGAACATCGACAGAACCAACGCGGGGCGATCATCGGTGTTTTCGGGGACTTCATTCGCCATCATCCCTGCCAGCGCGTGCGCCGCATTGCCCAGCAATCGGCGCGAGACGCGGTTCAACCCCGATACATCTGTTACAGGGTGGAACATGTTCACATCCGACGCACCAACATAGGCCGAGACGTCACCCGACGCGAGGGTGGAAACCAGCACCTTGGGTACCCCAATCGGCAAAGCCTGCATGGCCGGAGCAATGATCCCCGAGCCGCCCGAGCCGCCCAGCCCGATGATGCCGCCCAGATCGTCGCGGCCAAGGACAAAGGCGGTCAGTGCCCGCGACATCTCGGTCACGGCCTGCCCGCGATCATTCACGAAAACCGCCGCCGGCCCGTCGGGATGGCAGGCGGCGACACTGGCAGCAGTCACTTCCATGCCGGTCTCGCCGCCCTTGGTGCCAACGTTGACCAAGACGGTTTCCATCCCCGCTGCGTCGATTAGATCGCGCACGTATCGCAATTCCGGCCCTTTGGTGTCGGCGGTTCCGATCACGTAAGCTCTTTTTGTCATCCTTCCCTCCCTTAGCCCGACTGCCCGGGTTCCAGCCCCAGATGGCGCTTTTGCATCGCCGGATCGTTTTCCAGAGCCTCTGCCGTCATCCGCTCGACCACTTCTCCGCCGACCATGATGGCCACATCCTGCACGGCGGCCAAAGCCGCGTGCATGTTCTGTTCGACCAGCAACACCGCAATGCCTTCGCCTGCGATCAACTCGATCAGATCAATCACGTCCGAGACGATGGCGGGGGCCAGCCCCTCGGTCGGCTCATCCAGCACCATCAGGCGCGGGTTCAACAGCAGCGCACGGCCAATCGCCAGCATCTGCTGTTCGCCCCCAGATAGACGGTCGCCCAGATTGCGGCGGCGTTCTTTCAGGCGCGGGAACGTCTGGTAAACCCGTTCAATCGACCACGCAACGCCCTTGCGTTCGACGATCCGCAGATGTTCCTCGACCGTCAGAGACCGGAAGACGCGCCGCCCCTGCGGCACATAGCCGATCCCCATCTGCGCACGTCTTTCGGGCGGCAGACCGGTCATATCCACCCCATCGAACCGGATTTCCCCGGCCGAATGCGGATGCAGACCCATGATTGCATTGCACAGGCTGGTCTTGCCCATCCCGTTGCGCCCGAGGATGCCCAAAGGGCGGTCCGAGACGTTCAGGCCGACGCCATGCAAGACGTGGCTTGAGCCATAGCGCAGGTCCAGCCCGCGGATTTCCAGCAGATCAGTGGCCATGGGCGCCTCCGATATAGACGCGATGCACATCCTCGTTGCGCATGATGTCGTCGGGCGACCCTTCGGCCAACATCCGCCCGTTATAGAGAACCGAGACACTCTCCGAAGTCTGCAGCGCGATATCCATATCGTGTTCGATCAGCACCACGGTCACATCCTTGGGCAGTGACATCAGCAAGGCGCTCAGCTTGGGCCGCTCGGCTGGCGACAACCCCGCCGCCGGTTCGTCCAGCAGCAAAATCTTCGGGTTTTCGGCCAGCGCGATCCCAATCTCAAGCTGTCGCCGCTGACCGTGGCTCAGTTCCGAGGTCTCGCGGTCCAGCACATCCGCCACGCCTGCGATCTCGGCCAAACGTTCGGCCTCGGCAAGCCGTGCGTCAGTGGCGCGCAGGGGCAATACCTGCCGCCAACTGCCCCGCAGCCCGGCCACGGCCAGAAACAGCGTGTCACGTACGGTCAGGCCGTTGAACAGATGGGCGTGCTGGTACGTTCGGCGCAGCCCACGTTGAATTCTCTTGTTGATCGGCTCACGGGTCACGCTATCGCCAAACAGGGTGATCTGGCCAGTCGTGGCGCTGGTATCCCCGGTCAGCACGTTGAACAGGCTGGTCTTGCCCGCACCATTGGGCCCAAGGATCGCACGCCGCTCGCCGGGGCGGACGGTCAGGTCGATATCCTGCACCGCCCAGAACCCGCCAAAGCGTTTGCCAATGCCCCGGACCTCCAGGGCATTGGCGGTGTTATGCGAGGGGGTTACGGGCACGAGGGGTTGTCCCGGCTGACCGGACCCGAGGCCAGAAATACCTCTTCGTCCTGTCCCAGCAGCTGATCCACATCGCGCACCACCTTGACCACGCGGTTGCCAAGCGTGCCATCCTCACGCTCGTAGACCTCGGTGACAAAGTTGTCGATCACGCCATTGCGGTTCTTATCCAGCCGCATGGTGCCGCCGGTGGGGGTGGTGAAAGTCAGATCGTTCAGCGACGCGCGGAAGGCCGCCTGATTGTCGGACAAGTCGCCATCAACCTCATCCAGCGCCAGCATCGCAGCCTTTGCGCTCATGTAATAGTGATGCGCAAAGATCGAGGGGGCCGAGAAGCCATCGGGGAAGGCTTCGGTGTAGCTGGCGGTAAAGGCTTTCCATTCGTCGCCGTCATAATCACCAACGGTCGGGGTGCCCGCAGGCGCACCTACCAGCAGCTTTTTGAACGGGCCTTTGCTGTCCAGAATGGACTGGTCGATGGTGATCGAGCCGCCGATGATTGGCTTGTCGCCACCCGCCTGACTGTACTGGGTCAGGAAGTTCACCGCATCCGCGCCACCCAGCGCCACGAACAGCGCATCAACATCCTGCGGGATCGAGTAGACGACCGAGGAGTAATCCTTGTTGCCAATCGGCGTCCAAAACTTCTCGGGCACTTTGCCGCCTGCTTCGCAGAACTCGGTCATGAAGCCCAGAACCTGCGTGTAGGGGAAAGAGTAATCCTCGGCGATCACGGCCACGGATTTGTAGCCCATGTCGTTAAAGGCATAGTCGCCCACGCCAACCATCCACTGCGCGCCGTCGCCGCCAAAGCGGTAGAAGTTGTCAGAGCTGTCGCGCAGGGTTGTATCCTGTGCCGCCGACGATCCGTTCAGGAAGGTCACGCCGGGATAGGATTTCGACAGATCGCGCAGGGCCAGACCCTCGGACCCCGACAGCGGGCCAACGATGATATCCACGCCGTCCTGCTCGATCAGTTTGCGGGCTGCGTTCACAGCACTGTCGGGGCTGGCGTCGGACGACATTGTGATGACTTCGATCTTATTGCCGTCGACCTCTCCACCGGTTTCCAGCACCGCCAGTTCCGCACCGCGGATCCCATCCTGACCCAAAGCAGCAAACGCGCCTTCGAGAATTGAGATCACGCCGATCTTGACGTCTTCGGCAGATGCAGGCACCGCCATTGCGCAGAGCGCCAGCGCGGATGCAGCCATTTTGAGCTTATTCATTTTTTAGGTTCCTCCCTATGAGTTTGCTCAGACAGTTGATTTCTTTGGGGCCTCGGGACGGCGCAGCCGCGCCATCCAGTCGCTTGCCAGTTGTTGAAGCCCACCGGGGGCTACGATCACGATGAGCAGCAGCACGACGCCGATCAGTGTGTTGAACCGCTCGCGGTCGATCAGGTCGACGGCAAAGGTGTCCAGCAGGACAAAGACCACCGCCCCCACAAACGCCCCGCCTGGATGGCGCAAGCCGCCGATGACCGAGATGATGAGGATGTCGATGATGGGCCCAAGGCCGACTGAAAAGGATGAGATGCGTTCCTGATACCAGACGTTCAGGATGCCCCCTGCTCCGGCCAGCAGGCCCGAGAAGGCAAAAGCCGCAACGATGGGTGTGGTAACGGAAATCCCCAGCGCCAGCACCCGTCCCGGCGCGTCACGCACAGCTTGAATGGTCAGGCCCAGCGGCGAACGGACAAAGCCGCTGACCAGTGCAAGCGCCAGCGCAGCGACGCCCAGAGACAATAAGTACAAGGGCAGCGGATCGCGCAGACTGAGGCCAGCAATCTGCGGCGCGCGGACGCCGGAGAAGCCGGTCCAGCCATTGAAAAGCGTATAGTTCTGGCGGGTAAAGTAGAAGAACGCGACCCCAATCGCCAGCGTGATCATGATGGCATAGATACCCCGCGACCGACGAGCGATAAGGCCGATCAGACCCCCGGACACCACGGCCAGCAACAGCGCAAGCGGGATCGAGACCCAGAACGGTAACTGCACGCCGATCCCCACGCTGTTCGGTCCGAAAAAGGCGATGGTATAACCCGCGATCCCAGCCATGGTGGCCTGCGCAAAAGACACGACGCCCAAATAGGTGGCCAGAAAGCTCAGGCTCAGCGCCATGATGCCCAGGATCAGTGATCGTGTGGCAACTTGCGTCAGCCAGAAATCGTTCAACACGAAGGGCAGGATCAGCAGTGGGACAAGGATCAGCGCCTGTTTCATTGCTCGGCCTTTCCCAGCAAGCCCTGTGGCCGCACCGCCAACACCAGCACCATGATCGCAAAGGTAAACACCACGCCGTAGGTGGGTGCGTAGGCTAGACCGTATTGTTCAGCCAGACCGACCAGCAGCGCACCGAGCGCAGCCCCGCCGATCGAGCCCATACCGCCAACGATAACCACCACCAGCGAAGACAGCAGGAATTGCAGGTCCGTGCCCGGCGCAATCGACAGCGCGCTGGCGGCGACGACCCCGGCCATTCCGGCCAACATGCCGCCCAAGGCAAACACAACGACAAAGATGCGGTTGATCGGATAGCCAAGCGCCCGCAGCATGTCCTGATCATCCACACCTGCGCGGATCACCGCACCGAAACGAGTCCGCTGGATCAGGAACCACAGTCCAATCCCCACAACCAGCGCAAAGCCCATCAGCGCCAAGCGGATATTGGCGTAGCCCACACCCAGAACCGGCAGACGCTGCCCTCCGGCCAGTGCATCAGGCAGCTCTACTTGATAGGTTAGCCCGCCCCAGTACCACAGCATCAGATCGGCCATGATGATTGAAATCGCAATCGAGGCTAGAGTCTGACGCAGCTCATCCCCCTGCATCCAACCCAGAATCCCCGCTTGCACGATGGCACCGGCCAGACCTGCGGCCAAACCACCGCCGATGACACCCAGTCCCCACGACCCGGTAACATCGACAATGCTGTATCCGACATAGCCGCCCAGCAGCAGCAATGCCCCATGAGCCATGTTCACAGTGCGCATCAGCCCGAAGATCAGGCTGAAGCCACTGGCCGCCAAAAAGTAGAGCGCTGCTAGCGTCAACCCGTTCAAGGTGACGATCAGAAATAGTGTCATGGTTCCTCCCGTTGAGGGGCAGCATGGCGCAGAAAACGGGGTAAAAACAGAAACGAGAGGTTTTGGAGATCAATTTTTAAATGTTATTTTTCAATGTCTTATTCCAAATTCTCATTTTTTATTTTGGGAAACATGAGAAAACATGAGAAATTACTTCTCAATAAGGGAAATTCTTTCCTAAATAGGTTCATGACAACTCTCACGCTCACCGGTACACAGTCTACCGCTGCCCCTTCGGATAACCGAATCTATTGCCCTGCTCTGAACGGCCTGACCGCCGTGCAAGCTGATCTGGCATTTGTGATGCCGCGGCTGGATCATAACAGGGCCGTCCGCGAAACCCCCTGTCAGGGCGGTTGGGCCGCACTGGTGGCCAGCGACCCGTTCGGGTCCGAGGCGGCTTTGTTTGCTCAGTTGTATGAGCTGGGCTATCGCGGCATCACCAACTGGCCATCTTCTATCCTGCTGGACGGGTCGTTGAGGCAATCCATGTCGACCATCCCGGCCTCGCCCGAGTTCGAATATGACTTTCTGGCCCGTGCCCAACGGGCCGGGTTCCAAACTTTGGCGTTCTTCCTTTCGCTCGCGCAAGCCCGCGCCGCTTTGAAGGCAGGGCTGGATAATCTGGTGCTACATCCCGGACTGCTTGAGGTGGAAACCGCGGAAAGCGGCGCGCTGGTGCTCGGGTCGCTGCAGCGCATCATCGACACGATCCGGGCTGAGGTTCCGCAAGTATCTATCTATGCCTATACCTCGGACTGGCATGAACGATCGGTCCCCCTTGGTACACTGAACGTGGACGGGCTGGTCCGGCACGAGGCCGCAGCATGAGCGCGCGCGACAAGAACTTTCTGTTCGCCGCCGTGGTCGGGTCTGGCCTGACCGCAAAGGCAGCGGACAAGGCGGGGGCCGATTACCTGCTGGCCCTAAATGCTGGACGGTTTCGGGTTCAAGGGGCATCCTCCCTGACCAGCTTCCTTCCGGTCCGCGCGGCCAATGAGTGGGTAATTGAATTTGCCGAACGCGAAATGCTGGGGCGGTGTACCGCGCCGATCTATGCCGGGTTTTCGGTCAGCGATCCTAATCTCGACATTGCGGAACTGGTGCGGCGCACCAAAGCGCTGGGGTTTTCCGGCATCTGCAACTTCCCGTCGACAACTTTGATCGACGGACGTCTGGGCGCCGCGATCGAGCGGGAAGGCTTGGGGCTGGACCGGGAAATCACAATGGTCAAGAAAGCAACAAATATTGGGTTAGGGGTGTTCGCTTACGTCCAGACTAACGCTCAAGCCCGTAAAATGGTCGACGCCGGGGCGACGGCAATCTGCGTAAATATCGGATTCACAAGCGGTGGCACCGGGGTCAACACACACCTGACGTTAGAGAAAGCTGCCGCCCAAATTGACCGCGTTCTCGAAGGAGTTCCCACCTCGGTGGACAAGCTTTGCCATGGCGGACCCATCACTTCGCCCGAAGAAGCATTGGCGATTACGCGACTTTGCGGTGTGCAGGGTTTCGTGGCCGGCTCGACGCTGGACCGGCTGCCAGTGGAACAGACGTTGAATGAGGTGACAAAGGGGTTCACCGCCATTCCCAGCTTGTCACAGATCGAAACCGGTGCGCCAACCACTGAACATGAACTGGTTGGATCTTCCTACTCCATGCAGTTGATCCGAGAAGAGCTTGATGATCTTGCCTATGAGGATATCCCGATCCTGTTGATCGGCGAAACGGGAACCGGCAAAAGCCGCGCTGCCCTCAAATTGCACGAGGCAGGGCCCGCAGCGCGGCGTCAGCCCGTTGTTGTGGATTGCCCCGCCTTGGACAACGAAGAAGGCGGTGTGCATCTTTTGGGCAAGGCCCCCGGCGCATTGGGAACGACGGGCACTCAGCGTGGCGCTTTGGAGCTAGCGTCTGGAGGCACGCTCATCTTTGACGAAATTTCCGCCTTGCAGCCTGCGCATCAGGGCAAAATCCTGAAATTCACCGACGAGAAGTCTGTGCAGAGGATTGGGGATCATACACTCAGGCGGGCCGAAGCGCGGATCATTTCGACAACCACTCAAGACCTCCCTGGCCTGATTGAGATGGGCGCGTTTCGTCAGGATCTTTACTATCGAGTCTCCGGTCACGAAATCACCCTGCCGCCCTTGCGCGAGAGGGTGGATGATATCCCTGAACTGGCCATATATCTGGGGCGGCAATTGAGCGGCGAGCCTCCGAAGTTTTCAAACGCTGCGCTGCGGTTGATGCTCGAACACGATTGGCCTGGGAATGTGCGCGAGCTTCAGCACGCGGTCCAGCGTGCAATTCGCAAATCCGGAGGGTCCACGATTGACCTCAAGGCTATCGACTTCCTTCGCCAAAGAACGACGGGGATTTCGAAAGCTCCGAGAGAGGAAGCTCCGGTTCGGGTCGCGGTATCCGAGCGGGACTGGATTGCCGAGGCCCTAACGCGAAATGGTTTCCGTCGCGCGCAGACCGCCGAAGAATTGGGTATGACCACGCGCACGCTTTACAACAAAATCAAGAAACACGGGCTGCAGGGATAGCTCGGAAGGTTGCTCTGCAACATCCAATTCTTTCATCAAAACGGATCCGAGATCCGTCTGAGTTTTGTCTCCCTAAGTTCAGGCCTCATAGCCAGTGCATGACAATCGTTGCGAGTGCGGTTTTGGACGGAAGAATGCCACTACCTCCTTGGGGACAGGAGGGAGGTCCGTTTCGAAAATCATGAACACCTTAGGACGTACTTAATCCAATGTAGGCCGGACAAAGCCAGTGCTGCACAACAAGGCCATTCCCGCTCAGGTGAGCTGGAGCAAAAGCAATTCAGCGTGAAACACACATTTCCCAATATTACCTAGCGTCAAAAAACGAGATGTCCGCTTAGGACAACTATCTGGCCAGTCGCGACATTTTTTGAAAAAGCCAAATCTTTCATCAACGGAATTGGAAACGCCGGGGTCGGCTTGACGCGGAAACCCCGGTTTCGGTGGAAGACAACCGCCGCGACCAATACGTGAGGAGGAAAATATGAAACTCAAATCTTTTGTCGCCGGAATTGCACTGGCAGCCAGCCTGACCAGTACCGCCTCTCAGGCAGAAACAGTATTGAAACTTGGAACCGTTGCGCCACTGTCATCGCCTTGGGGCCAATGGGCGCAGGGTGTTGCGGATCAGATCGCCGAGATGTCAGGTGGCGAACTGAAAATCGAAGTCATTGGCGATGCGCAGCTGGGCGACGAACAGACAATCCTGCGGCAAGGTATGAAGGGTCGTGTGGATCTGGTGATGGTGTCCAACATTCCACTGTCCCTAATTGGACAGGAACTGGATCTTGTGTCTTCGCCATTTCTCTATGACAGCACTGAACAGGGCAGCTGTGTCGCCTTCAATCATCTGAGCGAGATTTTGGGCACAAGCCTGCAGGATTCGGGCCTTGAGCCGCTGACCTGGATGGAGGTTGGCAATTACCTGGTTTTCTCGCAGGAACCGGCCAGAACTCCTGATGCGTTGGAAGGTCAAAAAGTCCGCGTGGCTGCAACCACGGCGGATGAACTGTTTGCACGTAGACTTGGTGCGGTAGGTGTGCCGATGGGCACCTCTGACACGATCCCGGCCTTGCAGACCGGAAACGTCAAGGCGGCATTCCTACCCGGCGTGTTCGGCATCGCCATCGGGACCCACAAAGTGGCCCCTCATGTCACTGTCAGCAACCACACCCGTTTGATCGGCACTGTTGCTGTGTCGGGCCGGAGCTACAAGAAGCTGAGCGATCAAGAGAAAGAATGGCTGTCGGCTTTCAGAGAGGGCGGCACCGGCCTGTCGGCCACGATCCTGGGTGCTGAAACCGCTCTGTTGGGTCAACTTGAAGGAGCTGGTGTTCCGGTTGCACACCTGACAGACGAAGAAGCCGCTGCTTGGCGCGCCGCATCCGATGGGCTGCGCGAGGAACTGGCTGAACAACTAGGCCCCAAGGCTGTTTCGATCCTTGAGCAGATCGAAGCCGCCAAGCAAGCCTGCGGTTCTTAATCCAATGGGTCTACTTCGGTTTCTGATGAGGATCGAAGCCATTGTGGCAGCTTCAGCATATGCTGCCACAACCCTGCTTCTGCTGGCGGATGTGATCGCGCGCGAGTTTCTATCGCAAGCTCTGTGGGGCGCGCAGCAAACTGCGGTTCTGTGCAGCATTCTGGCGGCAATGGTCGGTCTGACCCTTGCCACCGGGCGCGGCGCCCATTTCCGACCCGAGTTTGCCGACGGCATCCTGAAATTCGCCTTTGTCGACCGGCTGGGTGATCTGATTTCGGGGATTTTGCTGCTCGTCTTCGCCTATTTCGCGGTCGAGTTCGTCATGGAATCGAAGGAATTCGCCGACCGTGTCCCGGTGGTCAACATCTTGCTCTGGCCGGTTCAAATCATTGTGCCATACGCGCTGGCGTCCTCGGCTTTGAAACATCTGGTGTTTGCCTGGGACCCGATGGTGAAAACCGAACTGAGGAAGATCTGACATGGACGGCATCATTCTTCTGGGGATCGTCATCGCGATGCTGGCACTGCGCCAGAACGTTGTGCTGATCCTGCTGATCGTCACGGCCTATATCCAGCTGGTCTGGGCCGGGGGAGACGTTCTTTATGTTATCGAGGACCTGTGGTCGTCGATGGACAATAAGGTTCTGCTGGCCATTCCCATGTATATCATTGCGGGAAAGCTGATGTCGCGCGGCTCGATTGCCCGTGACCTGATCGCCATGGTCCGCGCCGCGACCGACTGGATGCCAGGCGGTCTGGGCATGGCGTCGGTCCTGTCCTGCGCACTGTTTGCGGCTGTGTCCGGCTCCTCCGCTGCGACCTTGCTGGCCGTTGGTGTGGTGATGTACCCGGCCCTGAAAGAGGCAGGGTATTCCGAAAAATTCTCAATTGGGGCTGTCACTTCGGCGGGGACGCTGGGCATTCTGATCCCGCCGTCGATCCCGCTGATCATCTATGGCATCGTGACCGAGACCAATGTGGCCGACTTGTTTCTAGCCGGGATCATACCGGGTATTCTGCTGACCGCTATCTTCGCGCTGTATTCGATGGGCACAAACCTGAACAACGCGCGCGGGACGTTCTCGGTCAAGCGGCTGTGGGATGCTGTTCGTAAGGGCATCTTTGCACTGATGACCCCCGTGATCCTGCTCGGCGGGATTTACTCGGGCTATTTCTCACCAACCGAAGCTGCAGCCGTGGCCGTGGGCTACGCCATTCTCGTTGAACTCATCGTCTACCGCGAACTGTCATCCAAAGATTTCTTCGAAGAGTTTGTCTCGACCGCGGTAATGCTGGGTACTCTGTTCCCGATCGTCGCGGTCGCGCTTTCGCTGAAGTCGGTTCTGGCGATCGAGGGGGTTCCGGCGGCTTTTGCCGACTGGCTGCAAACCGTTTTCACCAGCAAGGTGGCCTTCCTGTTGGCACTGAACGCAGCGCTGCTGCTGGTCGGGTGCCTGATTGACGTTGTTTCAGCCGTTTTGCTGCTAGGTCCGGTTCTGCTGGCCGCTGCGGCGCATTTCGGGATCAACCCGGTTCAGCTGGGTATCATCATGATCATCAACCTAGAGATCGGCCTACTGACGCCGCCAATCGGGCTGAATCTTCTGGTCGCTTCAGGGGCATTCAAGAAACGGTTCGCAGAGGTAAGCCTGTCGGCCATCCCCTTCATCATCCTGATGTTGATCGCTTTGTTGCTTGTAACCTTCATTCCCGAATTGACGTTGTATTTCGTCTCGTAGACAGGTGTCACTATCAAAGGAATGCCCGACCCGCTGGCTGGGCATTTTCCGTTTCTTACCGTCTGTTCACGTTTGAAACACAGTGAATCGCATGTCCGAAATTGATAGAAACTTGTCCTCTTGGAACATGTTTTCAAGCCCGACCAATCCCCATGTTAGTAGCACGTTTCAAGCCAGTGCTTGTTCCATTAAGTCGTGAGTGAGACACCCCCATGTCTGTTCGGAACGTCGTTGAACTTGACCATGCAGATTCCGATCTCCCTGCCGAGCTGCAGGCGACCTACCGGAATGTTCCTGCCTTGTCCCACGAGACCCACTCGGGCGGTGTCTGCATCAACGACGTTGTCACCCAAGTGACCGTTGATGACATACCCTTTGGCGGCGTCAGGTCATCTTGGGTGGGGTATTGTCACGGCAAAGAGAAAGGCCCGAGCTTCTCAAATGCCAATGATGTTGTCCGCGAAGGCAAATTGGACGGCAACACGTTCGTTGGCTCATCTTGGGATAGCAAGACCTTCAAACTGCTCGTCAAGTTTCACCTGCGTCGGTTCAGAAACCTTGAACCCGCAGAATTGGCTCCGATCCTCTGCGCATCCCTTCGCTCTCTCCCCAACCGTGCAGAGGGTCGGGCCACCCAAAAACTAGTTGCTAACGGAAGGTGATTGTCATGCTTCACGCTCCTATTCGTATCGCATTGCGGGCGCTGTCCACGTTCTACACGCCGCAAAAACCACTAACGTTTTCAGGCCCGGATGCAGCCCGCAAACTGGCCGACTTGATGGTGACTAACGGGCAGAGGCGTCCTTTGATCGTTACGGACAGCTTTCTGTTGCAAAACGGAATGCTGGATGACCTGATCACCTTTCTGAAGGGCCGGAGTTGTCACGTGACAACCTTCGACGGCATCATCCCGAACCCCACATTCGCCGTAGTTGAAGCGGGGCTGAAAGCCAGCCGCGACAATAAATGCGATGCCGTATTTGCTGTGGGTGGCGGTTCAGCCATTGACGCTGCAAAGGTGATTGCGGCCGCAAGCACCAGTCGTAAGTCCCTGAAAAAGCTGACCGGCACTTTAAAAGTCGACGCGCCGCTGCTGCCGTTCTATGTGGTACCGACCACATCAGGCACCGGCTCCGAGGTGACAAACGCGGCGGTGATATCGGACACCGAAACGCACAAGAAAAAGTTCTTTGTTGATCCGAAATACATCCCGATTGCCGCCGCTTTTGACACCGGGTTGCTGAAATCTCTTCCAGCGCCCATGACTGCCGCCACCGGTATGGACGCATCGACCCACGCGATCGAGGCATATACCTCGCGCAATCGGTTTGACGACACCGACCGCGATGCGGCAATGGCGATCAAGCTGCTGTTTGAATATTTGCCGATTGCCTATGAAAATGGTCATGACGAACAAGCGCGTGAGATGGTGGCGCTGGCATCGTTCCTGGCTGGCTTTTCCTTTACCAAGGCCAGCCTGGGGTATGTGCATGCAATCTCACATCAGATCAGTGCGCACTACAAAACGCCCCATGGGCTGGCCAACGCGGTCATTCTGCCGCGTGTGTTGCGGTTCAACAAAAAGACCTGCGCCGCGCGGTTTGCTCAGCTGGAACAAATACTGACTGCCAGCGCTTCAAACGACACAGATCTGTTGGCCGAGCAGTTCATTTCCCGTGTCGATGCCCTGGCGGACCGCGTTGGAATTCCCGCCAGCCTGACCGACCTCCAATCAAAGGACTTCGGTGTAATTTCCAGCGATGCGCTGGCCGAAGCGCGCTCATCCTATGCCGTTCCGCGTGTCATGCGGCGGTCACAAGTCACCCGGGTTCTACAGTCCGTGCTGGCCGGAAACCGTGACCTGACATTCAGTTGAAACCAATAGCGAAAAGATTTTCACTGATACTCGTGGTGCAGGAGGGGCAGATTTCGGCGAAACCCGAAGCTGCGCTTTAGCCCGGAATTAGTGACTTTACCAACCGGTCTTTTGAGGCGGGTACCGAAATCGACCGGTTTACCCCGGTACCCTCGATATTGAGCAGGTGTGGTTGTCTTGGGGCCTTAGGATCCAGATTGCGCAGCTCTGATTTCTTTGACGGTTTCACGCACTACTGCAATCCTTTGGTCGATGTCTCGGGCACTCAACATCCCCTGACTTTCCAGCGTTTCTTCAATCGCCTGCAGCCAGCAATTGAAATAGAGGCCTTCCACCGCCGCGGCCGAGGTTGCATGTTTCTGCTTTTCGGTCTTTGTCACCAACGCTGCCAATCGGGATTGAAAAGTGGTCCAGGAAAAGTGCCCCTGTTGGACCAGAGCCACAACAAGGGCGAAGACCCTTGTCTGCCAGGGAGCCCTGAACAACGGGTTATCTTCACTTAGCCCCGGAATAGAGCTGCGTAGCTGGGCTGCTGCCTGTTGATGCGCGTCAAGCGGGTTCAAGGTAGTTCTCCCAAAGATCCAGGCAGACACGACCCTTCGGGTCCGCGTCATTGCCCCATAGGTCGGTCGCCAAGAACTCAACACAGTAGCAATGCTGTGGGCTAGGTCCCTGCCCTACGGCCATGGTGTCGGCAAACTGGAAAACTCCGGCATTCAAGGTGATCTGTCCCACGTGGTTGCGCACATAGCGCGGCACCCGCGTATGGCCGGCGGGGCTATTGGCTAGAACGCGCACCGACTGGCCAACGGTAAAGCGTGGCGCGGCGGTGGTTGGGGGAAATGTCATCTCAGCCCCTGCTTTGGTGGCCGCCAGTATGTCAGCCGGGCCAACCGCTGGGTGGTCGACCAATGCAATGTCGAACCGTTTGCGGCCCGATGCGACTTCCTGCGGATCAACCAGACCTGCCGCCTGTACCAGCGCGGTGGCGGCCACGGTCCATTTTTCGAAGTAGTCCAGCCGCAAGTAGTCTTCCGGCGCGATACGTTCAATCGCGGCGCGGTGTTCATCGGCGCAGAAAGGTACGGACCACGCCAAAGCCTCTGTCAGGGCGAAAGCGCGCTTTTGCCAGTCGTGGTCAAACGCCCGGTCCTGATCGCAGGGCACCGGGCCAAACCCGTGCATCCCGCCCATATCATGAATGCCGTCCATCCCCTGCCCCTAAACCAAAGCCGTGCCGATCATGCCGTTGCGGGTGACAAGATCAGCCAGTTCTTCGGTGGAAAGCCCTTCGGTCCCGTCGGGGCGGCGTGGCAGAACCAGATAGCGGATCTCGGCCGTACTGTCCCAAACCTTGATCTGCACCTCATCGGGCAGGCTGACACCAAATTCCGCCAGAACCGCACGGGGTTCGCGCACCACACGCGACCGGTAGGCGGGGCTTTTGTACCATGTGGGCGGCAGGCCCAAAACCGGCCACGGATAGCAGGAACACAAGGTGCAAACGATGACGTTGTGAACCGCATCCGTGTTTTCGACCACGCGGATATGTTCGCCCTGGAACCCGCTGAACCCCATCGCATTGATCGCCGCAGAACTGTCGCGCAGCAACCAGTCTTTGTACTCTGGGTCCGTCCACGCCCGCGCCACCACAGCCGCGCCGTTGCGCGGGCCGGTTTCGCGCTCATAATATTCAACGATACTGTCCAGCGTTTCCGCTTTGACCAGGCCTTTGGCCACCATCAACTCTTCCAACGCGCGCACGCGCAAGGCGGGGCCTTCTTCCAGTGGATCGTGATCATGGGGCATGGCTCGGTTACTCCATCGCGCCGAGAATACGAGCGAGGTTCGAGAACCGCGCGATCAGGGCAAAAATCACGATATTGATCACCATGAAGATCACCGCAATCGACGCAATAACCGGCGTGTACCCATAGCGCAGGGCGTTGAAAATCTTGATCGGCAGCGTCTCGACCGAGAAGCCCACGGTCATGAGCGCGATGATGTATTCATTCAGGCTGAGGACAAAGCAGAACGCAAACCCCGCAAAAGCAAAAGGGGCAGCAATCGGCAGGATCACCGTGCGGAAGACGACGGCGTTCGAGGCGCCCATGGTCTGGCTGGCCTCGATCAGCGCGTGATCGACGCTTTCCAACCCCAGTGAGATCGTGACCAAAGGCAGCGCCAGCAGGAAGACCGCATGGGCAATGATGACGTTGATCATCAACCCGTTCAGCCCAATCCCGGTGAAAAACAGCAGGAAGGCTAGCGCCATGATCACAGGCGGCAGGATGAACGGTGCCACCCCAAGCGCCAGCAGCGCCTTGGCATAGCGCAGGCCATAGCGCCACGCGCAATATGCCACCGGCATCGCGATCAGAACCGACAGACTGGCCGAGGCAAAGGCGATGAACAAAGAGTTTTTCAAAGCCGTGAACCAGTCATTCGCCACGAAAACCTCGGCATACCAGCGGAAGGAAAAGCCGCGCGGCGGGAAGGCCAGAAACTTTTTGGCGTTGAAAGACACGGCCGCGATCACAAGGATCGGTCCGATCAGATACAGCGCAAACAGCGCCAGATAGATACTGCGCAGCGCTCTCATGCCTTTTTCCCCGAGAATTTCGTGACCAGCCAGATCACCGTCGCGCTGAGAACCAGCAACACCACCGCCAGCGCTGAGGCAAAGGGCATATTGAAATTGAATATCGCCTGATCCGTAATCAGCACTGACAGCGTCCAGTGTTCGGGCTTGCCCAGAACCTGCGGCACGATGATGGCCCCCAGCGTCAGCACAAATACCGTGACCCCGCCCGAGATGATCGCAGGCCGCGTAACGGGAATGATCACCGTGAAAAACGTCCGCAAAGGCGAGGCCCCCAACGTGCGCGATGCCTCGATCAAGCTTTTGTCCAACCGGCTGAGCGCGGGAAACAGCAGCAGGACCGAAAACGGCACGGTCAGGTAGACCAGCGCGGCCACCACTGCGCCTGCGGAGGGGGTCATGGCAAAGCTTTTCTCAATCACGCTAAACCAGACAAGGATATTGGCCACGCCTGCGGTGCGGGACAGCAGAATTTGCCAGCTAAACGCGATCAGCACTTCGGACAGGGACAGCTGCGCCAGAATGTAGATCAACCAAAAGGTCTGCGAGCGCGGTGGGAACGTGGTCAGGAAATAGGTGAAGGGATACGCGATCAACAGGCTCAGAACCGCGATCAGCGCGCACAGACCTGCCGAGAACAGCGCCCGTTCGATGTAGAACCACGTCAGGAAGCGTTCAAAATGCTGCAGGTCAAAGCCGGTGGCATAGCCTCCGTCATCGGTTGGCGTGGACACGCTGGTCAGCAAGATCAGGACGAAGGGGATCACAAAAAACGCCCCGATCATCACCGAGGATGGGATCAGCCCAATATAGCGGGAAAGCGCGCTCGATTGCATCTTCTCCCTCCTAAACCGCCAGCACGCTGCAGGCCGCAGCGGGCATTTCAACATGGACCTGATCGCCCACTTTCACATTGGGCCAGTCCTTTGGCGTCAAGACCGAAATCACCTCGTGCCCGGCGCAATCCACCAAAATCTCGATCGTGGCGCCGATATCGCGCACGAACGTCACTGTGCCGGTGACCGAATTGGCCACATCCACATCTGAGGGGTGATGCACGAACACCTCTTCCGGGCGGGTCATCAGAAGAACGTCATCGCCTTGGGCAAAATGACCTGTGTTGCCGCCCACGTTCAGAGCGGCCCCGTTCACATGCACGCTGTCAGGCCCTGACATCTTGGCAGGCAGCAGGTTGCTGGTGCCGATGAACCCGGCCACGAACTTGTCGACCGGAGTCTTGTAAATCTCCATCGGGGTGCCGGTCTGCAGCACCTGCGCCTTGCCCATGACCACTATCTGATCGGCCATCGTCATCGCCTCGGTCTGGTCATGGGTGACGACGACGGTAGTGATCCCTAGCTCTTGCTGCAGCTTGCGCAGCTCGATCTGCATGACCTCGCGCAGATTGGCATCCAGCGCTGACATCGGCTCATCCAGCAGGAACACCTGCGGGTTCAGTGCCAAGGCGCGCGCGATGGCCACGCGCTGACGTTGACCCCCCGACAATTGCGAGATCTTGCGATCCTCAAGCCCCGGAAGGTGAACCATATCCAGCAACTGCCGCGCGCGGTCTTCGCATTCCGACCGGGAATGACCCCGAATGCGCATCGCATAGCTGATGTTTTCGCCCACATTCAGATGCGGAAACAGCGCAAAAGACTGAAATACCATGCCGATATTGCGCTGATGTACGGGCACGCCGGTCAGGTCCTGATCCTCGAACCGGATCGTGCCTTGCGTGGGTTCGTCCAGCCCGGCGATCATCCGCAGCAGAGTGGTCTTGCCACAGCCAGACGGGCCAAGAAAACAGATCATCTCGCCGGTATTGAACTGAAGGTTCACATCTTTGACGGCCGTCACGGTGCCGAATTTCTTGGTGACGTTTTCGATGCTTAAACCGGGCATAAGGGTCTATTCTTTCAACAAAGGAAGCGGCCCTCCCCACCTCCGCGGGACGGGCCAGTGTCGTGAGTGGTGTTATCCCGCGATCATCTGATTCCAGGTGTCGGAAATCCAGTCCGCGTGATCCTTGTAAATGTCATAGCGCGGCACGATCGGCGCTTTGGGGCTGCTGACGGCCGCCAGTTCTTCTTCGGTCAAATCTGTCAGCGCAGGGTCGACGACCGGAGCGGTGCCCACGTTGCGCGACAACAGGGCCTGCGTTTCGGCCGCCGAGATAAAGTTGATGAACTCGTGAATCTCATCCACCGGCTGGGCGTGTTCGGGCACGATCCAATAGCCCGAATCCACAACCGCGCCTTCTTTCGGGAAGGTCGAGACCACCGGGAAACCTTCGGCAGCGGCAAGACCCGCCACATCGTGATAGTACTGACCCATCGGAATCTCACCATCTTGTAGCGCCTGCTGGAACGCGCCTTCGTCCTTGTACCAAAGCCGCACATTAGGGACGAGTTCAGACAGCTTGTCGAACACCTGCTGGATACCGTCCTTGGTGTCCAGAATATCTGTACCACCAAAGAAAGTGGCCGCCGTTACCTCGAGCATATGCGAGTTCGACGCGAGTCCCAGCAGACCGATTTGATCCTTATAGGTCTCATCCCACAGCGCGGCCCAGCTGTCCGGGGCTTCGGGGATTTCGTCCGAATTCGTGCACAGCGTGATGTACCACGACACCGCGCCGACACCGTACAGGGTACCGTCGTCATAGCGGTCCTTGAACCTGTCAGGCATGTTCGACAGGTTCGGGATTTTGGAGTCGTCCAGCGCCTTGAACACTTTCTGATCCGCCCCATGGCTGCGCGGGATACCCGCCATCAGCGACACATCCGCCGGGGCGGTTTTGGCGCGGGCAGCGTTCTTGATCTGCACCAGCCATGTCTCGCCGGTAGGTACGGCGACCGAGTTCACCTCGATCCCGGTGGCCTTGGTGAATTCGGGGAAGATGAACTGCTTGAAGCTGTCTTCAAAGAACCCGCCATAGGTTCCAACCTTAAGTGACTGGGCGGCTTGCACGATGGCGGGTGCGGCCAGCGCGGCAGCCCCGGTTGCGGCAGCGGTACCTAAAAATCGGCGGCGTGAAAGGGTGGTTGGCATTGTGATCTCCTGTTGGTTTTGTTCAGTTGGCCCGGTTCTTGGGCAGGACGCAAAGCATTTCATAGGCCAAGTTGGCCCCGATCAGCGCAGTGCAGCCGCTGACATCATATTGCGGCGAGACCTCGACCAGATCGGTTCCGACAAGGTTCAGCCCGGCACAACCGCGCACGATTTCGAGCGCCTGAATATTGGTCAGCCCGCCCATTTCGACCGTCCCGGTTCCGGGCGCATAGGCCGGGTCCAGACTGTCGATATCAAAGGTCAGGTAGGTCGGCATATCCCCGATCCGCGCGCGGATATCCTGCATTAGGGGGGTCAGGGATTTGTGCCAGCACTCCTCGGCCTGAATGACAGTAAAGCCCTGATTGCGGCCCCAGTCAAAATCGTCAGGCGCATAACCCGTCCCGCGCAGGCCAATCTGGAACACCTTGTCATTCTGCAGCAGCCCATCTTCGACCGCACGGCGGAACGGAGTGCCATGGGCAATTTTTTCGCCAAACATTTCGTCATTCGTATCTGAATGCGCGTCCACATGGATCAAGGCCACCGGGCCATGTTTGCGGGCGATCGCGCGCAGCACCGGGTAGGTCAGCGTGTGATCTCCGCCCAGTGTGACCGGAACGACATCGTGGCTGAGAATCTGATCATAGGCGCCGGTGATGATGTCCATGGTTTTCTTCAGATCAAACGTGTTGATCGCCACATCGCCAATATCGGCAACCTGCATGTTGGCAAAAGGAGCCGCGCCCGTGGCCATGTTGAAGGGCCGCAACATGCAGCTTTCGGCCCGGATCGCACGTGGCCCGTGACGCGTACCCGTCCGGTTCGAGGTGCCGATATCCATCGGAATACCCACGAAACAAGCGTCCAGCCCGGCGGCGGTTTCCTGCGCTGGCAGGCGCATCATTGTCGTGCCGCCTCCGAAACGGGGCATGTCGTTGCCACCCAAAGGCTGATTGTATCGCGGCGCGGTCGTGTCTGGCATTGAGGGTCCTGCGGCTGAAGTCATACAAGGGTCTCTTGGATCGTACGCCGCCCAATTGGGTCAAAAAAATAGCGTTCCACAAACTCTTACATTTTCATTTTGCAATGTAATCCTCTTGGTACATCTGCCGAAGGATCTGGATGAATAGCGTGTTTACCTTGGGTGCCGCACCGGATCGCGTGACAATCTGCATGTCGCAAGAGTAGTCGCGGCTGCTGTTGGGCAAGCGACGCAACCGCCCCCGACCTTCCCAGTCAGCGGCCAGATGCAGCGGCAATAACCCGATATAGGCCCCGCTGAGGATCAGGATCAGTTGCGCTTCAATTTCTTGCACAAAAAGGTCTCGATCCGAGGAATGCTGGGTCTTTTGCCTTTGCTGGTTCCAATACCCGCGATGAACCCAAGCGTGCTGAGAAATAGCATCGTCACCAAGGGCGTCCGCGGGTGCCGAAAACAACGGATGGGTGTCCGAGCAATAAAGCGCATGATGTTCGCAATACAGATCGGTTATATGCAAGCCGTTGCTCACATTATCAAAACTTCCGAATCCGATATGGTACGTACCGTCCAATACGCCTTGCTGAATATCTTGCGGCTCGGAAATCGCAAGGTCGATGCGCACGGCGGGAGCGGCCTCGGTGAACTGCTTGATTGCTTGGGGCAGTTTGAATGCCTCATCGGTTGTGGTGGCGTCCACGACGGCCAGTTTCAGCCGTCCTACCAGGTTGCCCTTTAACTCGGCCAGATGGGTCGAGTGCTGATCCAGAGAGTCCATCAGCGCAAGACCGATCTGATGCACCATCCGCCCTTTTTCAGTCAGCAAAAACCCGCGCCGTCCACGCTGGCACAGACGCACGCCCAGACGTTCCTCGAGCGCGGTGATGTGGTTCGAGATCGTGGGCTGGCTAAGGCCCAGCTCAACCTGCGCCGCCGAGAATCCCCGGTTCCGAACAACACTGTCAAAAACAGTCAAAAGATGGATATCTGAGCCTGTGATTTTCATCCTTGCATTGAGCCAGAGAAATGTATCGTTTTGCAACGCACTATTTGCAAATTCTGGCGTGCTGAATACCGTCACAGCTGCAGGCGCTGAAAATTTGATCGAACCGCGCCGGAACATAGGGACGTGTGCCATGAAGATCGCCGCATTTCAGATGCAAGCCGGAGGCAGCACCGAGGATCGGTTAGCCCAAATCGAACAGGCCCTGCACGATTCGGATGCCGATCTGCTGGTTGCGCCCGAACTGGCCATCACCGGATACGGGCGCGGTGCAGTTCTGCGCGATCTGGCGCAACCGAAAGATGGGCCATGGGTGCAACGGTTGACCCAAGCCGTACGCGACAGCGGCGTCAGCCTAGTCGCCGGTTTCCCAGAGGCCGAGGGCGACGCCCGCTATATTAGCGCCATGATCATCGACCGTGATGACCCTGATAGTCCGCTGATCTATCGCAAAAACTGTCTGTATGGCCCCTATGAAAAAGGTATATTCCAGACGCCCGAGCGGTCCTTGGTGATGACCACAATGGCCGGTCTGACCTTTGGTTTTCTGATTTGCTACGATATCGAATTTCCTGAAAACGTGCGTCGGTTGGCGCATGCCGGGGCGCAAGTGATCATTGTGCCAACAGCGATGGCCGAAGGCCCAGCCGGAGCGTTCATCACGCAACAGGTTGTACCGGTGCGCGCCTTCGAAAATCAGGTTTTTGTTGTCTATGCCAATCACGCAGGCTCTGACGAAAGCTATGCCTATCAGGGCATGTCCTCGATCGTGGCCCCAGACGGTCAGCAACTGGGTTTTGCCACTGAGGGCGGACAGGTGATCTCGGCCTCGATTGATCCAGATGCCTATGCCCAATCGCGCGACGAGAACCCCTATTTGTCAGACACCGTGGCACTGAATCTAGCCCACCCTTAGTCGAAAGCCGCGCGCATGACCTCTTCGCTTGCAATCGTGAATGCCGATCTGCGCACGATGGAGCCCGGTGGCCCGCGACAGCAGGCGATATTCGTGTCGGGGGATCGGGTCGCAGCGGTTGGATCAACGGAAGAGATCAAGGCATTATGTACCGTCGACACTCGGGTCGTCGACGCCGAGGGCGCAACGGTTCTGCCGGGCTTTGTCGAAAGCCATATGCATCTGTTTTTCGGCGCCTATTCCCTGAAGGTATTGCGGCTTGAGGCGATCACGGGCACTGCAGCACTGACCCGCGCCATTCAGGAATTTGCCGCACAAAACCCTGATTACAACCTGCTTGTGGCACAGGGTCTGGCCTATGCGAGTTTTGACGGTGGCCAAAATCCGGACCGGCATATTCTTGACGCGATATGCCCCGATCGCCCGCTGTTGCTGCAAAGCGCGGATTTTCACAACGGCTGGGCAAATACCGCAGCGCTGCAGGCTGCTGATGTGCTACGGGGGCGCGATCTGGGGCCGGGTTCGCATATTGAACTGGACGCGGACGGGATGGCCACTGGCACGCTGATTGAGCCTCCGGCCGTTGCCACAATACAGGCGCGTGGCCCCCATGGTGGGCGCGAGGTTCTGGGGCTAGAGGGGGTCGAACCGGCCCAAGAAGTGACGCAAGCTCAGCGCGAGGCCGACAAGGCATTGATGCGCGAAGGGCTGAAATACTGCGCCCAGCACGGTATCACGACAATCATCAATATGGACGGCAACCTTTATCAGGCCAGTCTTTTACAAGAGATCGAGGCCGAGGGCGATCTGTGTTGCCGGCTTGAGCTTCCCTATCACTTCACGCCCGGCGAACCCGTCGAAAACATCGAGATTGCCGAGCAGATGCGGCGTAAGCTGGACAGCCCGATGCTGTGGTGCAACCGGGTCAAATTTTTCATGGACGGCACGCTGGATGCGCACACCGGATACCGGGTGCGGGACTACCCCGATACAGCCGGCCACAAAAGTGCGCCGCTGCATGACCCGGCCCGATTTTCCGATCTGGCGGTGGAACTGGACAAGCGCGGGTTCCAGATCGCGGTTCATGCCATTGGGGATGGGGCCGTACGCGCGGTGTTGGATGGTTATGAGGCCGCCCGCTCTGCCAACGGCCCGCAGGGCAATCGGCACCGGATAGAACATATCGAGTTGCTAGACCCTGCAGACCGGCCCCGCTTTGCCGCGCTTGATGTGGTCGCCTCGTTCATGCCGCCGCATCCGCCGGGATGCGGGGATTTCCCGCTGGAGCCTCTGGCCTCGATCATCGGCAGGGACCAATGGCCCGACGCCTACACGTGGCGGACGCTTAAAGAGACGGGCGCGCGTGTCTGTTTTTCAAGCGATTGGCCGATTGCAGCCCTGCCACCTTTGACCGGGATCGACATCGCCTTGACCCGGCAGGTCTGGGACGCCGATCAAAAGGACGAGCGTCTGAGTTTTGAAGACACCCTTGCCGCCTATACCAGCGAAGGGGCCTATGCCTGCCGCCGCGATGATCATTTTGGGCGTCTGGCGCCCGGCTTGCTGGCTGATATAGTGGTGCTGGACCGGATGCTGACGGACAGCAACGCAGGCGACACTGCCATTGCGGCAACGATCTGCAACGGGGTCGTGACATACTTGGCTACAGACTGAAATCCACGCACAAACGGCCGGCTACATCCCCCGCTTGCAGCCGATCCAGCGCATGGTTTACCTGATCCAACGGTACAGTTTCAACATTCACTGCCAAAGGGTTTTGCGCCGCAAAGTTCAGAAAGTCCAACAAATCCTGCCGTGTCCCAACAGAGGAACCGTAAACCCTGTGCCCCCCGTCGATCAGCCACAGCATCGACAGATCAACCGGATCATCCACTAGAGCCACAGCCACAATATCGCTCAGCGGGTTCACAGCGTCCTTGATTGTCTGCCAGACCCGAGGGGTTGGCGCAAAGTTCAGCGTCACATCGGCACCTCCGGCCTGCCGTACAGCCGCGCCTGCTTCGGGACCGGCAAGGATACCCAAGTCCGCCCCCAGGTTTTGCGCCGTCTGCAACTTGGCAGGGTCCTGATCCACGACGATCACCCGCGCGCCACGGGCTTTGGCGATCAGGACAGCGTATTGCCCCAAACCCCCTGCCCCGATGATCAGAACATTTTGGCCTGCCTCAAGCTTGGAGCGTTTCAGCGCGCTCCATGCAGTAAGCCCTGCGCACAGCAGCGGTGCGCCTGTGATGGGGTCGATCTGATCGGGGATTTCGCAGGCAAAGCGGGCCTCAAGCACCGCATATTCTGCAAAAGCCCCATCCTGTTCAACGCCCCGCGCTTGTTGCGTTGGGCAATAGTTCTCAAGCCCGGATCGGCAAGGTTTGCAGGCAAGGCAGGTGTCGTAAAGCCATGGCAACCCGACACGCGCGCCAATAGTCGGAGCCTTGAAAGTACCTGCACCCACAGCCACAACGCGCCCTATCCCTTCATGCCCAAACACTCTGGGATAAGCGTCGTTGGGTAACGTTTCATCACGCAGATGCAGATCGCTGTGGCAAATCCCACAGCTTTCCAGTTTGACCAGAACCTGACCCTGACCTGCTATGGGCACTGGTACCTCGGTCACGACCAGCGGCGCACCCGGCCCCGTACTGATCACCGCTTTCATCCTGGTGGGCAGGCCAGTCATGGCGCCGTGTACTTTCCTTCCAACCACGCGCGAATGATTGCGCGGTGGCGATCCCGGCCATAGCTGGGAAAGTGACCCCCATGCACGGTTTCCACCGGCAAATCATACAAGCGCACCATCGAGCGGTAATAGTCCTGAGCATTACTGTGATAGGTGTCTTCGATCAACTCGCCATCATAGACAATATCGCCCGAGAACAGGATGCCCGTTGCGGCCTCCCACAAGGCTATTCCGCCCGGTGAATGACCCGGTGTATGGATCACCTCGAAATGCCTGTCCCCAAGATCGACGATATCGCCATCGTCCAGCAGTCGCGTCGCCTGCGCATCGCTGACCGCATATGTGTCGGATCGGTAGGGCAAGGGCGGCAGGCAGTCGAAAATCTCGTCCGTCACGTAGGGGTCGGCCAGCGTCGCCACGCGCGTCGGGTTGGCCAGAATATCGGCCTCGGCCATGTGGACCGCGCGATCCTCGAACTCATGATGACAGCCGATATGGTCGAAATGGGTGTGGCTTGCGACCGCCGTCAACGCACGTTCGGTCACCAGAGGCACCCATGTCCGCAGTGACACAACGCCCATGCCGCTGTCGACCAGCATATCGCGGTCGCGCCCACGTACATGCCACATGTTGCAGCGATAGAAAGGCGTGATGAAAGGCTCATCGATCAGGGTAACGTCTTCACCTTTGCGGGTTGTGCGGTACCAATCCTGCGGTTGCGCGCGTTGCATCAGGGGGTCTCCGGTTCGAACAGGCGAAAATTCTCGACATCTGCGGACACCGATACCACATCGCCCTGCGCCCAAGGGCGGTCAGGGGCCAGATAGGCCGTCAGGCTCAGGTCCGGGGCACAGGCCGGCGACAGGTGCGCCCGGCAATAGGTTCCGAAAAACGCCGCCGCAGTCACCGTGGCCTGCCCCATCGGGAATGATCCTTGATCGTCGGCGCGGATATCCTCGGGACGCAGGCAGATTGCGGCTTTGGTCGAGGCCGGGGCGTTCAGGGTTGGCAATAGTCCAAACGGCGTTTCAAAACCCGTCCCGGATTTCACACCTGAAATGTGGTTATTTTCGCCCATGAAATCCGCCGTGAACAGGGTTGCCGGATGGCGGTAGACCCGATCTGGGGTGCCATGATCTTCGATCCGGCCACGGCTCATGACCACGATCCGGTCGGCAATCGCCATTGCTTCCTCCTGATCATGGGTGACGTGGACAAAGGTTGTGCCGATCTGTTGCTGAATGCTTTTCAACTCATCCTGCATGGATCGCCGCAGCTTGAGGTCCAGCGCGCCCAGCGGTTCGTCCAGCAGCAGAACGTCCGGATTGACCGCCAGCGCCCGCGCTAGGGCGACGCGCTGTCGCTGCCCACCGGACAGCGCATGAGGACGTTTGAGCGCCACATCCTTCAGACCAACCAGATCCAGCATCTGTTCGGCGCGTGCGTGGCGGTCTTTCCGACCCATACCGCTCATACGCAGGCCAAAGCCAACATTGTCGCGCAAGGACATGTGCGGAAACAGGGCATAATCCTGAAACACCGTGGTCGTGGGACGTTTGACCGGCGCTACACGGGTCATGTCCTGACCGCCGATCAGCACACGGCCCTGGGTAGGCTCAAGAAACCCCCCAAGGATCGACAAAAGAGTGGTCTTACCGCAGCCGGACGGGCCCAGCAGAGTCACGTATTCACCGGCCTCGATCTGCAGGTCGATCCCGGACAGCGCCTGAAACTGACCGAACCAGTGATTGAGACCCGAAAACGTGACAGACGCGGTCATTGGCGGCCTTTCCGAAAGATGGTGAGTTCCAGCAGCAGCACAACCGCAACTGAAATCAAGAAGACAAAGCTTCCGATTGCGTTCAGTTGCGGCGACAGGCCCGACCTGAGCAGCGACCAGATTTCAACCGGCAAGGTGACGTCAAAGCGGGTCAGCAGGAAGGAGATAATAAACTCATCCCAGCTGAGGGTGACCGACAAGAAAAAGGCCGCCGCAATCGAGGGCAGCAACATCGGTACTGTCACCAACGCGATCACCTTGGGCTCGGACGCGCCCAGATCACGGGCGGCGCGTTCGGCGTTTTGCTGTTGCGCTCCCATCGAGGCATAGATGATGGCGAAGGCCAGCGGCAAGTTGATGACCACATGCCCGATCGCTGCGGTCCAAAGCGAAACGCCAAAGCCCGAGCGCGTCAGAACGATCAGCAGGCCTAGCCCGACGATCAGGTAGCTGACCGTCAGGGGGGCGATCAGCAGTCCTCGGACCAGGGCCGATCCCGGCAGAACGTGCCGCGCAAGCCCGTATGCCGCCAGAAACCCAAGCGCCACGGCAACCGCAGACGACCCGAACGCGACAAGGATCGAATTGCGCAGCGCTGCCATCAAATCCTCGTCCCCAAGAATGGTCTGGTACCATTGCAGGGACGGCCCGTTGAACGGTGGCACAGGCAGCGATCCTTCCTGAAACGAGAACAGGACCAGCACGCCCACCGGAAGGTAGATAAAGACAAAAGCGGCGATCAGGTACGCCCAGGGCAGAAAGCGCATCATAACCGGTCAAGCCTTAACCAGCGGGCTGACAGCAGATAGGCCAGCGCAACGATGCTCATCAAGACAATGGCCAGCGCCGAAGCCAGCGGGAAATCCGCACGCCGTCCCAGTTGCACCATGATGACCTGTGGCACGGTCAGTTCGGTGTTGCCGCCCAGAATCTGCGGCGTGACGTAGTCGCCGATACACAGGACAAAGGTCAAGAATGCTCCGGTGACGATACCGGGCAGAGTCAGCGGCAAGATCACGTGCTGGAAGGTCTGAAACGCGTTGGCGCCAAGGTCCATTGCGGCCCGGCGATAGTTCGGGGACAGCTGGATCAGGTTGGCATAGATCGTCAGGGTCAGAAGCATCACAAAGAAATGTACAAAGCCAGTCACCGTAGCAAAGCGCGTATTGGCCAGCGTGATCGGCTCGGCGATGGCTCCGATCCACATCAGCGTTTCGTTCACCACACCCTCACGCGCCAGTACCAGCAGCCACGCATAGGATCGCACCACATAAGATGTCCAGAACGGCAGGATAGCCAGCAGAAGGGCAAGTCGCTGCCAGCGCGGTGACACACGAAAGGCAATGATCCAGGCCAGCGGATAAGCCAGCACGACCGAGATCACCGTCACCGTCAGTGTGATTTCCAGCGAAACCAGGATCGCCCGCCATAGATATTTCTTTTCAAGCAGCTCGGCGTAGTTGGCCAGTGACAGATCCCAAACAAGCGTTCGCCCTTCAAGCGAAGCAAGGCTCATCGCGCCCATCACAACGAAAGGCACGATGAAAAAGGCGATGGTCCACAGCAGGGCCGGGGTTACAAAGCCCCAGCCGCGGACCTGGTCCTTGGACATGTTCACTGCTGCAGAATTTCCAGCCACAGATCCTGCATTTCGATGTCCAGATCTGCATTCGGTGCAGGGTAAAGCTGTGTCAACGCCAGATAGTCAGGCTGTTGATCCCAGCGCAGGATGTCTTTTTGTGCGTCGGTCAGAACGTCTCCGGCCTTGGCATTTGCGGGCATTCCCCAAAAGCACGAAGACGTCGCCAGACGGGCCTGCCCTTCGGGGCTGGTGATGTACTTGATGAACTCAACCGCCAGATCGGGGTTACTGGCCCCCTCGACCACGCCGATGGATTGCGCCCAGCGAACCGCGCCCTCCTTGGGGATGGTCCATGTCAGTTCCGGCTGTTCCGAGGCGAGCACGGCCGTCAGCCACTCACCCCCACCCACAACGATATCTACTTCGCCTGTCGCCAGTGCTGTTTGCGCCGCAACCACCCCCGCGACCGAGGCAGCTCGGCTTCGCATGGTTGAAAGGACACCATCGATCTTTGCCAAATCTCCCGCGCCAATTGCGTCCGTTGCAATGCCTTCGGCAATGGCGGCCAGCCCCATCACGGGAAGGTAGTAGTCATAGATCGAAATCCGCCCGTCGTATTTCTCGGACCAGACAGTGCTCAGGCTTTCCATATCAGCGGGATCGACCTTGGCCGAGTTGTACGAGATCGTGTTATAGCCAAATTTCTCGGTCACGGCATAGGTCACGCCGTCAACTGTGTTGTTTTCGGCCATGACAACTTCGGGGAAGTAATCCGCAGTCGAGACCGCGCCCTCGGGCAGCGGGGCCAGAACACCGGCCTCGACTGCGCGGAACACATCGATCCCGTCGACCACAAGCACGTCCCAGTCGCCGGGCCTGGATTGCTCCAGCAGTGCAAGTGCCGCCCCCGTTCCCTCGTATTCCCGCAGATTGACCTTGACGTTATGCTTCGCCTCAAACGGAGCGATCAGTTCGGGATCGGTATGGTCGCACCACACCAGAGCATTCAGTTCGCCTTCGGCCCAGGCATTGCCAGCCATCAGGGCCAGTGCCGACACACCAAGGATTTTACGTCCGGTTTGCATTCCTCATCTCCTGTTGATTGTGGGTCGCCCGGTTTTTGAGTGGGTCTGTTCGAAAAAACTTGAACAGCCTCATCTTTTTAGTCAACTCTAAATTTGGATTTGTGCTACAAGAGGTCATTTTTCCAAATGGCAGGATTAAGAGAGCGGCAAAAAGCAGCGCGCGAGCGTCGCATCCTCGAAGCTGCATCCATAAAATTCCGGTCGCACGGGTATAGATCCGTGAAAATCGAAGAATTGGCAGAAATGGCCGAAGTGTCTGTCGGCACAGTTTACAACTACTATGAAACCAAGGGCGACATTCTGATTGCAACTGTTGCGATGGAAGTCGAAGAGGTCATCGCCGCAGGCGCGCCCATCCTGACCGACCCTCCGCAGCGCGTTGATGATGCGATATTGGCGTTGATTTTCCAGTATTACGATCACTCGCTTGAATACCTCTCAAAGGAAATGTGGCGCACGGCGATTGCCCATTCTATTGAACACCCCAACACGCCAAGCGGTCGGCGCTATGCGGAACAGGATCGTCGGTTGGTGGCGCAAGTAACCGAATTGATTGCGGTTCTGCAGGATCGAGGAAAAGTTCGCCGAAACCTGGTGGCAACAGATTTGGGCGCGCTTGTCTTCAGTGCATTAAATCAGGCGTTTATCGAATTCATCAAACAGGATGAGATGACTCTCACTCAGCTTAGAGATCAAATAACCGCACAGATTGTTCCAGTCGCGAACCTCATTTCCGCAGATGCTTCACCATCGGCTTAAGACTTAAGGCTTGTTGTTCGCAAAGGTTTTTTGGTCATTGTCGCTAGGTTCCAATGAATGGAAGCCAGGCAGAAGTTTAAGTGGCTCGGCAGCATTCTGAAGTCGTTGCCCTTGGACCCCGACGCGATGCGGAGATTGGTGGAAGGCAAGCCTCACACGCTTAGCGTCGCCTCCTATGTGTCAGCCTGAAAATTGCGACCTTTCCTGAGACGAAAAAGTTAAATTGTCATCATTGACAAACTAATGTGCATAGTTATTTGTCATCAGTGACAATTTATGGGGCCAATATGCCGCGACCTTCGTTAAAAGACCAAAGATCTCAGGAAATTCTGGACGCATATCTCACATGTGTGGCGCGGTTCGGGCTTAACGGTGCGACGCAAGAGCGGATCGCCGAGATGGCTGGCGTGAAACGACCGCTTCTGCGTCACTACCTTGGAAACAAGGACGAAATGGTAACCGCCTTGGCCGGCTACGTTGTTGCAGGTTTTTCTGAATCGCTAGAAGGGCTCCGACAGGCGCTGCCAGGCGGAGCAACGCCGTCTGACCTTGTAGACGCACTGTTTGCCGACGATAGCGGGACCGATCCACGGTTGATGCTGGCCTATCAGGCATTGGTGGTCGAGGTTCCGGATCGTCCGGATCTGAGGCAAGATCTGATGGACAGCCTTACGGAGTTTTTCGATGTGGTCGAGGATATCCTAAGGCGTGCGACCCCTAACGCGCCAGATACACACATTCGCGCCGTGACTCAGGGAATTTCTGCAATCTTTGTCAGTATGGACGCCCTGTCGCCGCTGGACCCACCCAAAGTCTGGCGTGCGGAATTGAAACTGGCTGCCTCTTTGCTGGCCTCCACTCTGGAGGCAACGCCATGAGCCATACCAGAACGGCGAATTACATTGCTTTGCCTATCCTGCTGATCACCACCGTCTTAGAGCTCTATTGGGTATGGGGGCTGCTTTTTGTTTGGTGGATCGTCCCTACCGTCCAGAACCAGCAAGCCTTTCTGGTCTTCGAGATCAACCGAGATGACGACCCTTTGCTCTACTGGGCCATAGTTTGCCTGTGGGCTTTGTCGGGACTGATGATGATCGCCGCCAGCCTGTTTCCGCAATACGCCCACCTGCTTGCCTGAGGAATTGACATGACCAAAATGTACCACCACCTGCCGGTCTCGGCTTATACCTCGCAGGACTGGTTCGATCGGGAACAGCGGCAAATCTTTTCGCGCACCTGGCGGTTCGCGGGATTGGTCGAGGATGTCGAGGGCCCGGGGCACTACATTTCCGTTCAGGCAGGCCTGAACAACCTGTTCATTGTCATGGGGCGTGATCACCGTCTGCGCGCTTTTCACAATATTTGCCGTCATCGGGGCACCCAACTGATCCGCGCAGTTGGAAAAACGCAAAAGGCGCTGACCTGCCCGTATCATGACTGGACCTATGACCTGGAAGGCAACCTGATCTCCGTCCCTGATGAGGTGTCCGAGTTCCCTAATGGTGTCGATAAGTCTTGCCTTGGTTTAAAACCTGCAAGTGTCGATGTCTGGCGCGGCATGATGTTTGTGCACCCCGACCCAGACGCACCGACTTTGGCAGAGTGGTTCGGAGAAGTTGATCCCTTGCTCGGTCCACACAAGCCTGAAGAGTTGGTCGAGTATGTAGAAGGGCAAAACAGCTATGAGATCAAGGCCAACTGGAAGATCGTTGTTGAGAACTACGTCGACGTCTACCACCTAAACCATCTGCATTCGAACACGCTGCACATGTATGACCATGCAAAGGCGGAATACGGTTGGAAGGGGCCGCACTACCACTTTTGGGAGCCCCCATCAGCAGAATACGCCAAGGACCACGAATCCAACTTGCCAATGCCGCGTACAACCCCTGAACCGCATGTCGGGGCATGGGTTCCAATGCTCTTTCCGGGTATTGGCATCGGGGCCAGCGAAGAAAGCTGGAACTTGTTCATCATCACGCCTCTGGCGCCTGATCTGACACGTATCGAAAATCGCACAAAGCTGGCGAATGTTTCGGACTGGGCGTTTCAGAAACAACAGTGGAAAAGCTGGGGCTTCTGGAAGGATTTCGGCGGCGCAAAGTACCACGGTGATGATGCGGCTGGTGACGATGACCCAATGGCATCCGGAGATTTCACGACCGAGGATATCTATGCCTGCGAACAACAGCAGAAGTCTCTGAATAGTCCATACCTTGAAATCGGTCCCGCCGGTGTTGGCGAAAGCCCGATCACGCAGCACCAGAAAGCCGTGCTGGCCTTCATGCAAGACGACTGAACGATATGGAAACGGATCATGAAATCCATCCAAGCCACCCTGATCGGCGTTGCAATCGCTTCGGCTCTGGTGCTGACAGCACAGGCGGAGGCCCCCGAGGACATGGCTGCGCGTATTTTGCAGGCCCAGGACGAACAGAGCCTGTTGGCCACATGGGACAACTGGCACCCTGAGGCCACGCACCGGGTCGTACTTAAATACGGGCCGGGTCAGCAGGATGATAGTTTTTCATATCGGATATCTGATAGCGCCGATGCGGAAGAAACCGACTTCACCAAGGCTTTTGAGGGGTACTCGGAAACCGCGCGATCTGAACTTCAGATAACTGCGCGATCCGAGGAAGATACCCGCTACGTCACTGCCGTGAGCCAGGTGGATTATGAATGGCAGGGATATGCTGGAAAGATGCGTCAAACAGATGAATTTGTCTTTGAAACCTACTTGGGCGGAACGGTGATCCGGTCTTTGACGACAACTTACGACTACCGATGATTGGATTTCCCGATGCAACGTGACTTTCATTCTCTGACTGTGTCAGAAATCCGCAAAGAGATTGGGGGGGCCGCTACCAGCGTCACCTTTGATGTTCCATCTTCCGCGACCGATCTGTTTCAATGGACAGCCGGTCAGCATTTGACGGTCAGGTTTCAGCTGGACGAGCAAGAGCAAAGGCGAAGCTATACTATCTCGAACCCACCCGGGATTGCGCTGCGCATTACCGTGAAACGTGTGAAAGATGGGATTGTCTCGAACCACGTGGGTGACACCCTGAAGGTCGGCGACGCCGTCGATGTCATGCCGCCATTCGGACATTTCAAGCTGCAGCCCGGGCCTTTGAAACGGCGCACGCATTATTTCTTTGGTGGAGGCAGCGGCATCACGCCTCTATATGCGATGATCAATGCCGTTTTGGCCGATGAACCCCATTCGGTTGCGCATCTGGTCTTTGGCAACACAGAAGCAAGCGGTATTCTTTTCAAGGAGGAACTGGATCAGATTCAAGCGCAATTCCCGCAGCGTTTTACTGTGCGCCATGTGTTGTCACGCCCTACTTTACTTAGTTGGCTCAGCCCCTGGCGTACGGGGCGGGTAGGTACTGATGCCATTTTGGCTGCAATTTCCGAAACACCTCCCGTCGCCCAAGATGCTCAGTACTGGATTTGCGGCCCCGGTCGCATGAACGCAGAAGTACGGGCGTCACTGCAAAATCTGGACGTGCCGGACAGCCGCATCCACTTTGAAAGCTTCGGGGGAGATAGTGAAAGCGACATGAGTGTACCCGGCATCGAGGCGACGGCTCGAATTGAGATGAACGGCAGGTCGAATGAGTTGCCGGTTGCTGCGGGCCAGACCATACTCGAAGCTGCGCGATCAGCAGGAATAAACCCGCCGTTCAGTTGCCAGTCCGGTGTTTGCGGGGCCTGCATCGCCCATCTGACCGAAGGCGCCGTCCATATGCGGAACCGGATCGCGCTTGACGACGGTGACATTGCAAAGGGGCTGATTCTGACTTGCCAAAGCGTGGCAACGCAAAAAAACATTGCTTTGCGGTTTGAGAACTAAATTCAGAATTTGCGCTACGAAAAGGGCTTATCTGGAACTTAATGCTCATTAATAAACCTTTTTGCGCACTACTGTCTACTGGTGATTTCTGTGAACAAAGTCGATGTCACTACACCGTCGGGTCATAAGCCCTGCCCTGCCGGTAGTTTGATCAATTCAAATGAAGCACACATTGACACCACACTCAAGAATCCTTCCCTGCCCCACCCAAGACAAACCCGACACCCTAGACATCGCTTCAAACGAGCGTTGAAACGCGGGTTTCGCAGCGAAACTAACCGATGTGATCTGCAAGCTGACGCAGCAGCACTTCAACGGCCTCACGATTCAGGCTTCGCCCTTCTACCCGGATACGCACCTCGCCCGGTGCGACCTCGGCGCTTAACGAACCTCCATTTGCCAAGGCCACAGGGTCAATGCGTTCGACCTGTTGCGGACGTCCCCCTCGGGACTTGATGATAGGCTGCACGGGCGCGTCCTTTGCCGCCTGCTCCAGAAGCTTCCATTCCGATCGGGCATCCAGTACCTCGGCCCCGTCTAGCGCCTCACGGAACCGTGCCTGAGCACCGTTGCGCAACCCTGCCGCCAATTGGAGGCCCGCTTTCTCCGTCAGTTCCGTCGGAAACTGAAGCAGGTCGCCCAGGGCCTCATGCACTACCGCAAAGCTGCGAACCTTAGATCTCTTGGCTTTGGACGCAGTCGAGAACAAGGCATTGACCGCGTCTTCAACCGAGTCGAACACACCTTGCCCTGCAGCCAACACCGCAATGCGCCCCCGCTCATAGTGGCTTAGGTTCGAGCGCAACTCATTTTCTTCCACCATCGAGACATAGGCACCCTGCCCCGCTCCGGCATCGCGGATGAATGCAGGGATCTCTGCAAAATTCGAATCCGTCGCAGCCAAACGCCGAAACGCTTCAAACCGCCGATACCCCGAGATCAATCCGTACCCGTCCTCAAGCCCGGTGACTTCGATCGGAGTGCGAAGACCATGCGCTCGGATGGACTCGATCAACTCCGCCATTTCCTCTTCGTTGATGTCCAGTCGATCGCGCCGAATGTAGTCGGGCTCGACCTCATCAAGAGCAACCTTATGTGCAACCAACCCGTCCGTTTGCGCCACGCGCCAACGCTCAGCATCGCCCTGATCCTGAGCCAAGGCAGCGCGATCTGTGACAGCGGCCATGCCCGAGAGGGCTGCGGCCTCGGCCGCAACCTGTGCAATTGGGGGCGTCAGAGAGTTGGTCTCAAACGGATTGGATTGCGGTTTCGCGGCGAAACCTTCCTCCATCTCCTGCAACGCGGTGGCGTCCGGTGCGGTCAATCTTCTGCGCTTAGCCATCTGCCTGCTCCTCCATCTGGGCGTCCCGCCACCAGCATCCGATCAAAAGCTCTTTGAACTCAGCATAAGTTCTGTCGAATGTCTCGCGTCCGCGGACATATGTTTCTCGGTTGAATTCACGGTAATCCGCTTCGTAGATTCCATTCACTTGCTCGCCCGCCTGCCCGACCAGAGCGGTATAATCCTGGCGATAAGCGTTCATGAAATCGCCGAAATAGGCCTGAATCACATTGGCCATATCGGTCTGTTGGCTCGCATCAAACCGCGTAATGATCGCGCGGACCACGTCCCATTCGAACTTCATCTCAGGCAATCCAGCAGCGCGGTGGGCTGTGTTTTCGCCATCTTCGATACTGGCGAATGTCGAATACAGCATGTCAAAGAACCGGCCGGTTGAATCAAACTCCAGAAAAGACGCCCCAAGCGGCACCAGCAAGATATCGGCCGCGGCCAGCGCATTGATGGTCAGGTAGCCAAGGGCAGGGGGTGTGTCCAGAAAGATGACGTCATACGCATCCAGAACACCGTCATCGTTCAAAAAGTTGGTCAATCCATCCCACAGAGGCCAACTGCGCAATCCCATACGCCAGACGGGAATCTGAAATTCGGCCCAGTAAAGGTTCAACTGCGCACCGATCAAGTCAATATTGGGCCAATGCGTTTTCTGGATGACGTCATGCGGCTGAGTGGTCAGCGCCTCTCGCAACGTTTCATCCAGCTGAATTTCCGGCTGCTCTGCTGCGGCACGAACCTTGTTTTCCTGCTGAACAGCACGCGCATAGTCCTTGGCGATCAGCGGAAACACGGTTTGCCATTCATCTGCAACATTGCCGCCCAAAATCGAAGTCATCGAACCTTGGCTATCCAAGTCGATCACCAGGACTTTGTAGCCGTCCAACGCGGCTGACATGGCCAGATGCGCGGCGGTGCTGGTTTTACCAACACCACCCTTGAAGTTCGCCACCGAAACCACCTTGGCGGGCAGACCTTCGGGACGATAGGGCAGGTATTCTTTCGTGCTGACCCCTTCGCTGGCAAAGAACTTGCGTAGGGCCAGCACTTCTTCCAACGTGAACCACTTGGATCCGCCCTCTCCCTCGCCCTGGGGAAGTTCTGGATTGGCCTTGAGTACACGCCGGAGATGGGCGGGAGCGACAGGGATGAGATATTTGGTGATTTCCCATGTGGAAAACCGTCGCAAGCGTTTTTCACCATCGGGCGCGTATCCACGACGGGCAAGATCATCACGACCTTTGGCGCAAAAAGCGGCGGCTTTCGCGAATCGCTGAGTCCCAATAGGATCCGGTAATCGGTCAGCCGCAGCCTCTGGATCAAGATTCAGATAGGGGGGCAGGCTAGGTTGTGCAGGTTTGTTCACTGTCGGTGCCTCAGAAAATGTTCGCCTTTTCAGCGTATATTCATCAATCTAACGTACATTCTGTTCTTGGGCTATCCTTGTTTGAAAATTATTCGGGTTTCAGGCGGTTGTGGAATCAGTTTCGCTGCGAAACCTGTAGGATTCGAGAAAAAAACAGCGACAAATAGTTTTGATTCTTTAGGGTATTTAGAAACTTTGCAGCTGTAATATTATTTATTATCAAAAGGGTAGACGCAACTGGGTACCCGAATTCAGGCTGTTGGGTGCCTGTATACGGGATCAATGGAACCCAAATGCGGGATGAAAGGTTACCGTTCTCGGGAACAAGAGCGCCGATTCTCAGGATGTCACAAATGGCCGAAAAAGGAGTCTATTATTGCCGTTTAGCCCCGAGTTTCAGCGTCACGTGATGATCGCTGTTGTTCTATTCCTTAGATCAATTCTGAAAGACACGCCGTTCAACCTAGTAAGGTACCTGTCTACAGGACGTATCTCATCCTGTATTTGGGCACCCAATAAGAATTGAAATCAAGGTACCTTTCGTGACAGACTAACGCAAACGAGCAGTCAGGCAGGAAAATGCCAGAGACACAGGTCAATATGGATACTCTCACGGGCGCGCTGCGGCGTGAGACCGTGAAAAAGAACGTTGCCGCTATTCATATCAGCGGCAAGCTCACATTATTACAGCGTAAACTGTCAAATGTATTGCTGCTAAATGCCTACGACACTTTGACATCAGCTGCGACCCACACGATTGATGCGCGGACGCTGGCCATGATGGTCGGATATAATTCCAACGATTTTGACACACTCAGATCCAGCTTGCGCGCCCTTGCCGAGACGGTGGCCGAATGGGACATGCTGGATGAAGAAGGGCGGCAGGAATGGGGTGTTTCGTCGCTTTTGAGTTTCGCCAAACTCAAGAATGGTATCTGCGAATACGCTTACTCTCCGGCGTTGGCGCAAAAGCTGTTCGATCCGAAGATCTATGCACTGATCAATGTACATATCCAACGTAATTTCAGCTCAGGCCATGGCTTGGCCTTATACGAAAATTGCTACCGTTTTGTACGCACCGGGTCGACGGGATGGTGGGCGCTGGATGTATTTCGCAAACTGATGGGCGTGGATGGCAGCGACTATTACGGCAGCTTCAAGCATTTGAACGCCAAGATCATAAAGCCAGCAGTGGCCGAGGTGAACAAAAGCTCGGACATCGTGATTGAACCAGAGTTTCGCAAAAAGGGCAGGGCGGTCACGGATATTCGGTTTCTGATCCGGGAAAATCCGCAGATGGCCATGTTCCAAATTGATGACGGCGACGGGGTCCGTAATCTTCCGGTTTACAAAAAACTGCGTAAACAGGGGGTCGCGGATCGGTTGGCCCGACAATGGATCGCCGAACATGGTGAGGACTATGTTCAGCAAAAACTGGATTACATGAATGAACGGCAACAGGGCGTAAAGTCGACGATAGGGTATCTGTCTGCGGCTTTGCGCGATGACTACAAAGTTCCGGATAAGCCCGTACCTTCCGATCCCAGCCCCGAGATTTTGGAGGCCGCTCGGAAGCGAAAGGCTGATCAGGCACAAGAAGATCAGGCATATGAAAGTCGCGCGGCCGAGCGCACGGAACGGGCGCGGAAACTGTCGGTGGTTGAAGATTTGGTTTCGCGGCGAAACCCCACGCAACGCGACGCAGATAAAAGGCTCTTTCTATCGGGCTTGTCAGATGATCTGGATCGCGAGCATTTTCGCGCGCATGGATGGCGATCCGGATTGAACGCGACTGCTATCTTTGCGTTCTGGGATGAATTGGAACCCGGAGCGTTTGAGGAACAGGTGTAAGGCTCGGGGTCAGTGATTGCGATGAAGCGGCTCTGTGCGTAGGTTTTGGTGAACGAAAGAACTGGTCGCTGTGGCCTTCTAAATCTGCAAAAGAAAGGCTTGGTTGTTGTGTCAGAAATCACCATCACAAAGCTGAAGATCTGCCCTGTATTGGTTCCATTGCGACGCCCTGTCGTTGTGATGACCGGGCAGGTTACGATGGCCCCTTTGGTGCTGATTGATCTCGAACGAAGTGATGGGTCCGTTGGCCGCAGTTACCTGTTCACGTATTCTCCGATTGCCTTAAAAGCCACGGCGGCTCTATTGCGCGATCTGGCGCCAGTAGTGGAAGGAACTCCTGCGGAACCGCGTGGACTGCACACGCGTATCTTGGGGCAGTTCAAACTGCTGGGGGCCGAGGGGGTTACACTGATGGCCATAGCCGGGATTGACATGGCGGCGTGGGACGCTGTTGGGCAGTCGATTGGCAGACCTTTGTATCAGGTTCTGGGCGGCGCTGCGAAAGCTCTTTCTGCTTACAACTCGAATGGAATGGGCTTGATTGGGCCCAGCAAGGTTGCGGGCGAGGCCCTGGACTTGTTGGCAGAGGGTGGATTCTCAGCCTTGAAAGTTCGGCTGGGTTATCCCGACTTAGATACTGATCTGGCTGTTTTGGACGAAGTGCGGACCGCGGTTGGCGAAGCGACGACAATTGTGACTGACTATAACCAGGGGCTGTCAGTAGCTGAGGCAAAACAGCGGCTAACCGCCTTGGCCGGGCAGAAGTTGGGATGGATCGAAGAGCCGATTGCGTTCGACAATTATGATGGACTGGCCGAACTGCGTGCAGTTTCCACCATTCCTATTCAAGGGGGTGAGAACCATTGGGGGCCGGGTGACATGGCGCGAGCGACAAGCGCGGGGGCGCTTGATTTGGTCATGATAGACGCCATGAAAATCGGTGGGGTAACGGGTTGGCTCGAGGCTTCAAGCCTTGCACGCGCCGCAGGATGGCCGGTATCGTCGCATCTTTTCCCCGAGGTTAGCGCGCATCTGATGTGTGCGGATCCGGGCGCACATTGGTTGGAGTGGGTCGATTGGGCGAATCCAATCCTCAAAGACCCATACGAAGTGGTCAACGGCAAAGTAACCCCGCCCGATCGCCCGGGAATGGGTTTGGAATGGGACGAGGGTAAAGTGGCACAATACGCCATAGGTTAACGTCGACCCAAGCCTAGATTTGGCAATCTGCGCGGAACGGACTTTTGATTTGCGTTCGAAGTTAGGTGGCCGCTACTTGGAACCCGTCGATGTAATACCGACATACTTTCGTCTGTGCCTTGGACTTTAAGGGGCTTTCGATGTTGAAAAATCCTACGCTTCAACGATGCCGGTGCTAAGAAATCAGGTGCTACGATTGTCCAGTTTTGCTGGGTTTGCGGTGAAGTGGTCATTTTGTGTTTATTTTGCGCACATAAGGGCAATGCCGCCTTGAAAACGGCCTTTGCATTCAGCTTGTTCGAAAGATGAACTTCAAGGTCACCGGTGAAAAGTGTGAAACACAATCATGCGAGAAGGTCCTTTCCAATCCGATGGAGACACTTCAGCTCAAATCGAAGACAAAAACTCCCGCATTACCCGGTTTTGATTGTCGATTGCTTTGTCAAAAATACCCGTCGCTTTTGCGGCGTCGTAGGAAAGATCTCCAACGTTGAACCGACCCAAATGGAAGCGCCCAAAATCTCCCAAACTTTTATCAAGAAAGCGCAGGTTTCTGGATTTCATCTTTTGCACGACGAACAAATCGCCGATGCAACCGATGCCAAGACCGGCAGAAATCGCATTCAGATAAGAGTTGATGCCCGCCGCGCGGCATACGACCTTATATCCGACGCCCAAGGATTCGAGTTTTGAATAAAAGACATTGGAAAACCTAACAAATTCAGAAAGCTCTACTATCGGAAGCTGAGTGCTGGCCCCGAAATTCTCTAATGGAAAATCAGAGCTGGCGATCCAGCGCATAGTGAATGGCCAGCTTTTCCGGAGTGACGGCAAGTTTTCGTCCCGAACGACCGAATACGCGACATTCCCCTCGATGAAACGAATTTGATCTTCGAGGTCATCATAGTTTTGCATTTCTATAAATAACGAGGACCGGGCGATATCGGGGGCCGTGAGAAATAAATTGTAGGGATTCAGGAAAGCTTCGATCGTTGACAAAAACGCGATGCGAACAGGCTGGCTGCCTCTACTGTCTGAGATGTTCCGTATGCGATGTATGTTTTGCAGTATTTTCTCGCTGCAATCCAAAAGTTCGCGGCCGCTTTCCGTCAACGCTAGATTGGGGTCACCATTTTCGAACAAGTTGACCCCGACCAGAGTTTCAAGCGATCGGATCCTGTTGCTTATGGCTGGCTGAGATCGACCCAGCTCTTTAGCCGTCTTCGAATAGGACTTGACCTTACACAGGATCGCAAACGACTCAATTGCCTCGAGTGAGATTCTCATTGTTCTTGCCTGCTAAACAAATTCCGCCCTCTCGGGCGGAATTACCGTTTCATTCGTCCCGGAACGTCTTGGACATGGCATCCCGAATGGGCCGCGACAGATATGAGATGACCAGTCGTTCCCCGGTTGAAACCAGTACTTCCACCGGCATACCGGGAACCAACTCGTTGTCCTTGATCTTGGCAAATTCCTCGGATTTAATCTCTACCTCGGCACTATAGTAAACAGCGCCTGTCGCAGGGTCTGACAACGTGTCAGCCGACACCCATTTCACTGACCCATTCAATTCTGGGGTCTGGTTGAAATTGAACGCGGTCAGACGAACCCGCGCGTCTTGACCGGGAACGACCCTGTCAATTTCGGTGACGGGAATATTCGCCATAAGAATGGGCTGCTCGGCGACCGGAACGATATCCATGATCGCCTGCCCGGGCGCGACAACGCCACCTTTGGTGTGGAATCCAAGGTTCAGAACCCGACCGTCCAGCGGCGCCAATATCTGGCTGCGAGCAATTCGGTCCTGAGCTGTTGTCTTACGTTCCAAGACTTCGCGCAACCGCTGAGATACGTCGGATAGTTCGGTCGAGACTTCTTCACGGGATGTGGCCGCATTGCTGATCAGTGCGCTTTCGACCTCGGCGATCTGGGCCTGCACACTGTCGATCTGAGCTGTGTTCGTGGACAAGCTTGCTTCGATATCCAACGCAGCGCGGCGCACCTGAAGCAGTCGTGTCACGTTTGCAAGACCTTTGTCGTTCAAGACCGAAACAGTCTCAAGCTCTTCCTGGGTCAGTCTCTGGTTGGCTTCCTGCGATTTGATCTGGCTGCGCAGGCCTGCCACCTGAGCCAACAGCGCGTCCTTCTGGGTTTCAAGCTGAGCGATATTGGCAGCTTTTGCCATCGCACGGCTTTCAAAAAGCTGTGCTTCGCTTTCGAAAATCTCGCGAATATCTTCGCTGTGATCAAATTCCGAAGCGAAAGACAGGAAGTCCAGATTGGCCAATTCAGCTTGCAACCGCGCCTTGCGAACGGTCAGAGTTGCAATCTGGCTGCTCAGCGCATTCAGTTCCGCCTGTTCACGCGTCGTGTCCAAGCTGACAAGAACCTGCCCCTGTTTCACGGCATCATCTTCCGAGACGTGGATCTCATAAATAATGCCACCTTCAAGGTGTTGGACCGTCTGGCGATCCGTCTCAAGCGCCACCATGCCGGGGGCAACGATCGCGCCGTCGATGCGGGTCGCAACGGACCAATAACCTAGCCCGCCAACCATCAGACCTATAATCGCGGTTCCAAGCAGAACCCACTTTCCAATTCCGTCTGCCGGAGCTGTCTTTGCGTTACGCATTGGTCTTACCCTCACGTTTTGGCGCAGCAGTCTCTGCGTCTGCGCTGGCTTTCTTGTTGCGGTTTTCCGAGTAGGTCCGAAGGATTTCGTCACGCGGGCCATAGGCCGAGACCGTCCCGCCATCCATTACCAGAACCTTGTCCGCCTGATTCAAGGCACCAAGACGATGCGCGATCATGACAACGGTTCGTCCTTCGCTTTTGAGACGATCAATCGTCATCGACAAAGCCGCCGTACCAGCCGCATCCAGGTTCGAGTTCGGCTCGTCCAGCACGATCAGGGAAGGATTCTTGTAAAGAACACGGGCCAAACCGATCCGTTGACGCTCGCCACCCGACAGGGCGCTGCCGCTTTCGCCCAGAGACGTGTCATAGGCATCGGGCAGCTTTAGGATCAGGTCATGCGCATTTGCCGCTTGGGCCGCTGCGACAACATCGGCGTCGCTGGCATCGACTTGGAAACGCGCAATGTTCTCGCGGACCGTACCGTCGAACAGCTCGACCGTCTGCGGCATGTAGCCGACCGAGTCGCGCAGTTGCAGGGCGTTCCAATAGCTCATGTCCGCGCCGTCCAGCCGCACGCTGCCCCGACTGGGTTCCAACGTACCGACGATCACACGGGCCAGCGTGGATTTCCCCGATCCACTGGGGCCGATAACCGCAAGCACCTCACCAGGGTCCAGCGACAGGGAGACGTTTCGCAGTACCGTTGCACCGCCGTTCGGGGTGGTCGCAAAGACGTTCTTCAGCTCGAGAACACCGCGCGGTTGCGGCAGTTGAACCGATGGGTTGGCAGGAGGATAGTCTTCCAGCAAGCTGTTGAGACGCTTGCGCGCAGCGCTGGCCAGAACATATTGCCGCCAGCTGCCGATCGCCTGTTCGGCAGGTGCAAGCGCGCGCCCAACCAGAACCGAGGCCGCAATGATCGAACCGGCACTCAGATCACCCGAAATGGCAAGATAGGCACCCAAACCCAGAACGGCGGATTGCAAAATCAAGCGCACGGTCCGCGAGATGGATGACAGTGTCGACGCCATGTCGCTGATCTGGCTCTGTTTCACTTGTGCCTGACCGTTTAGACCGTGCCAGTGATCATACAGATCATCGCGCATCCGCATCGCGTGGGCGACTTCATGGTTGCGGTTTACGTCGTTCAGGACGCGATTGCTGCGGACCTGAAACTGGTTGGCACGTGCTACGCCGCGCTGCGTCAGCACGTTGTTGAGCATGGCCACCGCCAGCAAAAACACCACACCGGCAAGACCGGCATAGCCCAGCCAAGGATGCAGCAGATAGGCAAAGCCAAGATAGATCGGGGTCCAGGGGGCATCAAAAATAACTGCTGGGGTCGAGCCGCCCATAAAGTCGCGCAACGTGCCCAAGTCGCCCACGGCATCGCGCCCCTTGGCGCCGCCTTCCTTGACCGAGCGTTCAATTTGCGCCTCGAAAACGCGTTTTTCCAACGTGTTGCCAAGCCGGTTGCCGATACGCACCAGAATGCGGGACCGCACCAGGGACAGCAGGCCAAACACAGAATACAGCCCCAGCATCAGCACGCTCAGACCCAGCAAGGTCTGGTAGCTCTGGCTGGGCAATGCCCGGTCATAAACCAGAATCATGAACAAAGGACCGGTCAGCATCGTCAGGTTGATCGCCATGCTGATGACACCGGTGGCAAAAAGACCCGGGCGAGCAGCACGGAACGCTTGCTCAAGCTCGGTACGTTTGAGGGGACTATGGGACATGGTGGCCCTCTTTCTGACATAAAGGAATGGAACGGCGGCGACCGTCTGGGCCGCCGCCGTGTTTGGGTTAAACCAGAACGTTGTCTTCGTTCAGGTCGGCAAGCTGAGTACCCAGCAGCGTGATGCTGCCTTCGGCACCCAGGTCGATGACAACGGCATCACCGTCCTGCGACGCGACTGCGGCCAGATCCTCGAAGTCGTCGAGGTCGAACGCTGCCGAGGTCAGGTCCAGTGTGTCGCCGTTGGCAAAGGCTTCAAAGTCAGCGATGACATCGTCGCCAAAGCCAGCTTCGAAGACAAAGGTATCCGCACCGCGGTTCCCTTCCAGACGGTCATTGCCAGCACCACCGTTGATGATGTCATCACCGGTACCACCGCAAATGTCGTCATCACCTTCGCCGCCATCAATGACGTCATTGCCACGACCACCTTCGATCATGTCGTTGCCCAGGCCGCCGTCCAGGATGTCGTCACCGCGACCACCGTCCAGAGTGTCGGCACCATCGCCGCCCTCCAGCAGGTCATCACCGTTGCCGCCATCCAGGTTGTCGTCACCCAGACCACCGACCAGATCATCGTCGCCGTTGCTGCCGATGAGTTGATCGTTTCCGGCTTCGCCGTCCAGATCATCATCGCCATTGCCACCGTCGACCACGTCGTTGCCTGCACCGGCCTCAACGATATCTTCGCCGTTGCCAGCTTCGATCTCGTCGTCACCAACGCCGCCAACCAGATCGTCATCACCATTGGTCGGAGCGACAACTTCTTCTTCAGCGAAGATAAAGTTCTCGGCCACCAGCTCATCGGGGCTAACCCCTTCGAGAGTGATCTGATCACCATTGCCCAGGTCGATTACGGTGTTCTCACCATCGGCTGTGATGCTGAGCTCTTCGAGCTGCGTGACACCGAAGTCTGACACATCCAGGAAGTCACCGTCTTCGATGCTGGCCGAGAAGTCCGCCACGACGTCGAAGCCCGTTCCACGACGGAACGTGAACGTGTCGCGGCCAGACCCACCGATCAGGGTATCGTTGTCGGCACCACCATCAAGGATGTCGTCGCCACGGCCACCATCGATGATGTCGTCGCCGGCACCACCGAACAGTTCGTCATTGCCACCTTCTGCAATGTCGATCACGATCCGCAGAAGCTGCTCTTCACCATTGTTGCGGGTGAAGTCCCCTTCGATCGGGTCAACAATCGTGTTGGCAGCGGTTGTTCCACCCAGAATGTTGACAGGCTCACCATCCGGATTGCCTTCCGAGCCGTTGAAGCCCGGGTGCGCACCCACGACGCCGTTCTCGGCAGTACCCTGATCGCGCGCGGTCTGGTTGAGGAAGGCTGCACCTTCTTCATTGTTGACCTCGGTTCCCGCATCCAGAACATCGTTGCCAAAGCGTTCGATGACAATCGGGCCAATGAAGTTGCCTTCTTCGTCAAAGATGGGATCAGCCAGCGCGTCATCCGGTACGGCAAGGAAGGCGTCGTTGGAAGGGATGATCATGGTTGCCCAAGTAAAGAAACCTTGCCCAACCTGATCAGGATTGACGTTCAGCGTGAAGCTGGCCGTTTCACCCGGATCAATCGGTCCCGGAGCACCGATGCCGCCGATAATTGTCGCATCAACACCGTTGTCACCAACCTGCTGGTTGAATTCAGCCGCGATACCTTCGACGCTGCCGTCTTCGGCCAGACGTTCCAGACCCAGGCTGGCTTCTTCACCAACTGTGAACAGATCAAAGTTGGCGCCATCGTGGAAACCGAACCAGACGGGTGTCAGGAAGGTTCCGCCTTCACCCAGTGTGTTGGTCACCGACACCGTGATAGCTTCGCCTTCACCGACAGCATCGCCGCGGATGATATCGTTGCCCGCACCGCCGTTAATGACGTCGTCACCAGCAGCGCCTGCCAACAGGTTGTCACCATCGTCACCAGTCAGGAAGTCGTCGTTGACCGACCCGGTCAGGTTTTCGATGCTGATCAGCTGGTCCGCAACCGCATTGCCGTTCGGCGCTGCATAGGTCGCAATACCGTTCGCCAGGTTGGCTGTGACCGAAGACCCGATGTCCTGGAAATCAGCAGTGTCGATACCTTCACCACCATCGGTGATGTCGTTACCGCCGCCGCCTTGCAGGACGTCATTGCCTTCTCCGCCTCGCAGGATGTCGTTGCCACCACGGCCAACCAGCAGGTCATTACCGATATTGCCGGTCAGGGTGTTGGCGCCACTGTCACCAAACAGCTGGTCGTCATTGGCAGACCCATCCAGGTTTTCGAACCCGTCGAAGTTCTCGAAGATCGTGACGTTTTCATTTGGCGCGTAAGATGCGCTTCCTGTTGCCAGATCCGCAATCACTTCGGCACCAATGCCCTGGAAGCTGTTGGTGTCGATACCTTCGCCACCGCTCAGGTCATCCAGACCACCGCCACCAGCGATGAAGTCATCACCCGCACCACCGTCGATGGTGTTCGGAGCAGCACCTGTCGCAACAATCTCGTCATCGTTGGACGAACCGGTGATGTTTTCGATGCCGGTAAAGGTTTCTTGGATCAGAGGACCATTTCCGCCACCGCCATTGTATTCGGCCGTACCGCTGCCATCAGCAGCCAGCGTGACACGAACACCTGCGATCGTCGGATCTGCGGCGCCCACGTTGATGTTCGAAAAGTCGTTGGTGTCGAAGCCTTCGCCGCCATCGATGATATCGGTACCGCCGCCACCGATCAGAGTGTCATCCCCTGCACCGCCGTTAAGAGTATCATTGCCACCCAGACCGCTCAGAACATCGTCGCCGTCCAGGCCGTTCAACACGTTGTCGTTCGCGTCACCGATCAGTACGTCACCGTCATTCGATCCGATGACGTTTTCGATGCTGTTCAGACTATCGGTTTCAGATACAGCAAAGGTCACTTCTTCGATGTTGGTCACGCCCGAGGGGTTCTCGGAGACTTCGTCGGCACTTGCCAGGATGCCACCAGCGTCAACCAGCGAGTCGCGCACAACCGGGCCATTCTGACCGGCGGGTGCGTTATGCAGGTGGATCGCCGAAACCACGCCTGGGATCGGGGTCAGCAAGTCGGATACGGCCAGACCGGTTACCGACAGTTCGGACGAGTAGGTTGCGACACCGTTTTCAACAGTAACGGTCACGGTCGCCAAGCCGGTTGCTTCTGATTCCGACAACGGGCCGGGCTCTTGAGCTGCGTCCAACCGTGCGGTCAGAACCAGTGTGCCGTTCCCTTCAGGGTCCAAGTTGTTTTGAGAAACAAGCAACTGACCACGGATCTCACCACCGGGGAAATCCTCGGTGTGGATGTTGTAGTACAGGTTTCCAGCCAGCGCTTCGTCGACCAGGCTGTCCTCAGGATCACCGAAGTTCACGAAAGGTGCATCCTCGATCGAAACCGAGAACCCTGTCTCACGTGTTGCTGTGCCTGCACCCAGATCAACTTCGACGGGCACGTCAATGTCATTGAAGGCTGCAGTATCGATGCCTTCGCCGCCATCCAGCGTGTCATCGCCCAGACCGCCGGTCAGAACGTTGTCATTCTCGTCACCGATCAGGTTGTCAGGGTCATCCGAACCGATGATGTTTTCGATGCTGGTCAGAGTGTCAGTTTCCGAATCCGGAGTGGTCACTTCTTCGACATTCAGAACACCCGACGGGTTTTCCGAAACCTCTTCGGCGCTTGCCAGTTCGCCACCGGCATCAACCAACGAGTCGCGCACAACCGGGCCGTTCTGGCCGGCGGGTGCGTTGTGCAGGTGGATCGCCGAAACCACGCCTGGGATAGGGGTCAGCAGGTCGGATACGGCCAGGCCGGTTACCGACAGTTCGGACGAGTAGGTTGCGACACCGTCAACAACAGTGACAGTGACGCTGGCTGTACCTGTTGCCAACGAATCCGACAGCGGGCCGGGCTCTTGTGCAGCATCCAGTACTGCGGTCAGAGTCAGCGTACCGTTGCCGTCCTGATCCAGGTTGTTTTCGTCAACCACCAACTGACCACGGATCTCACCGCCGGGGAAATCGGCTGTGTGGATGTTGTAGTACAGATTTCCGGCCAGCGCTTCGTCAACCAGGCTGTCTTCAGGATCACCAAAGTTTACGAAAGGCTGATCTACGATCGAAACCGAGAAACCTGTCTCACGCGTTGCTTCACCTGCGACCAGATCAACGTCGACGGGCACGTCAATGTCATTGAAGGCTGCGGTGTCGATACCTTCGCCACCATCCAACATGTCATTGCCCAAACCGCCAGTCAGAACGTCGTTGCCTCCGAGACCTTCAATCTGATCGTCGCCGCCCAGACCGTTGATAATGTCGTCTTCGGGCGTTCCCATCAGCATATTGTCGTTCTCGTCGCCCTCGATAATCGGGCTCATTATTTCATCAGGGTTCATTTTACACTCCAAGCTAATAAGCAAACGCTGATGCGCTCACGCGGCGTTACCTGAGCTTGGGAAAACTCGTCTCAACCATTCAAAAATGAAGGGTGGATCATCAATTGAGAAGGGACCTCGGATAAAACGTTAAGTCTCAGAAAAAATTGTGAAATTTTTTTCCAATCACGAAACAACAAGTAAAGTTGAAGACGGTTTTTTTTCTGTTGAATTGTGAAAAAGTAAGTAAAGAACAAGGGTGTGGACAGATGAGCAACAACGCGGCGACAGACGCATTGGAAAAGATTCCGGTACAGGACTGGGACTTGTTGCGCTTCCTCGTTTCGGTCGCGAGATCAGGAAGCATCGCAGGCGCCTCGTCGCAATTGTCCGAAAGCCCGGCAACGGTCGGGCGAAAGTTGAGAGACCTGGAAAAAGCGCTGTCCCTGCCGCTGTTTGATCGCGGGACAACGGGCGTCGCGCTTACACCAATTGGCGAGGATATTCTGAAAATCGCGCAACGGGTCGAAACGGAACTTTGCCATATGGGCGAAGTGGCGCGCGGGCATCGTGACTTCAAAGGCAGCAGGGTGTCGGTCGCTGCACCCGAAGGGTTCGGTGCGTCGGTGCTGGCGCCCAAACTGATCGAATTTCACACGTTGAATCCCAACATCAAGATCGACCTCCTTTTGTCCAATCAGAAGGTAAATTTGCACAACCGCGAGGCTGACATTGCCGTTCGTCTGGGTAAGCCAGAAGCGTACAGAGTGAATGCGGTAAAGCTTGGGACAGTTAAATTTGGTATTTACTCGTCACGGGAATACCTGTGCGACCTTGAGCCGATCCATACGCTGGACGAATTTCTGGGGCATAACGTGGTCGTCGCCACTGGCGCACTTGGAAATACGGTCCAGGAAACCGAGTTCCGAAAAATAACGGATCAGTGCAATATTGCGGCCAGAACAGATAACGTAAACGCTCAACTCTCTGCAGTCAAAAGCGGACTGGGGTTTGCCGCGCTGCCGAAGTTTATGGCCGGGGACAATCCAGATTTGATCGAAGCCCTGCCTGGCTTTTTAACGCAATCACTGGATCTTTGGGTTCTGACCCATAGCGACATCGCCCCCTATCCACATGTCCAGACTACGCTCGAATTTCTGGTCGACCTGTGCAGCAAGGTTGTAGAACCTGAGTAACCCGCGCGGTAGACGGCCTACCGTGATCCGCAATCGCCTTGTCCCAAACGAGCTGTGCGGCGATTTGTACACTAACTCTTTCGAATAAAAGCCTCAGGCAGGTGTTTTTGAGACATCTGTCGGCTCAATCGGCAGGCAATGGAAAGGATCGAAAAATGTCTCTCACGCGTCGCGGTTTTCTTGCATCTGCCGGCTCGGGTCTGTTGGTTGCCGCAGCCCCGGCTTTTGCAAAAAAAGCAAATGCCGCCGAAATCTACACACTCCCGTCCCTTGATTACAGCCACAGTGCGCTGGAGCCTGTAATTGGAGCAGAAACGATGGAGCTGCACCACGGCAAACATGCTGCCGGTTATGCCCGCAACCTGAATAAACTGATCCCCGGAACCAGTCTTGAGGGCCAGTCTCTGGAAGATATCATCAAGACCGCGGCTGCGGATCGCGGGACATATCAGACCGTTTTAAACAATGCAGGCCAGCACTGGAACCACACCGAATTCTGGAAAATGCTGGTTCCGGGCGGCACCGGCGTGCCCGGCAGCCTGCAGAAAAAGATCGAGAGTGATTTCGGAAGTTTTGAAGAATTCCGCGAGCAGTTGGTCAATGTATCCAGCAAACAATTCGGTTCTGGTTGGGGCTGGCTGGCCATAGACAACTCGGGCAAACTAGTCGTTTTGTCGACGCCAAACGGTGAAAACCCGCTTGTGCACGACATGGTCCCACTCTTGGGTATCGATGTTTGGGAACATGCCTACTACGTCGACTACCGCAATCGCCGCAAAGAATACGTTGCTGCTGTCGTCGACAGTATCGTCAACTGGGAATACGTAAACGCCCGCCTGGCCAACGCATAGTTTTTTGTGCGGACTGCCAAAAGCAGGCGATCCTCCTGATTGCTGTGCCTTGTGGCGGGTGTCTTAACCGAACTAATCATCAATTGAACGGTCATATTTGCATCAATATGGCCGTTCACGCATTAAGCCGCGACACCTAGATTGCTAGTCGCAGACACATTGCCGGGCATTTGGCCCGGTTCTTTCCCTTAATTCACGGGTATCCACAGGCCACCGGCGACCTATTTCGAAGGTGCGATCCGCCTTTACACCGATTTGTTCGATTGCCTTTTTTCACCGCTGTCAGAAAATCGGGTTTCGTTAGGTTCTCAGAGTTTCGTGCTGGCAACCGGGTCTTCTGAAATGTGCGATCATCTTTTGCCGGGGCTAGCGAACTGCATGAAAGGTGAACGAATTGATCGAATAAGTTTCGTCGATCAGCGAATGCCAAACCTGCCGTGGGACTAAGACACATCGCAATAGATACAGTCGCCAATGGTCGCGTCATCACTAGGTGCACAGCAGCGAGCATAGCAAACTGGTCATGGCCAGACTTGGAGCAGAACTTCGCGTGACGAAGTTCTACCCGTACGACCTGTAGCGCCAAATCCACTCACCGACCAACATGCTGACTTCCGAGGCAATATAGTTGCTCCAACCAGGTTGCGCCTTTCAAAGCTCGGACTTTCAACCGCATGGGAACTTGAAACTCTTCGCCTGACGCTGTGCTGAGAGGTAATAAGCAAGTAGCACAGGACTTACAGGTCATAGACCTAGCGTAGCGCCAATGACGCAGAGAGATACCAGGGACTTTTTGCGTGCAAGTCGGACAGTTGTGAAACTGTCTGAGCAGGATACACATTCGAATGGAAACGCCGTTGCTCGCGACAGCCGCCCGCGAGCTAGTTGTGGACTTCGTCGATCATGATCGTCTTCAGAGCTTATGTCGCGCAAATGGCTGAGGGCACGCGCGCCCAGTTTGGACACCGTGTGTCGCCCGCACATGGGCGCCGATCGCTGCCAGAACGTGCTGACCAAGGCGCCCATTATCGAGTGCAGGAGGCGCCTGTATTGACAGGATCGGTGTAAGGGTGACGCCAATATCTGCTTCGTATCTTGTTTGGTACAGGTTTTCCATTCGCTTCGCGATCATGGTCTTTCCTATCTCTGAGCTGCAGTAAACCATGAGGCCTGCCATCCGAGGCTGTCTAGGCTCAGGACCAATTGACTTCGATTTGCTGCGTGATTCATCGCGTTCGAAACGAGCGTTGAACATGTCAGATCGGGCGCACCAAGGGTGGCATGAACGCAAAGTGACATGCGGTTTGTGACAGATGAGCCATGGTGCGCCATTGGTTTAAGCACAAGGGCGAATGACGCCCTTTGAAACTATTTGTCTTCGCGGGTCAGGTCAGCGACAAAACTGGTGCGAAAGCATTAATCAGCAGTCTGTCAAATGTCGAATGGGTGCTGGGTGACCGCGGCTATCGTGCCGATTGGATCAGAGAAACGGTGAAAGAAATAGGGATTGGCGCGAGCGTCCCGGGTCGCAAACAGCGCAACACTGCCGTCCGATACGACAAGAGACGCAATCGGATCGAGATCATGTTTGGCAGATTGGCGCGCTGTATTGAAGGCTCTGCTGGGGCCTTGGATTGGCCCGCTTGCCTCGGTTCACAAAGCTTGGCGCAAAAGTGATTTTGCCTGCGTGCGCAGATCGTCCAACCTTTCGCGGGGCGCCACGCAGGGTCGTATTGCTGAAACAACGACATTCAGGCGCGTATGTGCTCAGACAATGGGTGGGGTTATGGAGACGATTGATCAAAAAGCTTTGTTGATGACACGCAAAAGCCATGCTTTTGGGTGCCTTCTTTTCGCAGCGTCGTTTCTTATTTTGACTTTTATTTACTCGGAGCCGTTGCAGGCACAAACGGCAAAGCAGTTGCCCGAATACGTGATAGAAGAGTTCGGCCACCCACCAGATCTGCCGACGGACCCGCTGAGCCCCGCGATGCAATTTGCGCTTCGGGTTGCGTTTGTTGACAGCGTTGTTCTGTCGACATGGGATGAAAATCAAAAGCTTGCACTAGCTGAAATCGCATCTTCTGGTGACCCGCGATTGGCGTGGATCATCGGCGATTTGATGCGATTTGTGCCCTCAGAACAGTTGAACACAGAACTGACGACTGCCGCCTCAGCGCTCTTGGGGAAAGAGATCAGGCTGGATAACAGCTGGGGTGATTTGACGGACCATCTTATTGCGTGGGACATTCCCGCACCGCCTGAATATCTTTCGTACAAACGGTCGATTTTCACCAATATCGTACCCGGATGGGAACGCATCTTTGTCGAAGGCGACATCGACTGGAGGATGGTATCCTGGGGCGGAGTGCTTATTGATGACCGCCCCTATGACACGACTGACAATGGATGCAATTGTATCCCCGCCGCCGACAACCCACAGACCAGCAGTGCCGAAGACGCAACTTGGTTGCAAGACGACGACGTCGTTTTTGGCATTTCTATAAATGGCGAACATCGGGCCTATCCGCGTCGTATTATGGAAGTGCGCGAGATGGTAAACGACACTCTGGGTGGTCGCGATCTCGGTATTCCGTACTGCACTTTGTGTGGGGCTGCGCAGGCTTATTTTACCGACGGTTTGCCCGAGGGGATCGAGCGCCCGATTCTGCGGACTTCGGGGTTGCTGAACCGATCCAACAAAGTGATGTACGACCTGAACACCTACTCTGTGTTTGACACGTTCTTGGGTCACGCTGTAACGGGCCCCTTGGCCGAAAAAGGCTTGCAGCTTGATCAAGCCACAGTCATCACTACCGACTGGGGCACGTGGAAAGCGGAGTATCCGGATACCACGGTTTTGCTTGAGCGCTATGCGTTGGGTCGCGATCCCGATTTCCGCAACGGACGAGACGCAAACGGCCCCATCTTTCCGATCGGTGATGTCGACCCGCGTTTGCCCGTTCACGAGGATATCATTGGTGTTGTGACAGCCTCGGGCAAGCCTGTTGCATTTCAAAGAAGCACCGCGCTTTTGGCTTTGCAACGCGGAGAAGAGATTGTTGTCGAAAACGTTCGGTTGGAAATTACGGCCGGCGGGATTAGGGCCGTAGGCAAAGACGGATCAGACCTTGGCAGCCACCAAGCCTTTTGGTTTGCTTGGTCTCAATTCCACCCCGATACAGAATTGTGGCAACGGTAGCGGGTGTTTTGGTTCGTCTTTTGAAACGCCTTCATCCTCAATTGGGTCGCTTCTTATTCCGCGGCTCGCAACTCACGAACCAGATCAGCGTTTTCAAACTCCCAACTCTTGAAGCGTCTGTAGGCAAGGATGTTCTGCTGCGCTGTCAAACGCGTTTCTTCGCTGTCCAAACTATCATGGACAAATATCCGTTTGGCTTCTTGATAGGCGTTATTGCATGCAAAGCGTTCTGATTGAGTCAATTTGTCATCGACAGCAAGAGCCGTGCATTTGTAATAAATACTTAAGAGAGCGATAAGTTCGACCATCTCTGTCACCTTAACACAATGATCGTTGAAACAGATTTCAAGATATCGCGCGTTTCACAGGATACTGTGTTTTGCACGAGGCCCCCGTTCGCGAGGTGTGGCCACAAAGTGCTCTAATACTTCACCCGATATTTCGGACGGCGCTCGCCTATGCTTTGACAACTCGTCTTCAGAACTAGTTTTTCTGCGCTGTCGGTTCAGCCCGCTGACACAAAGAATTCCAGCTTGTCCGGCGCAACCCCTTCGCCGTTTACAGGCGTCATGTCCTGAGGGCAGGCCGACATCACGGCGACCAGATCGGCTTCGGCCCGCAAAGATATTCGATCGCCCGCCCGCGCGACCGGAGTTTCAAAACTGGTTGATCCGTCCGGTTTGAGCGGCACATTCATCCAGATGTTGAACGGGGCGGGGATGAGCGGCGCTTTCAGCCCGATAGCGATAAGCGCCATGCGCAGGTTGTCCGCACAATTGTCGTGATACCCTTCACATTCCAGTTCGCGGTACCTCGCGTGGTCACGGCAGGCGATAACTGTGTCATGCACGCCTGGCGAAGTGTCCGCGGCGATAGTCAGCAAAGACCTCCGCTGGTTGCTGACAAGGGCGTCGCCAACCTTTGGGAAGATTGATGCAATCGAAGTGTGCAGATGCGGCATCGAAAGATGTTCGTTTAGGTTCTCGGCAGCGAAGGCGAAGAAGTCACAGACCTGATGACCACTTGGATTTACGATGTTTAGAACCTGCCCCCGCGCAAGCCTGACAGCGATACCGCATCGGGCAGGTATTTTGTAGGTTCGCCCCACTTCCGCAGTCCCGTCAGCTGAGATGGCGATATCAAGGCTCTGGTTTGACCCGTCCGGGATCGAAATATCGGCTCCGCTCACGTCAATCCCCCTTTTCTAGGAACAATAAGACCGATTCATTCAGCTGCGAAGTGCTATTTAGTTCGCGTTCCGGTCGCCAGACTTTTTGCTTCTTACTGCTACCGGTGGGTACTTTGTTCTTAACTCAAGAAAGATTCAGGCGTTGACTAAGGCAGTAAAGAACTGGAGCGCAATTTTGCTGTGGCTTGAGGGGCAATAGCGAGGCTTGGCACTATGCCACGTTGGAGCCTTCAAAGCTGTGAACAACACCATAGCCCCGCTGGTTCGGGCTTAGAATTCAGTTCACTCACACCTTCGCTTTGATAGTATGCGTGCTGCGAATATTTCCTTTGGTTCGCTGCGCCTCCTCGACGATGCCCGCCGATCAACGGAAGTAGAGGGCCGATTACTGGCATACATTCCTCGCACCGCTTCGGTGTTTACTCAGCCGATCTCGACTTCCTTACTGTGCTCCCTGGAATAAGTCGAAACCCGACATCCGTAGTGGACTTGGCTGGTTCACCGTTGATCTGAGCCAGAACCATCTCGGCTGCGATCTGGCCAATCTTAAGGTGGGGAACTGCGATTGATGTCAGCCGATAAGGTTGTATTGCCGAAATTGGCAAATCGCCCCATCCGGCGATGCCGATATCTTCCGGAACGCTCAGGCCGATTTTCTGGGCATAGTGAAGCCCGCCAATCGCCATGTTGTCGTTCTGATAGAATATGACTTCGATATCGCGATGCGAGGCAAGCAGCTGCTCGGTGCCGTAGAACCCGGTGTAAAACCCCGGCGTATCTTTTAGGAGCAGTTGTTTTTCCAGTCGGCCGTTTGCATCCTCGATGGCTTTAGAGAAGCCGTTAAGGCGTGCGGTTGCCGCGTTCGCCACGTCATGACATGTGCCGACATAGCCGAATTTTTGGTAATTCATTCCTGCTAGATAACGACCCATGCTATAGCCGCTGTCAAAGTGGTTCAGCCCGACGCACATGTCCAAAGGGCTGGAATTGAAGTCCCAGATTTCGACCAAAGGAATGCCAGCGCCGCGCAACATCTGGATCGCTTTCTGGCTATGTGAGCGACCGGTAATGATCAGCCCGGCAGGTTGCCAGGACAGTACGGTCTCAATCCATTTTTCCTCATGGTCGATTTCATGCTCGGTCAGTCCCAGCACCGTCTGGTGGCCAAATGCTCCAAGTTTTCGGTCGATGCCTTCCAGAACCTGCGCAAATATTTCGTTGCCCAGTTCAGGGATGCTGACCCCGACAAAAGTGGACTTCTTGTCGCCCGCAAAAACCGTCGCTAGCCGATTCGGTAGGTAGCCCAACCTGTCCACCTCGGCCATAACCTTAGCGCGCGTTTTTTCCGAAAACCCGCCTTCATCGCGCAGGACTCGACTGGCCGTCATCTTAGACACACCCGCAGCCTTTGCCACCTCAGCAAGGCTTACTTTATTGTTTTTACTTGATTTATCAGTGTCGCTGCTCATTTACGTTACGGGTAACTCTTTTTTATTGACAATGGGCGGGTCTGTGCGAATGCTAGCGTAACGTTACGGGTAACTCAATACGATGTTGAGGAGCATCAGGGTGACCCAAGCCCAGGAGGAGACAGCCGTGCCCGGCACAGCGCAAAACAATCTGTTCTTTGACGGGATAAAGAAGCATTTCGGAGGCACCTATGCGCTGCGCGACGTGTCACTGAATGTCGAACGCGGAGAGATTGTTGCCCTACTGGGAGAAAACGGAGCCGGGAAATCGACCCTCATCAAAATCCTCGGCGGAATTCACAAAGCGGATGAAGGGCGGGTTTTGATCAACGGTGAACCCTACGAACATCGTCCAGGCGGGTTCGGCGAGCGTCAGTCCGTGGCGTTTATCCATCAGGATCTCGGCATGATCGAATGGATGACCGTGGCCGAGAACATTGCGCTTGCTCTGGGCTATTCGCGAAAGGGCGGTTTGATCAATTGGAAATCCGTGGAGAGCTTTGCACAGGACGCGCTGGACAAGGTGGGATGTGAATTCGACCCGACTACGCGGGTTCAGGACTTGTCGCGGACCGAGAAATCTCTGGTCGCGATTGCACGCGCTTTGGCCGTTGATTGTGACTATCTGGTGCTGGATGAACCAACCGCATCCCTACCTGCGGATGAGGTCGAACGACTGTTCGAAGCCTTGCGCCCGCTGAAGGAACAAGGCGTCGGTATGATCTATGTGTCGCATCGGCTGGATGAGATTTTTCAGATTGCTGATCGGGTTGCCGTACTACGAGACGGAGAGATGGTTGGGCTGCGTAGCATTGACCACACCACACCCGAAGAACTGGTTTATATGATCGTCGGCCGCAAGACTCGGCAGGTGATGAAACCAGACATGCCGCCGGGTGCAACGTTGCTTGAGGTGTCTGGCCTGAACATGGAAGCAGCGCACAACGTCAGTTTCCAGTTGAAGACAAATGAAATCGTCGGGCTGGTGGGGCTGCGCGGGGCGGGTCACGAAAACGTCTCGCGCGCGCTGTTCGGGTCGGAAGGGTTTAGCGGCCAGATAACCCTGCATGGTGAAACGCCTGACCTGAGCACGCCGCAAACTGCGATGGCATCAGGGATCGGGCTGGTTGCGCGGGACAGAACCGAAGAGTCCGTTGCCATGTCACTGACCATTCGAGAGAACACGTTCCTGAACCCTGCCGCGATCGGGCGGTCGCTGTTGTCGTTCATGAGCCACAAAGCTGAAACAGAGAGCGCCACCCGGATCGGAGCGGACGTCGCCTTGTCTCCCAATGATCAAAGCATGGCGATTGAAAGCTTGTCGGGTGGAAACCAGCAAAAAGTGGTCATCGGACGTTGGCTGGAAACCAAGCGCAGGCTGTTGATCTGCGAAGACCCGACGGCGGGGGTTGATGTTGGTGCGAAAGCAGAAATTTACGCGCTGTTGAACCGCGCAATGGAAGAGGGCGTCGGCATCATCGTCGTTTCCACCGATTTCGAGGAAGTTGCAGCCATCTGCCATCGCGCCATTGTCTTCAGTCAGGGTCAGATCGTGCGCGAATTGACCGGAACCGAACTGACCACTGAAAACCTGATACAAGCTGCTTCGGCCTCGAACACCGTCGCGAGTTAAGGAATACGAGAATGCAATCGCTTGAATCCAATGCGCTGGAACCAACCAAGGCCGAGCTGAAAGATGTCTCGCTAAAGACACGGATCCTCAGGTTCCTACCGGTCTATGGCCTGGTTTTGCTGACAGGTTTTCTGATCATCCTATTTTCCATCCTGCTGCCAAACACGTTCCCGACTCTTTTGAATCTACGGGCGATTATCTCGGACAAGGCGATTATCGCGCTTTTGTCGCTGGGGGCGATGATTCCGATGGCGGCGGGTCGTATCGATCTAACCGTGGGATACGGGATCGTGCTGTGGCATATCCTTGCGATCTCGTTGCAAACCACGTTTGGAATTCCATGGCCGATTGCCGTGGCAATCGTCCTGTCGCTGGGTTTGCTAACCGGGTTCCTGAACGGACTGCTGGTCGAGGTTGCCAAAATTGACAGCTTCATTGCGACCTTGGGCACGGGCACGGTGCTGTACGCTCTGGCACTGTGGCACACGGGCGGACGTCAGATGGTTGGGGCGTTGCCGGATAGTTTCTACGCAATCAACGGCACCTTCGTGTTCGGCCTGCCAATCACGGGGTTTTATGTGCTGGGTATCACGGTCGCGATGTGGCTGATCCTGGAATACACGCCGATTGGCCGGTATCTCTATGCGATTGGGGCCAATCAGCGCGCTGCGCAACTAAACGGTATTCCGACCCGGAAATTCGTCATCGGCGCTTTCATGTCTTCGGGGCTGATCACGGCTTTTGCCGGAGTGCTGCTGGCGTCGAAATTGCGGATCGGGCAAGCCTCGGTCGGTCTTGAATTCCTGTTACCTGCTTTGGTTGGGGCCTTTCTTGGGTCCACGACCATCAAGCCGGGACGCGTGAATGTTTGGGGAACAGTCGTGGGTGTCGCGATCCTGGCTGTTGGCATCTCGGGCATTCAGCAATTCGGAGGATCCTTCTGGGTCGAGCCGATGTTCAACGGTGTCACGCTGCTGATTGCAATCGGTATTGCCGGTTACGCTCAGCGTCGCAAAGGCGCCAACAAGTAAACAGCATAAGGGAGGAGATTATGCTGAAACGGACTTTCATGGCACTATCCGCTGCTGCGCTTCTGACGGGTTTAGGACTTCCGGTGACCGCCGAGACGGCGTTCGACGGCCCCACCAGCGGACCCAAAGCCGCCGAAGGCAAATCCATTGTCGTCGTCGCGGGCGATCTGAAAAACGGCGGTATTCTGGGCGTAACCAATGGCGTCCAGGAAGCTGTCGGAACCATTGGCTGGGACGTGCGCGTTCTGGATGGTGCGGGTTCTATTCAGGGCCGGACCGGGGCCATTGGCCAGGCACTGGCTTTGCAACCTGACGGGATTATCATCAACGGCTTCGATGCCATCGAACAGCAGGCCGCGTTGGAAGGCGTGGTGAACGCAGGCATTCCGATGGTGGCCTGGCACTCCGGTCCCAAGATCGGGTGTGACGCACCCGGAGGAATTTTCGCCAATGTCTCGACCGATGCCATGACCGTCTCTGAGGTGGCCGCGGAATGGGCGATGGATGACGGCGCCGATGGTGTTGGTGCCATCATCTTCACCGATTCGACCTATCAGATCGCCATCGACAAAGCGGACCGGATCAAGGAAACCATTGAGGCTGCCGGCGGTACGGTGCTTGAATATGTCGACACGCCCATCGCCGATACCTCGGCGCGGATGGGGCCGCTGACCACCAGCCTGTTGCAGAAATATGGTGATCAGTGGACCCATGCGCTTGCAATCAACGATCTATACTTCGACTTCATGGGGCCTGCATTGGCGGCGGCGGGTATCTCGTCCGAAGATGGGCCGCAGGCTGGGTCTGCTGGTGATGGATCAGAGGCCGCTTTCCAACGTATCCGCAGCGGCAACTACCAGACAATTACAGTGGCCGAGCCGCTGAACCTGCAGGGCTGGCAATTGGTCGACGAGTTGAACCGTGCCATTCAGGGCGAGCCATGCTCGGGCTATGTCACGTCGCCTGCGTTGGTGACCGAGGAAGGTTTGGCAAAACTGGGCGACAGCAATCAGTTCGATCCCGACAGCCCCTACCGCGAAGCTTACGCAAAGATCTGGGGCAAGTAAGCGAACCGGCGGCCCCTGCTTGAATCGGTAGGGGCCCCGTTCAAAAAATGACACAGCGCACAGCCAACTCAGCGGTCTTTTGACCGCCATGGCGGAGCTTTGCGCAGAGGAGGAAACCATGAGCGACCAGCCATTGGTTCAAATGCAAGGAATAACCAAACGTTTTGGCGGCGTGACGGCGCTGCAGGATGTGGATCTGACCGCATATTCGGGCGAAGTGCTCGCTATTGTTGGAGATAACGGGGCAGGCAAATCCACCCTGATCAAGATTTTGACGGGAGTGTATCAGCCCACCGAAGGACATATTCTGATGGATGGAAAACCGTTGGAGATGGCCAGCCACTCTGACGCAATCGCGCATGGCATTGATGCGGTTTATCAGACTTTGGCGTTGGCTGATCATCTGTCGCCAGCAGCGAACATGTTTCTTGGCAATGAGTTGACCAAGAACGTTTTCGGCATTCCGTTTCTGGACAACAAACGCATGAAGTCCGAGGCCGCGCGGGTTTTGGAAGAACGCCTTGGTGTCCGGCTGCGGTCAATGGATGTCATGACGGAAAGCCTTTCGGGCGGTCAGCGTCAGGCGGTTGCTATTTCGCGTGCGGTCTACCACGAAGACCTTCGCTTGCTGGTGATGGATGAACCCACCGCAGCTTTGGGTCCGCAGGAAACCGCGCGGACGTTGAAACTGATCAAGGCGCTGCGCGAACAGGGTCTGGCCGTAATACTGATTTCACACTCGCTTGACGACGTTTTCGAGGTCGCCGACCGCGTTCATGTGCAACGCCGAGGGCGCGCCGTTGGCGTTGTCAAAACTGCGGATAGTTCCGTTCAAGACGTACTGGGCCTGATCGTCGGCGCCCAGGATGCGGCCGCGTGAAGGAGAACGGTATGTCCGCAACCACCACAAATCCCGAACAAAAGACCATCATGGACCGGCTCGAGCCTTATCTGGCGTTCATTGGTCCAATGGTGATGATCCTGGCGATCCTCATCTTTATGGGCATCGCTGAACCGGCGCGATATTTCCGTCTGACCAACCTGAACCTGATCCTGCTGGACGCGGCGCTCTATATGCCGATGGCCATGGCGATGACTTTCGTTATCACCCAGCGTGGGATCGACTTATCTATTGGCTCAATCGCCGCGCTGTCCGCGATCCTCATGGCGTTTTTGGTCAAACAATACGGGTTTCCCGCCTGGGTCGCTGTTCCTTTGGCAATTGTCCTTGGGGCGCTGATGGGTCTGATCAATGGTCTGGTCATCACCCGGTTTAAAGTTCCCGACCTGATCGGCACGCTGGCGATGGACCTAGTCTATCGCGGTCTGGCGCTGGTGATTGCCAAAGGTCTGGTTCTGGCCCGTTTCCCGGACCTGATCACGGAAATTGGACGGGGTCAAATCCCGGGCTTTATTCCAGTCCCGGTGGTCCTGGGGCTGATTACAATGGCCATCGGCTACGTGGTCCTGACCCGCACTTATTTCGGGCGCTACACCATTGCTATCGGTTCGAACCCCGAGGCCAGCGAGATGACCGGTGTCGCCGTCGATCGCCACAAGATCTATGCCTATGTTCTGATGGGCGCTGCAGCAGCCATGGCTGGTGTCATGCTGACCGGAAAGCTGAATGCCATTCAGGCAACCTCGGCCCCCTATTTCAATCTGCACGTCATCGCTGCGGTTGTTGTCGGCGGTACGTCCCTGTTCGGCGGGCGTGCCTCGATGATCGGGTCTTTGGCCGGGGTGTTGTTGCTGTCAATGATGATCAACGCGCTGGTGACCCTGCGGATCGAATTCTTCTGGCAATCCGTCGCCTCGGGTGTGGTGATAGTCAGCTCGGTCGCACTGTACACCTGGATGCAAAAGAAAGACCGGGACGGGGCGCATGGCCTGATGGCGGCTCTGCGCAGCAAGGAGGCGCAGAAACTCATCCGCTTCTCTGCAGCGCTGATCGGCGCCCTGATCCTATTGCTGGCCCTTGGGGCGGGACTGGCAACCGAGCCTGCGCCAAGCGGCTAAGGCAATCAAAGTGGTGCGCCCGGAGGTAGGAGTCCTGGCGCACCTGCAAGACCCCACAATGTTCGCGAAAGGGAGGACTTACCGTGAAACAATTGAACAAAGCACTACTGACGACAAGCCTGTTTTGCCTGTGTGCCGCTTCGGCCATGGCGGAAACCAAGCTGCCTCTGAAGGAACTGCCCGGCATCGGCGACCGAGATTACTGGGTGCCCGGCGAAGTGAATGCCGAGGGCAAGCTTGAGGCGCTTCAGGCAACGACTGGCGCGGAAGCCGTGAAATACACCGGTACGCAGGATGCGCCGTTGCAGATTGCGCTGATCTATCCGTCTGCGGATACGTCCGATTTCTGGGCGCGTAATTATCTGGCGATGACAAAACGTCTGGAAGAGCTGGGTATTGAATACGAGACGACCGAGTTCGCCAGCCGCCAGATTGAGCACAGCCTGCAATCGACCTATGCCAACCAGGTGGTTCAGGATGCAGATCTGTATGACTTCGTGATCTTCGGGCCGTCAGAACTGGCCATTCAGGCCGACAATATTGACAAGATGGCAGGCAATGACGGCTTTGCGACCTTTGTCTGGGCCTTCCACACACCGCCCAAAGACCTGACCAATCAGCCCGATGCGTGGTTCGACTTCAGTTCGGCTGCGGGCGCACTGACCATGTGCGACTACATGCTGGAGCGTCTTGGCAATGATGTGACCATGGCGATGAACCGGGGTATTCCGGGCATCACGGACGATCAGCGCTCGGGTGATTTCAAGGCCTGCGTCGAGGAGAAAGGCAATTGGAACACCGTTTACGAACACTACGGTGAGTATCAGCGTGAAGGCGGGTTCGAAGGCACCAGCCTGATCCTGCAAGCCTATCCCGAGGCTACAATTATCCACAACGCCAACACTGCAATGGCGATGGGATCGGTTGAGGCTCAGGTCGCGGTCGGCAAAGAGAAAGACGTGTTCTCAACCGGCTGGGGCGGCACAGGCCTTGAACTGGATGCCATCCGCCGGGGTGAGCTGGATGCTACGCCGATGCGTATGGGCGATGACGTTGGGGCCGCCACGGCCGAGGCGATCAAGGCGCATCTGGAAGGACGTCAAGACGAACTGCCCTTTGTTTTCCTTGGCCGGATCACGGTTGCTCATGATCAGATGAGTGCCGAAGAACTTGACGCGCTGGAACAGGAAGCCTTCCGCTTCTCAGGCGTCGGGGCGCTGGAACGCTAAGGAGCGCGTCTGTGGCCGATATGTGAGTGGTCGGCCACAGACACCTCGACAATTTACTATTCAGATGAGGTCTACATGGCGCAGTCCATGATGTTGGTTGAAAAATGCAGCCATCGAATAAGCTGGTACGACATAGACACCGGCGCATCGCAGGGGTGTCTGGAGCTGCCGCAGTTCCCCCACGAGTTCGTTGTGGATGACGAATTTCGTTATGCCTATGTGGGTCACTACGGTGTGCAGAATTCAGACATAGCTGGCAATCACGGCCGCTCGGTCATCGTGATTGATATCCGAGAGAGAAAAATCGTTCACGTCTACGATCTGGGTGAACACGCGCGACCCCACGGGATTGGGCTGGATGGGCAGGGGCGTCTCTACGTCCTGTCGGAATGGTCGGGTCACTTGCTGGTCAAGGAAAACCCTCGCGCTTTCGACCAGGGTTGGGATCACATCACGCCAACAGGGGGCACCAAAGGGCACCTCTTTGCGCTGACCAAAGACGGCCTGACGGCTTTTGCGATGAATCTGACGTCAGGCGACGTTACCAGGTTCAATCCTTACGACGCCTCGATCGAACCTATCTCGATCAAGACCGGACAAAAGCCCGAAGGGCGCTGCCTGCGTGAAGAAACAGCGACGCTTTATACCTCGCAACGCATTTCGAACACAGTGGCTGTAATCAATACGAAGACGCTTGAGATCGAACGCACGTTTCCGACGCCCAACGATCCCTGTCGCATCTACTACGATGAAAAGCGCAACCGCCTTCTGACAATGAACCATTTTGGCAGGTCGTTTTCCGTTTTTGACGAAGCGACAGGCGAACTGCTGCACGAACAGAAAACACCAGCGAACCCATTGGCCCTGTGCATCGACGACGAAGCGGACTTTGCCTACATCGCAGTTGATTGCGAACAGGTGCAGCGGTTCGACCTTGATACGTTCGAGGTGGTTCAAACTTTCGACACGGGTAACGAGCCAGACGTCATGGTCATCTTGCCCGATGGATTTTCGAGACATTGGGAGAAAGCGGCATGACTAAACCCCGCATTGCAATTGTTCCCGGCGACCCTTCGGGTATCGGGCCGGAACTGATCGCCAAGCTGCTTAACCAGGAAGGCGTGCAGGACGCTGCCGATATCGTACTGGTTGGCGACAGCCACCTCTGGCAGCGCGGCGCGGAACAGGCCGGTCTTGAGGTGCCGCTGAATACGGTGGCCGAGGTGACAGATCGTCCTGGCCCGAGCCATCTGAACCTCGACACTATCGCCCCCGAGGACGTGCAGATCGCCGAGGTCACGGTCGAAGGCGGCACCACGTCCTTGCGCTGTCTGGACAAGGCCATGGATCTGGCGATGGCCGGGCAAGTGGATGGCATCCTCTTTGGCCCATTCAACAAGGCCGCCATGACCGCCGCAGGGCTGAATGCCGAGGATGAGCACCGATATATGGCGCGCTATATGGGGCATACTGGTTATCACTCGGAACTCAACGTTCTGGAAGAGCTGATGACGACCCGTGTAACTTCGCATATCGGCCTCAAGGATGTCGCGGCCAATATCACCGAAGAGGGTGTTATGAAGGCGGTCAATCTGGCCAATGACACGCTGCGCAAGGCGGGTAAGGCGCGCCCCAACATCGCGGTCGCGGCGCTGAACCCGCATGCGGGGGACAACGGCAAGTTTGGCCGCGAGGAGATTGACATCCTCGAACCCGCTGTGCGCCAAGCACAGGAAAAACAGTTGAATGTAACGGGCCCATGGCCTTCGGACACGGTGTTCCTCAAGGCGCAGCGGGGCGAGGTCGATGCGGTCGTGACCATGTATCACGATCAGGGCCAGATCGCGATCAAGCTGATGGGGTTTGAACGCGGCGTGACGGTTGCAGGTGGCTTGCCCATCCCCGTTGCCACACCGGCTCATGGCACCGCTTTTGATATCGCCGGACAGAACAAGGCCAATCCGGGCGCAACGCGGCAGGCATTCGACCTGCTGGTGCGCATGGCCAAAACACATCGCGCCGAACGCCGCGCGGACTGAGAGGACAAAGATGACCAAGATTAAATCCGTTCGCACCCGCGTCTGGAACTGGACCGGACCGACCGTCCCGCCCACCGGCAATTTCTGCACCAACGCGTCGGACGTGCTGTACGAAAAAGGCGATGCGATGTCGTCTTTCCGGTTTCACCAATGGCTGACCTGCGAGATCGAAACCGAAGACGGCACCATCGGCATCGGCAACGCAGCCCTCGCACCCTCGGTGGTGAAGGCAGCCATTGACGAATGGTTCGCGCCATTGGTGATCGGCGAGGACCCGTTCGACTATGCCTATCTGTGGGAAAAGATGTACCGCCGCAGCCACGCCTGGGGGCGCAAGGGGATCGGGATGATCGCGATCTCGGCCGTTGATCTGGCGATCTGGGACCTGATGGGCAAACTGGCGGGTAAGCCAGTGTTCAAACTGCTGGGTGGCCGCACCAAGGAAAAGATCCCGGTGTATTACTCCAAGCTCTACTCTGGCCCGATCGATGTGATGCAGGCCGAGGCCGCCGAGGCGCAAAAGAACGGCTATTCCGCCTATAAAATGCGGTTCGGCTGGGGGCCGAAGGACGGCATGGCGGGCATGCGTGAAAACCTCAAACGGGTCGAGGCCGTGCGCGAGGTCATCGGCTATGACGTCGATCTGATGGTCGAATGCTACATGGGCTGGAACCTGGACTATGCCAAACGCATGCTGCCCAAGCTTGTTAAATACGAACCGCGCTGGTTGGAAGAACCCGTGATTGCCGACGATGTTGAAGGTTATCGCGAGCTGAATGCGATGAACATCGTCCCGATCTCGGGCGGTGAGCATGAATTCTCGATCATCGGGTGCAAGGACTTGATCGAGAAAAAGGCCGTCAGCGTCCTGCAATATGACACCAACCGCGTGGGCGGTATTACGGCGGCACAAAAGATCAACGCGATTGCCGAGGCGCATCAGATACCGGTCATCCCGCATGCAGGTCAGATGCATAATTATCATCTGACCATGGCCAACGCGAATTGCATGATCAGCGAATATTTCCCTGTCTTCGACGTCGAGGTAGGTAACGAGCTGTTCTATTACATCTTCGAAGGTGACCCCGAGGCGGTGGACGGCTTCCTTGATCTGGATGACAATAAGCCCGGTCTGGGGATTGAGATCACGGACAAACACCTGAAACACTTTGAGATTACGGAGTAGTCCATGAGCTATACCGGTATCTGGCCCGTTGCGCCGACACCATTCCACGAAGACGGAACACTTGATCTGGAAGGGATGAAGCGCGTTCTGGATTGCCTGATCGATCAAGGCGCGGACGGGATCTGCGTTTTGGCTAATTTCTCAGAGCAATTCCTGATCTCGGATGAGGAGCGCGCGATCCTGACCCGGCTCAGCCTTGAACATGTCGCGGGCCGCGTGCCGATGATCGTGACGATCAGCCATTTTGCGACGCAGATCGCAGTGGAACGGGCCAAATTCGCCAAAGATCTGGGCGCGGACATCGTGATGATGATGCCGCCCTATCACGGGGCGCTTCTGAAGGGGACCGCGCAGCAGACCTATGATCAGTTTGCAGCCGTGGGCGAGGCCGGCATTCCGATCATGGTCCAAGACGCGCCCTTGTCGGGCGTTGATCTGCCGGTGCCGTTGCTGGTGCGCATGGCGCAAGAGATTGAAATGGTAAAGCTGTTCAAGATCGAATGCCCTCGGGCAGCGAACAAGCTGCGCGCGCTGATTGCCGAAGGCGGAGAGGCGATTGAAGCACCTTTTGATGGCGAGGAAGGTATCACCCTATTGGCCGATCTGGATGCGGGGGCGACGGGTTCGATGACCTCGGGCATGATCGTGGACCAGATAAAGCCGGTCATCACGCATCACCTTGCAGGCCGTGTAGACGAGGCGACAGCGGCCTATGGCCGGGTGGCGATGGTGATCAACCATGAAAACCGCCAATGCGGCTGGCAATCCTGCAAAGCGGCGATGGTCGAAGGGGGCGTCATCGGGTCCGAGTTCTGCCGCCATCCCATTGATCCGCTGCAACCGGCCATCCGAGACCGGTTGATAGACCTTTTAAAACCGCTGGACCCAATGGTCCTGAATTGGGGAAAATAAAATGATACTTGGACAAAATCTGATCGACGGCGCATGGGTCGGGTCAGACAATCTGCGTGCCTCAGACGATCTTGACGGCCAAAGCTTTGCTCAGGCCACCGCCGCGCAGGTGGATGACGCGTGCCGCGCCGCACGTCGCGATTTCCGCGCTTACTCGGGTAAATCGCGGACCGAGCGCGCCACATTCTTGCGCACGATTGCCGAACAGATGGATGTGCTAGGTGACGAGATCACGCAAACCGGCATGGCCGAGACAGGCCTGCCCGAGGCGCGGCTGGTGGGTGAACGTGGACGCACAACGGGCCAGTTACGCATGTTCGCAGATCTGATCGAAGAGACTGGGTATCTCGATATACGTAAAGAAGGCGCCCTCCCTGACCGGACACCTCTCCCTCGTCCGGATTTGCGCCTGACGCACAAAGCAATAGGTCCAGTGGCCGTGTTTGGTGCGTCGAACTTCCCGCTCGCCTTCTCCACGGCGGGCGGGGACACCGCCTCGGCCCTTGCTGCTGGGTGCCCGGTGATCGTCAAGGGACACAGCGCTCATGCAGGCACTGCTGAACTTGTAGGACAAGCCATTGCCAAGGCGATCGAGATGTGCGGCATGCCAGCTGCTACATTCCAGATCTTGCAAGGATCAGGGCGCGAGGTGGGTTCCGCCCTTGTGCAGCATCCCGAGATCACTGCCGTCGGTTTTACAGGGTCACTCGCCGGGGGCAGGGCGCTTTATGATCTATGCCATGCGCGTTCAAACCCTATCCCCTTTTATGGTGAGCTTGGCTCGGTCAATCCTATGTTCTGCCTTCCAGACGCGATGCGTGCCCGCGCGACCGAGATCGGCGTAGGCTGGGCCGCGTCTCTGACCATGGGGGCCGGACAGTTCTGCACCAATCCCGGGGTTGCCGTGATGCTGAAAGGCCCGGATGCGGATGCGTTGGAAACCGCCTGTGTCGCCGCGCTGAACGACACGGCAGAGCAGAAAATGCTAACAGACGGAATCCTTGGCGCTTATGAGCAGGGGGTTCGCGAATTCCGCGATCTGATGGTCGAGGTTACGTCTTGCAGTGCCGCGACGGGCAAACGCGCCGCTGTGCCGGCTTTGTTCAAAGTCAGTGCAGCGGAGTGGATGGCGAACCCCAAGCTGCAGCACGAAGTATTTGGTGCTGCTGGCATTATCGTCTTGTGTGACGACAAAGAGCAGATGCAACAGCTGGCGGAATGTCTGGAAGGACAGCTGACGCTGACCTTGCATCTGGACGACTCGGATGCCGCGTTGGCCAAGTCACTGATGCCCATTCTCGAGGAAAAAGCAGGTCGTTTATTGGCAAACGGCTATCCCACCGGAGTCGAGGTGTGTTCATCAATGATGCATGGCGGGCCCTATCCGGCCAGCACAGATGTCCGAGCAACCTCCGTCGGGACTCTGGCGATCGTGCGCTGGCTGCGCCCGGTCAGTTATCAAAACATTCCCGACGCGCTTTTGCCGGATGAATTGAAAGGCTTGAGCGCCTGACGGTCGCAATCGTCAGGTGACCGCCCCTATACGGTCCTTTAGGCCATCTCTGGCCTGACCCGGAACTGCCTGGAGTGCGCAGCTTTTCACTCCAGGAGAACAGAAAAACGAAGGAGAAAACGGATGTACGGCGTTCTCGACGGAACCGGTTTTGAAGTCATCGAAAAAGAATTCGAGGCCTGTTTCATCGGCCATGCTCGGGTCGAGCGGTTGTGGACCGGTGCTCGTTGGTCCGAGGGCCCGGCGTGGTTTGCCGCCGGGCGTTATCTGGTCTGGTCGGATATTCCCAACAACCGGCTGATGCGGTGGGACGATACAGATGGCTCGGTCTCGGTGTTTCGGCAACCCTCCAACAACGCCAATGGCAACACGGTAGACCGGCAGGGACGCTTGGTGTCGTGCGAGCACCTAACCAGACGCGTCACCCGAACCGAGCATGATGGATCCATCACGGTTCTGGCGGACGCATGGCAGGGAAAGCACCTGAACTCTCCAAACGACGTCGTTGTTAAATCAGACGGGTCCATTTGGTTCACGGACCCGTCCTATGGGATCATGATGGACTATGAAGGCGAGCGCGCCGAAAGCGAGATTGGCGCGTGCCACGTGTATCGCGTGGACCCGACATCGGGCGAGGTCACAGCGGTTGCAACTGATTTCGTCAAGCCTAATGGCTTGGCTTTTTCACCGGATGAGAGCGCACTCTATATCTCGGATACCGGTATCACTCATGACCCCGAAGGTCCGGCACATATTCGCCGTTTCCGCGTATCGAACGACGGAAAAACCCTTTCAGGAGGTGAGGTCTTCGCCAATTGCTCCGCCGGATTGTTCGACGGGTTCAGGCCAGACCGTGAAGGCCGCATCTGGAGTTCCGCCGCAGACGGTATTCATTGCCTGAACCCCCAAGGAGATCTGATCGGCAAGGTCGACATGCCCGAGATGGTAGGAAATGTGTGTTTTGGCGGTGCCAAGCTGAACCGACTGTTCGCGGCGGGAACAAGCAGCCTTTACGCGATCTATCTGAATGTAAACGGCGTCTCACCCGTTTGATTCTACTTGCTGCAATAGGATTGAATGTAGGGGGAAAACTACAAAGCGCTCTATGTGTATGCCGTTCAGGTTGTAATACTAAGGTCTGCAAGGCATTTTTGGGTGAAGGCAGTGAATGTCCGCAATGTGAGTAGGCTGCGGTGTTTAAGCACACAGTTTAATGGCAGGATTGGGCCGTACCAAAAAAATGTAGCTGCGTGCTTACACTTCATACACAATTGTCAGAAACTCACCTCTTCATTTTCGAGCCTATGACGCGCGTAGGTACATCCCTGCTTGTTGGTTGTCCTCGCTTGTGCGCCCGGACCCGTACTGCTTTCCCGTTGGCATACTGTCTTTCGTGTTCGGCCACCCAATGCTCAGTTGGCGCAGCTCGACTTGCTGTTTGTAGTGCTCAAAGCGAAGCCTTGCCTTTTGTTCAGTCGGATGCCGCGCACCTGCAGGTCCAATTCGAATGGTACGGTGAGACTTGAAAACTCGGTCATTCAAGCCTTGCTAAACATCTGCGCTGTTTTGGCCTGAGATGCCGAGAGGCTTGCAACCTTTTGTGACTTTAAATAGTCCTCACGCGCAGCAAGAGCCGCGAAAAGCATAAACCCAATTGTCATCTCGTATATGAGGTGACATTCATGCCGCTTCAGATGTTTTCTCAATGAAGTGTCGTTGGGCAATAGTCCTGCCCTCATAAGCCCTACAAATACGGTTCGTGAAGTTGCCAATGGGCGACACTAAAGTTGGGTCGACTATCTTGCGACTTTGATGTCTCCAGCGCACAGGACGCATCAAAGTAGATGGTGCTAGTATTGCAGATATGGACTGCGCTCCTTTCCACGACACCATCGGAATGAAGGTGTTTGTCACCGCCTGACGGCGGGCGGCTGGCCCACTGCGCGGCCAAGCCTGTAGCACTTTGGCCCCAAAAGAAAAATGCTAGCCCCTGTACATCAGATCTGAGCCGCCAACATACCAACGCCGTCGCCGGTCAAGAGATCGAAGGTCTGGCAAATGTCAGCAATGTAGAATGCGACTGCAGAATTCAGTACCAATCTGGAACGGCAGATCAGGGTCGATCTTCAACCCAACCGTTTCTTGAATCTTAGAGTTGCCGCCAGCAATCCGAATATCGCAAATCCGATCATCCAGAGAATTCCCCAGCGTAACTCGTATAGCGACGCGTCACGAAGGACCACGCCGCGGATCATGTCCATGAAATGGGTTGCCGGCAGGACCTGAGCAATCATCTGGACGGGTGGTGGCATACCGTCGAAAGGGAACATGAAACCTGACATCAGGATTGAGGGCAGCAGGACAAATATGGTCATCTGCATCGACTGCAATTGGTTCTGCGCAAGCGTGGAAATCACCAGCCCAAGCGACAGGCTGGCGACGATGAATAACAAAGTCACAACAAGCAGAGTGCCCAATCCGCCGTTTATTGGCACATCGAACAGGACATGCCCGAGGCCGAGGATGATTGCGACCTGTATCAGGCCCAGAAAGATGTAGGGGATGATCTTTCCGATCATCAGTTCGATCGACCGGATTGGCGTGTTGATCAGCATTTCCATATTGCCCCGCTCGCGTTCGCGGACGATGGCGGCTGAGGTGAATAGGATCATCGTCATGGTCAGGATCACGCCGACAAGACCCGGCACGATATTGACCGCCGACCGTTGCTCGGGGTTGAAGTAAAGCGTCACCTCGAACGTGGGCACCTGCCGGTTTGGTGGTTGTTTCAGCAGTTCTGTCAAAGGCATTGTGCGCATGGACTTGATCGCGCTGGCCACCATCGTGTCCGAACCATCCACGATCCAATGGGCAACCGGTCGGCTGCTTGTCTGGTTGGTTGCGTTGGGCAGGCCCAGCCCGACAGACGGGCTGCGGGCAAGGCGCTGGCTCACGTCCGGGGGGATGATTAGCGCAGCACGCACACGGGACTCGGTTATTGCGCGTTCGGCCTCTTGCGGGGTGGTCAGCTGCTCGGTGATGGTCACGACCTGCGTCGCTTGAACGATCTGCGCCAGCGTGCGGGAGAGTTCGGTTCCGGACTGGTCCACCACCGCGACAGGGACATGGCGCAGGTTTGTGTTGATCGCGTATCCAAACAGAAGCAGTTGGATCAGCGGGATCATGATGACCATGGCAAAGGTCATCTGATCCCGCCGCAGTTGGAGCAGTTCTTTCTTAAGTACAGCAGCGATGCGACGTGGCGAAATCACTGTTCTGGCCCCCGTGTGGCGCTGACGAACACGTCTTCCAGATTTGGCCTCTGCGGGGTCAGGGACAGGCTAGGAAACGCAGCAAGTTGGCCGCGCAACATGTCCACCGGTTGAGGTTCGGATTTGTCCACAAGCACACGCAGCCGCGACCCGACTTGCGCGGTCGACAGGATCTTGGGTTTGCCATCCAGCGCGTGTTTGACCTTTCTCAGATCCGGCCCTTCAACCTCAACTACATCGGCCTGAAGATCATCCATCAACTGGCGCGGAGACCCGTCCGCCTTTTTCACACCGTGTTGCAGGATCGCCAGCCGGTGACAGCGCTCGGCTTCGTCCATGAAATGGGTCGAAACGATCATCGTTGCGCCTTGATCTACCAGATCGAACAGTTGTTCCCAGAAGGTGCGACGTGTTTCGGGATCAACGGCCGAGGTCGGTTCGTCCAGGAACAACAGTTTAGGTCGGTGCATTACGGTTGCAGCAAGGGCCAGTTTCTGACGTTGCCCGCCGCTCATGCTTCCGCTGAGTTGATTGATATTCGTTGTCAGATCGTAGGTGTGCAGCAACTCATCGATCCGATCTTTGGCCGTTTTTACCGGAATGCCGTAAATCTCCGCCGCGAACCTGAGGTTTTCCAGCACCGTCAGGTCGCGGTAATACGAGAATATCTGGGTCATGTACCCGATCTCATTTTTTAGCGGCTCAGCCGCTTCGGGCATTGACCGGCCCAAAACCGAGATCGCACCGCTGCTGGGGGTCAGCAGCCCAGTCAGCATGCGCATTGTCGTGGTTTTGCCGCAGCCATTCGGTCCCAGAAACCCGTAGATCTGGCCGGTTTGAATCTCAAGATCCAGATTGTTGACGGCGATGTTTTCCCCGAACTGGCGGGTCAAGCCCTTCGTCGAGACGACCACATCGTTCATGGCATGGGGACCTGTACGGGGACCCCGGCAGGCAGGTCCGGTGAGGCATTGGGCAGGTCAATCTCAGCCAAATAGACAAGGCGCGTGCGGTCGTCCTTGTTCAACCCGTAATAAGGGGTGAAGGACGCGTCGTCGCTGATCCAGCGGATCACGCCATCCAACGGATCGGTCAGCCCGTCTACGTGCACTTCCAACGTTTCACCGGGTTTCAGATTGACGCGATGTGGTTCGGGTACATAGACGCGCGCGTAAGGCGTCTGGCCCGTGACGATCACGGCAACCGGGCTGCCGGATGTCACCCGCTCGCCCAAATTCCACGGCAGGGAATCCAAAACGCCGTCGCGGGTAGCTATGACCGTTAAATCATCCAGCAATGTCAGTTCGGCGGCGACCGAGGCTTCGGCAGCTCGCACATTGGCCTCGGCGACCGCCAGATCTTCGGGACGGGTGCCGTTTTCCAGCTCTTTCAGCGATTCCTGAGCGCTGGCCAATTCAGCCCGCGCGGAATCGCGCATGGCCAGATCATTTGCCACCTGAGCCTCGGTCACGACCGAGTTCTCGACCAGTCTGGCATTTCGGTCATAGATGGCCTCGGCATCGGCAAGGCGCGCAACAGCGCCTGCTACTTTGGCCTCGGCAATTGCAATTTCTTCCTCGCGCGGTCCGACCTGCAGTTTCAGAAGCGTGGCCTGTGCCTTTTCCAGTTCTGCCTGCGCCAGTGCCAGCTTGGCGCTTTGCAATGTGGTATCAAGCTGAACCAGCGTGTCGCCTACCTTGACCACGGAACCTTCGGCAATTGGTAAATCGACGACAATTTCGCCGGCCGTCGCGGTCAAGGCCACCCGGTCGCGCGCCAACACACCCAGAGCGATGCTGGTATCGGACCCAGAGCACCGGTCCAGAAAAGCGGGCAGGACAGCCGCCAGGATCAAAGGAATGGGGATCGTCAGATTCAACAGGGTTCCCTCCGGTGCTTGGCCTTTGAACGCGTTGGGCGATAGTCAGAGCATAAAATCAGGAAATCTGATTTATGTATACGGTTCAACAACTACAGATGGCAGGACAGGTTCATGCAGGCAGGCGCGCCAACCACTCCTCCAGCTTTTCTCCGATCAGATGGGGATTATCATCCTGCAGGAAATGAATGCCTTTGCCGATATCCACCACAGACCTGATGTTCGCAAAATGCAAAACCCAGCGCGGACGTCCAGCTCAGTTCAACGGGAGGACCACGCCTTCCAACCCCAGCGCCTCATTATACCATGCGGGTCGGGACGCCCTGCCGACAATCGCGCTAACGGGCTGGGACGGCGGGCGTGACAGGCTGCCGACGGGGACAACCAGAAACTTGCCGTTTTGTGTCTTGAATGGAAGCGATGTCCCGCAGCTTCGGCAAAACACCCGGCGCACTTGGGAATTAGGCACATTGAAAGATGTCAGTTGCTCTTGACCTTCCAGCCATTCGATCCGGTCAGGCGTGGTGAAAGCATTCGCAACATGGGCCGAGCCCGAGGCCTTTTTGCAAAAGTTGCAATAGCACAATTTGAAGGCGGTCATGTTGTCTTGCACCCGATAGCGCACTGCGCCGCAGATACATTGCCCGTCGATCATGTCTGGGTGACTCGCCAAAGAGCTCATCTCAAACACGATAGGCAAAATGCGCGCGGACAGTGGTGGTGAATGTCAGGCCCATGCTAATGATCGCGATGACACAGCCGACAACCGCTGTCGCCGGGATCGAGACTAGAAAATCAACAGCAATTGCGGCACGGATACCGGTCATGCTGCGCTTGAGAATGGAAGCGACGATGCAGGCAAAGGTGACCATGTAACCCAGCATCGTATAGAGCATCAGGTTGGCGGCTTGCGGGCCAGCTAGCTCTCCGACCTGCAGGCCGTAGAATTTGAAGGCGGCGAAGAAACCAAAGGCCAGCAGGATTTTCAGCGCGTTCAGGATGAAGATCATGCGCAGGGTGACGGGTTTTAATGCGCCGGGTGTCGGGTCGATGGCGGTCATGTCAGGTCTCCATTTCAGGTGCGATCACGCAGCATTTGCTGCCGCGCATCTCTAATGCTATCCATGTGGATAGAAATCGATTACTATCCACATGGATAGAAAAAGCAAGGAGAAATCTGTGGCGCGAAAACGCAAGACGGATCACGACAGTGCTGTGGCGGGAGCCTTGGACCTGTTTTGGCGAAGGGGATACCACGGTGCCAGTACGCGGGAGTTGGAGCAGCAGACGGGGCTGACACGGTTCACGCTCCAAACCACTTATGGGGGAAAAGAAAAGTTTTTTCTAAAGACTCTGGATGCTTATTTGGACAATGCCGAAGCCCGGCACTTTCCTGATCCCGAAACCTATGCGCTGGACGATCTGGCTAGTTGGTTCCGGGGCATCGCATCAACCGAGCGAATGCCAAAGATTGAGGATGCCGGGTGTCTTGCCTTTAATTCGATTAGTTCATTCGACCGCTCTGATCCCGAGGTCAACGCGCGAATCGAGCGGTACCTGACCGCACTGGAGGGGCGGTTTGCGGCGATACTGTGCCGGGCAAAGGATGACGGGGCCATCCGTTCCGAGGTCGATCCGGATGAGGCCGCACGGGTGCTGATCGGTCTTTTGCTGGGCCTTCATACGATTATGAAAGCCCGAACCTCGGATCAGTTTCCGCAGAGCTACGCCCAGGCGGCGGTCGGGCTGATTGAAGGGTGGAAAAACCAGTAAGTTATCAAACATTCTGTCGTGACTAACTTCTTGCGGCGTAAGAACTGGGTGTAAGCAGTGAATGTCTGGGTGGTGGACTGCCCCTGCTGTATTGCGGTTGGCTGTTGAGTGACAGTTTTGGTGAAGCCGCAGTGCAGCTTGCTCAACGACAGGTCTGGGCCGTAACCCAATAGGCGAAGCTGGCCGAACCGCACTTTGATCTTGAGGAAAACGAAACTGGCGCTTGCACCAGCTTGCGTTTCACACTTTTGACCATTGACCCTGGTTTCGTCAGCTACGGTGGTTCCTATCGACATATAGAAGAAGTCATACCCTTGCACGGCGTTGCGGTAGACCACACAACACTGAACCGATGCGTTACACGGTATTCCGGCGTGATCGCTGAAGCCGCGGGTCGCCGCGAAAGATCGTCATCGACAAAAGCGGCGTAGACACAGCAGGTATCAAAGCCATCAACAAAATGCTGAAGGGCTTTGGATGTCCGATTCCAGTCGAGGTGGTGAGGCAGAAACACTAGAACAACATCGTGGACAGGACCACCGGTTCATCAAAAGGCGAACTTGACCAATGCTGGGGTTCAAAGCTTTCGGCTTTACTGCAGCAACCGTTGCTGAAATCGAAGTCGCGAAGATGATCCGCGCGGGCCGATTCACGCCTGGACTCTGCCCCTTTCGACAATTCGCTAAACTGGCCGTCTAACTTGAAGACACGCCGAGTCTCATTGGCTAGCAGAAAAACTCTGCAACACAACCTGTTCGGCCGGAACGGGCCGTTGCAAGAGCTCAACTACGCTCATTCAGAACAAAAGGTTGGGAAGAAAAAGGGTTAGTGCCGGGAACACCGTCAGGATGAAGATGGCCAACAGGTGGATGAGCCAGTATGGAACTGTCGCAATTGCCACACGGCCCAAGCCAACCTCGTTGTTGGTCAGCGCGGTCAGGACCGACAGGTTAAGCCCGACTGGGGGCGTGACCTGACCAATCTCGATGACGATGGTGATGATGACCCCGATCCAGATTGGGTCAAAGCCCAGCCCGGTCAGCAAGGGGAATACGACCGGCAAGGTCATGATCATCAACGACAACCCGTCGAAAAAGCACCCCAGCACCAGATAGATCAGCACCACGATCAACAGCACGCTGTATGTGCCCATCCCGCTTTCGGCCACGACTTCTAGGATCTGTTGCGGCACGCCCAGAATACTGGTCGATTTCGCCAGTATCGTCGCGCCCAGCACCAAAAACCCAACCGATGCAAACAACAGAACCGACTGATAGACCGCTTCGACAAGCTTCTTCCAAGTCAGGTCGCCCCATATGGAGGAAATGATCACGGCCAGTACAACGCCCACGCCTGCCGCTTCGGTCGGTGTCGCCAGCCCTCCGACAATGCTGCCGATGACCGCAATGATCAGCGCAAGCAACGGCCAGATTTGTTTGAACCCCGCCAGTGTCTGCCGCAGCGGCAATGGGGCTTCGTCGCGCGGGGCCAGGGCCGGATTTCGGGTACATCTGACCAACAGATACGCCATGAACATCAGACCAACCAGAAAACCAGGGATAATACCGGCGGCGAACAGGCGCCCGATCGAGGTTTCAGTGAGCGCGCCATAGATCAGAAAAGACAAGCTGGGCGGGATCAGCAGGCCCAAAGTACCGCCGCCCGCCAAGCTGCCCACAATCGTATCCTTGTCATAGCCGCGTTTCGACATCTCAGGGTATGCGACCGAACCCACCGCCGCAGCCGTAGACAGACTGGATCCGCTGACCGCGCCGAACAGGGTGCAAACTGCAATATTGGTGTGCAGCAAGCCCCCCGGGATGCGACGAAACAGCGGGGAAAAGGCGGAGTAGGCCCGCTCGCTAATTCCACTGCGCAGTAGCACCTCGCCCAGAAGGATGAACATGGGAACTGCGCTGAGGGTGAACGAATTGAAGACGCTCCAGATTGCGTCCACAGCCAGCGACGTGGCCCCGTTCGAGAAAAAGTGCAGAATGATCAACCCGGTCAGACCAAGCGCCGCTCCAAGGGCCACGCCCGTGCCAGCGGTGGCAACAAGCGCGCCTGTCAACGTCAGCCAGAACGACATTTATTGGTCTCTTTCGTTGGGGTCATTTGATGTCGGCCTCGGCGTCGTCCACCCTGTCCAGAATGCCGACAAGGCGTGCCACAAAGATAGACAGAGTCAGCCCAAGCGACAGCGGCATAAGCGCCATCCAAGGGTAAAGCAGAATGCGCGTGGTTTCTGTTTTAAGGTTGCGCTTGAACGCGAATTCGAACCAAGGAATAGTTTCGACGATCAACCACAGAAAAAAAACGATACCGACCAGAAGGGCGGCGATCTGTATTGCGACATGCAGTCGACCTTTCAGAAAATCCGCCAACAGTGCCACACGCACATGTTTGGCCCGCAACGTCACCATCGGCAGACCTAGAAACAACGAAACGCTGAGCAATAGGCCGACCACTTCTTCGGTGATGTGCAGCGGCGTATTGGCAAATTTGCGCATCAATACGCTGGTGACAATGATGCCGACAATGGCGATCATTCCGAGGGCCGCAGCAGCGGCGCACGCAAGGGCCAGACGGTCCAGCCCCCGCGCGATGATGTTTCCCGGACTAAGCGCCATTTTGACGTCAGCGGCCCAGGGCGGTTAGGACACGCTCACGATAGGCAGGGGCGTTGCCGCCAGCTTCTTCCGCGAGTTCAGCCCAGATTTCGGTGACGTTCGACACAAACAGATCGCGGTCTTCCTGCGAGAAATCTTCTCCCCAGGTGACACCATCTGCGACCAGCTGCTCACGTGCGGCCAGCTCGCGTTCGAAATCGTCCTCGTATTGATTGGTACGCTCCCACAAGGCGTCTGCGGCGGTCGCAATTGCCGCCTTGGTGGCGTCATCCGTAGCGTCCCATTTGTCGGTGGCGACCCCGATCACATAGGGGCCGGACGCCATCGGATACAGGAACGAGGCATATTTGGCGACCTCCTGCAAAGACACTGTGTGTGCGTAAAGCGCAGGATAAAGTGCACAATCGACCACGCCGGTTTTCATCGCCACATACATCTCTTCCTGTGGAATGATCTGCGCGGCGACCCCAAGGCGTGTGAAGGTTTCAACCTGATCGCGAGCCCAGACGCGCAGCTTTTTCGATTTCAGAGCGTCAATGGTGCGCACCGGCTCATCCCGGCAGAAGACCGACACAGATAGCATCGGGATCGGCACATACCCAACCGAGGTCACGCCCCAATCGGTAAACTCTTCCTGATAAATCTCGCGCACTGTCGGGATCGCCTTTTCGAATTCCTCGATCGAGCCAATGGTGCCTTGAACCACAACTGAACTGAGCGCTGGCGCGTCACGACCCAGATAGTTCGCCCAGATCAGGCTCATCTCGACCGCACCCTTTGGCAGGAACCGCAGGGTGTCCGTGTTCGGAAGACCCAGCGATCCGCCGCTATAAAGCTTCAGCTTATCCTCGCCTTCAAGGGCCGCGTTGACCTCTTCGACAAAGCGTTCCAGCTCTGCCGTTTCTGGGCGGGTTTCGGGTAGAAAATTGTTGAATCGCCATTCTTCCGCATTGCCTGCGGCAATGGCTGAAATGAAAGCAGCCGCGCTCAATGCGGCGGTTTGAATAATTCTCTTCATGGTGTTCCCTCCTGAAGCACTGAATATCTGGCTCTTGACGAAGCTCTTTGTGTATTAGTCTTGCTCTTCAACTTATTAGGTCGCGTAAAATCATTGACTTGGGGCGCATAGGCCGTGGGCCAGACCCACCAAATGAAAGCATAGAAAGAGCAGGGAAGGTTGCAAGTGATACCTGAGCCGCGACCTCAGCGCACTTCTGTCGGAACTTGTTGGCTTTCGTACAACCGGATCAGAGGCCCCTCTGCTTTAACCCAACCGATCCAAATCGGTCTTTTGTCTTTCGGTCCTGCTATCGGTACGTGGGCTATTGGCACGAGCGTCGTTTGACAGAAGTTCCTGATGATTAAGTCGTCTTCGACCTGATGTGCTGATCCTAAGGACATGTCGGCCTGAAAGCGGTCGATTTCTTCAAAAGGGTCAGACAAATCCCAAGTCAATGTCGGGAAAGGCGTTCCAATGCTCGTCAATGCCCGGTCAAGTCTTACGAATGCGAGAAATCGATGTCGGCTGATTTCGGTTTGGTCACTAAACTTATTTCGAAAACCATATTTGACGGCTGAATTTCTGGCGCCCTTCAGTTTGTCTGCGGATAGCTGATGATAGACAGATAGCGAAGGGGCAACGTGACCAGACGCTCGGGGCCGTGTGGCGCATCAGCCTCGAAAAACAGCGTGTCGCCGGGTTTCAGCGGATAGACCTGATCACCGTGACGGTAGTCAACCTCGCCTTCCAGCATATAGATCGTCTCAATTCCGCTGTGCTGAAAGGTCGGAAAGGTGTCGGATTCAGCGGTCAGAGTGATCAGATAGGGCTCGACGATCACGCCTGACGTGTTGGCGCCTATGGTGCCCAGCAGGTTGTATTGATGGTTAGCGCGGGTGCCCTCTCGCTCCTGCTCGACCCCTTGCCCTGCTTTGGTGTGAACGGCCAGCCGTCGTTCTTCGAACCGACGGAAAAAACTGGTCAGTGGAACCGACAGTGCATCCGCCAGCGCCTGAAGCGTCGTCAAAGAAGGCGATGTATTCCCGTTTTCGATTTTCGACACCATTCCGATCGACAGCCCGGTCATCTGCGCAAGATCTGCAACAGTGATGTTCTGCTGTTTGCGAAAGGCGTGAACTTCTCGGCCGATGGCGACTTCAAGAACCTTTTCTCGATCACTTGAACTTACGGAATGCGGGTCTTGGGTCAGTTTTGCCACCTGTTTCCTTCCGCTTCGATTCGCAGTTTGCCCGTTCATGCGGTCTTTCTTGGCAGCGAAGTTATCCTACCATGAGGAAAATGAAAGCGCTTTCGCCTTAGGAATCTGCCTAGACGTATTTTCGCATAGGGAAAAAAATTTTCTTAAGGGTAGATTTCCCTGAGGGACGTGGTTTAGGGTATCGGCAACACAACAAGAGAAGGTCTCAGACGATGTGCGGGATTGTGGGGTTGTTTCTCAAAGACCAAACGCTCGAGCCCAGACTGGGTTCAATGCTGACCGATATGCTGATCACCATGACCGATCGCGGCCCCGACAGTGCCGGTATCGCAATCTATGGTTCCCAGTCGGCAGGCCAAGCAAAGATGACGGTGCAGTCGGATGACCCTGATGCCGATTTCGCAACTCTCGCTTCAGATCTGAGTGCGGCGGTAGGAACTGAAGTCAATTTGCGTGCCAATGACACGCATGCGGTGCTGTCGATGCAGGCTGACAAGGTCGATACTGCGCGGCAGGCAATCCGTGAGATGCGCCCCGCCATGCGCGTCATGTCGGATGGTGATGCGATTGAAATCTACAAAGAAGTTGGTCTGCCAAAGGACGTGGCGGCTCGTTTCTCGCTGTCGTCGATGCATGGCAGCCACGGGATCGGGCATACGCGCATGGCCACCGAATCCGCCGTCACCACTGAAGGCGCCCATCCATTCTCAACCGGCGGCGATCAGTGTCTGGTGCATAACGGCTCGTTGTCAAACCACAACGCGCTGCGCCGCAAGCTGATGCGCGAAGGGGTGCGGATTGAATCGATGAACGATACCGAGGTCGGCGCCGCCTATCTGACGTGGAAGATGCAGAATGGGGCCACTCTGGGTGAGGCGCTGGAAAGCAGCCTTGAGGATCTGGACGGGTTCTTCACCTTTGTGGTCGGCACCAAGGACGGGTTTGGCGTGGTGCGCGACCCGATTGCCTGCAAACCGGCGGTGATGGCCGAGACCGATCAATACGTGGCTTTCGGCAGCGAGTACCGCGCGCTGGTCAACCTGCCGGGTATTGAGGACGCCCGCGTTTGGGAACCCGAACCCGCCACCGTCTATTTCTGGAGCCACTAAAATGCAGAGCTATGACGTCGCAGAACAGGGCCTGCGCGGGCTGAACGCTGCCCTTCAGGCCCAAAGCACCGAGACGAACCAGACCCAGTGGGAGGTTCAGAACCCAAAGGGCAGCCATGCCATCGCTGTCGGTCTGGATGCCCCAATTGAGGTCACGGTCAAGGGTTCGACCGGCTATTACTGCGCTGGGATGAACAAACAGGCGACGATCCGGGTTGAGGGCTCGGTCGGGCCGGGCGTGGCCGAGAATATGATGTCGGGCACCGTGATCGTCGAAGGTGACGCCAGTCAGTATGCCGGGGCCACGGGCCATGGCGGGTTGCTGGTGATCAAGGGCAATGCCAGTTCGCGCTGCGGGATTTCCATGAAAGGGATCGACATCGTGGTACATGGCAATATCGGCCACATGTCCGCCTTTATGGCGCAGGCCGGTACGCTGGTGGTCTGCGGTGATGCGGGCGATGCGTTGGGGGACTCCCTCTATGAGGCGCGGCTATTCGTGCGCGGCTCGGTCAAAAGTCTGGGTGCCGATTGCATCGAGAAAGAGATGAGACCCGAGCATCTGACCCTTCTGGCCGACCTGCTGGAGCGCGCAGGAGCAGATGCCAAGCCCGAAGAGTTCAAACGCTATGGCTCGGCCCGGCAGCTTTACAATTTCGATGTCGACAACGCGGCAGAATACTGAGGAAGACCGTAATGGACGATCACACACCACGCACGATGCCGATACAGTCTGCGACGTTTTCCAACCCGGTCAATGCGGAAATCCGGCGGGCGGCGGCAACGGGCATCTATGACATTCGTGGCGGCGGCGCGAAACGCAAGGTGCCGCATTTCGACGACCTGCTGTTTCTGGGCGCCTCGGTCAGCCGATACCCGCTGGAAGGCTATCGCGAACGCTGTGACACCTCGGTCACGTTGGGCACGCGCTTTGCCAAGAACCCGATCCAGCTGGATATCCCGATCACCATCGCGGGCATGAGCTTCGGCGCGCTGTCCGGCCCCGCGAAAGAGGCGCTGGGTCGCGGCGCGTCCGCTGCGGGTACGTCGACCACTACGGGCGACGGCGGTATGACACCCGAGGAACGCGGGCATTCCAGCAAATTGGTCTATCAGTATCTGCCTTCGCGCTATGGCATGAACCCCGACGATCTGCGCAAAGCAGACGCAATCGAGATTGTAGTCGGTCAGGGCGCAAAGCCCGGCGGCGGTGGGATGCTGCTAGGCCAAAAGATCAGCGACCGCGTAGCCGAGATGCGCACCCTGCCCAAGGGGATCGACCAGCGCTCTGCTTGTCGTCACCCGGACTGGACCGGCCCGGATGATCTTGAGATCAAAATCCTCGAACTGCGCGAAATCACGGGTTGGCAGGTGCCGATTTATGTCAAAGTCGGCGCGACGCGACCCTATTACGACACGGCGCTGGCGGTGAAAGCCGGGGCCGATGTGGTGGTGATGGATGGGATGCAGGGCGGAACAGCGGCCACGCAGGATGTGTTCATCGAACATGTGGGCATTCCGACGCTGGCCTGTATCCGCCCCGCCGTGCAGGCGTTGCAAGACTTGGGTGTGCATCGCGAGGTGCAGCTGGTGATCTCGGGCGGAATTCGCAATGGCGCGGATGTGGCCAAGGCGATGGCACTGGGCGCGGATGCGGTGGCTATCGGTACGGCGGCCTTGATCGCTTTGGGTGACAATGACCCGAAATGGGAGGCCGAGTATCAGAAGCTGGGCACCACCACCGGGGCCTATGACGATTGGCACGAAGGCCGCGATCCGGCGGGCATCACCACGCAAGACCCGGAACTGGCGGCGCGTCTTGACCCGGTTGAGGCCGGGCGGCGTCTGCGCAATTACCTCAAGGTCATGACGCTTGAGGCGCAGACCATCGCGCGCGCCTGCGGCCACAACGATCTGCACAATCTGGAGCCTGAAGACCTGTGCGCCCTGACGATGGAGGCCGCCGCCATGGCGCGCGTGCCTCTGGCGGGGACAGAGTGGTATCCGGGCAAGCCGGGGTTCTGAGACAAGCGGGCGCGACCCTGACCGGGGCCGCGCCTTTTCTTTTGGGTTCAACAGGGAAAGGAAAGCCGACCATGACGACAGATCTGGCTGCTTTCGCCAAGGAAAAAGGCGTCAAATACTTCATGATCACGTTCACCGATCTGTTCGGTGGACAACGGGCCAAACTGGTCCCCGCACAAGCCATCGCCGAGATGCAGATCGAAGGGGCAGGCTTTGCCGGGTTCGCCACTTATCTGGACATGACCCCGGCGCACCCAGACATGTTGGCGGTGCCCGATCCGTCCTCGGTCATTCAGCTGCCTTGGAAGCCCGAGGTTGCGTGGGTCGCCGCCGACTGCGTGATGGAGGGCGAGGACGTCGCCCAAGCCCCGCGCAACGTTCTGCGCAGCCTAATCGACGAAGCCGCCGCCGAAGGGCTGCATGTCAAAACCGGGGTCGAGGCCGAGTTCTTTCTGCTGACCCCCGATGGGGAGCAGATCAGCGATCCCTTCGATACCGCCGCCAAACCCTGTTACGACCAGCAGGCGGTGATGCGCCGTTATGACGTGGTGCGCGAGATTTGCGATTATATGTTGGATCTGGGCTGGGGTCCGTATCAGAACGACCACGAGGACGCCAATGGCCAGTTCGAGATGAACTGGGAGTTTGACGATGTTCTGCGTACTGCCGACAAGCATTCCTTCTTCAAGTTCATGACCAAATCCGTGGCCGAGAAACACGGATTCCGCGCCAGCTTCATGCCCAAACCGGTCGAAGGGCTGACGGGCAATGGCTGCCACGCCCATATCTCGGTCTGGGATGCACCGGGGGCTGAGGCCAAGACCAATGTTTTCGCGGGAGAGGGTGACGGCCCCACTGGAGAAGTGGGCCTAAGCGAGAAGGGCAAACATTTCCTTGGCGGGATCATGAAACATGCCAGCGCTTTGGCAGCGATCACCAACCCCACGGTGAACAGCTACAAACGCATCAACGCGCCGCGCACCATGTCGGGCGCGACCTGGGCACCCAATACCGTGACGTGGACGGGCAACAACCGCACCCATATGGTGCGCGTGCCTGGTCCGGGCCGGTTCGAGCTGCGTTTGGCGGACGGGGCTGCGAACCCCTATTTGCTGCAAGCGGTGATTATCGCGGCAGGGCTGTCTGGGCTGCGCGCCAAGGCCGATCCCGGTCCGCGCCATGACATTGATATGTATGCCGAGGGCCACACCGTTACCGATGCGCCGAAACTGCCGCTGAACATGCTGGACGCGCTGCGCGAATACGACAAAGACACGGAACTGAAGGCGATGATGGGCGATGAATTCTCATCCGCGTTTCTGAAGATGAAACTTCAGGAATGGAATTCGTTCGTGTCGCATTTCTCGCGCTGGGAAAAAGACAACACGCTGGATATCTGATCGGGCAGGGTGCCCTGTTCTGGCCCTGCTGTCGATGGGACAGGGGCCTTTGGTGATGCCCGCCACCTGCAACCAGCACCGCGACTCTGCGGATACCGCAGACCTACTTTCAAAATTGGTAGAACGTGACCCGGCTGTCCTATGGCAGCCGGGTCACTGTTTAGTGAGAGTGGTACGAAATCGACAATACATTGGTCTGAATGCGACACAAGATTGCCGAAACAGCAAAAAGGATTGCCGAATTCGCAAAAAAATGTGGACAGAGTGATTATTTCGCAGTTCACTTCCTGACAGCCACATTGGCCACACACCCGCAGCCCAACTGCGATTTTGGTTTTGAAACTCTGCGTCGGGAACTTGAACGATGAATACGATCTCTTCGTTGCTTAAGTCTTTTTACGAAGAAACCACACCCAAACGGGGCTTGCCTGCGGCAGCCTACAAGGACGCGAAATTCTGGGAGGCCGAATGCGCCTCGGTCTTTACGCGCAACTGGGTTTGTGTCGGGTTTGCCCATGAATTGCAGGCTGCCGGGGATGCGGTGCCGGTCACGCTGGCCGGGCATCCGCTGCTTTTGGTCCGCAATATGGCGGGTGAAATCAGGGCGTTCCACAATATCTGCCGCCACCGCTGCCTGACGCTGGTAGATGCGCCTAAGAATGTGGGCAAGCTGATCCGCTGTCCCTATCACGCCTGGGCCTATGATCTGGACGGGAAACTGCGTGCCGCACCCCATTTCGGCGGTGTAAACGAGCATCAGGCCGAAGGGTTCGACGCGTCGCAAAACAGCCTTGTGCCGGTGCGCAGCCATGTCTGGAACGATTGGGTATTCGTCAATCTGGACGGCAACGCGCCGGATTTTGATGCCTATTCCGCCTCGATGCAGGCGCGTCTAGAGGGCATCGACTGGGATAAGGTCGACTGTATCGGAACGCTCGATTTCGGAGAGATCGCATGCAACTGGAAGTTCATCATGGAGAACTTCATCGAACCCTATCACGTGCAGTTCGTCCATGCCTCGACCACGGATCAGCCGCTTGCCGACCACTATACCATCGTTGACGGCAACTGCCTTGGCAGCGCGGTCGATCTGGATGAAGAGATCGGGACATCCGGCAGTCTGGGCGTCAGCTCGCGCTATCTGACGCTGTATCCCAACTTCATTCTGGGGCGGTATTTCCCGGATCAGATGGGAGTTTACCTGAACATTCCGACCGGTCCTGGAACGATGGTCCAGAAAAGGACGCTTTATACCACCGAGGGTCAAACCCTGACGCCCGACGCGATCGAAGGCCTCAAAAAGCTGTGGTGGGACGTGCACAAGGAAGATCACGAGATGACCGAGCGGCTGCAACTGGGTCGGTCCTCGACCGTTTCCGAGGCCGGGGGCGTGTTGTCGCCCGCTTGGGAAGACAGCGTGCGCGCCTTTCAGGAACTGGTGGCGCAGGATGTGACCACACTCGAAAAACACTGAATTGAGGAGACCAAAGTGAGCGAGAATATCAGCAGCGGATTCCGTTTGGCGCATACCATGATGCGAGTGATGGACATGGAGAAGTCGCTGGAATTTTACTGCGGCATTCTGGGCATGCAGGTCCAGCGACGCACCGATTACCCCGAGGGCAAATTCACCAACACCTTCATCGGCTACGGCCCCGAGGCTGAGTTCCCGACGTTGGAGCTGACGGCGAACTGGGATCAGGAAGACCCCTATGAAAAGGGCAATGGCTGGGGCCATATCTGCATCGAGACACCGGATGTCTATAAGGCCTGCGAAGAACTGGCGGCCGCAGGCGTGAATATCACTCGCCCGGCCGGTCCGATGAAGAACGGCACCCGCGTCATTGCGTTCTGCGAGGACCCGGACGGCTACAAGGTCGAGCTGAACGAAAGCATTCTGAAACATCTGGCCGAGGAAGGGGCGTGACCCATGGGCAATGCACCAAGACTTATGAAATGGGATTTGGTCGAGGATCGCTATAACGCGATCGGTGAAAGCGACAGCGACACCTATATCAAGCCCATGGTCACAAGCGAATTCAGCAAGACCATGTGCGGTGGGATCAATGTTCTCAAGAACATCAAGGTGCCGTGGGATCTGACCTGTGATGAGATCATCTATGTGCTGGAAGGCACCTTCCGGCTGGTGTGCGACGGCGAAACCTATATCTGCAACCGCGGCGACGTGCTGTATATCCCCAAGGACAATCACATCTCGTATGAGGCGGACGCACGCTGTGTGATCTTCTATGCCGCCTATCCCCATAACTGGAAGCAACTGGCCGGTATCACGCAAGTGCCCGGCATCGACCCCGACGACTTTGTGCCCGGCTAATTGCCGGGGCCCCGGCCCGCTGACAGGAGGAGGCCCAGATGCCAAAAGATAATCCCACTGCCAAAATCTACTACGACAGCTTTCACGACGCGGTCGAACGCAACCGGCCCAAGATCCCCGAGGTGAAAAATCGCCTTGAGGATGCGGGTGTCAAATATGTGATGGGGGCATGGATCGACCTGCACGGCATCCCAAAGACCAAACCCGTCCCCATGAGTGATTTTGAGGCGCTATGTCTGGGCAAGGGGCCGCAATTCGCCGTGCACTCGATCTCTTACGTCCCCGAGTTGAGCCCCGCCGACAGCGATCAAGTGGTGGTTCCCGATTTGGACGCGGTCTATGTCTGCCCGTGGGACACATCGATGGCGATCATATTCTCGGACCTCTACTGGGAGGACGCACCGTACAACGTCTGCCCCCGTCAGGCCCTGAAACGCGCCATCCACGAGGCCGCGCAGGAAGGTTACATTGGTTATGCCGGGGTCGAGCCCGAGTTCATCGTGATGAAATACGATGAAAACGGTCAGCCTGTGAAAGCCTTCGACGACGACCCGGCACAGGGCCTGCGCCCGCGCCGTCAGGCCTTTGGCTATGACGTGGAATATTCGGTGGATTCGATGCCCTTCCTCAAGGACATGATCGATATTATCGAAGGGCTGGGCTGGAACCTGCACGACGTGGTGGCCGAGGGTGCTTATTCCCAGTTTGAGCTGGATTTCCACTATACCAACATGCTGGAAATGTCCGATCGGCTGGCTTTTCTGCGCATTGTTTTGAAAGAAGTTGCCAAGAAGCATGGCTGCTTCGTGACCTTTATGCCCAAGCCGACAGTGGGCGATTGGCGTTCGGGCGCGCATATCAACATGTCGATGCAGCATGAAAGCCGCCCCGGTGAAAATATCTTTGAAACCTCCGAAGGCGACTGGTCGGATGAAAGCCGTTGGGCCGTGGGCGGCCTGATGCAGCACGCCGAGGCGATCACTGCCATCACCTGTCCGACGGTGAATTCGTATAACGGTCTGGTCCCGCGCGTGGGTGGGTTCGAGGGTGGCACCGTGACCTGGGCGCCGACCAATATCACCTTTGGGTTCAACAACCGCTCAGCCCAGTTCCGTCTGCCGCAAAGCCGCCACTGCATCGAAAACCGTGCCTGCGATATGACCATGAATGTCTATCTGGCGATGGCGATGCATCTGAGCTGCGCGGTGAAGGGTATCAAGAACAAGATCGATCCGGGCAAGCCCACGGATTTCGACCTGTATTCCAAAACAGAAAGCGAACTGGCTGAACTTGGCATTCGACGCCTGCCGCGTACTTTGTGGAACGCCATTCAGGCGCTGCGTGGTGACGACATGGCCGCGCATGTGATGGGACCGGTGATGCGCAACTCGTATCTGGAATACAAAAACGACGAGTGGGAGCGATACCACCAATCCGTAACGGATTGGGAAGTGCAGGAATACCTGCGGCTCTATTGATTTCCACCTCGGACGGCCCTGGGGTCGCTCGGGTCCAACAGCCAGAGGCGGGCATGACGCAAGACTATCAGATCCTTGAGCTAGGCGATTTTCCACTGTTGTCCGGCGCGGTGTTGCGGGATGCGAAGCTGGCCTATCAGACTTTTGGCACGCTTGCGCCCGAACGTGACAATGTGATCGTTCTGCCCACCTTCTACACCGGCACCAATTCCCGAAACGAGGGGTTTTTCGGCCCGGGTCGCGCGATTGACCCGGCGCGGCATTTCATCGTCAGCCCGAACCTGTTTGGCAACGGGCGATCTTCGTCCCCGACGAACACGCTCGCACCACAGGACGGGCCGCGTTTTCCGCTGGTTCAGATGTGGGACAATATCGCGGCGCAGCACCGGCTGATCCATGACCATCTCGGCATCGACCGGATTGCGCTGGTGGCCGGTTGGTCAATGGCCGGATGCCAGTCCTATCAATGGGCGGCACAATACCCCGACATGGTGCAGGCGATCTTGCCGTTTTGCGCCTCGGCCCGGACCTCGCCGCATAACTTCGTCTTTCTCGAAGGGGTGAAGGCCGCGCTCTGTGCTGATCAGGCATGGAACGGGGGCGACTATGACAGCCCGCCGATCGCCGGACTGAAAGCTTTTGGCCGTGTCTATGCGGGCTGGGCGTTCTCGCAGACCTTCTACCGCGAGAGACTGTATAAACAGCTGGGGTTCGACACGATCGAAGATCTGCTGCTGGATTGGGAGATTGATCATGTCGACGGTTGGGATGCCAACAATCTGCTGGCCAAGCTGGCCACGTGGCAAGCGAGTGATATCGCGGCAGGGTCATTGTATAGCGGCGATTTCAAGGCCGCGTTGGGCGCCATCAAGGCCCGCGCCATCCTGATGCCCTGCACGCAGGACCTGTATTTCCCACCCGAAGACAACGAGATCGAGGCCCGGCACATGCCAAACGCCCGTTTCTGCCCATATGACTCGCCCTGGGGCCATTGCGCGGCCAATCCTGGCAACGATGCCGGTTTTACGGCGGCTTTGGATGACAATATCCGCGCGCTTTTGCAGCAATAGGCGCGGGCAGGATGCATCGGACCGGAAATCGGTTTGCTGTCACGGCGGGTTGGACCTTATGATCGGGGTTCACAAAACGGGCCGCTGGGCCGACAGACACAAGAAGGACGCGCTGTGAACTTATCGCGCAAACCAGAAGCGGACAGACCCTTGCGTCAGCGCAGCACGCATTCGGTGGATGAGCGTCTGAACAGTGAGATCGTCCGTATGCTTGAGCTGGACGGGCGGATGGCGTTTTCCGAGATTGCCCAGAAGCTGGACGTGTCCGAGGGAACGGTGCGCAATCGCGTCAACGCGATGAAAGAGGCGGGCCTGCTGCGGATCGTGGCCATCGCGGACCCGACCGCCACGGAATACAAGGCTGATGCAATGATCTGTCTGAAGGTGGCGCCGGGCACGACGCCGCAAGCGGTGGCAACGCGTCTGGGCGCCGTTTCCAGTGTTGTCTATATCCTGTGGGTCACGGGGCGGTTCGATCTGATGGTGGAACTGGTCTGCGACGAGCCGGACGATTTGGCGACCTTCCTTGAAGACCATATACATGGGGTCGAGGACATCGTGGATTCAGAAGTGATGTTGGGCCTCAGAAATTTCAAGAACCAATTCCTGCTCAAGCGAAACTGGGAACAGCGGACCAAAAACTAAAGCTACGGATTGCAGTGCCTATTCCGCGTTTGGAACGGCCTTTAGCTTCAGTGGTTGTATCTGGCCGATGATGCACGTTTTGTTCTGCGCGGCTGCTGCCGAAGGGGCCAGAGCTGACCCGCTTGTCCAGTGCTATAGCGGAGGCTACAGTCAACGGGCAGGGCGCAAATGGGAAGACGGGAATGCCAGTTCAAACCGGTTACTTACTAATCGCCGATATTACCGGGTATACCGGATATCTGACGCGGTCAGAGTTGGAGCACGCCAACCCGATCATACGGTCTTTGCTTGAGGCGATTGTTATTGAGCTGAAAGACCCGATGAAACTGCGGGGCCTTGAAGGGGACGCTGTTCTTGCCTACTCCAGCGGGCCGTTCCCATCTGGCGAAACGTTCCTCAACATATGCGAAAGCCTGTATCGAGCGTTCGCCGAACGCCGCCGGAACATCGTGCAGAACACGACTTGCCCTTGCAATGCATGCCGGAACGTCGCCGACCTCGATCTGAAAATCCTTGCGCATCACGGAAAGTTTGAAGAACTGTCGATCGGTCCGATGAAGGATATCTCGGGTGCCGATGTCATACTTGTCCATCGTATGGCGAAGACCGATGTCAAGGAAGAGACCGGGATACGCAGCTATGCGCTGTTCTCGGAAGACGCTTTTCAGGCGATGGGTATCACATCGGATCTCATGCAATATAGCGCTCAGTTCGAGCATTTTGGTGACGTGCCCATGCGGGTCTATGACCTTGCGGCAGCTTGGCAAAAATACCGAGAGATCGCCGGACCTGTGCGCGTGACCGATGAGGAGGCTGTATTTACAACCCGGCACATTCTGAAGGCCCCACCGGTGGTTGCTTGGGAAATGCTTACGGACCCCGCACTCAAGATGCGATGGATGATGTTGAGAGACGCCTATCGGGAAGGGGATGTGTCGCGTACGTCAGCCGGTGTCCGCCTGCACTGCATTCATGAGGCGGCTCACTTTCAGATGCTGATCGTCGATTGGAATCCATTCGAATATGTGACCGATATCCTCCACAATTCGTCCATCGAGGGCCTTACTAATCTAGAGACCTATGAACTGGCCCCGGTGGAAGAAGGGACCGAGATTGTGTATCGGATGGGGCGGCTGACGGATGCCGACGGCACACATCATCCTGCAGAGGAATCTGCGGTAATTGATCTGTTCGAAAACTTCTATCCGGTGGCGTTCGGTATTATGGACGAAATGGCGTTGGAGTTTCATCGAGACAAACAAGAGTGACCTATTTGGCGGTACTCCGGTCTAAGAGCGGTAGCCCGTTAAAATCTTGGCTTGATCGGTGAATGCCAAAGTGGTGAGCGTGGATCAAGGAAGACGCATGTCCTCGACCATTGCCGCAATGCTTGACCAGGGCTCGGTCTGCGCGCCTTTGCCGAGAGACTGCCTAATCATGGATGCGCTGAACACTGGCAATTTCACTTTCGCTCGCTGAACCAGCTTTTGCGCCGTGTCATGATCCCCGCGCCGCGTCGCTGAAAGCGCAGCTATGGCTGCGGGATGCCAGACTTTGGTGTTTGCAAGTATCGCTTCGCGCGATCTTTCTTCTGCCGCCTCCAAGTCGCTTTCAACACCCCGGCAAACCAGCCCCGCTGCCTGCGTGGTCAGAAATGCCCAAACCACAGGATCGTACGGGTATAGGCGTCGGGCTTTTTCTTCATGGGCAATCGTGGCGACAGGGTCTTTCGCAACGCCCAGTCTCAGCAGTAAAAATTTTTGGCGCGCCAACAGTGCCTGCGGCAGGGCATAGCCCGGATCTGCCTTGATGGCCGCTTCGAAAATAGGTTGTGACTCTGTCATCGCTTCGGGGGTGGCGAGTGCAAAATGGTAAAATCGCGCTGACAAAGCTCCTAGGCTGAAAGGCTGTGGTTCGGCGCGCAGCGGGAAAGCATACGCTCATGCGCGCCAATCTCGGGCTCGACGCCCATGACGATGGCCCCGGTGAGTTGATCGAGAATGGCGAACAAATCGTCTGCCGGCCCATCCCAGTGGTTGGCTCAAACCTGTTCTTCGTCTTTTGCGCCGTTCAAACGCGACGAGACCCGCAAGCGGTTTCCACCCCGTCGAAAACGTCCTAGTGCAGCGGTGACATCTTCCACTAATGCGGACGCGAGAAACAATTGATCCGAGTCGTCCGTGTCAATCTCAAACGGCAACCCGGCGACACTCGTCACGTCGCGACCGGTCTGAGCCACTGGAATGGCGTCGTCACCTACAACGTCTACGCTCTAGACTTCCAACGGATTTGGAATGTTCTTTACAGTTTGCAGCCCGAGTGACGTGAATTCAGCGTCCATGCGTCCATTCACCTGATCACGTACTTGGCGCGAGATACAGATGCCGCCAACGGGCGACAAACTCTCCAACCGAGCGGCTATGTTCACAGCGTCGCCCAATACGTCATCGCCATCTACTACGACGTCACCGAGGTTTATCCCGACACTAAACCGCAGACGGTGATCTTTTGGTTCGCCTACTTCCCGCGCGTGCATACTGTCCTGTATTTGCAGGCCGGCGCGTAGCGCGGCGACTGGAGACGCGAATTCGACCAGAATTCCGTCTCCCATGGTCTTGACGATCCGCCCTTGGCACCGCTCTAGGGTCGGTGGCCATGGCATTCATGGCCGCCAAGCGAAGCAATAGAACGCCGAATAGTGAAAACTGTTTGGCCTATTTGTTGTGCTCTGTTTCAGCAACGCGCGCGTTACAAAATTCCCTGCTAACCCGAACGAAAACCTGGCGGTGTCAGACCGGTCATGGGTCCGGTAGAGCCGGGATTGTCCGAAGGTACAGGACAATTGCCTGAAGATCATCTGAAGACATCTGGGCATAATGCGCGTACCCCATTGGGGGTCGCATTCGGCTGCCATCGGGCCGTACACCCGAAGCGATCATCATCTTTAACTCATCATCGCTATATTGGGCTAACCCATCCTCGTGCGATGTGATGTTTGGTGCAATGGAGACCCCCCACGGACCGTGAAAGGCAAAACCTCCGGCGCCAAGATGCGTGTCGAACATTGGTCCTTGTGGCCCAAAGGTAGTGTGGCATTCGATACAATGTGCAATTGGCCCGGCGAGGTATTCTCCGTACTCGACGCTTGGTCCAGCGGGCGGGGCCGTCACCAGGCCCACAGGCGGCCCATAGCTGGGCGGAAGGGGGAAGTTGTAGGTTGAAAAAGGCGTTTCATTCTTGCTCGCGGGGACGGTGCGCAGGAACATTACCATGGACATAACGTCATCGTCGCTAAGGCTGCGGTAAAGCCCGATGGGCATGGGCGGTCCGATGACAGAACCGTCCGGGCGGATGCCTTCCCGAATTGCGCGCACCAGGTCTGCGTCGCTCCAGTCTGCGATCCGGCTACCTGGCGTTATATTGACGGCCCAGGCCTCCATCATCTCGTTCTTTTCGACCAACATTCCGCCGAACTCATTGGACATGTCCGGGCCGTTGGGGCCCTGCGGTGTATGACAATTTCCGCACGCAGCTGGCCCTCGTACAAGGTACTCACCGCGTTCGATACTCGGATCAGCCATCGCGACCAGCGGCAGAAGGATTGGGGTCAAAAACAAACCTATGCATTTCATTTTTCGTACTCCCATCTCGCGTGAACAAAGGACCCGCTTCAGGTCGGAGCATGATCCGGCGCGAGGATTGTCATGCCGATTCTATCTGCCAAAGCTACGATTGCTGGGATGTCTGGCGGGCCGTCGGGTTCAGGAATTTCTGTCGTGCTGTCCGGCATTGCTTCACCTGCTTCGGTGAAGAATGTGTCATGCATTGCGCCGGGCGCGTTGATGCACAGCAAACGACCTGCTTGGGGCCCCTTACATGTGAACGCGTGAACCGCTCCATCGGGTACTTTCACAAAATCACCTGCGCGAACGCCAAGCGTCTGCCCATCGACCATAAATTCGAACTCGCCTTCCAAAACAAAGAAGCTCTCTTCCTCTCCGGCATGATGGTTTGGAGGCGCGCCTGCTCCGGGCGCAGTCTTGATTTCGACGATTGCGTATTTGTCCCCGGTCTCCGCAGGGAACGCGTGAAAGGTCAAGAGATTGCCGAAAAGGTGATAAATGCGCGGGCGAGTCTGTTCCACGTTGAAGATTCCCTTTACTAAAATCAAAGTGAGTTTATGATACATACATCTCTTTATAAGACAAGTGTAACATTTAGGAACTTGAATATTGGCCCAACGAACCAATCAGAAAAACCGGACCCGAGAGGCGTTGCTGGAAGCGGCGCGCGACATCATGGCCGAGGGTACAGAGGTTACTCTTGCGAAAGTTGCGGATCGTGCGAAAACCAGCCGTGCGACCGTGTACAGGTATTTTTCAGACCCCGGAGTTTTGGCGCTTGATGCGACGTTGGATTTCGAGGTTTTGCCGACTTCGCGCCTATTGGAAGATCTCGCTGACGTACGAAGCCGTGTGCAAAAGGTTGCGCAATATTACTTGGATTTCTCACGTGATCACGAAGCCTATTTCCGGCAGTTCCTGGCAGAGTCACTGAAGGCAGCTTTGGAGGACGCGCGCAGAAACATACGGGGGGCCCGACGCGTGGCTGCATTTGGCGAAGCGCTTGAACCTGTTCGTGGTCGAATGAATCCCTCAGACTTCGAGGATCTGAAAAAGCGGTTGGCGATGACGACAGGAATGGAGCAGTTCATCATTTTGGAAGATATTCTGCGCGTTGATCAGCCAGAAGGTGACCGGCTTCTTTCGGGTCTGGTTGACGCCCTGTTGGATCGCTATTTGCCCCAAGAGAGCGCGCCGAATTGAGTTGCTCTAAGGGTGTGGACGTGAGACCGGCCTGACGCAGCGAACGCTGTTCGAAAAATCGTACGGGCTACGAACGTCGCTTGAGCGGTTTGTAAAAAACAGCGAGATCTCGCCGGCTTCGCCCGTGATCATGCATGGGTCCCAATGTCGAAGGTACCAGCGGCAAACCAGCAGTACCCATGCTCTTCTTCAAACAGGTGTTCCGACATTTGAGCCAAAGGCCCTTTACATAGAAGCCCCTCCCGCGACAACATGAGATAAATTTAAGCATTCGAATAACGGGATGAGTTTTCCCGTGTGTCCGCGGCGAATTGGGCCTCGGACATTTGCTGATAAAAAGGGGGGGAGATATGGCTGATATCGTTCGTTGGATTGTATCCGCGTTTCTGGTTTTCACACCGACGTTAGTGGGGGCGCAGTCCGAACAGGAGGGTGTCGCGGAACCTATATCAGACACCGATCTGCTTACCCAGGCCGAGCTGGAAAATCTCGTCGCGCCGATTGCTTTGTTTCCGGACACGCTTTTGATTCAGATACTGGTTGCGGCGACCAGCCCGATGGAAGTTGTCAAAAGCGACCGGTTGCTGGCCAACATGGACGGCGAGGAACCCGAAGTCATTCAAGCTGCCGTCGAAGCCGAAGAATGGGACGAAAGTGTCGAGGTTCTGGCCGTCGCCTTCCCCGAAGTGATCGAGGATATGGCTACCCATATCGAATGGACCGAAACCATGGGCGACGCCATGCTTGCCCAAAGTGACGAGGTGATGGTCGCCGTTCAGACCATGCGGACCCAGGCGATCAACAACGGTGCGCTCGTATCGGGTGAAGAACAGCTTGTCGAGGTCACGGAAGACGAAACCGTCATTATCCAACCTGCGGATCCCGAAGTTGTTTATGTGCCGCAATATGACCCTCAGGTCGTTTATACCGACAGCAACAGCAACCTTGTTGGCGACGCCATTGTCACCGGAGCTATCGCGTTTGGGACATTCGCCCTGATCGACGCCATTTTTGACGATGACGACGACTGGAATGACTACTGGGGTTGTCGAAATTGCGGGGGTTGGGGTGGGGGCCCGATCTATCGAAACCCGAATATTGATCTGGATATCGACGGCAATGTGAATATCGGCAATGACGTCAATATCGGGAACGGTAACATCAATCGTCCTGACGATGGCTGGAAACCGGATGATCGAAAGAAAGATCAGGCGCGAGACAAGATTGCCTCCAAAAAGGATCCAGGGGGTAAGACCAAGCTGCCGATAGACAAAGGTGACAGCAGCGCGGATGCCTTGCGAAGCAAACTGTCCCAGAAATCCGGTGCGCCAGATATCTCCCGGCCCGGATCGCAGGCCAAAACGGAAGCAGTTCGGAAAACCATGAAGGATGGGGGTACGCCCAAGGTTAATCGGGCCACGCCGAATAAGGCCGTGAAGAAACCGACCCAAAAGCCAGCGGTCAAGAAACCATCCGGGACCAAGTCCCATGTCACCAAAGCCTCTAAGCCCAAAGCGGTCAGCAAGCCGAAGGCGACCCACAAGAAATCCAGCGGGCAAAAAGCACGCTCGGCTTCGCAACGGGGCAAAGCTAGCCACCAAAAAGCCCAGCGGAGGAGATAAGAGCATGACCAATACTTTGATCAAAGCAACTGCAATCACCGCATTTCTCACTGGTCCGGCCTGGGCTGAACCTGCCGCATATGCCTCTCCGCAAGAGGCGCTTGAGGCGATGGTCGCAGCGCTGAAAAGCCCTGAGGCGGGTGCTGCTCTGGCCGTCTTCGGGCCAGAGGCTGCGGACTATCTTTCCGATGGAAACCCGGTCGAGGACAAGATCAACAAGCTGGCACTGTTGTCCCTCTACAAAGAAGGCTATCGGCTTGTGCCGCAAGACGATGGCTCGGTCCTGATTGCGCTGGGTGAGGAAGGCTGGCTGTTCCCGGTGCCCATAGCAAAGACGGACACATCATGGTCTTTCGACAACGACTCAGGCCGGGAAGAAGTGCGTCTGCGCGAAATCGGCCGCAACGAGCTGGACGTGATCGAATTGATGGAGGCCTATGTCGAAATACAGGCCGATTTCCGGTCGCAGGATCAAGACGGCGACGGGGTCAGGGAATTCGCAAGCCAGATCATTTCGACTTCTGCCGATCAGCGGGATGGGCTGTTCTGGGCATCCGAAGACACGCTGTTGGGTGAGCTTTTCGCGCGTGCTTCGGCTTTTGGCTTCAGTGACGGCGAAACCGACTTCGCGCCCGAGCCCTTTTCAGGTTACTATTTCCGTATCCTGACAGAGCAAACCGATGCGGCGCCCGGCGGAGCGATGGACTACATCGTCAATGGCCACATGGTTGCGGGTCATGCCCTTTTGGCCGTTCCAGCAGAATTCGGAGAGACCGGCGTGCACAGTTTCATGGTTTCGGAAAACGGTGTCGTGTTCGAGGCTGTTCTGGGCGAGGACACGCTGGAAAAGGCGGCAGGCATAAAAGGGTTTGATCCGACTGAGGAATGGCAGCCTGTGAACTGATCCTGCGCGTCGATTCCAGCATCCGGTCGTATCGCATTTCCAGAAGGCATCAGAGCGTTTGCGGTGTTGGATTCGGTTAAGAACCAACGCCGCCATCGCCCTGCAAAGTGAAAGCGATTTTGGCGAGATTCCCAACTGTACTTTGCGGTCGATGCGAAAAAGCTCGGTACAGGATACTAAGGTGCTAAGGTAAGTCGGTAAATGAGACGTCGAACCCAACCGATCCGGGCAAACGACTAAGGCTAAAGGAAGAAGGAAGATGCCGAGAAAACTGCTTTGGCCTTTGTTGGGATTGATCGCTCTGGCGGCCTGTTCGGCTGGGCCTAGGGATTTTGTTCAAGTCCCATCGCGGGCGGTCGAGAGCCCTTCCAATAGCAGGTTGACGACAGCGGTGCGCAAACTGGGTGATCCACGTGACGGACGGTCGGGTGTCAAGCTGATCAGCAACGGCGAAGAGGCACTGGCCGCGCGTCTGGTTCTGGCATCGCAGGCGGATGTGACAATAGATGCGCAATACTATCTGCTGCACAACGATCTGACCGGGCAATTGTTTGCGCTGAGCCTGCTGAACGCGGCGGATCGCGGTGTACGGGTCAGGCTGCTGCTGGATGACATGGATACATCGGGTTACGACGCGATGACTGCCGCACTGGATTCTCATGAAAATATCGAGATCCGGCTGTTCAATCCTTTCTGGCGTGACCAAAGCCTGTTGGTTGCAGGTTTGACCGATTTCAAACGCATCAACCGGCGCATGCATAACAAGTCCATAACCGTCGACAACACTATTTCCATCGTTGGTGGTCGAAATGTGGGGGATGAGTACTTCCTGGCCAAGGAAGAGTTTAACTATGCAGATCTGGATATCTTCGTCGCCGGGCCTGTGGTGAACGAGGTGTCCGACAATTTTGACGAATACTGGAACAGCGAATTTGCTGTTCCTGCCCGTGCGGTGATTGGCGAACCCGAGACTCTGGGTCTGGCAGATGCCCGCGTGCGTCTGAATGCGCTGGTCGATGAAGCCCTGAAAACACCGTATGCGGCAGCGGTCAAGAAGACCGCGCAAGAGACTTTTACCCTCAAGACGCTCAGGCTAGACTGGGTTCCGGCCAAACTGTATTCCGACCCGCCGTCCAAGGCAGCCGGTGTCGACAATGATCAGCCCATTCTGGCCTCGAAGTTGGTACCCTATTTCCAAAAGGCTGAAAGCTCGGTCGACGTCATCTCAGCCTATTTTGTGCCCCGTAAGCGAGGGGTTAAATGGCTGAGCGAACTCGAGGATCGCGGGGTTAAGGTGCGTGTTGTCACCAATTCGCTGGCGTCAAACGATGTGGCGCCGGTTTATGCGCATTATGCAAGGGAACGCCGCGCTCTATTGGACGGGGGCGTGGAACTGTTCGAACTGCGCCCTGACTCGGACCGGGTCAATCAGCGGGGGGTGAATTGGGGTCAGTCGCGCGCGGGTTTGCACACGAAGGCATTTACCATCGATGAGCGATACCTGTTCGTGGGCTCGTTCAACTGGGACCCGCGGTCGGTCAACATAAACACAGAAATGGGCGTGCTTGTGGACTCGCCGGACCTGACGCGACGCGCGGTTGCTGCGCTTGACGAAGCTTTGAAGCAAAACACCTATTCGGTCCAATATGACGAGGAAAAACGCGTCACCTGGAGGTCCTACCGCGAGGATGGTGCGATCTTGCTGAACCGACATGAACCCACCGGTAGTTTCTTTGATCATATCAAGGCCGGGTTTTTGGCCATTTTGCCTATTGGATCGCAGCTTTAGCGCAAGATGGGCTTCCACATCTACGCCGTCGCCATAGCCCCCGTCGCAGTATGGAGCCCCGGACTGGACAAGAAAGACATCTCGGTGCTTGCTGTCGGGATGATTGAAGATCTGCAGCGTCCCCGTGTTCCGTGTTTGTGCAATTTGGCCGGGATGCGCGGAAAAGGGATGGAACGAATGAATTTTGTTAAGGCATTTCCTATTGTGTTGCTGTTTGTGCCAACAGTTGCGTTCAGTGCCGAGTATGAAGCACAGCCCATACTGTCTGCGCAGGAAAGCGTTCAGGACGTTCCGCTTGCGACCGAGATTTATCGCATCGACGAACAGGTCCCGACGGATGGGTACATGGCGACCTACCGCATCGAGACGCAGTTCGGGCAATTCTCGGCCTCTGGTCCGGGTATGTTGCAGGCGCGGTTGGCCGAAATCCGAGCTCTTGCTGCGCTGGACCACATCCAGAATGACCAGCAATTCATCGACGCTGCCGAAGACACAGCCGGAGAGACGTTTGAAAACCTGCGCCAATTTGCGAAGCAGCCGAAGGAAACTCTGAAAGGTGTGCCCGAAGGTGTCGGGCGGTTTCTCAAACGTACCGGACGGTCGGCCAAGACGGGGCTGCAAAAACTGGGCGATGTCCGAGAGGGCAACTTGCCCGGCGTTGATCCCGAGACCACCTCTAACCTTCCCGGAGGCTCGGCAGATTTACAAGCCGGTCCGCAGGGCAGCTTTACTGAGAATGTCGCGCGCGCCAGCGGAGATGTTGCTGTAAATATCCTTGGGTTTGACAAACAGCGCCGCCGTCTGGCCAAGGAATTGGGTGTCGATCCCTATACTACCAATCAACTCCTCGCCACGCGGCTGGATGAGGTTACTTGGGCGGCCTTCGCGGGGGGGCTTGGCGTCAATGTCTTGACCAGTTTGGTTCCGGGCGGGTTGGTCCTGTCGTCATCCTCGCGGCTCAGTGACTGGGTTTGGGATACCGCCCCCGGTGATCTGCGCGTGCAGGTTGAGGAAACGCTTTTGTCCGTCGGCGTGCCGCGTGATCAAGTCGACCGCTTTTTGCGGCACAGCTACTATACGCTCAGCATGCAAGCTGTGGTGGCGGATTCATTGAAATCGCTTGAGGGGGTGCAAGGCCGGGCGGATGTCCTTCCGTTGATCCTGAGTGTGGGCTCGGAAGGTCAGGCGCGTTTCCTGGTGCAGACCTTGGACATGTTCAGGACGTATCACGTGACCAAAGAATCACTGTCCCAGTTGCGCGTACAAGGCACAATCATTGGCGTTGGAGGTAGTAGCAACTCCGTGGTCATGGCTCCAGTAGACTACCTGAGCTGGACCGAAACGCTGGATGCATTCTCTGCCAATCTTACTGAGGCGACCGAAGGTCCCATCGTGCTTTTTGTTTCGGACGAGATGTCCGGTTTAGCGACGGACTCACTAAAAACACGCGGTTGGACAGTAGCGGAGACAGGGCAGATCACTCCAGATGCCTTTCCACTGCGTTGACAAGTGTAATCGGCGTTGGGCCGCCCGAAAGAGATGATTGCTAGGGTTTCGGCAGCAAAGTTCCGCGGATAAGGTCCCGGGCGCTCATTTGATTGTGCTGAGACTCGTTCCGGCAAGACGCTCACGACGCCAGCCTCTTACGGGCCCATTGAACAGTGTCTTACCGATAACGGAATCCGGTGAAAAATGCGCTGACAAGACCGAGCGCAGCCGTAGTCCCAAGTTGCTGCTTAGGCTCAGGCCTCATGGCCGATAGATGACCAAAGCGGCGAGCGCGATTGCTGAGAGGAAGATTTTGACCGTCTTTTCTTCGCCATGGTTGGCAGCAAAACGAAAATCAATGGGTCCTGAGCCTAGGGGACGAGCATCTCAAGTTTGGCGTCCGGGAAGTGGGACAAGACTGACCTGACCTTCCTATCTGGTGTCACGCATAGCGCAGTCGACAACCCATCTGCCAAGGCGGCATTTGCGGCAGAAACGGACACAGTACTCTGCGGTGCCATTCGGTTTTTTGGGTCAAGAATGTGGTGACGTCCCGCAGCCAGCTTCATCATTGCCGGTGCCGAGGTTGCGACAGCACGGTCACGTAACGAAAGCCGCCCCCTTACGATATGCCTGGGACCTGCCAGGCCGACTTGCCAGTCGCTTCCATCGCTACGGGTGCCTCGGGCTGATATCTCGCCCATATCAACCAAAATATTGCGCAGGCCGAACCCGTTTAGCAGACTTGCGATACGATCAGTGATTTCGCCCTGGGCAATTCCGTTCAGGGTCAATCCTGAAAATCCCGGATCTGGCAGGCGGATTGCATCCGTGTTTACTAACACTTTGTGCCATCCAATCCCGCGCTGCGCGCGATTCAGTTCAGAGAGTTCCGCTCCTTTGGCGAACGCCATCCAGAGAGGTTGTATCGTTGGGTCGAACGCGCCGTCCGAGGCGTCATGCAACGCGGAACACAAGCTTAGAACTTTCAACAGTTCGGGTGACGGTGCTATCAGGTGTCCATCAGTATTCAGTCGGCTCAGCTCAGAGTGAGGGCGATACAGGCTGAAAATATTCTCAAGCCTGGTCAGCTCGGCCGCGACGGCATCGAAAATGGGTGCTGCTTCAGTGTTGGTTAGTCCTTCCACGCGTAGGCTGGCCTTTGCGCCCAATGCTGAGCCGTGCCATCGCGCAGACTCAGCGGCGGCAACCGGAGTACAGGCGCAGGCTGCGGAAATAGCCAGAAACCGGCGGCGGGTCAGAGCGGTCATGACGGGGTCTCCAGCGCAAGGTTCAGATCGACGGGGCCCAACACTTCGGCATCGGGGATATCGGACAGGGTCAAGGCGGCGCCGCCATAAATGTCGATAAAGGCCTGCGCCGCGCTGGCATCGCCAAAAGGCACAACTTCGCGCGCGCCCATTCCCCCCGCGACGTTGGCGCCGACTACAAAGGTGGAGTCGGCGGCGGCGATCCAGTTGGAAATGCCGGGTTGTCGCCAACTGGGTGCGACGCTCATGTCGCTGACATATACAGCGGTGATGGCGGCGTCACGTTCGGGGCTTTTTAGATAAGCCACCATGTCGCGGACCTGCGCAAAGAAGAGCGGCGTAGGGTAGCCTTCCAGATGGATTTGCCCCTTGGGTCCGCCATGTTCGGCGATGTTCATCTGGCAGAAGAAACTCAGCGCATCGGGGGTTAAATCCACCGGGTCGGGGGCCTCGGCAACCTCTTCTTTGCAGGCGGTCAGGGCAATCAGGGCAATCAGGTACAAGCGTTTCATGGTTCGACCCTCCGGAAGGCCAGTCGCGCGAGCGCGAAGGCAAGCACCGGCCAGATCAGAAGTGAGGCGGGCGCGGCCCAGAAGGGCAGGGCCTGCGCGGCCCCGGTCATGCCGGAGGCCATGGCGACACCCTCGGTCGCGGCAATGTTCCACAGACGGAATGCGTCGGCCGGGTTGGCCACCATCACCCATGGAAAGACGGATTGGGTGAAGCTGCCGCCCTTGTCCAAGACGACGGCCCCCAACAGGCCCAGATCATAGAGGACAACAAAAACCAGCCATAGCCCGGCCGACAGACCCGCTGCCGCCGTAGCCCCCTTTGCCAGGGCAGACAGCAGGTATCCCAGCGCCAGAAAGACGGCGCCCAGCAGGATGGATGTGAGGATCAGTCGCGTCAGAGCTATCAGGCTTTCGGCCCCCGCGCCTCCAAAGAAGGTGGCCACTGCGCCTGCCGTGCCAAAGCCGACGGTCATGGCGAAGGCCAGCGCGGCCAGATGGGCGGTGAACTTGCCCAACAGGATTTCTCCGCGCCCTGCAGGATAGGACAACAATAGGGAAAGGCTGCCCCGGTCCACGTCGCCCGCGATGGCGTCGAAAGAAATCATCAGCGCCAGCAAGGGCGCAAGATAGACCGACAGTGTGGTCATCGAGGCGACCGAGACGGTGAGCATATCGACCCCCAGCGTGCCGGTTGGCGCGCTGCCCGCAAAGGTCAGCGCCAAGGCGAACAGCACCATGATCAGCGTGGCGACAAGCAGCCAGCGGTTGCGGCGCAGGATCAGCATTTCGGTGCGAGTGATGGCAAGGAAGCGGGTCATCGCGATCCCTCCTGTGCGTAATGGCGATAGAGGTCTTCCAGCTTGGGCGGCGTCATTTCCACATCCGCCACCGCGTCGCCCAATCCGGCTATGCGACGCAGGGCCTCCATTTTGTCTTCAGGAGAGCAGAGCAGTTCGACCGAAGCCCCGTTGATCCGGTTGCCACCCAGTTCGGCAGCCAGCGCCTCAGGGTTGGCACTGGCGCGCACCTTCAGGCGGATCGGCAGACCGGCCAATGCCGACAGGTTGGTCAGCGTGTCATTGGTAACCATCCGACCCTTGCGCATGATGGCAATGCGATCGGTGCGGGCCTCGACCTCGGTCAAGGCGTGAGACGCGATCAGGACGGCAGTGCCCTGCGCGGCAAGCTCGTCAATAATGGCATAGAGGTCCTGCCGCGAGATCGGGTCCAGCCCGCTGGTCGGTTCGTCCAGCAACGCCACTTTGGGCTGACCCAGCAGCACCTGCGCCAGACCCAGACGTTGCCGCATTCCTTTTGAATAGGCTCCGATCCGGCGGTCCAGCGCATCGCTGAGGCCGACCCGCTCCAACAGGCCGGGCACGTCTGCTTTCGCGCCCGAGAGTTGCGCAAACAGGGTCAGTTGTTCGCGGCCCGTCAAGGCCGGGTGGAAGGATACCGCCTCGGGCAAGTAGGCTGTCTCTCGCCGCGCCTGCGCCGTACCGGGGGCGACGTCTCCGATCCGAATGGCTCCGCCATGGATCGGCGTCAGGCCAAGGATGGATTTGATCAGCGTCGACTTGCCCGCACCGTTATGGCCCAGCAGCGCAACGCGCTGACCGGGGGCAAGAGACAGGGTGATATCGTCAAGAACGCGGGTCTTGCCACGGTCTTTGCAGACTTGGTCAATCGTCAGGGCCTTATCCGTCATGAGGCACCTTTTTCGTCGCTGGGGGTTCAGGGGCTTGCATCAAGGGGTTGCTGTCCACCACGCCTCCCGGCAACAGCGCCGGGAAGGCCGATTGCGACCAGCGCACCAGCTGCACGGCAGGTGAGCCGAGCAACAATTTGGCTGCGGGTTGGGTCCACAGTACATGGTCCATTGAATCGTTGGGGCGATAAGGGGCATCGGCCACGCCGTTGCCATCCACATCATAGGCGGCGAAATCGGACCAATAGTTTCCGCGCCCGTCTTCTGACCACTCGACCCATTTGGTCGAGACATATTTCACCTGTGTCCGGTTGCCGACAAAGGCGTTGCCGACGATCCGGTTGCGTTCGGACCCGGCGGTAAAGTGGATGCCGATGCCGCAGCCTTCAAACCAGTTGTCAGTGAAGTCGTTCTTGTTCGAGTTATAGAGGAAGGTGCATTTCTCTTTCGCACCTTTGACCACATTGCCGGTGATGACGCTTTTGTTGGCATAGTTCAGCATCACGCCATGTTCGCGGTCATCAATCGACACATTGTCGGTGACTTTGACATTCGAGGTGAACATCACCGCATAGCCCAGATCGTTGCCGATCGAGACGTTGTTGCTGACCACGGAGTTGTCGGCATACATATAGTGCACCGCAAAGCGCAGATCACGAAACAGGTTGCCGGTGAACAAATTCTTCTTCGAAGAATTTACGAAAATCCCATCGCGGCCAAATTGAATGTCATTGTCGGCGACAACGGCCCCGGGAGCGTTCCAGACATAGACCCCATTGCCGCGCGCGTTCATGTGGCGGTCCTGCCGCCCTTCGATCCGGTTGCGGCGCACGATGCCGTCCTTGGCCCCGTGGATGTCGATGCCATAGAGATTGCCCAGCAGCACATTATCCTCGACCACAGGCGCGGTTGCCGTTTTGGTCAGTTGGATGCCGCTGTCGATCCCGTCATGGTCTGAACCGGAGCCGATCACCGTCAGCCCGCGCACCGTCACGCCGGGTCCGGTCACGGTGATAACGCTGCCTTCGCCTTGTCCGTCAATCGTGGCCTGTCCCAGCCCGTCAATCGTGACGGGCCGATCCAGAACCAGTGTTTCGGCATAGGTGCCGGGGCTCAGGCGGAGGGTATCCCCATCCGCCGCCTGCGCCAGTATCTGATTGATGGCCCCCGCCCGGTTGGGCACATCCCAGTCCGCCGCCCAAAGGGGCGAGCCGAGCAGGAGCGGTATGAGCAGGGACCAACGCATGACTACGCGCTCCGCGGCTCAACAAACATCCGGCCGCGCATTTCCATGTGCAGCGCGTGGCAGAACCACTGGCAATAGAACCAATGCACGCCCGGACGGTCGGCAATGAACGTGACCGAGGCGGTGGCCTGCGGGGCAACCTCCATCGCGATACCGAAGTTCGACAGGCAGAAGCCGTGGGTCACATCATCCACATCGTCCAGGTTGGTGACATAGACGGTGACTTCGTCGCCCTGCTTGACGGTGAACTTCTCCATGCTGAACACAGGGGCGACCGAGGTCATGTAGACGCGCACCTTATTGCCATCCCGGATCGGCTCATCCGCGCCATAATCCAGATCGACGCCATCGGCCTCGGCCTGTTTGCGCGCATCTTCCCACATCGGGTCGTTGCGATCCCAGACATTGACCGGGTTCACTTTGGACCGGTGTACAAGGATCGAGTCATGCGGCTCCGCAAAGGTCGGGCCGTCATGGACCACCTTCATCTTGTCGCCCGAGATGTCGATCAGCTGCTCATTCTCAGGCTTCAGCGGTCCCACGTTCAGGAAGCGGTCTTTCGAGAACTTGTTCATCGAAATCAGCCATTTGCCGTCAGCCTCAGCAGTCTCACCCATCGAGGTCGAGTTGTGACCCGGCTGATACTGCACGTCCACCTTGTCGAGGATCGGATCGACGTCCGCGCCACCATAGGCTTCGATCGCTTTGGCGATGTCCCACTTCACCACCTGGCTGTCCAGGAACAGGGTGGTATAGGCGTTGCCCTTGCCGTCGAACGCGGTGTGAAGCGGGCCAAGACCCAGTTGCGGTTCCGCGACGATGGCCGAGCGCGGATCAGCGTTGTCGGCAAACAGCGCGTCGACTTTTTCGACATCGATCACCGACACGGTCGGAGACAGCTTTCCGTTGATCATGATGTGTTTCTTGTCGGGCGCGGCATTCACACCGTGTGGCGAGTTCGGGATCGGGATGTAGCGGGTCAGGTTGCCGCCAGCCTCTTTACGGCCGTCTACGACCTTGACGCCGTTCAGCTCCTGATAATTCCCCGCAGCAATTGCGTCTTCAATGCCTTTGAGGTTGAACACGACCACGTGGTCCAGCTCATTCTCGGTCATCTCGGCCAGGTTCATGCCCATTTCCGAGTTGTACGAGGTCGAAAACGCGTATTTGCCCTGATAGTCGCAGTCGGTGTTGTCGAGGTTGCCCGACACTATCACCTGCCATGCGATCTCCATCGTGTCGCCGTCGATGGCGGTAAAGATGTTCACGTATTGCGACGGATCGTCGAGGATCTGGCCGTCATTGACCAGCGGCGCCTCATGCTCACCATTGGCAAAGATGTAGCCGGTGCGCGGGTATTTCTGCGGACGCAGACCGTGGATGTCATGCGCGTTCGGGATCTCGATGATCTTGTCGCATTTCATCACGTCGCAGCGCACACGGGCCACGCGGGTGTTGGCTTTGTCGTTCATGAACAGATAGCGACCATCATAGGTGCCATCCGTGAAGGACATGTGCGGGTGGTGCAGGTCGCCGTTGTCATAGGTGACCTTGCCGTTGGCAGCCAGAAACTCTTTGGTTTCGGGCAGCAGGCCTTCGGTCAGGATTTTCAGCGACTCGTTGGTTTGACCCCAGCCGGTGGCTGAGCAGCGGTTGAACACAGGCACCCGCATCAGCTCACGCATCGAGGGCACACCCAGGATGCGCAGCTCACCGGTTTGGCCTGAGGACCAGAAGCCGTAGTATTCGTCCAGCTCGCCCGGTTCCAGATGCGCGTTCGCAGCGGCGCTTGCCTCGCGGGCGGTCATCAGGGTCGAGCCCAGCCCGGTCCCGGCCAGAACGGCACCGGTGGCGGTCGCCCCCAGCATTCCGCGGCGTGTGATGTTCAGTTTGTTTTCTTGGTCTGACATGATCGTCCCTCCAATCAAGAAATGGTTTGCGGTTTGGCGTTCGGATGGTTCGCCGGTGGTTGTCCGAGTGGAGTCTTCATCTGCACCGACCCTGTCTTGGCCCGCCGTTTCAACTGGCGGATAACGACGGGGCATTTGTCCTCGGACTGATAGAGCACCTGACAATGCAGGCAGGTGACGCACTCGTTAGGGTTAATCTCACCGGTGGGGTGGATTGCCTGAACGGGGCATTCATTGGCGCAGGTTTGACAGGGGGTGCCGCAATCCTTGTAGCGGCGCAGCCAGTCGAACATGCGAATACGGGCCGGGATCGCCAGCGCACCGCCCAACGGGCACAGATAGCGGCAGTAGAACCGTTCGATGAACAGCCCGATCCCCAGCAAGGCCAGCGCAAAGACCACGAAAGGCCAGTCTCGCATGAATTTCAGGATGATCGCGGTCTTGAACGGCTCGACCTCGGCATAGGTTTCGGCCAGCGGGATCGAGACAAAGCTGATCCCGAACAGCACCAGGAAGATCATGTATTTTGCTGGCCAGAGCCGTTCGTTCAGACCCCAAGGCAAGATCCATTGCGGCACCTTGAAGGCCCGCGCGATCTTGTTGGTCAGCTCTTGCAGTGCACCGAACGGGCACAGCCAGCCGCAATAGGCCCCGCGTCCCCAAAACAGCAGCGCGGCGGCGACGGCGAACCACTGGATGAACACCAGCGGGTCCAGCAGGAAGGCATCCCACGAGAACCCCGTGCGCAGACTGCCCGCCAGCGCCATAAGGTTCACCACGCTCAGCTGCGCGTTGGCGTACCAGCCGATGAAGAACAGCGTCATGGTCAGGAAACCGATGCGGAACCAGTAGAACACGCGCGCATTCATGGTGGCGTGGAACTGGAAGAAGAAGGTCGCCGTCAGCACCAGCAGCATCGCGCTGAGGATCACAATCTCAACCACGCGGTCTTTCCAGATGCGCTGCCACAGCGCAGCCTTTGCCGCAGCCTCACCGCTGGCGTCATCGACAACCGCAGGGGCCGCAACGGGCAACAGATAGTATTCGGGCAATTTGTAGCCCAGATCAAAGGTCAGGAATGTTTTCTCGACCGCACCCACGGCCCGCTGCGCCAGCAGTTGCAGGCGGAAGGGCTCGGCCGGATCAAACTCGGCATCGGCGGGGATTTTGAAGATGTCCAGTTCCGTAAAGCTTGGGGCATCGGGGGCTGCAACTTCGCCCAGACGGCGTTGTTGCTTGTCAAAGAACCGCACCGAATTGTCGCCCTGGATCAGCTGAATCCGGTCGAAAATCCCGCCCCGGACATAGCCCGAACCCTTAAAGCTGTAAGCCCCACGTCCCAGCACAAGAATGGCCTGCTCGCCCTCGTCCAGCCAGTTGACCATGTTCTGATATTCGGCCTCGCCCAGCAGCGACTTGCCGATCGACGGCACCGAGACCAGTGCCAAATGCATGTCGATATAGGTGTCATCGGGTTCACCGGGTTCGGGGCGTTTGATCGCGCGCTGATCGCCCGTCGCCTCAAACGCGGCATTGACCTGCCCGATATCCAGCGTCAGTCGCCGGATGGAGCCGTCGCCCGACAGCGTCGTCCAGTCATAGATGGCGTCCTGCGCCATATCGACCTCGCGCTTGGGCCCGTCGGCCTGCGCCGGTGCCAATCCGCCCAACCCCAACGCGCGCGCCACCTTGATGCCACCACGCACAAGGCTGTCGTCGATCACCATGATCGTGACGGTCGCGCCCGAGATAATATCAAGGTCATGCCCCTCACCGCCCGTCTCGGCCTCAACCTTCAGGTCCAGCCCGGCATAGCCTTCGGTCAGCTCAACCATGCGCGCATTGGGAATGCCGATCAGCACGATCGGTTCCGAGTGTTTGACCAGTTGCACCCCGGTCAACACCGCCTCGTCATTGATGGCAGCAACCACGTGGATCGGCTTGCCGGAATATCCGGTGGTGCCCACGAAATCGGATGTTAGGAACGCCCAGGCCACCGTATCGCCTCCTTTCAGAACGGGGGCAACCATGACGTCCTCGCGCACCGGGCCAAAGGCATCGGCACCGGGCACCAGATCAGCAGGCTCAATCTCGGGCAGAAAGCTGGCGAGGCTGTCGGCATGGGCGCTGATCGCCATCAGGCAGGACAGGGTGAAGGCCAGCAGGGCTTGGAATGCGCGACTTACGACCATGGCGCACCTCCGATACTTTGAGTAGACGCCATGGAAGCGCGCGGGGCGCGTTCAGTTGTTTTTAGGTTTGCGTGCGGGGGCCCTCGGGTTTCAGGCCACAAGCGGGCCTGATCATGGGGTTGGTTCTGATCGGCGCACCGGTACAGGGCGAGGCCGGCCTTCTGGGATAGGACCAGATGAGGCTGATCGGGCAACTGCGCCAGCGTGGTGACGGCACACAAGGTGCAATCGGCGCATTTCGGGCAGGGCGCGGTCGGGTCATCGGTCTCCTCCTCAAGGTCCACCTGAACCCAAACCGCCCCCGCCTCCGAGCAGATCTCCACCCATATGCTTTGACCGGGACTCGCCAGAACCGGGCCAAGCATTTGCAACAGCAGAAGAAGGGTGCCCGCCCATGCACAAGCCACGCGGGACGCGCGAACAGGGAGGTTGTGCAGAGGGTTAGAGGCGGGCATAGAGAATCCAACTCGGTATTCTTTTCCAGAGTTCTAGGGGAATCTCTCGGACCGATACTTGACTTCTGTTAGGTGCGAAGGTTTTCGCGACTTAGCCGTCGGCCTCATCCATCAGCCCACGCAGCCAACGACCCGCCAGCCAACTTGCAGGCACGCCCAACGGCACTGACCAGATCAGCGCTGTCACCGGGGGAATGACCGCAAAACCAAGGGTATGCGCGATCAACCCAGCCAAAAACAGGTTGATGGCCACGGTCAAAGCCGTGGCCGGGTAAAGCAGGATGGACAGTTTCCAGACCGGCCAGCGCCCGTCAGTGGCTGGTGCCTTCCGAGAAGGTGATTTTGTTCCAGACATTGTATTTTCCAGACGGTTTGCGCATCGGCAGGCGGCGGACCTCTTCCAGCGTCTGCGCATCATAGACGATCACTGCGCCATCTTCCTCCCAGATCGACACCAGCGCGTGGCTGCCATCCTTGGTGAACTCCACATGGGCCACGGTCTTGCCGGGGGCAGGGCGCAGGGTCTTCACGATCTCAAGGCTCTGCTTGTCGATTACATGCATGACATCCTTGTTAGGGCCAAAGAACACATCGGCCCAGACGTAAGGCGAGTTCTCATGGCTGCGCATGAAGAACCCCGGCCCTTCGGTCTTGATCCGTTTGACGGTCTCCCAGCTTTTCATGTCGATCACTGACACCGTGCCATCGGTAAGATGCGGTGTGGCCATAACGGTTGTGTCGCCATGCTGCCATGTGATGCCCGATCCCAGATGCGGCATGCCCGGCAGGTCCAGATCAGCCACCTTGTGCCCGATTACCAGATCAATCACCTGTCCGCCCTTGCCATCGCGCGAGGCGCCCATAACGTATTCATAGCTCTGGTCGAAAAAGAAATCGTCCAGATAATCCGGCGTGGTGATCTTGCGCACCGGGAACGGGTCAGGATTTTTGAACTGGCCCTCGATGCGGAAATCATGGCCCAGCCCGAATTGCGGCGGGTTGGCACCGTAGAAGACCTCCCAGATTTCGGGCACGTCTTTCAGCGCTAGCACAAAGCTTTCACGCGGCGGCGCCTGATACACGGCCGAGACTCGGCTGGGCACACCCTTTTTGCTTTTCACTTCGATAACCGACGCCACCGAAAGATTCTCGGTCGATAGCAACGTCAACGAATTGGGCAGATAGTTCGCCACGGCCACCCATTTGCCATCGCCTGACATTGCAATGTTGCGGCTGTTCAGGCCCGCGCGCACGCGCCCCACCTGTTTCAGCGCCCAGATGTCGTATTTCTGCACCCAGCCATCGCGGGACATGATGAACACATAGCGCCCATCGGGGCTGAATTTCGGCCCGCCATGCACGGCAAACGGCGTCTCAAACCGGTCCAGAACCTCGAACGTGTCGCCGTCCAGCACGCTGACATGGTGATCGCCGGTCTCAACCGCCAGCGTGATGTTCATCGGATCACTGTTCCAGATCGGCGCATCGACAGGGACATAATCATCGTCCAGTGTACGGCTGGCCATGATATCGGCTGCACCCCACTCGGGGTCCGTCTCCAACGGGGATTTCAACCAACCCGCCAATTCTTCGATCTGCAACGCATCCAGCTCATGGGCAAAGGCAGGCATCTGAGTGGCCGTGCGTCCTTCGGCAATCACGGCAGCCACGCGGGGGCCGCGCATCCGTTTCAACGTCTCGGGGATCAGCGCCGGGCCAACGCCGCCCAAGCGGCTCTCGCCATGGCACGAGGCGCAGTATTCCGCGTAATCCGAAGGCGCGTCAGCCCATGAGGTGCCCGCAAGTAGCAGGGCGCACAGCGCGCTGATTTTCAGAGTGTCAGAAGAATTGATGCGCCGGATCATGACGTTTCCCCCGGAATGGCGTCACTTGCAGCCGCTCTACCGCATCTTCGACGCCGATTTCTTGATTGCTCAGGTAACAGGCCGGATCTTCGGCCCAGGGATCGCCGGTCAGTTGCAAAGCCCGGATACGAGTATTGCCACCACAGACGTCCTTCAACGTGCATGCCCCGCAGCGTCCCTTCAGCGGACGCGGGCGGGTGCGCAACATGGCGAGCATCGGATCATTGCTGGTCCACAGCTCGGAAAATGGTTTGGTTTTCACATTTCCGACCGTGTAATCGGACCAATAGGTGTCCGGATGCACGCGGCCCAGATTGTCGATATTGGCCACGCCCAACCCGCTGGAGTTTCCGCCCCAGGCCGCCAGATGATCCCGCACATGGGCGGCCTTGTCCGCGTCGAACCGCGCGCGCACCCAATTCAGGAAATAGCCTGCATCAGCGTCGTTATTGCCGGTGACGATGTCCAGAGGACGCCCGCCAGACGCCGCCTCCCACGCACGGTCCAGCAACAGGTCCAAGCCCTTGCGCGTGCGCAGATGTTCGGCATCTTCGCCCCGGTTCTTGTCACCGCGCCCGGCATAGACCAGATGGGACAGATAGAACTTGTCCACGCCTTCGTCGTTGCACAGTTGCAGCAGATCGGGTAGGTGGTGCTGGGTGCCCTCGGTCAGGCAGAAGCGCAGACCCACCTTGATACCGCGCTTTTTGCATTCGCGTACACCGCGCAAGGCATCGGCAAAGGCTCCTTCAACGCCGCGGAACCAGTCATTCGTGGCGCCGATCCCATCTAGTGAGATGCCCACATAGTTGAACCCCACATCGGCGATCATGTCGGCTGTCTCATCGTAAATCCGCGTGCCATTGGTGGACAGCGCCAGCATCGGCACCAGATCGCGGGCGCGTTTGGCGATGTCGAAGAAATCGAACCTGTCTAAGGGTTCCCCACCCGAGAGGATTAGGGCCGGGACGCGAAACTGGCCCAAATCCTCAAGGGTGACCATGGCTTGAGCGTGACTGAGCTCGCCAGGGAACGCCACATCCGCCGAGACGGTGTAGCAATGGCGGCATTTCAGGTTGCATCGCCGAGTCAGGTTCCAGATCACCACCGGCTTCACCGGGCCGGTGCGGCGCGGGCGTACCGGGGTCGGGGCGACCAGTTGATGCATGTATTCGGTCAGGCGGAACATGGTCCTCAGCCTTTCTGTTTCAGGCGCAGCCCAGTCTTTTTCAGGATGCGTGTGGAATAGAGGATATCCTGCGCCCGGCAGGCATCACCCAGGATGGCGGCAATCTCCGCGCGCTTTTCCTCGACCTCGATCGGGTCCGATCCATGGACCATGGCGAACAGGTTATAGGGCCAGTCGGGCAGGGCGCGGGGGCGTTCATAGCAATGGGTCACAAAAGGCAGCAGCCCGATCTGCGGGCCCAGATCGGCAACCCGCGTATCCTCGACATCCCAGACGGTCATCCCGTTCGATGTCATGCCCAACTTGTAGTGATTGGGCGCCGCCGCAATGCGCCGGATCACGCCACGCGATTTCATATCGGCCAGGCGGAACAGAAGATCGTCTTCGTTCAACCCCAAATTATCGGCAACTTGCCTATAGGGAGCAGGAACCAAAGGCAAACCGCCTTGCAGCGCTTCGATAATTACTCGGTCTTTTGCGTCAATCATGCTGCTACCCGGAAGCCGATGAAAAATTCCTGAAGTTTGGGAAATTGCAGGACTGTGATCCCGGTATCCCGTTCGATGGCCTCGGCTGCGATTGCGATCCCTTCGGGTGTCTCGGTCGCAAGAACGAACCACATGTTCAGCCGGTGTGTGCGCTCATAATTGTGCGCCACCTCTGGATGTGCATTGACTTTGGTCAGGACGGTTTCGAATTCCTGCGGTGGCACGGCCATGGCGCAGAGGCAAAAGGCACCACCCATTGCGGCCGCGTCAAAGAAAGGGCCGAACCGGGTTATGACGCGATCCTCTTTCATGCGGCTCAACCGACTCAGAAGGTCGGATTCCTCGATCCCCAACTCATCAGCAATCGCCGCATAAGGGTGCGAGGTCAGCGGCAAGTCATCCTGCATCCGGTTCAGGATCGCGCGGTCGGTGTCATCCAGCATCATGCGGCCACCTCTTTGGCTTGGATCAATGCGCCGGTCTGTTTGAAACAACGGGTTGAGAACAGAACTTTGTGCTTGGTTCCCGACAGTTCGGGTAGCGCTGAAGCCCCGGCCAGAATGTCCAGAGCTTCGGTGCGCGAACGTGCGTGGATCATGGAATAAAGACGATAGGGCCAGACGCCTTCGACCGGGTTGCGCTCGTAGCACAAGGTCACACCGGGATGGGCGGCCAATGCGGGCCCTGCTGCTTCGACCCGTTCGGCGGGCATGTTCCAGACCACCATCGCATTGGCGGACCAGCCAAGTGCGCGGTGGCGCACGATGACGCCCAGCCGGGAAATGATACCAGCCGCGTGCAGAACTCTGATCCGGTTCATGACCTGCGCGGGATTGCATCCCAGCGCGTGCGCCAGCAACGCATAGGGTTCGGTCACCAAAGGCAAACCGGAACTGAGCGCTTGCAACACAGAGCGGTCGCCATCCAGCATGACGGAGCCGTCAACGTGGCGCGGGCCGGGCACTTGGCGCTCCGCGCCGGACATGCGGAAGCCCAGATCGACGTTGAACGGGCGTACCAACCGCAGGTCCAGAACGCGCAACCCGGTGCGCCGGGAAATCCGTGCCAGCGTCTCGTCTACATGCGCGCGGTCTGGGCCAGTGGCCACAAACCACAGGTTCCACGCATCCTCGCGCTGGTAGTTGTGGTTCACGCCAGGTTCCGCGTCGATCAGCGCGGCCACCTCTTCTAAACGGCTCTCTGGAACGGCGACGGCTGCCAAGGTGCTGGCCGAAACTGCGCCCGGCGCAATTGTAGCTCCAACCCGCGTGATCCGTCCGGTTTTACGCATCCGTTCCAGACGATCCAGAACTTCAGATTCTTCTAGACCCAGAGTATCTGCCAAAACCTGAAACGGACGTTCCGTGACAGGAAAATCGCGTTGAAACTCATCCAGCAGGCGGCGATCAATCGGGTCGGTGATATGTTTCATCGGCTACAGCCCCGTTTTGTGCGCACGTGCGGTGAAGAAGATGCCGGAGGGGCTGTCGGCCTCGATCTCGCGTAGTTTCTCGAAGCTTTGCGTGTCGTAGACCATGACCTTGTTGGCATCGCGCACGCTGATCCAGACCTCATGTCCGCGCGGAGTGAATTCCATATGCAGCACGGCGGGTCCTGGTTTGAATTCGTGGATGATCTCTTTGCTGACGCTGTCGATCACTTGAACCGTGTCGTTCAGCGGGTGGGCAAAGTTCACCCAGACCTGCCGCCCGTCAGGACGTGCCATGGCAAAAACCGGTTGGCCGTGCGTCTGTGTGCGACCGGTCTCGGTCAGGGTGTCGGCGTCGATCCACAGTACCTCGTGATGACCCACGGCGGGCAGCACGAATTCGCGGCCCGACAGCGCCCAACCTTCCAGATGAGGCATCTTGTAAACTGGCATTTCCTCTTGCCCGCGTCCGTAATTGGGCAGCACGCGGATGGGTTCGGGCGTCTCGGCCCACAAGTCCAGCGCAGTCAGACCGTCCTCGCCAAACAGGCCGGTGATATAGGTGCGGCCATTGGCGGTGATCAGCGCGTCATAGGGGTTTTTGCCCATGTTGGGGATCTTGGTGATCGCCGGGTCACCCTTGGAGAAATCGGCAATCCAGGTCTCGCCCGTGTCCCACATGGTGAACACGAACCGGCGGCCTGGCGCGTCGACCAGACCGATGGTTTTGCTGTCGGTGGGGATGTCGGCGACCATGTCCAGCGTATCCGCATCGAAGACGCGCACGCCGCCGGGTTCATAGTTTGAGACGGCGACCAGCTTGCCATCGTCCGAAATCGCACCGCCGATGGCGTTGCCCGCCTGCACCGCGCGGTTCACGATCTGGCGGGTGACGATGTCGACTTTGGTCAGCCCTCCGTCACGCCCGAACACATAGGCAAAGCGTTCGTCGGGCGAATAGACCAATGAGGCATGGGACAAATCGCCCAGCCCTTCGATCCGGGCCAGCGCGGCGCGGTCGGATTGATCGACCAGCAGGACCGATCCCTTGGCCCGTTCGATCACAAGGCCCAGATCTCCGGTGGCTGTGGGTTCGGCCTGCGCCGTGGTCATCAAGAGGGTCGCGGCAAGGGTGAGGATGAGGTGTTTCATTGGGTCTCCTGTTGCAACAGGTAACGGGCGATCCATTCGGCTTCTTCTTCACTGATCAAGGGTCGCCATGGGGGCATTGCGGTGTCTGGGATGCCGTCAAGGATCACGCCTGTCAGAATTTCGGCGTCATAGTGTTCAAGATTTTGAGGTCGGAGATCGGGCCCAAGTCCACCTTTTAGCGACAGCCCGTGGCACGAGCCGCAATCTTGGTGGACCAGCCGTTTCAGGGCGTTGGGGTCCAGCGTGTCGGCGGCAAAGGCGGTTGTGGCCACAAGCACGGCGGTTGTCAGAGCGGCGCGCGCGGTCCAGCCTGCACTGCGGGTCGTCGCGACGACGCGAAACCCTGGTCGGCGATGGGCGAGACTAGCCATGTGCTTGCTCCAACAGCTTTACCAAAGGCTTTTCGGCATAAAGCGAAACCACTTTGCCGATGATGAACAGCGTAGGCGCTTTCAGATCAGCCTCGCGCACATCCGCCGCCAACCGATCCAGCCGGGACACCATGCGGCGCTCATTCGGGGTCGTCGCTTTGCCGACAGCCAGAACCGGGGTTGATCCGGGCAGGTTCTCGGTCATTAGGCCTATGGCGATCTGGCCGATATTGGCGACGCCCATATAAACAACCAATGTCGAGTCCGGGTCGGCCAGCCGTTTCCAGTCAAGATCCAGCACCATGTCGGCCTGCCGGTGCCCGGTGACATATTGCACCGACGTAGCAATCCCGCGATGGGTAAGCGGCACGCCAGTGGAGCACGATGCCCCCTGCGCCGCCGTAATCCCCGGCGCGTATTCGACAGGAATGCCACGGTCCATCAGATAGGCGGCCTCTTCAGAGCCACGGCCAAAGATCATGGGATCGCCGCCCTTAAGGCGCGCGACTGTGTGACCGGCGCGGGCTTCGTCGACGAGGATTTCATTGATCCGATCTTGCGGCACCGTATGGCATTTGGGCGCCTTACCCACGGGAACTAACCGCGCGCCATCCGCGTGCAGGTTCAAAATATCGGCCGAAACAAGACGGTCGTACACAACCACATCCGCTTCCTTCAGCATCCGCAGCGCACGCAGAGTCATCAGCTCGGGGTCGCCGGGGCCTGCGCCAATCAGAAAAACCTTACCGCTCATGTGCAAACTCGCTTGATCTGAATGTAGTCGGGACCCGGAATCGCGCTGCGTGTATGGGACGTTGCTGGGCAGGCCGGGCGTGTCTTGCCCCAAGGGTCCCGCATTTTCGGCCGTCTTGCCTTGACTAAAGTTAAGGAGCGCGGGATTTGCGCCCGCGCTCCTTTGTTCTGCCTGCATGGTTGCCTCGGCTCAGGGTTCGACGGTGATCATTCCGATCATGTTCTGTGTCTCCCAATGCGGTCCGCACAGGTAGTCCTGCGGGCCGGGGGTGAGGAAGGTCAGATCAACCGATTCCTCGGGGAAAAGCCGGTCGCTTTCGGGCTCGCTGCCATCTTTCAGCAACACCGAATGGCTGGTGCGCTTGTCCACATTGACCCAGCGCACCGTGGTCCCGGGTTTGACCGTCAGGTCGACCGGGCAGAAGGTGTATTTGTACATCAACACCACCTCGGCATCCTCGACCGCGGATGAGGGCTGGCCGAACAGCTCGACATAGCGGTCTTCGGCTTCGGCGCAGAGTTCGGCAGTGTCATCCGCCCACGCGGGCGCAGCCAGAAGCAGCAGGGCGGGAAGAAGGTGTTGGGGTTTCATCGTCCAAATCTCCTCTTCTTTGGGGAAGGGGCCGGATCGTCTGGCCCCTGTCGTTTACTGTTTAACCACGTTGATGAACGCGCTGTCGTCGTCCAGCGCCAGGCTGGTATCCAGCGTCACGTGGTGGAACCGGGCGGCGGCAAAATCATCGTGGATGGCAAAGCCGACCGTGTAGGTCTTGCCTGCTTCCAGCGGCACGTCACCAGCCGCACCCGAGTTCAGCGGACGAGTAAACACCACGGTCCACGTACCAGCGTCGAGGTTGGCTGAAGCGGCAATCTCGCCGTCATTGACCACGCGTTGCTCCAACAGATAACCGTTGCTAGCGCTGCCATCAGCATAGACGCGCATCAAGTCCAAATAGGTGCCATCAGCCAGATATTGCTCGATCTGTTCAGCCGCGTGCAGCTTGTCCCAACCACCCAGAGGCTTGCCCCGGCGGCCTTTGGTGTCGATCTCGGTCCGGCTTTCACTGATATACTTAGTCACTGTGTCCTGAGCGGCCAGACGGCCCGAGACATCCGCATTTGCTGCAATCTCCTCGGCGCCCGGATCAAAGGGCATATAGGTGTTGTCCGCGTGGCACGAGGCCCAGCAACCCACCTGATCGCCCATTTCGATACCGGTGCCGGTGATCATCATGGCCACCTTGATCTGGTTGTCGGGGTCCATCTTGCCACCATCCACGAACGGGGCAGGGCTGTGGCCCGCATCCGGCCATTGCAGGCGGATATAGAGGTTCTCATCATCATGGGCCGCCTGCACGGTTGCGTCGATCACACCGCGTTTTCCAGGGATCGGTGTCGGTTCAAGCTCTCCCCCAGCAACAATCTTGTTGCCGATCGCGTCCAGCTCGGCGGCGTGACAGGTCGTGCATTTGTCGCCGCCCTTGGTCAAAGGCCGTGCGCCCCCATGAGATCGACCATTCTGCACCCATTCGAACGAGGCCTGGCCGGGGTAGAACAGTTTCATGTCCGCACCAGCCACCGCATTCCAGTCGATATTCGTGCCAACATCGCTGCCGCCTGCCGAGGCTGTTTCGTCGCTGCCGGCTTGCCGTTCGGCCAGAGCAGCATCAACAGCCGCCGCGATCTGCGCCTGGATAGCCTCTTGCTGCGCAACACGTGCAGCTTTTTCAGCCTCGGCCTCTGCGGCCTCTTTGGCTTCGATCCGTTCCAGACTGGCCAGATATTCGGCCGGAATCTCGCGGATAAAGGCCGGGTTCGGGGCTTCGAGTTCTTCCAGATACTCCTCTTCCGCCCGATCACGGGCATCCGAGTGGGCAATCCCCTTGTGGCAGTCGATACAAGTCTGACCGACGGTCATCGCGTTCAAGTGCTGCTGCCGTGCGCGGGGTTTCTGGAACTCGGGCATCATGGATTCGAAATCATGGCAGTTACGGCATTCGCGCGAGTCTGTGGCCTTCATCCGTTCCCACTCGTTCATCGCCAGGTGCACGCGCTTGGCTTCGAATTTCTCGCGCGTGTTGATGGTACCGACCATCTTGCCATACAGCTCTTTAGACGCCTTGATCTTGCGAATGATCTTGTGCGTCCAGTCCTTCGGCACGTGGCAATCGGAACAGACGGCGCCGACGCCTGAACGGTTCACGTCGTGGATCGTTCCGGTGTATTCTTCGTAAACGAAATCGCGCATCTCGTGGCACGAGACGCAGAATTCCTTGGTGTTGGTCGCTTCCATGGCGGTGTTGAACCCGCCCCAGAAGATGATGCCGCCGACAAAGGCCGCGGCGATTCCAGCCACGGGCATTCCCCACAGGAAATACCGGCGCCAGATTGGTTTTTTCTTTTCCGGTTCGGAGGTCATATCCAGTCTCCGTTATGGCTTTCTTTTCTGGCCCTGGGTGTCAGGCCTGTGGATTTTGATGAGAAGTCAAACGAAGAAAGGGCGGGCGAGGGGCCCGCCCTTTCCGGTGTTTGGTGCTGAACCCGTCAGGTGACGTGGTTCGACCGGTTGTAGACGTTGAACTTGCCAGTCGGCGCGAACAGACCTTTCACGCGCGCTTTTTCTTCCAGCGTTTTGGCGTCGAAGATCACGATCTCACCGTTAGGCTCTTTCGAAGTCGAGCGATTCCACTTGGAGACCCAGACTTCGGAGCCGTCCTGGTTGAACTCGAAGTGGACGGCGACATTGCCTTCCTCTTCGGTGATCTGGATCGTTTTCACGATCTCACCGGTGGCCTTGTCGATGACCTGCACCGATTGCTGGATTTCAGGCTCGGGGTGCTTGGTTTGGTCGGCCCAGATATAGTCCGATTCCGGGTGGGTCCGGATGAACAGACCGGGTCCGTCAGTTTCGACCTCATAGCAGGTCTGCCATGCCTGATCGGGGTGCCCTTCGGGGTCGTTGCCCCAAACGGTGACCGTGCCTTCACCCAGGTGGGTTGTACCGGCAACGGGACCGCAATTCGGGTCTTCCCAGTTCGCGCCGGGGCCGGGGTGCGGCAGCGGAGCGGTATCGATCAGGGCTTCCAGCTTGTGAGTCTGGGTGTCGACGACAACCATCTTGTTCGACGCGTTCGCGGCAATCTGGAAATAACGACCGGTTGGATCAAAGAACCCGTCATGCAGGAACTTGGCGCTGTCGATCTTGTCGATCCGCAGGTTGTCCAGGTCGGTGTAGTCAACCTGCCAGAGCTGACCGAGTTCCTTGACGGCGACGATCCATGTGGGCTCGTTCGGGGTGGTGTAGATGGCGGCCACGCGGCTTTCTTCCACATAGTCCCCGTCCACGTTCACACCGCGGGTCGAGACGACCTTTTTCGGCTCCATGGTTTCGGCATCGACGATTGCAAAGTGCGGCGGCCAATAGGCCCCACCGATGACGTATTTACCGTCACCCGAAACAGCCACGTCGCGGGCGTCATACCCAATGGTGACTTCGGCCACGAGCATGTTTTCAGGGTTCTGCCACAGGTCGATCTTGGTCATCTTGCCGTCCCGGCCCATCGTGTACCAGAAGCGGCCCGGATTTTCCGGCTCTTCCAGTTTATGGTGCTCGGACGCTTTCAGAACGTGCACGGCATAGCCGGTTGGGATATGCGCCAGCACTTCCTTGGTGTCACCGTCGATCACGGCCACTTTGCCCACGTCACGCTCAATGACGACAAAGAAGTTTTCCCAGTTGCGGCCATGCAGAGGCTCGGTCGGGTAATCTTCGGGTTCCACATAGACCTTGCGGGTCGCCATCATCTGTTCCAGCGACATCTCGGGCGGCTTGGGCGGCTCCATCTGGATGTAGGTCGCCATATCGCGGATTTCGTCCTCGGTCATGACGTCCGAGAAGTTGTTCATCCCACCTTCGGTACCCCATGCGATGATCTTCTCAAGCCGTTCCTGACCCAGTTTCAGGGTACCGGATACGGTGACGGTGCCATCGTCATTTTTCTTCTCGACCACAGGCTCAAGGCTTTTGCCTGTTGCCCCTTTGCGCAACACGCCGTGACAACCGGCGCAGCGTTCAAAGTACAGCTGTTTCGAGGATTCAAAGGCTTCTTTGCTCAGGGTTGGCTCTTCTGCCAGGGCAGGTGCAGCGACGCTGCCCAGCAGCATCGCCAAACCGACCCCAAAGGCGCGACCGGTTTTATTGTAGCTGATTCCAAGTGACATGATCACTCTCCGTTTGCTGGTGAGGCAGGTCCAAGCCTGAGACATCGGCGACCGGCGATCCTTGACGAAAGTCAACAGTGCCGAGGCAATTTGTCGTCAGCCGCGAAAAAAGCCAGAAAATCCGACAGTGAAATCTGAGTCTTACGGGCATGTTTGCCGGGTTTTGACTTTGGTTAAGCAGTGCGGTTGAGCGCCTTGATAGGATGACCAAAACCGTCAAGGAGAGCAGCCATGCCCACAATCATAACCCGCGTATTTGGGGAAGGGTTTCGCGTTTTCTTTCTGTCCGCTGGGCTCTACGGCCTATTTGTCGGGTTGGTCTGGGGTCTGTGGTTAAGCGTGCCCTATCTGGCACCGAACTACGGGATGACGCCCCCAATGTGGCATGCGCATGAGATGGTTTTCGGCTATGCCACCGCAGCGCTTGGTGGGTTTTTTCTGACGGCAGTTCCCAACTGGACAGGAGCGGCGGACGCGCGCGTGCGGTTCATTACATTGGCTGCCGCAATGTGGTTGGCAGGGCGGATGGCCATGTGGTTTTCAGGGACGATATCACCGGTTCTGGTTGCGGCGGTTGATCTGACCTTTGTGCCGATACTGGCGGCCAAGATCGCGACTCAGCTGATGCGGCGGCCGAAGCCGCAAAACATGATTTTTCTGCTGTTGCTGGTCTTCATCTGGGTGGCGAATCTGTTAACGCATCTGGAATGGATGGGGGTAACGGAAAACACGCTGCAAACCGGCCTGCGCGCAGGTTTGCTGACCTTGTGTGCGATGATCGCCATTTTAGGAGGACGGATTACGCCAGCTTTTACTCGCAACGCCATGAAACGTGCCGCTGTTCCTGAGGCGGAGTGGCCGGTATCTGTCGCGGCGTTGGACAGGGCGGGGATGGTGTTGGCGCTCACCCTGCCGCTGAGCGTGTTGGTCTTCGGCATAGGTCGGGTTGCCGCGGCGTTGGCCCTGCTGCTGGGTGGGGTTCAGGTTCTTCGCATGGCACGCTGGCGCACGCGTTGGACCCTGCACCAACCGATCCTTTTGGCGTTGCATCTGGGGCTGGGCATGTTGGCGCTGGGTCTGATCCTGTGGGGTCTGGCCGGGCTTGGCCTAGGCAATGAGGTCGCGGCCCTACACGTGCTAGGGATCGGCTGTGTCGGGGGTATGACCCTAGCCGTCATGAGCCGCGCCACACTGGGTCACAGCGGGCGCGATTTAGTCGCGCCGGGACCGATGGTGGTGGCCTATGGGCTGATGGCCGTCGCTGCGCTGACCCGCTGGGTCGGCACCGATCTGAACGCGGTCTATCTGGTGGCGATGCTGCTGTCAGACGGGCTGTGGGTTGCGGCTTTTGCCCTGTATCTGCTTGCGATGTGGCCCGCGTTGACGGGCCCCCGCGCAGCCCGATCCGCGTAAAATCCCACAGGCTTGACTTTCGTTAAGGAGCCGGGCCTGCCCAATCTCCATTCTGCCCATACTAGCTAATCTGCGCAAAGGAGAGCGCAATGCGTGAAGTCATGACCAAGAGCATGGCTCGCAATATATTCTACGGCGGGTCCCTGTTCTTTATCCTCATCTTTCTGGCTTTGTCGGCCCATTCACATCTGTATATCCTGCGGTCGGAAAACACCGCCAAGCTGGATGAAAGCGTGGTCCGGGGCAAACATGTCTGGGAAAAACACGCCTGTATCAACTGTCATACGATCCTGGGCGAGGGCGCATACTATGCCCCCGAAGTCGGCAACGTCATGACCCGTTGGGGCGTGCTGGACGACCCGGAATCGGCCTTTGAGTCCCTCAAGGGCTGGATGGAGGCGCAGCCGACCGGCATTCCCGGTCGCCGGCAAATGCCCAATTTCAACCTCAGCGACGAAGAGATCCGCGATCTGGCGAACTTCCTGATCTGGACGGACAATATTGACGCGCAGGACTGGCCGCCCAACGAGGCGGGCTGAGAAGGGAACCGGAACAATGAAATATGAATCCCAAAAAGTGGCCTACGCGTATTTCGCATTCGCAATGGGCCTGTTCGCGATCCAGGTGATCGGTGGCTTGCTGGCCGGTCTGATCTATGTCTATCCCAACTTCCTGTCTGATCTGCTGCCGTTCAACATCGTGCGGATGCTGCATACCAACGCCTTGATCGTCTGGTTGATTACCGGCTTCTTTGGTGCGGCGTACTTTCTGATCCCCGAAGAGGCGGAACGCGACATTCATTCGCCCACGCTGGCCTACGCGCAACTGGCGATCCTGATCCTCGGAACACTGGGCGTGGTGCTGACCTATACGTTCAACCTGTTCGAAGGCAACTGGCTGCTGGGTAAAGAGGGACGCGAGTTCCTGGAACAACCCAAATGGGTCAAGGCCGGCATCGTCGTTGCCGCGCTGATCTTCCTTTACAACGTGTCGATGACAGTGCTGAAGGGTAAGAAGACCGCGATCACCAACATCCTTTTGTTGGGCCTGTGGGGTCTGGCACTGCTGTTTCTGTTTGCCTTTTATAACCCCGGCAACCTGTCGCTCGACAAGCAATACTGGTGGTATGTCGTCCACCTGTGGGTTGAAGGCGTGTGGGAGCTGATCATGGCCTCGATCCTGGCCTATCTGATGCTCAAGCTGACAGGCGTGGACCGTGAGGTGGTCGAGAAATGGCTCTATGTCATCGTCGCCGCCGCGCTGTTCTCTGGCATCCTTGGCACAGGGCACCACTATTACTGGATCGGTACGCCTGCCTACTGGCAGTGGATCGGGTCGATCTTCTCAAGTCTCGAAGTGATCCCGTTCTTTGCGATGATGGCCTTTGCCTTTGTCATGGTCTGGAAAGGCCGCCGGGACCATCCCAACAAGGCCGCTCTGTTGTGGTCGTTGGGCTGTGCGACGCTGGCCTTCTTTGGTGCCGGTGTCTGGGGTTTCCTGCATACGTTGCACGGGGTGAACTACTATACCCACGGCACGCAGATCACCGCGGCCCATGGTCACCTGGCCTTCTATGGCGCCTATGTCTGCCTGAACCTGGCGATCTTCAGCTATGCCATGCCGATCCTGAAAAACCGCGATCCATATAATCAGGTGCTGAACATGGGATCGTTCTGGCTGATGTCCTCGGGCATGGTCTTCATGACCTTTGTGCTGACCTTCGGTGGCACCGTCCAGACACACATGCAGCGGGTGGTCGGAGACTACTTCATGGATGTGCAGGACCAGATTGCGATCTTCTACTGGATGCGTCTGGGGTCTGGTGTGGTCGTTGTCCTTGGCGCGCTGCTGTTCATCTACTCGCTCTGGGTCCCCCGGAAAGAGGTGATTGAACCCGGCGCAGCTGAAACCCCTGCGGAGTGATGGATATGGACGGCTCCATTAAACTGAGTGAGGGGGCGGCAAACGCCCCCTTCTACCTGCCCCAAGGCGATGAATGCGATGTGTTCTGCGCCGCTTACAACAACGACCTGCCGCTTCTTCTGAAAGGCCCGACAGGCTGCGGCAAGACCCGGTTTGTGGGCCATATGGCCGCTCGGCTTGGCCGCCCGCTTTATACCGTGGCCTGCCATGACGATCTGGCTGCTGCCGACTTGATCGGCCGCTATCTGCTGAAAGGCGGTGAAACGGTCTGGGTCGACGGTCCCCTGACCCGCGCGGTGCGCGAAGGCGCGATCTGCTACCTCGATGAGGTGGTCGAAGCCCGTAAAGACGTCACCGTCGTGCTGCACCCGCTGACCGACGACCGGCGCATCCTGCCGATCGACCGCACCGGCGAAGAGCTTGAGGCCGCGCCCGGTTTTATGCTGGTCGCATCATACAACCCCGGATACCAGAACATCCTAAAAACCCTGAAACCCTCGACCCGGCAGCGGTTTATCTCGTTGGAGTTCGATTTTCCGTCACCTGAAATGGAGGCCGAAGTTGTCGCCAAGGAAAGTGGCCTGTCGCTGGAACGCTGCAAGCCGCTGATCCGGCTGGCGAACAAGCTGCGCGGGCTCAAGGGTCAGGACCTTGAGGAAGGCGTCTCCACCCGTTTGGTCGTTTATGCCGCGACACTGATCGCACAGGGCATGTCCACCGACCGCGCCATCCTTGCCGCAATGATCGAACCTCTGACAGATGACGAGGACATCAAACGCGGGCTCCTCGATCTTGTCACGGCTGTCTTTGGGTGAGGCCGGCCGATGGTCAGGATCGATTTTGAGCCATGGGAACCCGAAGAAACGATCGGGAAACTGTGGCACACCCTTGCCAGCCGCCTCGATGCACCCAAGGTGCATGATGGAGCCGCGGTCGACCTCTCAGAGGTCGCGGGGCGGCTGGCCGTCCTCTTTCGAGGACTTGGGGGTAGCCCGGGCGTTGAATTGCGCCCGGTCTCACCCGAGATTTCACGCCACCGTCTAAGCTGGCGCCGCAAACTGGCGACCGAGGCCGAACTGATGCCGCGCGCCTCGTTCGACGGAGAGGTTCTGCGTCTGCCCGACCGACTAGCGGTCTATCCGCTGCGCGAGGCCAATGGTGCGCTTTATGTCTGGCTGGCCGCCGCAGCGGCCCATGCCGGAACCCGCACAGACGAAACCGACCTGCTGCGCGCTGATCTGCGCGCGCTGGCTGCGGCCCGGCAGATGGTCAGGGACACCCTGGAAGATGCCCCCGGCCTGCGCCCGCTATATGCCGAGCTGTGCAAGGGTTTGCAGCATCTACGCAGCGTCCCCGATCTGCCCCCTGCCGAAGCGGCGGTTGAAAGCATCATCCGAAACATGCTTGGCGATCCCGATCCGCTGTCCGACCGGGCCCGCGCCTATCTGGACCTTCAGGCTGAGGCCCCGCGCGGCTATCAACGCTTTCGCCCGGTGCCCCTGTGGCCAGAGCTACGCACCGTCGGCTTTTCCGAACACAATGAGGTCGAGAACCCCGACACTGAAGGTGAACCCGAGGAATCCGGCGAAAAAACCCACCGCGCTCGCCGTCGCAAATCGGATCAGGCGAACCGCAGTGACAGTTTCATCCTGCATAAGTTCGAAGCCATCCTCAGCTGGGCCGAGTTCCTGAACATCAACCGGCGCATCGACGATGACGACCCCGACAACGCCAAGAAAGCCGCGGACGATCAGGAAGAGATTGGGTTGGGCCAGATTTCCAAAGCCCCGCCCACCAAGCTGAAACTGCATCTGGACCTGGCCCCCGAGGACGTGAATCGCGAACGCCTGTCGGGCCGAATTCTCTATCCCGAATGGGATGTGCGCACCGGTCAGTACCTGCCAGACCATGTGAACGTTTTGCTGTCCGACGCCGATATCCGCGACGACGCCGCCGAGTTTGGCAAGAATCCGGCCACCGCCCGCCGCATCCGTGCCGTCAAACGTCAGTTCGAGGCTCTGCGCCCGGGCCGCGTCATGACGCGTGGCCATCTGGACGGTGATCAGTTGGATATAGAAGCCGCCGTGCGTGCCGAGACCGATCGCCATGCCAGCGGCGAAGGCAATGAACGCATCTGGATGCAATCCCGCCCCGAGGCGCGCGATCTGGCGGTCTCGATCCTGCTGGATGTCAGCCGCTCGACCGAAAGTGCCGTCACTGGTCGCGCGGTAATCGACATCGAACGCGAGGCGTTGGCAGCCTTAGCTTGGGGCCTGAATGCCTGCGGCGACGATTTCACCATCCACGCCTTCAGTTCGCTGAAACGTCAGCGCGTCTATCTGCAACGTTGCAAGCGGTTCGATGAGCCGATGGGCTGCACCGTCGAACAACGCATCGCCTCGCTGCGTCCAGGTCACTACACGAGGCTTGGGGCCGCGATTCGCCATTGCTCGGCCGATCTGGCGGCGCAATCCCGAAAACGCCGCTTGCTGTTGGTCGTCACCGACGGCAAACCTAACGATCTGGACCACTACGAAGGTCGCCACGGAATCGAGGACACCTGCATGGCGATCCGCGAGGCGCGCCGCGCCGGGCAATCGGTCTTTGGCGTTACGATCGACAAAACCGGCAAAAGCTGGTTCCCCCGCATGTTTGGCCAAGGCGGTTTCGCCGTCATCCCCGACCCGCACCGCCTGACCATGGCGCTGCCGCAGATCTACCGCCAATTGGTCGGCGCATGAGCGACAGCTCTCTGATCGACGAACTTCCGGGCGAGTTGCTGATGTGGGTATTGATCATCTCGGAACTGCTGGTTTTCGGCGCGGGCCTAATCGCGTTCATGGGCGTGCGCCTGACCGACCCGACAGGCTTTGCCGAGGCTCAATCGCATCTGCACCGGACCGGAGCCGCCCTGAATACCGCAGTTCTGGTAACGTCAGGGTATCTGGCGGCAATGGCACTGCATTGGCGGCAGACTGAGCGTGGCAAAGCTGCGCGGTTCAGCCTGATCGGCGCGGCCCTTCTGGGTGTTGTCTTTTTGATCATCAAAGGGATCGAATACGCGGACAAAGCCGCCCAGGGCATCTCGTTCGAAACACACCCGTTCTTCCTATTCTACTACCTGCTGACCGGCTTTCACGCGGCACATGTGCTGGCCGGTGTGGGTGTGCTTCTGCTGGTCGCCTGGCACGACCACCCCCGCAACATCGAGGCGGGCGCCCAGTTCTGGCACATGGTCGATCTGGTCTGGATAATGCTGTTCCCTGTTATTTACCTTTTGGGATAAGGGCGATGTCCGCACTTTCTTCTTGTTCCAAATACGGCCGCCGGAGGCTCCTGAACCCGCTCACACGCACCTGGGTGGCTTTGCTGGCGCTGACTGTTGCGTCGGCCCTGCTGATCCCGTTGCCGATCCCCAGATCGGCACTGGCCGCAGCGATCCTGTTGCTTGGGCTGATCAAATCGCGCCTCATCCTGGCCCGCTATTTGGACCTTGCTCACAGCCCTGCCTGGCTGCGCGGCTTCAGCTTTGGTCTGATCTGCTTTGCAGTGGTGTTGTTTGGCCTCTACCTGATATGAAAAACCGCCACCCCAAGGGGCGACGGCCTTTCAAGCGTGGGGGCGCTTTGGTTATTGAGCTGCCATCGGCATCCGCGCGATCTGGCAACGCTGCCAGAGAGCGGACAGCGCGCCGACCAGATGGTCGATATCTTCATCCGTATGTACGGGCGAGGGGGTGATCCGCAGACGCTCGGTTCCTTTGGGGACGGTGGGGTAGTTGATCGGCTGAATATAGATGCCGAACTCCTCCAACAGTGTGTCCGAGATGAATTTGCACTTCACTGGATCGGCCACCATGACCGGGATGATATGGCTGGGGTTGGGCAGATGCGGAATGCCCTGGGCATCTAGCCGCGCGCGCACCTGCGCCACGCGGGCTTTTTGCAGGTCGCGCTCTACATTCGACTGTTTCAGATGTCGGATCGACGCCGCAGCGCCTGCCGCAACAGAAGGTGGCAGTGCTGTGGTAAAGATGAACCCGCTGGCAAAGCTGCGCACGAAGTCACAAAGCGCGGCCGAGGCCGCGATATAGCCGCCCACCACGCCAAACGCTTTGCCCAGCGTGCCCTCGATCACGGTCAGGCGATCCATCAGCCCTTCGCGTTCGGCAATACCGCCGCCGCGGGGGCCATACAGCCCGACGGCGTGGACTTCGTCCAAATAGGTCATCGCGCCGTATTTATCTGCCAGATCGCAAATCTCTTTGATGGGCGCGATATCGCCATCCATGGAATAGACCGATTCAAAGGCGATCATCTTGGGCGCGTCGGGGTCGGCTGCGGCCAGCTTGGCCTCAAGATCTGCAAGGTCGTTATGGGCCCAGATCACCTTCTGTGCCCGTGAGTGGCGGATGCCTTCGATCATCGAGGCATGGTTCAGCGCATCAGAGAAAACGATCAGGTCTGGAATTTTTGCCGCCAGCGTCCCCAACGCCGCCCAGTTCGACACATAGCCCGAGGTGAACAGCAGCGCGGCCTCTTTGCCATGCAAGTCGGCCAGTTCAGCCTCAAGCAGCACGTGGTCATGGGTGGTGCCCGAAATATTGCGCGTGCCGCCCGCACCTGCGCCGCAGCGATCCAGCGCGTCATGCATGGCGGCAATGACAGCGGGGTGCTGACCCATGCCCAGATAGTCGTTGGAACACCAGATGCGCACATCTCGTTCTGCGGTGCCATCGGTTTGCCTTGCATTGGGAAAAAACCCGCAGCGTCGTTGCAGGTCTATGAATACACGATAGTTTCCTTCGTCCCGAAGGGCATTAAGGCGCTGGGTGAAAAATCGCTCGTAGTCCATTTCGTGCTCCCCCGGATTGCTGGCGTTGCACCAAGGGTAAGCCAGGCGTGCAGCTTTCGACATGACTATTGTCAAGTTGACCCGGCATCAAAAGATTGATGCGAACGCTGCGGGTTTGACATAACTTAAAGACAGTCTGCCCGGACGTTGGTTTTTCGGCGGCTTAAAAGACACCGGGAGAGTATTCTTGCCTCATGAAGCACAAAAAGCGATCGCACGTCAGTCGATTTTGCTGCGCAGTTTGCCGGATCAGCACGTCGAGACGCTGTTGAGCCATGCGATATGGCGGCAATATGATCGTGGCGAGACAATTTTCCTTCAGGAAGAAACTGCGAAGGCTGTTCACGTTGTACTGGCGGGGTGGATTAAACTGTTTCGCATTACACCGACCGGCGCAGAAGCTGTCGTCAGTGTTTTCAAGCGCGGCGACAGTTTTGGCGAGGCTGTGGCCCTGCGAAACGTACCGTATCCGGTATCAGCCGAAGCGGTATCGGCTTGCGAATTGATGCATATCCCCAGCCCGATCCTGATCTCGTTGATGAAAGAGGACCCCGAAATAGGAATATCAATCCTGGCGTCCACGTTTACCCATTTGCATTCGTTGGTCGCTCAACTAGAGCAGCTCAAGGCGCAAACGGGCGCTCAGCGGGTCGCCGAGTTTTTGTTGAACCTTTGCGACAGCGACGAAGGTCGTTGCGACGTGTCGCTACCTTACGACAAGATGCTTATTGCCGGTCGTTTGGGAATGAAACCCGAAAGCCTAAGCCGAGCGTTTTCCAGGCTCAAAACAGTTGGTGTGAATATCAATCGAAACCATGCCGAGATTTCGGATATCGACGCGCTCCGTAGCTATGTTGAAGATGAATCTCCTAGTGGGAAATCGTGGTAGCTAAGGTGCACTCAATCGTCCGCTGAGGTGGCGTATTTGAGGCATTTCATAATTCATTTCAGCGAGTTGTCAGTTTCATACTGGGATTCTTCCGTGTGCTTTAGTTAGGTTGGCAAAGTTGACTAGGTTGCTCAAGTTGACAAAATGGTCAATTGATACCATATTGGCAGAGCGTAGCAGTGTCCGTTGAAGTCTAGTGCGGACTGATCGCTTCTCACGCTTTCACAAAAACGGTTTCCGATATGACCCGAAAAACAAACATGAAAACAGGAACTTCCGCCGCGATGCCCGGTGGGGTTGAGGTGTCATCGTTCGATATGAATGCAAGTGATGCCGATCTCGGGGCCGCTTTGAGGACCATGTTGTCCAACCTGGGCGAAGAGGAGGTTGTGGCCTTTGGTCATAGTTCCGAGCCGAGCATTCCGCAGACAGGCAACCCTAGTACGCAAAAGGCCTTCTATGGCGTGGAGCATGCCGTCAGTAACGTTGAGTATGTTCAGGGAAGTGTCAGGATTCATACCGATATCCCCGCCGCAAAGACGCTTACGGCAGGTGTCAAGAAGGGTTCGAAGGGTAAACACGCCCGAGGCGGTCGGCGCGAAAAATCATATACTTTGGCAAAGTTTGTCGAAGTTTCAAAGTCGACAGGTTCCGTGGTCAATAGCCCGCTTGAGAAGGCACTGCGCGCCGCTGAACGACGCGGCGTTGCCGCGAGCAAAGCTGTGCTTGCTGGTGATGAGATGCTGACCACACCTCAATTGGCCGATCTCATTGGTGTTACACGCCAAGCAATCGACAAGCGCCGCAAATCGGGACAGCTTCTTGCTTTGCGCGGAGGGCCGAAGACGCTCAAATATCCCGAGTGGCAAATCTTGCCGACCGGAGAAACAATTGAGGGACTAAGCGAGGTCATTGATCGTTTGGACGGTGACGCCTGGGCGGCCTATCGGATGCTGACCGAAACTTTTCCGGATGCGCAAGGAGAGCCCGTCTACGAAAAACTTCGCCGTGGAGAAGCCTCAAAAGTTCTGGCGCATATAGATGGTGTACTTGGCGGTAGCACAACTTAATGCCAGACAGTCTGTTTCCTGATGAATTCCTGCCGACCGAGGCATTCCACGCGCGCGATCTCAATCTTGTTGACCTTGACCAGGCGCCGCATTTTCGCGCGTTTCAGACACGATATCCAAACCCGTTGGGGTTTCGCCCCGCTCCAAGCCGTTTCTCAGATCCCAGGATTGGTAGCGGCACTGCCGATACGTACGCGACTGTTTATTTCGGGACGAGTGTCGAAACTTGCGTTTTAGAAGCCATCATACGCGACAGTGGGCTGGGCGCCGGCAAGGAAGGTATCCCCATCTCTCGAAAGTATCTGCAAGGATGGTCGATAGTTCAAATCGCCACCACAGAACCTTTGAAACTTTTGGACCTCCGTGGGTCAGGCACCCTGTCTTATCGGATCCCGACAGATGCGGTCCGGGCACAGTCTCATGAATTGGGACAGATTTGGTCACTGGCCATTCATGAACATAAAGATCAGCCCGACGGGATCATTTTTTCATCCCGCCTGAATGAACAGTCTAATGTGGCAGTATTTGAACGTGGGATGACCAAAGTCCGATCAGTCCGCAGCGAACCCCTGTTCTCTTACGGTGCTGAACTGGCGGAAATTCTCGACAAGTACCAAGTTGCTTTGATCAACCCATAACAAGATGCCTGCGCGCAACAGTAAAGGTGGAAACGATGCAGCACAGGATGTTGCGGACGCCCACTGGGCGGGACCAATATGGTCAGAGGACCCGCGCAAGAAAGGCCTTGGTGCGTTCTTCTTGCGGCGCGGCAAAAAGTACCTCGGGCGGGCCTTGTTCCAGAATACGACCTGCATCCAGAAAGCAGACCTTATCAGCCAGTTCTCGAGCAAAACCCATCTCATGGGTTGCCAGCACCATGGTCATGCCCTGCTGTCGCAGATCGCGCAGCACATCCAGCACCTCGCCCACAAGTTCGGGATCAAGCGCGCTTGTTATCTCGTCAAAGAGCATGATCTGGGGCTCCATCGCCAACGCTCGGATGATCGCCACCCGTTGCTGTTGGCCACCTGAAAGCTGATCTGGATAGTGCCCCATCCGTTCGCCCAACCCGAAGCGGGCAAAAAGCTGCGTTACCCTTGGAAGCAGGTCTTGCCGGCTCAAACCACGTACACGACGCGGGGCCAGCATCACGTTCTCGGCTGCGGTCATGTGGGGAAAGAGGTTGTAGCTTTGAAATACAATACCGATTTTCTGGCGCACAGGCTGTGGGTCCAGCCCCGGCTCGGATATGTCCGCGCCGTCCAGCCAGATCGCGCCATCGTCAATCGGTTCCAGCAGGTTCATGCAGCGCAAGAGCGTCGACTTGCCAGACCCGGACGCCCCGATCAGACAGACCATCTCGCCCTCGGTCACGTCCAGATCAATGCCTTTGCAGACTTCGTGATCGCCAAACCGTTTGCGTACCCCTCGCAAGGATAGTTTCGTCGTCATGTGCGCGCCCGGTTCTGCTTGTTCATCAGATAATCTGCATATCGTGTGGCAGGGATGGTCAGGGCTAGGAAGATGAGCGCGGCACCGACATAGGGCGTAAAATTCGCGTAAAGCGATTTGTAGACCCCGGCCTGACGAAAAATCTCGACCGGACCGATGAAAGACAAAAGCGCCACGTCCTTCTGCAAGGCAATGAAGAGGTTCATATTGGCAGGAACAACGTTGCGGATAGCCTGCGGCAAGACCACAAAACGCATGGTGTCCTGATCGCTCAGACCCAAGGAGGCTGCGGCGGATCGTTGTGACTGATGGATCGAGTCGATGCCGGAACGGATAACTTCAGCCACATAAGCCGAGTAGACCAGCACCAGCGCCAAGGTGCCCCAGATATAGGGGCTGTTCCAGGGTCTCGGTAGGCCAAGGCCGGGCACCCCGAAGCCAATGATATAGATGACGAGAACCACCGGCAGGCCACGGAAGATATCCGTATACGCAATCCCGAACAGCCGAAGCGGAAACAGCGCCGGCGCGCGAGTGTCACGACACAGCGCAATGGCAAGGCCGGTGATGGCAATAAGCGGCGCGGACCACGCAAAAATCATCACGTTCAACAGAAAGGCCTCGAGCAGGCCCGGAAACGTCGCCGCAAAGACCCGACCGTTGAAAAAGGCGCGCTGTACAGCATCCCAGCCGGGGGCAAGCGGCACTAGCACCACAATGGCCAGCACCACGATAGCCGTTGAAGTCAACGCGATCCGGTTCGAGCGCCGCCGAATCCCGGCCTCATAGACCTCACGCCGCGTGGGCGCCGAGCCAGAGCGCTCGGTCGCCTTGTTCTGCACCGATGTTTCGCTCATTTATTCGATGACCGGAACACCCGTGGCCTCGGCCAGCCATTGGGCCTCGATGGCGGCAAGCTCGCCGCTTTCCGTTAGTTCAGATATCGCCGCGTCGACGCATTCCTTCAACGGGTTCCCTTCCTCCATCAGAAGTCCGAACTGATCGGGGTTTTCCGACTTGTCCGGCGGGAACTGACCCAAGAGCGCGCCGCCTTCCACCACCACGGCCGACAGATAAAGTGCCGTGGGCAGATCATACAGTGCGGCGTCGATCTGGCCCGCCATAATGGCGGCATTCACATCGGCATTGTCATTGTAAAGCAGCGGATCGCTGGCAGGTTGGATCAGGTCATTGAGGATCGGCAGTGCAGTCGTGGTGGCCACGGCACCCCATTTCAAACCCTTGAGGCTGTCCAATGTTGCTTGGGCGCCGTTGTCGACCACATTTTGAGTTGTCAGAACCGCCATGGCCGAGGCGTAGTATGGCAGGCTGAAATCGACCATTTCCTCGCGCTCGGCGGTGATCGAGTATTGCTGCATGTTGAAGTCAAAGTTCTTCGCGCCAGGTTGAATCGCCTCATCGAAGCTGGTGCGGACCCAGGTGACATCATCCGAGCTGAAACCCATTTTATCAGCGATGGCATAAGCAACAGCCGCTTCGAACCCCTGACCGCTTTCGGGCGCGTCATCCATCACCCAAGGATAATAGGCCGGGTTCCCAGTGGCGATGGTCAGCGTTCCTTCCACAAGTGTTTTGTCCACGGCACAGGCACCACCGCCTGCGGCATACGCCACCGTCGCAGAGACCATCAAAGCCAAAGCTGTGCTGGAAAGCAGTTTCATCAAATGTCTCCCTGTTTTCTGTTTGGCTACAGGTTCCTACAGGTAAAAGGCTTTGTCTAGTGCAGCGGCCGTCAAGACATTTGCAGCGCGAACGCAACAGATGAAGCGCTGCGCAGGGATGCCCGAAGAACGCCTGAGGCTTGTAACATGATGAGTTGCCAAGGCGTTTTCAGAAAACGGCCTCATAGGTGAGTATTTAGTCCACAAAACTGGTGCAAATGCAGCGGGTGCTTGCATATTGGACGACGACACCCCAGCTTTTTGCTCTACGTTCTGGCCGGTGCCGGAGTTAGCGTCGGCACGGGGATCAAAAGGATCTGGAGATGACACAAAGCGAAAACCTTCGGCGCAACGGGCCGCTGTCGGGCGTCCGGGTGGTGGATCTGACGGCTGTGGTCTCGGGCCCGATGAGCACGATGATCCTTGCGGATCAGGGCGCAGATGTCATCAAGATCGAGCGCGCCGAAGGCGATTTTACCCGCCATGTGGCCACGCGGCGGGGTGGGCATTCGGCCTCATACCTCAATAACAACCGCAACAAGCGCTCGGTAGTGGCGGATCTGAAGAACCCTGGCGATATCGAGATGATCAAGTCTCTGGTCAAAACCGCAGATGTGTTCATCCAGAATTTCCGCCCCGGTGTCGTGGATCGTTTGGGCCTGAGCTATGAGGTGTTAAGCGCTCTGAATCCGCGTCTGGTCTATATGTCGATTTCGGGCTTCGGGTTCGACGGTCCCTTGGCGAATAAACCGGTATATGACCCGCTGATTCAGGCTTTGTCGGCCTTGACCACGGTACAGGCCGGTTCGGACGAGGAACGCCCGCGTCTGGTGCGCACCATTCTGCCCGACAAGTTGACGGCGGTGCAGGCGAGCCAGGCGGTCACCGCTGCGTTGTTCGCACGCGAACGCACGGGGCAGGGGCAGAAAGTGACCCTGTCGATGCTGGACACGGTGACAGCTTTCCTTTGGGCCTCGGATATGAACGGCCACACGTTTGTTGGCGATGAGATGGAGAAAGAGGAAAGCCAGTCTTTCCACGACCTGATCTACAAGGTGAAGGGTGGGTATCTCAGCATCTCGGTCATGCTCAACAAGCATTGGGAGGCGCTGGCCCACGCCACGGGTCGCCTCGATATTCTGGAAGATGAACGGTTCAAGACCCCCGAATTGCGCGACATCAACCGCCATGCCCGGCTGGAGCTGACTCAGACTATCGTGCAGGAAATCGACCGTGACACCCTGTTGGCCGAACTAGAAAAGGCCGGGGTGCCCTGTGCCCCTGTTCTGACCCGGCAAGAGATGCGCCAACATCCACAATTGCACGCCAACGGGATGATCGTGGAATATGACCACCCCGCGGCGGGCCGATTGCGTCAAACCCGCCCTGCCGCCGTATTTCACGGCACGCCCGCAACCGATCTGCGCCCGGCGCCAGAGCTGGGCGAACATACAGACGCAGTGCGCGCGGAGGCGCAGTTAGGAGACGCCTCATGATCGACTTTTACTATTCTCCTACTCCGAATGGTTGGAAAGTGGCGATCATGCTGGGCGAAACGGGGTTGGAGCATCGCACCGTCCTAATGAATCTGCGCGCCGGAGACCAGTTCACGCCTGCCTTCCGCGCCATCAGCCCCAACGCGAAAATGCCCGCAATTGTCGATCACGACGCGCCTGATGGGCCGCAAACCGTATTCGAGAGCGGCGCAATTCTGCTCTATCTGGCTGAGCGGACGGGACAGTTCGGGCCGCAAACCCCGGCCGAACGGATAGCCTTTAACGAGTGGTTGTTCTGGCAGGCCGCCAACCAAGGCCCGATGGGTGGGCAGCTGAGTCACTTCGTGAATTACAGCCCCGAAGATCAGCCCTATGCCCATAAACGCTACAAAGGCGAATTCGAGCGCGCGCTGGCGGTGATGGAAACCTGGCTGGAGGGTCGGGATTATATGCTGGATCGCTATACAATCGTGGACATGATGTGTTTCCCTTGGGCCTTTATTGCGAAACCCTTGGGAGTTTCACTGGACGGGTTCCCCAATTTGGCCGCTTGGCGTCAGCGTATCAAAGCGCGCCCGGCGGTGATCGACGCGATCAACCTGCACAAGGACGCTCAGTTCTCGGGCAAGGCCACGGCTCAGCAACACGCCACCCTGTTCAACCAGTCCGCTGCACATCTGATGACCGAACCCACGAAGCCAACCTAGAAATTGGTGGTCAAAAAGCCTGGGCAGAAGAGTTCAGCCAAATGGTCAGGGGTTTAGATCGTCGATGGAAGTGGCCCCGATCTGAGCCATTGTGATGCTGAATTCATCGCTCAAGACGTCCCAGAGCTGATGCAGCCCAGCCTCGCCAGCGGCGGCGATTGCGTATTGCATGACCCGGCCGAAGAACACAAAATTGGCGCCGGAAATCATAGCCTTGACTGCGTCTTCACCCGAGCGTAGCCCGCTGTCGTAAAACAGCGGAAATTCCGGCCCAACGGCATCTCGTATCAGGCGCAAGGCGTCAAAGGCGGCTGGGGCGCTGTCCAACTGTCGTGCGCCGTGGCTGGACACCTGAACCGCATCGGCTCCGGCGGATTTTGCCGCCAGCGTGTCTTCGGGGTGTAAAATACCCTTCAGCACCAAGTTTCCGTCCCATTGGTCACGCAGGCGGGCCAGCGTTTCCCACGTGGCTTTGGCCCGGCTTTCGGTACGGTCGAACTCGTAACCTTCCATCAGGAAATTGGCCATCTGAGGCTTTCCCGACCGCAATGTGGCCAAGGACCAGCGAGGATGCATCGCAAAGTCCAGAAACTGCTGTGGACCGATGCGGAAGGGCATCTTGAACCCGTGGCGCAGTTCGCGCGGTCGGCGACCCACTTCGGGGACATCGACGGTCAGCACAAGGGTCTTGTACCCGGCTGATTTTGCGCGATCGACCAGCTTGAACGTTCCCGCGCCGTCTCCGCTAAAATAAAGCTGAAACCAGGCGTGCCCTTCGGCAATCTCGATCAGCTTCTCCATAGGGGTCGAGGCGACGGTCGATACACCCAGAGGTATGGCATAACGCGCCGCCAACCGTGCCAGCATCAGATCGGCACCGGGCGCGGACAGGTTGCACATGCCCATCGGTGCAATGCCAAAGGGGCGCTGCGCGGGCTTGCCAAAAAGTCGCGTTTCCAACGTCCGCTCGCTGACATCTCGCAATACCCGTGGACACAGGGTCATGGCGTCCAGTGCCGCGCGATTGCGTATCGCACCTTGTCCGGTACCGGCTGCGCCATCTATGTAGTCGAACACCATCCACGGAAGGCGCCGCCGCGCCAGACGACGGGCATCTTCGGCACTGTGGATGGTGGCTAGCATCAGGCCATCACGGCTTTCATAAAGCGGTCGCGGATGACGACTGGGTCCATCGAGATCGGCGGCATCTTGGCGTTTCCGCTTTCGCATTTACACACGATGATGGTCATCTGTTTGGCATCCAGCGCCTCTTGCAGCACCCGGCCGGTGTCTTCGGCCTGACACTCGATCACGCGCTCGCAGCCTGCCGCCTCGGCCATTTTCGTTAGCGAGGTTTTCTGTCCCGCGTAGGTCGGTTGATCGCCGGTCGAGCCGTAAGAGCCGTTGTCGACGATCACCAGGATGTAATTGTCGGCTACGTTGTTGGCGATGGTCGGCAAAGTGCCCAGATTGGTCAGGACCGAGCCATCACCGTCGATGACTATCACCGGTTTGGGCTGAGACAACGCCAGGCCCAGGCCGATGCTTGAGGCCAGACCCATTGTCCCCAGCATATAGAAATTGCTGGGTTGATCGTCGATGGCGTGCAATTCCTGACTGGGAATACCGATATTGCAGACCACAAGCTGATCACGCAGGATCGGAGCGATTTCTTTCAAAACGTCAGAACGGATCATTGGTCGCCGTAGCCTCCCCAGAAATTGGCGTCGGTCAGAATGGCGACCGGTTTGTTGCACATGAAGGTGTATTTCAGGATCGCATCCAGTTCCTCGACATCCGCCTGATTGTGAAAGTGATAGGTCGGGATATTCAACTGTGCCAGCAGCGCCTTGGTGTGCACGGCCATTTCCACCTGACAGGCGATGGGTTCGCGCAGCTCGCCCCGGTACGAGATCAGCATGGGCAAGGGCATCCGGTAGTACTGGATTAGCGTGGCCAGCGTATTGATCGTTACCCCGATCGCGGTGTTCTGCATGATGATCGCAGGACGCTTGCCACCCATCCATGCGCCCGCGCACAGGCCCATGCCCTCATCTTCCTTGTTAGAAGGGATGTGGTAGATGCTGTCATGGGCGTCAATCTCGGCAATAACTCCGGCCAGTTGCTTGCACGGAACGGTGGTGACGAACGAGATATCGTTGGCCACCAGGTCATCCGTGATCTTCTTGTCTATGTTCATATCTTGTGTGTCCGTCCTGTATTGGGCGCTTTGCCAGCGCGATGAGCTGTTTAGGTTCGGCGATGCACATGCACTGCACAGCCTGCATGGCGCACGACTCGTGACGCCGTTGAGCCAAGGAAATAGTCGCTAAGCCCCGGTTTGTGCGATCCGATGACAATGCAGTCAAAGCTGTGTTCATTGGCGAAATCAATGATGGTACGCGCGGTGTGGCCTTTGATGATTTCCGGCCTCACGCCCTCGAGCCCCGAGACCTTGTCGCGCAGCAAATTCAGCGCGGCGCGAAAGCCTTCATCTACCACATCCTTGTCCAGATACGCGCTGACCGAACCCTGCGGCATCTCATAGACATGCAAGGCCACGATCTCGCAGCCATCGGCGGCCAATGCGCGGGCCACCTGCAAGGTGTGGGGTGAAATGTCGTGATCCAGCGCCATGGGCACAAGAATTTTCTGATACATGAATGCCTCCGTTTCTGCCGGGCCTATTCCCACGGCGTGAGGATGATCTTGGGCACGGCCACCGATCCGTTGCGCAACTGACGGAACGCATCGGCACCTTCGGACAGGGGCCGCATTTCGATCCAGTCCAGTGCGCCCAGCCTGCCATCAAAAATGGCACTTGCGGTTTGGCGGAAATCCTCGACCGTATAGGTATAGGTGCCGATAAATGTGATTTCCTGCAAGGTCATACGGCGTATGTCCAACCCGCCGCCCCCGTCGCCCAGGCCGACATGAGCGATCACACCCCCCGGTTCGACCAGGGCCGAGGCAGCCTGGCGCGTCGCTGCGAAGCCTACCGCGTCGATGACCAGTGGGAATGTCTCGGTTGTTTCTGCTCGCAGGTTAAAGGGGCAAATACTCGCCACATAGGTGCGTCTGGCGTCGTTGGGTTCCGTGATGGTGACATCGCTGACACCCATTGCCTTCAGCGCCAGCGCTGCGGCCAACCCGATGGCGCCACCGCCGATGACCAAGGCGCGCCGATCCATCGCGGGATGCAGCGCCTCCAGCCCTAGCCGGGCCGTGTGCCAGCTTACTGCCAGCGGTTCGGCCAATGCTGCTTTGGCCAGCGGCACGTCGTCAGGCACCGTCACCAGATTGCGGTCCGGCATGGCGATGTATTGCGCAAAGGCCCCTTCGCGGGGGGGCATCGAGATGATCTGGCGGTTGGGGCAGATATTGACCCGGCCCGATTGGCATGCCGTGCAGGTGCCGCAGTGGACCAGAGGGTTGATAGTCACCCTGTCCCCATCGCGTGGGCCGCCCACGATTACCCCGGCGGCTTCGTGCCCCAGGATCAGCGGCGCAGGACGTCGCGCATCGTGCCCCAGATAGGCGTGCATGTCCGAGCCGCAGATACCCACCGCCTCGACCCGGATCAGATGTTCGGCATCCTGCGGCGCCGCGTCGGGCATATCCCGATAGGCCACGTGTTCCACGCCTTCATACACCAGTGCTTTCATTTTGCGGTGAACCCCCCGTCAACCATCAGGACCTGTCCGGCGACATAGTCCGAGGCCTTTGAGCATAAGAAAAGGATCGGCCCGTTGATATCCTCCATCCGTCCGTTGCGCCCGATACAGGTCTGGGCGGCGTTGCGCTCGGCCCGTTTGGCGTCGTCGAACACGGCTTGTGTCAATTCGGTCGGAAAAAATCCCGGCCCGATGGCGTTGGCGGTGATACCGTGGGGCGACCAGGCCTCGGCCATAGCGCGGGTCAACTGGCCGATCCCGGCCTTGGTCGCACCATACGCGATGCCGCCGGGAAAGGCGCGGGTGGTTTGCAGAGACGCGAAGGTGACGATGCGACCCCAGCCCTTGTCTTTCATGGCAGGCACCAGCGCTTGGCTCAGGAAAAACGGTGCACTCAGATTCAGGGCCAGCGTTGCATCCCAACCCTGGCCGGTCACGTCATCTGCCGCTTCGCGGGTGTTGATTCCAGCGGCGTGAATCAGAATATCCGGCGGTCCGAAAGGGTCCGAGATATCTTGCGCCACCGCTTCGATCTGGTCCCTATCCGCGATGTCGGCGGCGACCATGGCCGCGCTGTTACCAATCTCGGCGACCAGCCCGGCCAAAGCATCGTGTCGACGGGCTACAGCCACGACCCTTGCTCCGGCGGCTGCCAGAACCTTGGCCGCTTGCCGCCCAAGGCCGGAACTGGCGCCGGTGACACACGCAACCCGACCGGTCAGGTCAAAAAGCGCGCGCGGGTCATCCATCTGCGGACAGGTCGAACTGTTCATCGGGGAAGTATTTCGCCAGCCGAACATCGGCAGCGCGGGCGTGGCCTTCCATGCCTTCCAGTCTTGAAATCCGCGCAGTCGCAATGGCGATGGGCTTCGACCCTTCGCGGGTGGCCCGCTGCCATGTGACGATCTTCATGTATTTGTGAACGCTCAGCCCTCCGGTATAGCTGGCCGCGCCGGAAGTCGGCAGGACGTGATTGGTGCCGGTGGCCTTGTCGCCATAGGACACTGTCGTTTCCTCACCCAAAAACAACGAGCCGTAGCAAGTCAGCCGATCCAGCCACCACTCCAGATCCTCGGCCTGCACGGTCAGGTGTTCGGGCGCGTAAGAGTCGGAACAGGCGGCCATTTCCTCTCGGTCGCCGCACAGGATCACCTCGGCATAGTCGCGCCACGCGGCCGAGGCATTCTCTCGGTTCAACTCGGGTAGGTCTTCGATCAGGGCGGGCACCAGCTCCATCACCTTTTCCGCCAAAGCCCGGTCATCCGTCACCAGCCAAACGGGTGAGTTGTAGCCGTGCTCGGCTTGACTGACCAAATCGGTTGCCACCACATGCGCGTCGGCGCTGCTGTCGGCAAGGATCAGACTGTCTGTGGGACCGGCGATCATGTCGATGCCGACCTTGCCATAGAGGATGCGCTTGGCCTCGGCTACGAACTGATTGCCCGGGCCCACAAGGATATTCGCGCGCGGCAGGCCGAACAGGCCATAGGTCATCGCGGCCACGCCCTGTACCCCGCCCATGGCCAAGATGCTGTCGGCACCGCAGATATGGGCGGCATAGACAATGGCTGGGGCCACACCTTCACCGGGACGCGGGGGCGAACAAGCAGTGATATGACGACATCCAGCCACCTTGGCTGTGGTCACGGTCATGATTGCGCTGGCGATGTGGCTGTAGCGCCCGCCGGGGACGTAGCAGCCTGCCGCGTCCACCGGGATCGCCTTTTGGCCTGCGGTCACGCCTGGTACGATCTCAACCTCGACGTCCGACACGGTCGCTTTCTGGGCCTCGGCAAATCGGCGCACGTTGTCATGGGCGAAGCGGATGTCGGCCTTCAGCTTCTCGGGCACCAATGCAATGGCGGCGTCAATCTCGGCCGGTGTCATCAGCACATTGCCTTCGAACTTGTCGAACTTGGCGGCGTATTCCAGCGCCTTGGCATCACCACCCGCCTCGATTTCGGCAAGGATCGTCTTGACCGTGTCGTGCACTTCGGACGCATAAGATTGCGCCGTCAATGTCGCCTTTTTCAGATAGTCACGGGGCATGGTCAGCAGGTCCTATTGGTAGATGGCAGGAAGCAATGTCGTCGACACCGCCGGTACATAGGCGATCAGGATTACCACGATCAGCATGGTCAAAACAAAGGGCACGGCGCGCGCCGCGATTTTTAGAATTGATTCTCCGGTTATCCCGGAAACAACGAACAGGTTCAGACCCAACGGCGGGGTGATAAAGCCCACGCCCAATGCGGTGATCATCATGATGCAGAACTGAATCTCGTTCATCCCGATATTGTCTGCCAGAGGTTTCAGGATCGGGGCGAGGATCACGATATTCGGCGTCGTCTCCATCACGCAGCCTGCCGCGATGAGGATACCGATCATCAGCAGGATCAGCAGATAGGGGTCATCGGTCAGCGAGGTGACGGCCGTCACGAACCCCTGCGGTACGCCCATGATCGCCAGTGCCTCGGCCAGTGGAGCCGAGAAGGCGATGATCGGCAGGATCACCCCGTTCACCTTGGCGGAACTGACCAGCATCGACGGGAAATCAGCCAACGTCAGCGTCCGCAGGATGAAGCCCATGATGATGGTGACGACGACAGCGGTCGCACCGGCCTCGGTGGGCGTCAGGCGGCCCGAGAAGATGCCGTAGAAGATGATCCCCGGCACAATGAACGCGTACCAGCCGGATTTCAGCGCCTTGCCCAGATTGGCCAGCCATTCACCCATGGTCATCATGCCGCCGCCCTCATAGGCGTAGATGCGGTTCATGATGATGTTGGTTACAAGGATCGAGACAAGAATGGCCAATCCGGGGATGAGGGCGGCCAGAAACAGGGTCGAGGCCGAAATACCCAGCACAAGACCGATGATGATATAGGCGATCGAGGGCGGGATCAGGATGCCGGTACAGGCCCCAGCCGCGACCAGCGCACAGGCATAGGGGCGGGGATAACCGCTTTCGACCAGCCGATTGATCGTCATTCGGCCCACCGCAGCAGCGCCCGCCGCGTCCGAGCCCGAGATCGCCGCGAACATGCCGCAGACCAGAACAGTGGCCGAGCCAAAACCACCCTTGGCGAAGCAAGTCAACGCCTCGGCCACGTCCAGAAACTTTCGCGACAACCCCGTGCGTACCAGCACGTCCCCGGTTAGGATGAACAGCGGTACGGCGGTCAGAGCAAAGGCGTCGATGCCAGTGAACAGACTTTCGCCCACAAGGCTCAACGGCAGGTCGCCGGACATGACCAGCATCACGATGGCGGCAGTGCCGATGGCCGCCCAGACGGGCACAGCCAAGGCAATCAGACCAACGAACAGGATCACAGGCAGGTAGAAATCCCATCCAAGTTCAACGGTTTGATTAAGAGAACCCCAAAGCATTACGTGTCCCCTCAGTCAAACAGCTTGTCGCCTTCGAAGACGGGCGTGCCGTCCCTCAGGCATTTAATGTCGCGCATCAGCGACTGGATCAGCCGCCAGATCATCAACCCAAAACCGGTAGGTACGGCCATCAGGAACCACACCTTCGATACCCGCAGCCCGTCCGTCACCGACCCGAACTTGGCCGAAACATGCACCGCCTCATACGACCAGTAGAGCGCGATGACCGCCACGCCGAACATAACCAGATCGCCAAAGATATACAGCAGCGCCTTGGGACGCGGCCCGAGGTAGTGCATGATCACGTCGATGCGGATATGGGCGCGTTCCTTTACGGCTGCTGCTGCACCGATCCAGGCAAGGTAGATGAAAGAATAGCGGACGATCTCTTCGCCCCAGATCGACGAGAAAGCGAAAATCTCACGCCGAAGAACCTCGATGGCCATGGTGATGACCAGCATCACGTAGAACACCAGCAGCAGCCAGCGCTCGGCGTTGCGGTCTATGTTTTGAAGTAGGGTCATCTGTTCCCTCGGCAAAAGAGCAACCGGGCCATAGCCTTCTGTGGCGGGCCTGCTTCAGGTCCGGCTGCTTTGGAAGATCGCGGGCTCACTCGCGGCGCCCGCCGCCTGTCTGTTAAGCGTCGTGGACGTAGTATTTGCCCTGCGTGCCAGCGGCCTCGACCAGCTTTTCGAACGCGTCCATCGACCCGGCAAGCTCGGTCTTAAACGGATCCCATTCGGCGTTCTGATAGCCGCCGACGCTTTCCCATTCGGCCAGTTGATCGGAACTGAGCGAGTGGAACTCGACCCCCGCCTTGTTCAGCTCGGCCATGGCGTAGGCGCGGGCCGAGGGCACTTTGGCCAGGTTCTGATGCGCGGTCATTTCGGCACCCCACATGATGCCCTCCTGTACGTCAGGCGGCATCGAGTTGAACCACTCCAGATTACAGGAATAGACCTGACTGTCCGGCACCGCCTGCGTGAAGGTCACATGGCTGAGGATATCCTTGAAGCCGAACACGAACAGTGCGCCCACTGACGGGTCCAGCGCATCCGCCACGCCTTGCTTGATGGCCGAGGGGGTCTCACCCCAGGCAACCGGCGTCGGGTTTGCGCCCGCCATACGGTAATATTGCTGCAGCATCTTCGAGCCCGGAACGCGGAACTTCACACCGCTCATGTCGCCCGGCGTGATGATTGCATTGCCACCCTGACGCACCGCAACCACGCGCGGGTCGATCACAACGTAGAACAGAGCCTTGAAGCCGGCGGCCTCGACCTTGGGATGCACCTCGTTCTTCCAAGTATCCGAGGTCACGAGGTTGGTGAATTTCTGGTTCGAGCCGCACAGATAAGGCATGTTGATCAGGTCTACGGTCGAGGCAAACGGTGCAAAGTTCGACAGCGAGTGCTGCGCGGCCTGAATTGTACCGCCCTGAACCTTCTGCACCAGCGATCCGCCCGCACCCAATTGCCCGCCGGGGGCCAGCTTGACATAGACCTTGCCGTTTGTGGCGTTCTGGATGTTTTCCTTCAGGTCCAGCTGCATGATTGGATAGCTGCGCGACGCACCCAGCACATAGGCCGTGGCGATGGTCATCACGTGATCGGCCGCGTTTTCACGCTCGCGTTCTTCCTTTGCGGTCTGCGCGGCGGCCTCGGATGACCACAACACTCCACCGGCCCCGGCGACCAGGGCTGCCGTGAATGCCCCCGTGGCGCTGAGCTTCAGGAAATTGCGGCGCTCGGCCGACGCCAGTTCCAGTTTATCCTTGTTCATTGTTTGCCCTCCCAAGCAAAAAAGTCAGCCGTCGCGTTCTGCGTTGCGATCAGCCTCCTTTTTCAGAATTGCGACAACGAACAGGATCGACGCCGCGAACAGAACCATCATCTCTCCGACGTCGCCGAGAAATGCGCCACCCGCAAAAGCGCCCATTGCGACGTTCGCAAAGTAGATCACGAAGACGATAACGGATGCGGTCAGGAACATGTCTTGGGCTTTCTCGAGATTCGGTTCAACATCATTTGTAAGCGCTTACATGTAAATTGCAAGCGCTTACATAATTGCTTTCCTACGGCGGCCGTTGCGTCTAGACTTATTGGCAAAGACAAATGGCAGGATTGGGAATGTCAAAACTTCGAACGGCACCGACACTGGACGATGTCGCCAAAATGGCCGGAGTTTCGACCGCAACCGTTTCGCGCTGTCTCAATACCCCCGACCGGGTGGTCAAGGCGACGCGCGAACGGGTGCAATCGGCCGTTGATGCGCTGGGTTACATGCCTAACTTTGCGGCAAGGGTCATGGCAGCGAAGCGCAGCCTGACCGTCGGGGCCATCATTCCGACGATGGAGAACGCGATTTTTGCGCGGGGTCTGCAGGCCTTTCAGGAAGAGCTGCACACACACGGCTATACACTGCTGGTCTCAAGCTCGGCCTACAAACCCGAAATTGAAGAGGAGCAGATCCGCACCCTTATCGCGCGGGGGGCGGATGCGTTGTTGTTGATCGGGCATGATCGTGCGCCGCAGATTTACACAGAGCTGGAGCGCCGCAAAATCCCGGCCCTGATTGCGTGGTCTTTTCTGCCGGACGCACAATTGCCGTCGGTTGGATTTGACAACCGCGCCGCCATGGCCGAACTGGCCGACCGGGTGATCGGTCTGGGTCACAGGCGGATTGGCGTGATTTCGGGCATTCGGTCCGGCAATGACAGGGCGCGACTTCGGATCGAAGGAATAGAACAGGCGGCAACCCGGCATGGTATTTCACATTCGGACCTGACGATCATTGAAACATCTTATGAAATCGAAAATGGCGCCGCGGCGTTCGATAGGTTGATGTCGCAGAGCGTTCGGCCCACCGCAGTACTATGTGGAAACGATGTTCTGGCTGTTGGTGCCCTGCATCGGGCCCGGGAAATGGGTTTGAACGTGCCGCGCGATGTGTCCATCACCGGGTTCGATGACATTGAACTGGCCCGCATCGTCTCACCGGCTTTGACGACCGTTCACGTCCCGCATCGGGAAATGGGGCGCAGGGCGGCTATGGAACTGGTTTCGATGTTGGAACAACAGTCAGACGGAACCGGATCAAGGCTGGATACGCATATTGTCGAACGTCAGTCGTTGGGCCCACCGGCGAAAGGCTAGGCTGCCTCGCCTTCCATCGTCCGGAAGTCGTTCTTTAGCCAGCCATGGCTTCCCGCCATCGGCTCGGTAAAGTGTTGGCGGATCAGTTGAGTCATGACCTTCTGGATCAGTTTCGAAGTTGTTTCAGGGTACACTTCCGTCGTGAACAGTGAGACCGTCCGCACAAAGTTCCGACCCGGAAACGGAAGCGCTTTTACGCTGTCATGGAACCGTTGAGCCCGGTGAAAACATGCGGCCGTCGTGATTGCCCAGCCGCTGCCTTCGGCGACCAGCCCGATGATTGAATGATTACACTCCATCTCGAACCGGTTGGGCAGGTTGTATTTGCTGCGGGTTAGCTGAATCTCGATCTGCTTGCCGATCATGTAGTCCCGAGAATAGCGCAGCAGGGGCAATTCCGCGTCCGGCTTCAGCAGGTTTTCGGGCGCACCCTGATAGGACATTGGTAAAATCACGATGAATGGATCGCGCATCAGAGGGTATTCGATCAGCCCCTCGGTCCGTTCCGACGGCCGCGTGGCCACCCCGGCGTCCAATTTGTGTTCCTGAAGGTTAGCGAGAATCTCGTGACTGGGGCGAGTGTAGTGGCGAAAACTGCAACGAGGTAGCGCCTGCGCCAGAAAGCGGAACAAATCCGGCGCGATCTGATTGTCGAAATCGTCAATCAGAGCTAGGCGCAGATCGGTTGCGTGTTTCCAGTTACCGGATCGAATTTCGGCTTCACCCCGTTTCAGCACGGTCAGTCCGTCGCGCACATAGCGGGCAAAGACCTCACCAGCTGGGGTCAGGCCCATTGGTCGCCGACCATGGTCGACCAGCTCAACCCCCAGCGCGGCTTCAAGGCTGCGCAGGTGGTTGGAGACAGTGCTGATCGACAAGCCGGTCTCGGACGCAGCCTGTTGGATCGACCCCGACTTGGCGACCAGACGGAACACTTCCAACCAGCGCAGGCTTAGAGCTTTGGACACGTGTAACACCCGTTGTTTCGATTTCCTCGAAACAAAGCCAAGCAAAGTTTTCGACCCACGGCAACGGGAAATTCGCCAGAGAGGATGAAATCAGGCCTTCACCCGGTCAAACCCCGGATCGTATGGGGATGGCGGAATGATCGTGGCGCGCACGATCTGTCCGCAGGAATCCAGATCGATCTCGGTTCCGACTTCGGCTAGCGCTGGGTTCACAAACGCATGTGCGAGGTTCAGGCCAACCCGATGCCCCCATGCGCCCGAAGTGACAGTGCCGACGACCTGACCGTCTTGTATCAGTGACGCGCCCGGATGCGCAGGCTGGTCAGTAGCCTGAAGCTGCAAGGCGACTAATTTTTTGCGCGGGCCGTCAGATTGTCGTTTCAGCAGTGCATCACGGCCGATGAAGTCGCTTTTGTCCAGTTTCACAAAGCGCTCCAGACCGGTTTCAAAAGGATCGAACTCTGTGATCAGATCGGCCTTCCAATGCAGAAAGCTTTTCTCCATCCGCATGGATTCAACCGCGCGGGCGCCAAACAAGTTCAGCCCGTGCGCTTCACCCGCCTGCCGTAGCGCCAGATAGGCTGCATAGAGCGAAGCGTTGGGGACGTGAATTTCATAGGCCAGTTCACCGGAAAAGCTAACCGCCATCACGGTGGCCGGGGCGAACCCAACATAACATTCGCGCAGGCTGAGCCACGGGAAGGCCTGCGCTGACCAGTCGCCCCGCGCGCAGGTCGACAGAACATCGCGCGACTTAGGGCCTGCAAGGATCAGAATAGTCTGGTCGTTGGTCAGGCTTCGCAGCTGCACGTCTTCACCGGCCCGGATATGGCGGGTCAGCCAATCCATGTCATGGAACTCACTGGCCGCTGCTGACCCGTACCAGACCCTCTCGGGCCCGCGGTCACTGGCGGGCAGGTTGGCAACTGTGGCCTCGGCCTTGATCATGCCATGGTGGTTCAGAAGATAGCCCAAACCGACCCGGCCAGTCTTCCGCGTGACAGTGCCGCATAGCATCCGATCCAGGAAACTGTGCCGGTCAGCGCCGGTGATTTCAATTCGGTTGAAACCGTTAACCTCGGCCAGCCCGACGCCGGCCTGCACGCTGGCAACCTCGGCGGCGACCAGATCAAAGGTTTCGTCAAAATCGAAACTGAGGGCGTGGGTGAATTCAGGAGATGGCTTGATATAGTCCACCCTTTCCCATCCGTTGATCACCGTGAACTCAGCCCCTTCGGCCGCTAGCACCGGTGTCAATGGCGTCGTCTTCGCCGGTCGTCCGGCGGGGCGGTGTTCGTGGGGGAAGTGAAAGCGAAACTCATTCTGGTAGTCTTCAATGGCTTTCAGAGCGGTCAGTTCCACATTCGCATGCCCGGTAAACCGGCGCGGATCGAGGCACCATGTGTCATAGCATGCCTCACCATGCACGATCTGCTGCGCCAACAGCCAACCGTGGCCGCCGCCTTCGCCCAGACCTGCCCGCAGGCCGATGATGCAGAATGCGTTGCGCTTGCCGGGGATCGGCCCGACCAGAGGCGCGCCGTCGATGGTATAGGTGATCGGGCCGTTGACCACGGTGTGAACCCCAGCCTCCATCAGGGCTGGCATGCGGGCAAAAGCGCCCTCCAACACGTCGGTCACCCGGTCCAGATCATCGGGGCAGAGCGCATTGACGAAATTCGGGTCGATCCCGTCCATGCCCCACGTCTTGCAGTTTTGTTCATAGAACCCCAGCAACAGCCCGTTCTTTTCCTGCCGACAATAATAGTCGCTGATCGGACAGCGCAGCAGGGGCATGCGGTGCCCCGCATCACGGATGGCGGGGATCTCTTCGGTCAGAAAATACTGATGCTCCATCGAGGCGACGGGATGATGCACACCCATCATCGCACCGACTTCATTCACGCGGTATCCGCAGGCATTGACGACAACATCGCAGTCAATGTCGCCATGTTCTGTGTGTACAGTCCACGTGTCGTCGCTGTGCTGGGTCAGGGCAGTGACGGGTGTGTTGCGATAGACCTCGGCCCCTGCTTTTCGGGCGCGACGGGCCAAGGCCTGACACAGCTGCGCCGGGTCGATATCGCCATCAAGCGGGTCCCAAAGTCCGCCGATCAGGTTTTCGGTCGAGATCAGCGGATGCCGCCGCGCGCATTCCTGTGCATCGATCACCTCAAAATGCACATCCATCCCGCGCGCCATCGAGGCAAAGTGGCGATAACCCTGCATCTGCGCCTCGGTATTGGCCAAACGGATGCCGCCATCGCCGTGGTGGTAGTTGATCGGATAGTCGGGGTCTTCGGCCAACTCCTTGTACAGCCGGATCGAGTGTGACTTAAGCCCTACCATCGTCTGGTTCATGCCAAAGTTCGTCACCTGGGCTGCCGAATGCCATGTTGTGCCTGATGTCAGCTCATTCCGTTCTACCAGAACAACGTCGGTCCATCCTTCCTGTGTCAAATGGTAAAGTGTTGAACACCCGGCGATCCCGCCGCCGATCACAACAGCTTTGGTGCGAGACTTCATCGGCAATGCTCCTTTTGGTACAAAGCCAGTTTTGCGTAAGAACGAAGCAGCGCGACAACAGAGGTGTTGTCAGTGTGGAAAAATCGAAACGGCGATTGAGGATATTGATATTCGCAGTTCGCTTTTGCGAATGGCTGTGATTGCCGATTAGGCTGGCCGAAAGATAGGCAGCAAGAGGTACGATGCCAGCAGAAAGCGGTAAGCGAAGCGGTCGAAAAGCCCGGCACGCGCAGCGCGCGGCCAGGCCGGTTATCGACCCCTGTCCACCCGGCCAGAGGGGCGGGGCGTTCAAACCTCTGTCACCGATAGAATTGGACCAGATCTTTGAGACAGCTTTGCGTCTTCTGGAGACGCTTGGCATGGGCAATGTGCCCGATCGTCTTGCCGCGGATTTGCGTGCAGCCGGTGCCCAGCCGAGAGATCGAGAGAGGCTGGTCTTTCCACGCGCCATGGTGCAGCGGTCGATTCAGACGGCCGCCAAGACATTTACCTTTCATGGCCGCGACAAGGTGCGCTCGATCGAAGTAGGCGGTGATAGCGTGTATTTCGGCACTGGTGGCGCAGCCGTCCAGACGCTGGATTTGGAGACCGGGTTGTATCGCCCATCAACCCTGGCCGATCTGCATGACTTTACGCGTCTGCAAGACATGCTTTCCAATGTCAGCTGGTTTACGCGCTGTTGCGTGGCCACGGATGTGCCAGACGTGCGCGATCTGGACATCAACACGGCCTATGCGCTGCTGCGCAACACGACTAAACCTGTGGCGACCTCTTTCACGCTGGCCGAAAACGTAGCTCCTATTGTTCAAATGCTGGACATTGCGGCTGGTGGGCCAGGCGAATTTTCCAAACGGCCTTTTCTGAAGGCCCATATCAGTCCGGTGATCTCACCGCTGCGCTACGGCGAGGATGCGGTGGACGTAGTCTATGAGTGCGTCGCCCATAACATCCCGATGTCCTGTATTACAGCCGCCCAAGCGGGGGCAACGGCACCGGCAACGCTTGCAGGGTTTCTGGCCCAGTCACTGGCCGAAACATTGGCTAGTCTGGTGATGGTCAATACAATCCGTCCCGGTTTTCCGATGGTGTTCTCGAACTGGCCCTTTGTCGTAGATCTGCGCACCGGAGCGTTTGCCGGGGGCAGTGGCGAGACGGCGATTTTGAATGCTGCTTCCGCGCAAATCACCAACTGGCTAGGCTTGCCATCCGGGGTGGCGGCGTCAATGACCGACGCCAAGGCCATTGACGCGCAATACGGTGTTGAAAAAGCGATGACGTCTTTGGCCGCCGCTTTGGCGGGAGGGAACTTGATCTATGAAAGTTCGGGCATGACGGCATCCCTGCTGGGGGCCAGCTTCGAGGGTTTTGTACTGGATGATGAAATGCATTCCCACACATACAGGGCTTTACGCGGAATCGAAGTAACCGAAGAAAATCTGGGTTTCGAGGCGATATGCCAATCTGTGCTTGGGGACGGCCATTTTCTGGGCAGCGCCGAGACTTATGCAGCGATGGAGCGCGATTATTTCTATCCGTCGCTGGCCGACCGGAATGAACCCCGCACCTGGCAAGAAGAAGGCGCAACAGACGCCTGGGCTGCTGCGCGGGAAAAGGCCAAAGGCATATTGGATACCCATCATCCTGAATATCTCACACCTCAGCAAGACGCCGAAATCCGAGGGCGCTTTGATATTCTGATCTGAACCGTTCCGGCCATTCCCAAGTCTGATGTCAGCGGCTAGGGTCGCAGTATGACAGGGTAGAGGCACCACATGACCAACTCTTTTTTTCAGCCGGTTTCGGCGATGGATCTGGCCCGGTTTGCAGGGATTCCGACGTTCATGCGCTTGCCGGGCATGACGTTGGATCACGAACGCATCGCCGAGGTCGAACTGGGCCTGATTGGCATCCCGTGGGACGGTGGCACCACCAACCGCCCGGGTGCACGGCATGGGCCTCGTCAATTGCGCGACTATTCGACGATGATCCGCGCAATGAACCCGGTGACAGGTGTTGCGCCATTCTCGCTGGTCAATTGTGCTGATCTGGGGGATGTCGCGCCAAACCCAGTGGATATTGAGGATACGCTGAACCGCGTCACGATGTTTTACGGCGACTTGCACGCGCGCGGCATTACTCCGTTGACGGCCGGGGGCGATCACTTGACCACCTTGCCGGTGCTGCGCGCACTAGCCGGGTCTGGTCCGCTGGGTCTTATCCAGTTTGACAGCCACACGGACCTGTTCGACACCTATTTCGGTGGGCACAAGTTCACCCATGGCACCCCCTTCCGGCGCGCGGTTGAAGAAGGGTTGGTGGACCCCAAACGCTTTGTCCAGGTTGGCATTCGTGGCACCGCCTATAACACCGAGGATATCGAGTGGGGAGAGGGGCAGGGTATCCGCATCATCCGTATCGAAGAACTGTTCGACCGCGGCATCGGCGATGTGATGGCCGAGGTGCGCAGTATTGTCGGTGATGCGCCGACCTATTGCACCTATGATATCGACTTCGTCGACCCCACCTTTGCCCCCGGCACCGGAACGCCCGAGATCGGCGGCCCAAACAGCTTTCAGGCCCAGCAGGTTATTCGGGAAATGTCTGGGATCAACCTCGTAGGGGCCGATTTGGTTGAAGTTTCTCCACCCTTCGACGCTTCGGGCAGCACCGCGTGGCTGGGGATATCATTGATGTTCGAACTGCTCTGTGTTCTGGCGCAAGCCGTGGACGCCCGCCGCTAGCGGACATTTTCGGCGATCATCGAGATCATCTCGAACATCACTGCCGCTGCCGTTAAAGCAGTGATGTTGTTGGGGCTGTCCTTGGTGGGCATCATGCAGACGACGTCTCCGCCGACGATATTCAGCCCGCGCGCGGCCCGCAAAATCCCCACGGCTTCGTCAATGTCGAAGCCCTTCTCGCCGGGTTCCAGATTGGACACCGCGGGCGCGACGGTCGGGTCGAGGCAATCCAGATCGAAGGTGATATAGACCGGACGGTCGCCCAACACTTCGCGCGTCTGCGCCACCACGTCCTCCAGCCCGCGCTGGCGGAATTCGCGCATGGTGACGATGTTGTAGCCATAGTCATAAGACGGTTGCAGCCAGTCTAGACTGCGCGGGTGACCTCGCAGACCGATCTGCATAGACCGCGTTGGATCAACTTGCCCCTGATCGGCCAGGTAAGCGCCCCAATGGGCGGCCGATTTCTTTGCGCCCAAAAAGTGATCGACCTTGGTAAATACATCCGTATGTGCGTCCAGATGCAGGAAGCTGATCGGCTCACCTTTAGCCAGTTGACCACGCCCCAACGCCTGCACGATGCCGCCGGTGATCGAGTGGTCTCCGCCCACTGATACGGGCCGCGCGCCTGCTGCGTCGATGTCCTTGAAAAATGCCGTGATACGCTCGATGCAGTCCTCGTTGTCATTCGCGCGCGGAAAGGGCACGTCGCCCACATCTGCGATCTTTGCGCTGCTCCACGGGTCAATTTCGAATAGCGAATGCACCCGGCGTTGCACGGCCGAGACATGGCGCAACGCGCGGGGACCAAGGTGCTGATCCCGCTCAGTCGTGCCGTTGCCGGTGGAATGGGGGACGCCGACCAAGGCGATGTCCTGACCCTCGGCCCCTGTATTGGGACAGCGAAACAGGGTCGGTACGCCCCACCAATAGAGGTTATCCATCATCGACTGTTCATAGCGGTCGGTCATCTGCGTCCCCTTAAAAGGAAAACGCCCCCGGCTGGCGGGGGCGTTTTGTGTTTAGATTTTCTCGTCTTCTCGCCGGAAGGCCCCCTGCACGATCCGGTCGATGACCATGGCACAGAACAGGATGGCAAAGCCGCCCAGCAGACCCGGACCCTTGGCCGCATATTGCAGCGCCTCAAGGATTTCCTTGCCCAGACCGCCGCCGCCAATCAGCGAAATGATCACCACCATCGACAGGCACATCAGGATGGTCTGGTTCACCCCGGTCATGATCGAGGGCAGCGCCAGCGGAATCTCAACATCCTTGAGCAACTGCCATTTCGAGGCACCGAAGGCCACGGCAGCCTCTTTGATGCTGTCGGGCACGCCTCGCATCCCCAGCGCCGTTAGGCGGATCACCGGCGGCATGCCAAAGATGATCGTGGCCAGAATGCCCGGCGGATTGCCAGTGCCAAAGAAGGCGATGATTGGTATCAAATAGACGAATGCGGGCAGCGTTTGCATCAGGTCCAGCACCGGTTCAGCCGCACGGTAGGCCCGTGCTGATTTGCCAAACCAGATACCCAACGGAATGCCGATTACCACGCAAAGCAACACGGCAGCACCAACCAGGGCCACAGTCTCCATCGCGACATCCCAGTAACCCAGAAGTGCGATGTAAGCCAAAGACGCGGCAGTAAAGATCGCCACGCGCGGCCCCGCCGCACGCCACGCGGTGACGCAAATCACTAACATCACCACCGGCCACGGCGATCCGATCAACGCCACCGTCAGCGCATCCAGGACAGAGCGGACCCCGGCAACAATCCCGTCGAACACATCCCCGCCCGCAAGGGCTGCGGCGTCGATCTTGGCCTCCATCCAACTGGCAAGGCTTGAGAACAACGTGCCGCCATCTTCACCCAAAAACAGTGCCGAGACCTCTTTTTCCGGGAATGCGTCCAGCATCGCAATCGACGCATTGACAGTGAACTTATAGACGATCAGCGGCGCGATCGCTGCTACAAGCACTGCGCCCAGAACTGTGTTGCGCGTGGACCGGCCGCTTTCCGTACTGTCGGGATCAATGCGCCATCTGGAATACTGTTTTTCATAGATGCGATCAGCGTAAAGGCCCTGTATCAGCTTGAATACAACGAGCATGACCAGACCGGTGAGCAGGATTCCCGTCGCTTCGGCCTGAGCAGCTGCCGCCCGTTCCAGACTGGTATCTGCTGCCTTCTGGATGTTTTCAGCCAAACGCGTGAACCGATCGATATCCGACTGCTCGGTTGCGTTTGCTGCGCGTTCCAACAACTCGGCGGCACGGTCCAACTGTCCGGCTGCCCGGTCCGAAAACTCGGCCCCCGGATTGCCCCATGCGCCGCGCCCGATCTGGACCCATGCGATGATCTCAAGGATCAAAAACGCCCAGAACATCCCCCAGATCGCGCGGGAGGCTGACCAGAGCGGACCCAGCGCTGCCGCCCATTTGTTGAAGGTATTGGGCATTGCGCTGGTCGCGTCGTGAATTTTGTGGAACGCGTTTACATAATAATCTCCGTTCGGGCCGGCAAATTCCTGAATGGACTTGTCCAAAGCTTCGCGGTCGACTTCGATGTCGGAGGCTGCTGTTACTTTTACCTCGGCGGTTGCATCAGTCATTTTTGCCCCCCTGAATGCCGCGCAGCAGGCGCGGCTTGGTCACGACACCGATGTCATTGCCCGCATCCGTGATGACGACGGGCAAATCAGTTCCCACTGCCAGATCAATCAACTGATCCAGATCCGAGCCTTCATCCGCGCGCGGGGCGCCATCAAGTGGCCCGGCATAGCTGTCGATCGGCTCCATGATCGAGTGCGCCTTGACCAGTTTGAGTTTCGAAATGCCCTGAACGAACTCACGCACATAATCGTCGGCGGGGTTCATCACGATGTCTTCCGGAGTGCCGATCTGAACGATCACACCATCCTTCATGATCGCAATCCGGTGGCCGATGCGGATGGCTTCGTCCAGATCGTGGGTGATGAACAGGGTGGTCTTTTGCAACTGCGCCACAAGCGCCTTGAACTGGTCTTGCAATTGTAGCCGGATCAATGGATCCAGCGCCGAGAAGGGTTCATCCATCAGCAGGATCTCGGGGTCCGAGGCCAACGCCCGGGCAATACCCACCCGCTGTTGCATCCCGCCAGACAGCTCTTTGGGCAAACGATCCTCGTAACCGGTGAGGTTCACAAGGCCGAGCGCATGGTCCGATACTGCCCAGCGTTTGGATTTAGATATTTTTCTGATCTCAAGCGGGTAGGCGACGTTATCGCGCACGGACCTGTGCGGCATCAGCGCCATGTGCTGGAACACCATTCCGATCTGCTGTGCCCTGATACGGCGCAGCTCGGACTCGGAAATCTTCGAAACGTCCTGCCCTAGAATTTCGATCTTCCCGGCGGTCGGCTCTATCAGCCGATTGACATGGCGCACCAGCGTCGACTTACCCGAGCCGGACAGGCCCATAATGCAGAAAATCTCTCCTCTGGGGACTTCGAACGTCGCACCTTGGACGCCGACCACGCAATTAAATCTTTCCAGAACTTCGGGTTTTCCAATTCCTTCCGCCCTAACAGCAGCCATGGCTTCCTCGGCGCGCGCGCCGAATATTTTCCAGACATTTTCTAGTTTTACGACAGGTTCGTCCATATGTCCCTCGTGCGGCGAAGTTTCGCCCGCAGATATGCAAAGGGCCGCCGGGAAGATCTCGGCGGCCCGGATATCTGCGACTTAGTTTGTCAGCCACCCGATGACGGTGTCTTCGTTGTCGTTTACCCACTGACGGGCAAATTCTGCGGCTTCGATATTGTCAACGGCCAGTGCCTTGCCCATTGCGCTCAGGTCATCGCCACTCATCTGATAATTGTTGAATAGAGCTGCCACCTCAGGAAAGATCTCTTCCAGCTCCTTGGCATAGTGCAGATGCAGTGTGGCCCCGTTCCAGGCCGAGGATGCCTCGGATTTTTCCAGCCAATCCGGGTCGTCTGTCGGCTGCACGATGGTCCAGGTTGCCGGATCATGCGCGGGCTCTTCCAGAACAGTCAGATCCTGCGTGACAAAGATATAGTGCGGGCTGTAGCAGAACCCGATCCACGGATCGCCTGCCTTCGCCGCGTTTGCCAGATTGGCATAAGCGATGGTTTCTTCATATTCGGTCAGATCGAAAATCTGGTCATAGCCATAAGACTTGGCCCGGATTTTCTCGACCACGGTCGAAGCCCAGCCCGGCGCACCGATCCACACCTCGGGGGTTCCGTTTCCATCCGTGTCAAAGATGGCCATCTTGTCCGGATCACTGAGGTCGTCGATGGACTTGATGTCATATTTTTCGGCGGTGGCGGTGGGCACACACATGCCCTGTTCAGCCTGCACGGGGTTCTGGTTCATCACGACAGTTCCATTGTCTTTGACATAGGTGTCGTGCAGGTTTTGCTGGTTCGGCATCCAGACTTCGGGATGGACGTGCATCGATCCGCTGTCCATCGCCTCAAATACGATAGGGTTGGTGCCGTTTTGCAGTTCAACATCCAGACCGAGGTTTTCTTCGATAACAACCTCAAGGATATGGGCTGTGGCATTGACTGACGCCCAGTTTGGAACGCCGATAACAATATCTGCGGCCATTGCCGGTCCGGCGATCACCACGGATGCGCCCCCCAAAAGCGTTGTAAGTTTCTTCATCTGATTTCTCCACGTTGGTCGTTTTTCTGTTGGTGTTGTTATGAGTATTAGCAGGGTCGTTTCGCCCTTTTAGGTTTTTGGGAAAGCTGACCTTTCCTTGGTTTGCGGCCAAAGGCCATCTGCGCCGGGTGGCCAGAAAATTGAAACACGCCGGTGTGCCGCCCATCAAGTGTCAGAGACGACAAACTGGCGTATCCGAAATTATCATAAATTAGATTCGGAATTTTGCGAATTTGGTTCTACTTTGGATGCAGAAATGATAGGGCAATATGTGGAATAAGGCCTTTTTTAACGCAACTTCGCGACGTTCTCTTACGGCTTGCGTTGCTCGAATCCCAGCTTGATACTCCGCTCCCGGCTATCCGTGTTATTGCCCAAAGGTATGTTCTAAAGCCCACAAACCGTTGATCGCCAGACATATTGCCAAGATGCTCCGCGGCGGGTTAGCCATACGCATCGGAGGACATCATGACAGATCGCGCGTGCTATTTCATAAGCGGAAGCCCGCCTTGTTGGAGCATTATGCTCGCTCTGGCTGTCAAAGGATTGTCTTACGACGCGCGACGCCTGAGCAACTCGGCAGGTGAGCAGAAGAGTGCGGAGTTTCTAGCGATCAATCCCCGTGGAAATGTTCCCGTGCTTGTGGATGGCGACGTAACGGTGCGAGAGACCAACGCGATTTTGGCCTATCTGGATGCGGCCTATCCAGAGCCGCCACTGTTCGGAACCGACAAGGTGCAGACTGCGGAAATATGGCAGACCGTCTGTGAAGCCGGAGATCGCCTCAGAGCGCCGATTGGCAATTTGGTCCGGCCAATTTTCCGCAAACGTTCAGCGGAAAAGGCCGACGAGATCATGACGGCAATCGAGCCTGTGTATCAGGAACTGTCAGCTCTGGAGGCGAACCTTGCCAATCGGCATTTCGTCTGCGGGTCCGATATTTCGGCCGCCGATTTAATCGTCTTTCCGGCCGTGATGCAGCTTTTGCGCGGGGCTAACTATGATGGCGCTGATGGGCTGGATCTTCAGGTGCTGCCCCTGGACGAACACTATCCGAACCTTGCTGACTGGGCGCGGCGAATAGAGGCTATTCCTGGGTACGAAGCGGCCTATCCACCTCACTGGCGATAAGATTGCGCAAACCGCGTTGCCGTCATGCGCCGTCCCACCAATCCTTGGGCTTCAGGCGTTTGGCTCGGTTGCTGCGTTTGTCCAGCCACAAGGCCAGTTTGCGCCAGCGGCCAAGTGCAAGTTTTCGCCAAAGCCGGTCGGTCAATTTGTCAAAGTCGCGATTGAATGGGCAGACGCGCATACAAATCGCGCAATCGCTTTGCAGTTTGGCCCAATACTGGAAACAGGCTTTGGCGTCCGATGTCCATTTGCGCACACCTTGGATGGCTGATGCCTCGGATGCCGCGCTGACTTCGGGTGGGCCATAGGGCAGGGCCTTTGCCGGACAGGCATCAGCGCATTCGGTGCAAATGTCGCAAAACGCCCGAACCCCCAGCGGGCGCGGAGCGTCATGGCTCAAAGGCAGGTTGGTGAAAATCTTGGAGAACCGCAACCGAGGGCCAAATTCCGGGGTGATGACCATTTGGTTGCGGGCGTATTCGCCCAGCCCGGCTTTGATTGCATAGGGAATGACCAGCCCGGTATCATTCATTGAGGGTACCGCCTGATATCCCAAATTGCGGATATAGGCAGCCAACTGTATGACGATTGCGGCCTCGTGGCTGTATTCGCGCCCAGTGGCTGCTCCGGCCAAAGCCGAAGGATAGGTTGCCACCAGTTCCTGATCCATTTTGTGGCCCAATACGATCACGCTGGTCAGCCCCACGGGCAACGTATTTTCGGCGTCCGAGAAATCCCGCGTGTCCACGCGACTGGAATAGATCCAACGGTCATCGAAATCGGTAAGCCCAACCAGATCTGCGCCAAAGAACCGGGCAATACGCTTGATCTCTGCCGCCATGGCCATTGGATTATCGATCTCAACCTTGGTTTCGGCGACGGGCGTGTCTTCCGAGATCGGTGCCTGAAAGCCTTCACGCCGCCCCTGATCAGCCGAGCGATTGCTGATGATATCGGAGATAAGCCAACTGGCATTGCGAAGGGCAAAATCCTTTTGCCGAAACCCGTCGCCGTTGCGATAGTTTGCCTTCATTCGGTAGCTTTGAAAGAAGCCATCCGTATGTTTCGACCGCACCGTATCGTCCCAGAATGCGCGGGTGAACATATCGTTGCGCTGTTTGAAGGGCTCGAAATCTTCTGTGGTTTCGATACCTGCGGCAGCGTCACTTTCGGCATATATGTCACGCCATCGCTGGCGATCCTCTTCGGTTGTCCTGCGGTTGCTGGGCCAAGCCATGCTGGCGCTCCAATTCTGCTTGGTTGTGCCGTCGGGGTTGAAATCCAACATTCCAATCAGGGTTTACTGTGAACGCCCCTCAAAAAGCATTCAATCCCAATGAGGAATTTTCAACAGCGTTAAGGCTGGCGCCTCTTTGTCGTCCTGGTCAGGCTTTTCATGGTTTTATGCACAAACTCGCAGCTGTCGGGCACGCGAATTGCCGCAGCTACCGCATCACAAACGGGTCCGGGATCGGGTCATCGCTGGTGCGCAGCCACACTGCTTTGGTTTTGGTGTATTCAAGCGCTGCCTCAACGCCTCCCTCGCGCCCGTGCCCTGACAAGCCAAAGCCACCAAACGGCACAATCGGGCTGACGGCGCGATAGGTGTTTACCCAGACGATGCCCGCACGAATGCCCCGCATCATGCGGTGCGCGCGGGTCAGGTCGCGGGTGAACAGGCCCGAGGCTAGACCGAACTGCGTGTCATTGGCGATGGCCAGCGCCTCGGCCTCGGTCTCAAAACTGAGGACCGACAGAACAGGGCCAAAGAATTCATTGGTCACGCAGGGCGCATCGGGCGCGTCGGTGCAATCCAGAATGGTCGGGGGGAAGAAATACCCCGCACCCTCGGGCACCTGCCCGCCAATGACTAGTCGCGCGCCCTGCGCAACGGACCGGTCAATCAGGTCAAGAGCCCGGTCGCGCTGACGCAGGGTGCACAGCGGTCCAACCTCGGTCGCCATGTCCTGAGGTGATCCGATCACCACATTTCCGGCCTTTTCTTTCAAGCGTGCCAGAAATTCGTCCTTGATCGAACGTTGGATCACAAGGCGCGATCCGGCCACGCAGCTTTGCCCGGTGGCCGCGAAAATCCCCGACACCTGCGCATTCACGGCGCTGTCGAGATCGGCATCTTCAAACACGATGAACGGAGATTTTCCGCCCAGTTCCAGCGAGGTTGAGGCCAGATTGTTGGCAGAATTGCGCACGATATGGCGCGCGGTTTCGGGGCCGCCTGTAAAGGCCACATGGGCCACTTTCGGATGGCTGGTCAGGACCGATCCGCAATCAGGCCCGAATCCGGTGATGATGTTCAGAACGCCCTTGGGAAAACCCGCCTGATCGAAGATTCGAGCAAATTCCAGCATCGGCGCGGGGCCTTCCTCGCTGGCTTTCAGCACGACCGTGCACCCCGCCGCCAAAGCCGGGCCGATCTTGACCGCCGACAGGAACAGTTGCGAGTTCCAGGGAACCACCGCCGCCACGACGCCCACAGGCTCACGCCGCAACCAGACCTGCATGTCCGGCTTGTCGATGGGCAGAAAAGCCCCTTCGATCTTGTCAGCCAGACCGGCGTAGTAGCGGTAGTATTCGGCCACATAGGCGATCTGGGCGGACGTCTCGCGAATGATCTTACCGGTATCGCGGGTCTCAAACTCGGCCAGACGCGGTGCATTTTCCGCGATCAAATCCGACAAACGCAGCAAAAGCTTGCCCCGCTGCGTTGCAGTCATATTGGTCCATTCGGGATCCAAAAATGCCCGCTCAGCAGCATTAACGGCCCGGTTCACATCTTCGGCGCGGGCCTCGGGCATCAAGGCCCAGGGCTGGCCGGTTGCCGGGTCCTTGCTTTCGAACTGTGCGGCTCCGTCCGAGAAAGCACCGTCGATATACTGCTGAAACTGTTGCATATTCTGTCCTTACTGAAAGGCTGGCATCACATCCGAGATGAACCGTTCAAGCGAGGCTTTCTTGCGCTCGAACGGCATTGAGCTGTCGATCCAGAAAGAATACTCGTCATATCCTAGGGCCTCGTATTTCTTCAGCCGTTCCACCAGCTCTTTGGCGGTTCCGATGGCCAAATCGCGCTGAATCGCTTCCGGCGTATAGAACGGATGTGCGGCGATGTCGTCGTCTGACAGCGGATCGATCAGACCCTGATTAATCTCGCGCTTGTTCATGAACCAGGCGCCGAAATAGTTGTAGAACCGGTTTAACTCGACTGCGGCCTGTTTCGCATCGTCCGCGTCGCTGGCAACGTAGGTGTGCAGCAGCAGCATGATGCTGGGGCGCGGCTGATCAGGGAATTTGGCGCAGGCGTCGTTGAACTTGCCCATCAGTGATTCAATCTCGGGGTCTCCATTCCACAGCGGCGTCACCTGCACATTGCAACCGTTTGACACGGCGAATTCATGGCTGTTGGGGTCGCGCGCGGCGATCCAGATCGGCGGACCGTCTTTCTGCACCGGCTGCGGGGCAGAGGTGGTTTTCGGAAACTGCCAGAATTCGCCGTCATGCGCATAGTCCCCGGCCCAGAGCTTTTTGATCGCCGGAACCTGTTCGCGCATGCGCAGGCCAGCCTCCCACGCGTCCATACCGGGCATCATGCGTTCATATTCGAACGAGTAAGCCCCGCGCGCGATGCCCAGTTCCAGCCGGCCATCGGTGATCAGATCGGTCATCGCGGCCTCACCGGCCAGACGGATCGGATGCCAGAAGGGTGCGATAATTGTGCCCGTGCCCAGACGCACATTCTTGGTCTTGTTGGCCAGGTCCACCAGATTGATGAAGGGGTTCGGGGCGATAGTGAAGTTCATCCCATGATGTTCACCCGTCCAAACCGAGTTGAACCCGGCCTCATCCGCGATCTGACACAGCTGAACGAACTCATCATACAGCTGTTTTTGATCATCCTTCGGATCGATGCGCTCCATATGTGCAAAAAGCGAAAACTTCATTGTGTCACTCTTTTTCAGATGAGATCGGGCGGATTTTGCCGCAGACCTGATTGCCAAAATAGACCCCGAAATTGCCCATGCGGTTTTCCTGAGCGAACCGCTCCAACATGGTGCACATCGCGGCATCGGCAATGTCCATCAGAGTGGTTTGAGTCAGTTCGGTAAAGGTGCCTTGGGTGGGTTCCCCCTCGACCGCCTGGCACAAGAACGAGATGTGCTGTTGTTCGCGCGCTTCGTCTTCGTAGACGGAATAGATAAACCCCGGCTCGGCGCGGACACCGCATTGCTCGATCAGACGACTCAGGGCGGCTGAGGCCCCGTTCTTTCCGGTCTTGGTTTCGGGCAACGTCAGACGACCCTGATCATTTCCGATCAGCAGTACCTTGCCCTCACGCTCGATCAGGGCCGAGACGATCAGGTTTGTACTCTGGCTCAGCGCTTCGGCTTCGGCGGCCGGGGTGACATAGGCGCCACGGGCATAGCCCAGCCCCGGTGCGGTCGAGGTGTCAAAGGCTTCGACCTTGCCGATCAGGATCAGGTGATCCCCGGCCTCGACCGTTTTGAAAGTCGAGCAGTCAAACCAGGCCGAGACGCCAACGAACACGGGCGACCCCACAGGACCGGGGTGCCAGTCCACGGCGGCAAAGCGATCTTCGACCGGGCGGGCAAAGGTGTTGGACACATCCTTTTGCGATTCCGACAGGATGTTGACGGCAAAGCCCTTGGAATTGGCAAACGCCTCATAGTTCCGCGAGCTGTTGGCCAGACAGACCGACACCAGTGCCGGATCCAGCGACACCGAGCTGAACGAGTTCGCGGTAAAGCCCAGCGGGTTGCCGTCTTCATCATGGGTCGTCACAACCGTGACGCCGGTCATGAATGCCCCAAACGCGTTCCTCAGCGCGCGTGGATCAAAACTCGTCATGCGGTTTCCCTTTCGTCCATCGGGGTCTGCAACCAGTCGGCCAGTATCGCATTGACCTGTTCGGGCGCTGTCAGATTGACCATGTGGCGCTCACCTTCGATGGTGGCGGCGCGCCCCAGCGGAGCTGCATCTGCCATGGCCTGCGCCATTTCAGGCGTCGAATTTGGGTCCAGCGCGCCGGTTAGCGCCAGCAATGGGCAAGGGATTTTGGCAAACCCGTCCGCATATTCCTCATCCCCATCCGCAAAGGCCCCATAGGCATCAGCGTAGCCCTTAAGGTTCACCGAAGACAGCCAACCAGCCACTTTGGCGCTGGCGACCTGTTCAGCCGGGGCGTCACCGAACCACCGTTTTAGCGGCGTTTCCAGATCAAAACTGCCCTTGCGGATCTCAAGCGCGCGGGCTGTTACTGCATCTCGGGCAGCCTGCGTGCGGCGAAAAACGCCATTCAGCAAAGCAACACGCGCCACCCTCTGCGGGTGAGTTACGGCATACCCGCCCGAGATCAGAGCGCCCATCGAGTGCCCGGCCAAACAGACCGGCCCCAAATCCAGAGCGGCGACAACCGCGTGCAACCAAGCCACATAGTCGGGTAACTTTGGCGTGCCGCCCAACGCGTCGCTGCCCCCATGTCCCGGCATATCCAGCGCCATGACATGGTATTGCGTCGAGAACGCCTCAATCTGCGGCTGCCATGCAGCCGACTGCATGCCCACGCCATGAATCAAGACCAGCGGGGCACCTCGCCCCGCCTCGCAATAGGTAACGCGCCCGAAAGGCTTAGACAGCCGCAGGGTTGTCAACGTCATGGCCCAATTCCTTGAGGTCCTGATAGCGGTCACCGATACGGTGATGCGGACGTCCACCAATCGATGCCCCAAGAGCAACTACGATCTCATCCGGCGCGGGCGCATCGGCGACTGAAAGCTGAATGGTCAGGTAGTGGCTGCGTCTGCCGCCGTCATTCTTGTCCATCAGCGGGATTTGCAGCGGCGCGCTCGCGGGACCACGGGTGTTGGTGAAGGCCAGATAGGACTTCGCGCCCACTGCTTCACGATAGTGGTTGCCGAACCGCAGCGTGTGGATCAGGGCCGAGGCATGCTCGACCTCGCCATTCACGCCGACGATGGCGGATTTACCATAACCTTCGACCTTGTCGCCGCCGCCGGATGCATCCAGGATCATCCTGGTTAGCAACTCGCCCAGCCCTGGTGCGCAATCATGAATCGCAGGGCGCAGGTCTTCGACAAAGCCCTGACCGGCCCAGGGGTTCCTGATCACTGCAATCGCCGCGATCATCTTCAGCGGGGTCTCGGTGGTTTTGCCACCTTCGATCAGCGTCTCTTCGACATGCAGCAGTGTTTTTCGAATTTCAGCAGGCATTGCTGTGGCTCCATCGCAGGTCGCGGTTTTATAAGGTAAGATGGTATACCATCGACCAAGATGTCAATCCTGAAAACACCTTGGCCGGGCGTCTCCGCGGCGTGTGAAAAGTCAGGTTATGAAGTTTGGAAAGCGGAATAAGGTTAGATACCGCTCAGTATAACGGCGAGACATTGATGAGTTTGGAGTTTTATGGACTTGAACCATGCGGCGACGCGTCTTGATTCCAAACTCGCCCCGATACGCCTGCGGCGAATACAAGGTGTTCGAGCCTTCATGGCGCTTGGCCAGGCAACTCAGCCGCCGTTCAACCCCTCGATCAGAGCGATATCCGCCTGACAAGCATGGGCCCGTTTTTCGCGTGCAAGGCGATATTCTGGCGAATTGTAGCAAGCCCGAGCCTGTTCAACGCTGTCAAATTCGATAATGACGCGCCGTTGCCAGTCTTGGCCCTCTAGCGTTTCCGCCGCGCCCCGTGCCAAAAACCGGCCGCCGTATTTTTCAAAGGCTTCCGGTGCAAGCGCTTGATAGTCGGAATAGGCCTCAGCGTTTGACACGGTGACATTGGCGATCCAATAGCCTTTTGGCCGATCTGTCATTGCCCATTATCCTGCGATGCAAACACACGTTCCGCGACCGAAGTCGCCTCGTCCAGATGATGCTGAATGGCAAGTCGCGCTGCGGCGGGATCGCCTGATACGACCGCGGAAAAAATGTCTTCCATATAAGAAATGCCGGGTCGGGTACGGTCAGCCGAGGTCAGCGTCAACATACGAAGCCGGCTGATGCGACCGTTCAAACGTTGCACGACTTCCCAGGCAATGTGATGTCCTGCGCCATGAAAGACCACTTGGTAGAAATCCGAAGTTGCCCGGAACAAAGCCCCCCGCGTCTTGCCCTTGGATTCCTTTTGCAATCGCTTCAGCGCAGCCCCCAGCTTGCGGGTGATGTCTTCGTCGATATTGCGCGCGCATTGCTCGGCCGCAGCCGTTTCAAGCAGGCGACGAATATCATAAATCTGACGGGCGTCATCCCAGCTCATGGAGGCGACAATAGGCCCGTGACCGGGCAAGATCTCAACCAGCCCTTCGGCTTCAAGATAGCGGATCGTTTCCCGAATGACTGTCCGGCTCACTCCAAGCTGTTCGCATAGCGGGCGTTCGACTAGCCGCTCGCCCGGTTGAAACACACCTTCGACAATGGCCTCGCGCATCCTGTCTTGCACCATATCGCGCAGAGTGGCGGGCTGGTGATCAATTTTTGCGAGCTTGGCTGTTGTCATGGGCCGAATGTCTATTCACCGGTCTCAAATATGACAAGTTAGAAATGATGGACCGTATGATGGTGTTCCATCGGCAACTCGCAAATCAACAGGTCACAAGAGTGGCTTTGAAAAGGGATCGTCAGCAATTTCCGATCTTGCGTTGGCAGGCTACGGATAGCAGGTCCAGAAATTCATCGTTGAGTTGCGAGCTCGCCTGAATCATTTTTCCCTGTTCTGCAAAACCAAAGGAAGTCACTCCTACGATGCGGTTTGGGCTGGCGAAAAGAGCTCCAACCTGGCCTGTCGCCTGTACACCGAAATTCTCATACCAGGCAGCGCCGGAAGACGCATTGCGCATGTCTGACCCATAGAATGAAACACCTTCCTGACCGTCGGCATGCCATGCGCTATCGACCTGATGCATGATCTCACCGCTGTCATGGTTCTGCGGGTAGCCTACTTGTTTAGTGTGATTGGGCGAAAGCGCGAAAGTACGAAACCCCGCCCATCCCACGATGTCACCGATCCGCATCATCCGTCCGTTGACGTTCTGATCGGCTACTTCGATGATTGCGAAATCGGCGCTGTTGGGAAATTTTCGACGGGATCCTGACCAGCTTTGGGTTGTGCCAACCCAGGTCCAATACCATTCACCATAGGGCGCGTGGCCTTCGTGATACGCAGGTACGAATTTGAAATTCTTGTAGAACCCCGAGCTTTTATTGCGCCCGAAATGCACACAATGCCCTGCGGTCAAGAGCAGTCTCGGGCGTAGAACCGCTGCTGAACAGACCTCATTCTTGCCGTCGAATTTGGTGAAGTACAACTTACCGTTCAATCTGTAGGGATAGTGAAACCTGGCATCCATCGGGACAAGACGAGAACTAGAGAAAAACGCACCGTCCGAGGCAATGCCCGCGGCTTCCTCTTGCACGGACGCAACCGATTTCGGGTCTGCGATATTGACATCCTGCGGAGCGATCTGATCGGTCTCGCCAGTGAACCGTCCATCGAGCAACTGAGACGCTTCTCTCGGATGCGGCTCTGCCAGCAGAAGATCCTCATAGTTGGCTTGCGGGACAGGCAATCCGGCGTTCACTGCGTCAGACAGAGCCTGCCGTGTCCAGTGATCGACCATCGCTTGCTGATCTGCGTTGGGGTTTTCTTTGGTGACGGGTTGCGCCACCGTTGGGCCGGGAAAGGCAATCCATACTGCGACAAGCACAAGCGACAGCAATACGTCGGTTGGAGTGTTTGGTCTAGGCATCAACAGGCCTCTGCGCTTGCTGTCGTGGTCTGCCCGGTTACGCCAGTGGACAGGTCGAGCAAATGGGGAAGTGTCGCAAGGTTCAGGCAATTTGTGACCTCGGGGTTAGTGTGGCCCGCGCGGTGTTGGCCAACGACTTCTCCGGCCAGATTGAAAACGGGGGCACCTGACGATCCTCGCAGTGTATCGCAAGTGTGGCCGTAGGCGTTGGGATGTGCCTGAGTGCGCATATCTTCCTGGCGAACGCAGTCGACGATTGAAAGCTTCTGGGGAAGCCCTCCGGGGTGTTGCGGCACAAACAGTGGGTCTCCTTCTTGCGGTGAATCGGGCGTGAAACTGGCAATTTTGTAGGTCGCATGCGGCTCGGGATGAACTCGCAGAATGGTCGTATCCGCCTGGGTGGGGGCGGCACTGTCGACGATTTCAAGACATCGGACCTTTTGGCCAGTAATGGGTAGGCCAAATTCGTTTTTGTGATAGTCAAACCAGATCTGAGTGGTTTCGCAAAAGTCCGTTTCATCTGAAATGCAATGACTTGAGGTCTGCACCAAATCAGGACCTATCCGGAACGCCGTGCAATAGGTTTCCGTCCGGTCTTTGATAACCGACAGGCGCGCGACGGAGCTAGCGCTTTCGGTAACAAGATCGCTGTCGGCGCCGGTATAGCTGTTCGTTTCGATCAGATCGCTGGTTCCGTAAAGGGATTCCAGCTCCAAGTCCTCAAAGGGAAATGCAATTTGGTCGATCTCGAAAGCCAACCCTGTCAGGGCGTCACAACCAAATACCGATACCTCTGCGGCAATGCTTGAGATTGAAAGGGTCCAGATATCAGAGCGACCCGCCAAAACGGCCCGATCCAGCGTTTCGACGACATTGCCCGATGTGTCTGCGATTTCGATGTGAAACGCGTCGTTTTCGGGCAAAACCAAATTGTTCAGATGGACCCTCATTTCGGGTTGCTTGATGTTGCCCGGAAGTACGGGCGCGTCCACGCGAAAGTTCCACACCAACCCTGTGCAGGTCAGCCCGTCTTGATCAGGCGGAAAGGCGAGTGGTGTCGAGATGTCTTCAACTATGCTGCCTACATAAGGTTGGGCGGCGACTTCGTAGCCCAGAACGCCCAGGACAGCTGCTATGAAGGCGACTCGCACTCTCATCAGTCCATCTGAGAAATATAGTCTACGACTTGTGATAATTGAAACTCTGCCACACTACCTGGCTTGACGCTGTCGGCGCAATCCTCGGACGCCCGGTCGACTCGCATCCGCAAGAAATGTTGCTTTCCTTGCGCAGACAGGTACGAGGCGACCATTCGTGTAAAATTGCGTCCGTCGCGAAAGAAAAACACGCCCTTGTTTTCGTCGGCATTCCAGTGGATGCGGCGCATGTCGAATTTCGGAACATATCTCCACGGGCCTTGGTCGTTGGGGACGATATCGAAACTGCCCTCTTGCGGCGTTCCGTCAAGGACACGGACAAGCGTGATGAATTCGCCCGCAACCTTGCAGTTGTCGGCCATGTGCAACCAGTCCTTGTCAATGCGCAATGCAGCGGTGGCGTCCAAGGCACCGCCGTTGATTTTGTCGATGGAATCCATCGACATACGCGCTGTATAGGTCAGCCGTTGGCGGACCTGGATCGGGTTCGCGCCTGAGATTTTCTTCAAAAGCGCGGCGGCTGCCGTCACTTGCGGTGCCGCTTGCGAGGTTCCCGACAGCGGCCCGAATCCATCCACACCAACGGTCGACAGGATATCCCGAGCCGGCGCACCGATGTCAAAAACAGAAGCCCCGTAGTTTGTTCGAAACTGTGTTGGGTCGCTTAGATTGTGGAGCAACTTCAGATTGTCCTGATCCGCTTCCAATCCAACCACGCCGATGATGTTCTCGACGTGACTGGCATAGCAAGCTGGCGGGCTTAGACAGGGCGGCAGCTCGTCTGGTTGTCCGAACGAGACCGGTGGCGCTGTGAACAGGTTTCCGCCCTTGCCGGCGGCGACAACGAACAGAATGCTGGGGTGCCATTTCTTGATCGCTTCCCCAATCTTATCTGCGCGCCATATGTTCCTAAGGTTGTAGGAAAAGCTCAGATTGATGACGCTGACGTTTAGGGATCCGGCACTGTCGATTGCATCGGCCAATTGGCGTGCCTTGGCTTCGTCGATGAGCACGCCATCGGTTTCACTGAACGGTATGAGAAGATAAGAAAGGTCCTCAAACCCACCCAGCAGCCCACTTATGCCCCGTTGGTTTTGGGGTGCTGCAATGATGCCTAGGACATGAGTTCCGTGGTCAATGCCCTGCACCTGCCCGGCCAGTCGCATGGTATCGCACCCGACGGCTGTGTCAGTTGATGCCGCATCATCGTCTGCTTCTCCGGAGGCTTGCGTTGGAACGAATTCGTTGTCGACCAGAACCTTGGCATTGATATCAAGATCGCAATGGCGATGTTCCGGTGTCTGATCCATCACACCGATAACAAGGCCGTCCAGGTTTTTGTCGGACAAATCCGGGCAGCTACCGTGCAGCTGCGTGTTGCAGAAATGATCAAACAGTTTTTGGCTGTGCTCAGATAGCGGCTCACGCTGGTAGCCGCTCAGGGCGTGGACGTTTGAATCCGACGTTGTGCTTTGGGATTCGATTGAGAAGGTACCGACAATGCCCGCCCCAATTCCAGCATCCAGTTTCAGAAAAGAGGGGTCGCGGAAATCGTAGGGCAGGCTGTTCTGAGACTTGATTGACTGGTAGTCGGGTAACGGGTCTTCGCTCAGCTCAATACGTGCGTTCAACTCTGGTATCAGTTTCAGAGCGCGCCCCTGACCTTCGGCGTCGCGGGTGGCCACCACGACTTCGCGCAGGCGACCTTTGACATTCCAACCAGGTATATCGGGCTGGTAGTCATTGACGCAATAATCTGCACTCAGGCACCGGTTTTGGACGTTTAATCCCCTGATCTCGACTCGAGCGTCATTTTCGGCCGGGGCAGGGGTCGAAACCTGCACGATTTCAACATCGGGAATCCAGACAAGATCGTTCTTCCCGACTGTCCAGTTCTGACCGACGCCTACTATTCCGGCTACATGCGCACCGTGGTCGGTTATCTGTGCCTGGGCAACTGGCGCCGTGGTCAGATTGCAACCTGATCCGTTGACCGCGCAAAGCATCGCGGCTACCGGCTCAGTCATCGGTCCGACCCAAGCACCCTGATCCCGCATCACGTCTTCAAGACGCTTATGGTCCCCCATGGGGACCAACTTGAAGCGAAGCCGGCCCGTGTTGAACAGATTCAGATAAAGGTCTTCCTGCGCGCGCTGAGCTTCAACTCCGGTTGCCGCTGGTGCAGTCCAGAAGACTTCTTGGTCTTGCATCTCGGCCAGAGCACAGGTCGCTACTGCGCTTAGAACAAGTCCCAATGAACACGCGCGAGTTATTCTATGCAACATGCCATCTCTCCCTTGATCTTGGTCAGGATCGTGGAGCTTCATGGGCACCTACAGCCCTTTGAGATATTCCACGATAGCCCAACGTTCGTCGTCGGTCAGATCAGAATTGTTGTAATCGTGACCGGCGTTTGAATTTCCCGGAATAATATTTCCGGCGGAATCGCGCACGCGATACACCCAGGGTGCATTTTGCACATCACTGACATAGCCTACCTTAACGGGATCGAACTCGCGAGAGCCGATACCGAATTCTTCCGGGCGTACTGGACCGGCGACGGTCACCTCTTCACCGACGTTGCGGGCCACGGCAGGCAAAAGCAAATCATAAAGTGTGGGAACCGATCCGTTGTGCAGATAGGGGGCAGTGGCCCAAATCCCGTTGAGAGGGCGCGCCTTGTAAGCCAGTAGCTGGTGATCAGTGTTCAGACATTCCTTTGCCTGGGCTCGTTTTTCCTCGTCCGCAACACCGGGCAAGATTGGACTGTCACCCGTGCCGCTGAAACCGACCCGCCCATCCTCTGGTTCAACCTGCGAAAATACCGCATCGGCCAGTTCACCCAGCTTGCCGACAATGGCCCCGCTGGCGGCATTGGTCAGCATCTTGTGGATCGCGTCCGTTTCTTCGATCCACTCGCCCTTCAGAGGAATGCTGCGTTGCCCGGCAGTGTTCCCTGCGTCGGTTGTGCGAAGATAGGTATTGCAAGCTAGGAAAACATCTGTCCCCGCCTCATCAAGGCCAAACATCTCGATCTGCGCGGACGATTCCAGATCTGTGGGATCGAGATGCGCATGACAACCCCTACAATTAGCCTCGAACAGGTCTTTGCCCCTTGCCGCCAAGGGCGCATCAATCTCACCAAGCACGTCCTGGGGCCAAACGGGGGATGTCATCTGCGACAACAGGCGTTCCAATCCAACCATGTTGCGCACGCGCACGCTGCTGTCATAGCCGCGTATCGCCCAGCCGTCATCGGCCTCAATATGAGCAAACACGCCAATAACCTCGGAAACGTTCCTGACAAGTGCTGTCAGCTCGGTGTCACGTCCCCAAACCTGGATCGGCTCACTGGCTTCGGCAATTCCATTCCATTGCAACTTGGCTTGCTGATGTGTGTTCCAGATAAACGGATAGCTGGCCGGTGCATCGGCAGAGAACGCATTTGACGGCGTCTCTGCGCCGATGACCATCGACACTTTTGTCAGGATGTGACCCTGGGCATCCAAACGGCCGGGCCCGGCTGTGACATCGGAATGATTGATGTCGTGTAGCGCCGCCATCCAGTCGATTTGTTCCTGCAACTGAGTTGCCAGACCGGCTTTGGTCTGGTCATTCACCGGGCCGTGCAGCACCAAGCGCGCGAATTCATGCATCCGATCTGGGTCGGCAATCGTCGCTTCAAGCGCGCTCTGCGTGCTGTTGACCAGATCGTCGAACCGCGCCAGCGTGGGCGCGCCTTCAACGCGAACGCGCTGCCCGTCAAAGGTGATTTCCGTCGTGTGACAGGCCGAACAGTTCATTCCAACCCAAGGTGCGCGCATTGTGCCAGCGCTACACATTGTTGGAAAACGGTCGCACATCAGGTCGGCATCTTCAGATGAGTCATGGTCCACGGCAAAGCCGACTGGCAATCCATACGGGTTGTCCTGCGAATACGGGTTGGGGAGGTACCCGAATGCGCCAAGGCTTTCCGAGCTGTACAGTTCATCTTCGCCACTTGCCGACTTTAGCGCCAAGGCCCAGTCCAGCGGCAACAGGCGAGATCCCTGCGATGTCGTGTACCACCATTGGCGGCGCTCATCACTCCAGCCCTGATCAAGGCACATCGCATCCCCTTGTGAGCACGATGTTGCGATTTTCGGCAGAGTTGATTGTGACCAGGTCGGAGAAGCCAGAGAAGTAGCAACCGTTACACTCACAGCGGTTAGTATTGGTCCCTGAAAATAATTAACTAGTGAAATAGACATGGTAATTGCTCCTCCAACCTAGTCCAATTCATTTGGCCGCTAATTTCTATCGGGCGCATCGCCCAAATGGGTTAACGGCTGGTCAAAAATTGCCCGCCAATACTGGAAACGCGCCGTATAAGCTGTGTTCTGTTAGAGCAACTCGTCTTAGACAGGAGCGTCTTAACCTGTGCATTGACGGTGTCAGTAGAACGGTCTCGGCGTTCAGCGATCTGGCGGTTTGTCATGCCCTCAGCCAGAAGCGTAACCAAAGCGCTTTCCGACGGGGTCAGCTTAAGTACTTTGCCGATCATCTCTTGGTTGAGTTCCAAGCCGCTGCTTGTATCGAGACTGCAAACCATGAATGTATTTTCAATAGGCTCGCCAAGAACACGATCCGACGCAAGCGGCACGATCTCAACCGCCAGAACAGGTCCGGTTTCATCTTCGGCAGCCAAGGCTTCTTTCCGGGGTCGGGCACCAAATCGGCCATGTTTTCCTGCGGAACGGGTCATGCGACGAAACCAGTCGCCGTGTTTTTCGGCCTGGGGTTCCAACCGGCCTTCGGGCGTCACGCGGAATAGCCGGACCTCTTCCAGCTGGCGCCGAAACTCCTGATTGTGGACCAGCACCGTTCCATTCGCGCGTACCAGACAAATCCCGATCCTCAACTGGTCGATTGCGTCAACCAGAACCTGAGACCTCAACCTTAATTGTCGAACGGGTCGCGCCAATTCGCAGGCCTTTGCCATATGGGGCAGAAGGGTTGATAAAATTGCTCTGTCCGATTGTCCCAATGGGCCGTGGCGGCGCGAAAACTGGACGGAAAACCGATCGCGCATCGGTTGGTCACGGCTGAGCAACGCGCCGCCACGATGCATGATGCCGAATTCGGCCATTGCCTGAGCATTGGGACGGCGGGCGACGGCCTCGGGCGTTTCGGCCAATACTTCCTCACCAATGACGTCTATATGGTCACCCATCGAGGAATGACGAGCAAAAAGCCGTTGGTCTTCAATTTCCCATTTGGCGAATGCCTCGGCATAGCCCGCGACTGCCGCCGGATCATATCGCGACGACATGAAAGGGGCGACAAGCTGTTGTTTCCCATAAGGATCTTCGACGAGGTCGAACATGATGCAGCCGCGTGCGTCCACCGCCTCAGCCACCCGGTCCAACACGTCCTGCCAGCCCTCGGGGGCGACAACGGTGTCGTAGATGGCTTGTATCAGGTCACTCTGTAAGGATGTCATGCCAGATAACCTAACTCATAGAACAGTTTTGTCGCAACAATGCACCAGTGGCCAGAATGGCCTTAATCTTCACTTAGATCAGAAACTTGGCCTCTTTGTGTCCGGCGCTGTGCAATGACGCATGGGCTACCTTCCGACATGCAGCTTGTGGGCCTGCCGTGGAATTGACAACACCTTCTCGAGGATGATCTGCTGGCCGCCCCTCTGGAAGGCTGGGGCGATTCACAAGGAGCAGTTTTTGTAGCTGTCCCGGGCCATCAATAGAAATGAGGCAGATTTTTCGTTCGGGCCACGCGGACCCAATTCGGGACAAAGGGGATGATCTTGTCCTGCGTTGGGACCATGATTTCGATAAAATTCGCGCCAGGATTTGATATCGCCTGTGTCAGGATCGGCTCGATCTCGTCTTCGGATGTGATGCGGGCAGTCTCAAAGCCGAAGCCTTCAGCCACTTTCAGATAGTCCACGGCGCCGAAATCGGTTGTCCAGGGTGCGTCGACGTCATCCAGCAAGATGGCCTCGCCGCGGATCCAACCGAAACTGTCGTTGCGGTTCAGGATGATGGTCACATTCTTGCCTGACCGCTTTATGGTTTCCATGTCTCCCAGAACAAACCCGATCGACCCATCCCCCGTTAGTGAGATGATAGGACCTTCGGTGGCGTAAGACGCGCCAAGACCCGCAGGAATGGCATAGCCCAACGCGCCCATCGAATAATTGGTGATATAGCGACGGCCGGCCTCTCGGAAGGTCAGCAGGGCAGAAGGGTAAATAGCGCTGACGCCGGGTTCGGAGGTGACGATTGCGTCGGCAGGCATGATCCTGTCCAACACTTGCGACAGCTTCACGGGCGATATCGTTCCCTCTGGCATCGGGATATTCGCGTTGAACACCTTGTCTAGCGCAGTGCGCTTTGTCTGGGTCAGATCAATACGGGGACGGGTCAAGCCCGGATGCTCGGATTTCAGGATTTCCAGCATATAGGCCAGGCTGGCACGGGCATCACCGGCAAGGCCTATCTTGACCGGGAAGTTATTGCCGATATGGGCCTCGGCGATGTCGAGATGCAGAAAGGTCTTGTTCTGTGGGTCGCCATACAGTTTCCAATGATCGGTCGCGGCGCTGTCGGTGTTGGACCCGATGAAAAAGATCAGATCGGCGTCGTGCACATATTGGTTGGAATACTCCATACCACCACGCGCACCGATGACCCGTAAGGCCAGGGGGTGATCTTCGGGTATAGTACCCTTGCCAGGTGTGGTCGTGCCGACCGGAATTTGCAGAAGCTCGGCCAGTTCCAAAATGACGTCACCTGCCTTCGAGATCAGCCCACCCTGGCCGCAGACAATCGCGGGTTTCTTGGCCGAAAGCAACGCGTCGATGGCGCCCCGCAACTTGCCGTGATCGGCCACGGGCCGGTGCGCCGGATAGGCTGCGTATTCCGGTTCGGCATAAAGGTCGTTCAGGTCGGCCTCTTCACCGAAGATGTTGATCGGGATGCGGATATGAACAGGGGCAGGGCGGCCCGAGGTCGCGACGCGAAACGCTCGGCGCAGCAGAAACGGAATTTCTCGGACGTTCGTGACCGTGAAGGATTCCTTGCAGATGCTATCGTACAGTGCTGTTTGATCGACCCCGGTCAGCCCGTGCCTTTTGTCCTGATTGATCGGGATATCGGACGAGAAGAAAATCACCGGCACCGAGCTGAGAAACGCTTCGGTGATGCCGGGGCTGCAATGGGTGACGCCGGGGCTTGGTGCTTCGAGCACGGCGGGTTTGCCGGTGATCTTGGCATAGGCTTCGGCCGCGTATGAGGCTGTGCGTTCGTCGCGGGTGAGGATGAATTCAATGTCCGAATTGGCGCGCCATTCCTTGTACCAACCAATGGTTGTCTCGCCGGGCAAGCCGAACACATGGGTCACATCGTGCAGCTCAAGCATCCGCAACAAAGCCTGCGCGCCGTTCATTCGTATTAATTCGGCCATCATGTGTCCTTCAAAAGCTGGGTGCGATACCGCCCCAACATGTCGGGGTCCGGGGCGATGCCCAGCCCCGGCGTTTTGGGAACCTGCACATGACCGTTCCGGACGGGGAAGGGCGACTGCGCAATGTCGGCCTGGGCATAGTAAGTGGACATGTAGAACTCACACCCCAGCGTCAGGTCGGGGATGGCCGCCATAAGATGGGCGCCTGCCATGTGTGCGATCGAGGTTTCGAACATGCAGCCTCCGTAGACATCAATCCCCGCCGCGCGGGCGATCGCGGCGATCTCGATACAGCGCCGGATGCCGCCTGATTTGGCGGTCTTCAAAGAAAAGATGTTTGCAATGCGATCACCGGCGCCCTGAAGCGCCTGATGCACGTTGAACACGGCCTCGTCCGCCATGATGGGGACATCGACGGCGCGTGTGATCTGGGCCAACGCTTCGCGTTCATGCATCCGGACCGGCTGTTCGACGAAATCCGGGCGGAAGGCTTCAAGGTCGCGAATATGGCGGATGGCGTCATAGGCCAGAAGCCCCTGATTATAGTCGATCCGCAGGCGTATTGCCTCGCCATATGTGTTACGCAGGTGTTCCAGCCGCATGAGGTCGAAAGCATGATCGGCGAACCCGGTCTTGAGTTTGAACAGGCGCACCCCATCGCCCCACAAGCGGGCAATATCTTCGAGGTCGGCCCCGAAATCGGGATTCGCAACCGAAAAGCTCAACGGTATTTCCCCGCGATGCCTACCGCCGACCAATTCGGCAATAGGCAACCCGGTGATCTGACCGGTCAGGTCCAGGAGCGCCGACTCAAGAGCGGCTTTGGCTTCGGGATGACCAACCAGCACGCGATCCGCCTGCGTCATGGTCGGCTCTACTTGGCATGGATCCTGACCAACGACGTGCGGTCGCAGATGCACATGCAGCGCGGCGGCGGCGGCCTCTAGCGTGCCAGTAAAGACGGGCCAGGGTGAAGCCTCACCCCATCCGGTCAGGCCGTTATCTGTGGTTAATTCGCACAGGGCTGCGTTTATACCGCCCACATCGCCCGAACCGTGGGAGTGGACGGCCTGCGCCGGGATGTGAACGCAATGGACACGCAGGTCGATGATGCGATGGTCGCTCATGGCTGGTCCTGCGGGATATCGTCAAGATGCGGTGGGAACCGCCGTGGCAGCAAGCCAGACTGGAACCAAAGCAGGTAGGTGTAGATGGAAAAAACGGGACGCCCCGTCGCCCGGCGGATATCGGCGGCGTAGGGGACCATATTGGTGCATTCAAGAAGGATCGCGCCGATATTGGGGTGGTCCGAGACCAGCTTTTGGGCTGCGCGAACATTGTCCATGCGCGCCTGTTCAAAGTCGATCTCTGCAGCATCGCCCAACACGTGCGTGGTGAAATGAGACCCGGCACCCGTGCCGGCGACCGGAGTTCCCTCGGGGATGCCGGCGGCATCAAGATGGGCGGTGGTCAACGTTTCGGACGAGATCGTCAGGATACCCAGCTCCTGATCGGCGGGCAGGGATTGACGGATCAGCGGGGCCTGAAGCAGCGAGGATGATGCAACAGGCACCCCAAGCGCGCGCGAAAGTTCAGTCTGGAACGGGACGAGGAAGCCGCAATTTGTGGCAATGCCATCGCAGCCCATATCCACCAGTTCTTGTCCGGCCTCCACGAATGCACCCAATAGAGGAGTTGCATCGCCGCGGACCACATTGTCTGGCGTGGCCGGTGAGACAATCTTGTATTGCACCGGGAAGGGCCAGGTGCCGGCGTTGCCGATATCGCCCGGAATGCGGGGAAATCGGGTGTTTAGCATCAGGATGCCGACCGATGCTCCGTATACGGTTTTACCGCCAAATGTTGTCATCAGGGTGTATCCTGCGGGGCATAAAGATCTGCGAAGGCAAGGCGCACGGCGGCTGACGCATGCTGCGCACGGTTTTCGATATGTTGGCGCATCGCTTTCGCTGCGCCCTCTGCGTCCCCATTCCGGACCAGATCCAGTATGATGCGATGCCTTTCGGTTGTGGTCCGCCCAGCGGCCTGCAAGCTGCGCAGGTCTGCCGCGCGCACAAATCGGATCTTGTCATAAATCGTTGTCAGCAGCCGCGTCAGTTCGGGATTATCCGCCAATCGCGCAAGGCTCATATGAAACGCCTCGTCCAGCTCCAACAACCGCAAGGGATCCGAGCACGTGGCATATTCGTCTGCTGTACTGTCCAGCGAGGCGTTGATGTCGTCTAGGGCGTCGGACTCGGCGCGTAGTGCTGCTTGGCGTGCTGTTTCACACTCTATGGCCATGCGCGCCTGGTACAGATGGGTAATCCGCTCATCGGTCAGGGCCCGGCAGAAAAATCCACGCCCGGCATGAAAATCGACGAACCCTTCGGCCACCAGCCTGTTCAAAGCCTCGCGCAAGGGGGTGCGGCTGGCTCCAAGGTCGCGGGACAGTGCGGATTCGTTGATCCGCTCGCCCGGTTTGAACGCAAAAGAGGCGGCCATGGATCGCAGCTGCGCATAAACTGTGCTGACTGTGTCTTCGGTATTGGAAACTGCGAGTGTCACAACCGTTTTCCCTGAGATTTGCAGCTAAAATACGCAAGGCTTGCTTTGAAGGCAATACTGTGCATTGATCTGTATACAGAAAGAGGGCGAGACCATTCCAAAACGGATCATCATAGCAGGTGCGGGAATTGTCGGCGTATCGACAGGTATCTGGCTACGCCGCTTTTCTGATGCAGACGTGACGATCATAGATCGGCTTCCGCCGGGCGAGGGCACGTCTCATGGCAATGCAGGCGTGATCGCCGCCTGTTCGGTTGCGCCGGTGACGGCACCGGGATTGGTGCGAAAAGCGCCTAAGATGCTGATGAACCCGGACTTTCCGCTGTTTATGCGCTGGGGATACTTTCCGAAATTGCTGCCATGGCTGATCAAGTATCTGGGCACCGCAAATGACAGCGACACCCGCCGCATATCCAGCGGGTTGACCACAATCGTCGCCGACAGTGTCGAGCAACACAAGTCTCTGGTCGCGGGTACAACCGCCTCGGATTGGGTGCAGGAGAGTGATTATTCCTTTGCCTATGCCGACCGGGCGGCCTTCGAGGCGGACAGCTACACTTGGGGTCTGCGCCGGGATGCGGGATTTGAACCGATCATTCGCGAAGGAAGTGCGCTGCGAGATTTTGAGCCAAACCTTGCGCCCTCGGTCGGTTTGTTGGCAACGATGGCCGATCATGGCTATGTCCGGGACCCCGGTGGATATGTAAAAGCTCTGGCAGACGTGTTCCAATCTGCGGGCGGTACAATTCAGCAGGCCGAGATCAAGGATGTCGAGACGACGGACGATAAGGTGTCCGCTGTTTTGACATCGGCAGGACCGCATCCTTGCGATCAGCTAATAATAGCGACAGGTGTTTGGTCGAAGCCATTGATGCAGAAACTGGGCTTGGACATTCCACTTGAGACCGAGCGTGGCTATCACATCATATTCGAAGACGCCGAAAGTGGCCCGTCCCATCCCATCATGGTTGCCAGCGGGAAATTTGTGGCAACGCCAATGGCTGCGGGCTTGCGCTGCGCCGGAGTGGTCGAGTTCGGCGGATTGGACGCAGGCCCCAATGACGCAGCCCTGAACCTGCTGCGTCGTAAGGCCAAGGCGGCCTTTCCAAACCTGACATACAAGGCAGAGGTGCCCTGGCTTGGACATCGTCCGGCCCCCTCGGACAGCTTGCCTCTGATTGGAGAGGTGCGAGAAACCGGGGTGTTTACCGCTTTTGGCCATCACCACATTGGATTGACCGGTGCCCCGAAAACGGGAAGGATCGTCGCAGGTCTTGTCGCGGGCCAACCAGTCAACACCGACATCGGTGCATTTGATCCCATGCGTTTTGCATGAAGCCGCGAAGTTTTGACTATCAGGGAGACTAAAATGACAAAAATTACGACAACTTGTGCAACCATTGCCACGGCGACCGTGTTGGGGCTTCCCGCTGCTGCACAGGAAAAGTGGGATCTGCCCATGGCGTATTCGGGCTCGAACTTTCATTCAGTAACCGGTGCGGAATTTGCCAAATGTGTGACCACCGGAACCGGCGGTGAGATCGAGATTACCACGCACCCTTCCGGGTCGCTTTATGCAGGGGCCGATATCAAACGCGCGGTTCAAACTGGCCAGGTGCCGATTGGTGAGCGTCTGCTGTCCGGACATCAGAATGAAAGTGCCATCTTCGGTTGGGATTCGGTTCCTTTCCTCGTGTCCTCGTTTGACGAGCATGAGAAGCTGTACGAAGTGGCGCTGCCGCACGTGCAGGATTTGCTAGCCGAGCAGAACATGACGATGCTCTATTCTGTACCGTGGCCGCCGCAGGGGCTATATTTTAACAAGGAAGTGAATTCCATCGCGGATATGGAAGGGTTGAAGTTCCGTTCGTACAACAATGCAACAGCCCGCATGGCCGAGTTGACCAAGATGCTGCCCGTGTCCATCGAAGCGGCTGAGATCAGTCAAGCCTTCGCGACAGGCGTGGCCGAGTCGATGGTGTCGTCTGGGGCTACGGGTTATGACCGGAAGGTTTGGGAAAGCCTCAGCCATTTCTATTCCGTCGACGCGTGGTTGCCGCGCAACTACATGCTGATCAATAACGACGTTTGGAACGGCGTTTCTGATCAGAACAAGAACGTGATCAAGGCCTGTGCCGAGTTGGCCGAATACGCGGGGACATGGCGCGCCAAGGAATATACCGGCTTCACCCTGGCAGGTCTGGCCGAAGGCGGCATGACGGTTGCTCCGGCGGGTGACCAGTTGATGTCCGATCTGCGGGGCGTGGGTGAAACCATGGCCGCCGAATGGCTGGAAGCGGCGGGAGATACCGGTGCGGCCATTCTGGACGCTTATAACGCAGCGCAATAAGTACCTTCGCCCGGACCTCTGCACTGGTCCGGGCCTTTTCTGCCCCGGAGACCGACCTATGACGGGTGCCTTGCGCGGCCTGCGCCGCTTTCTCGATTTTCTCTATTTTGCGGCCGGTGTGCTGGCTGCGCTATGCCTGATTGCGATCCTGTTGCTGATCGTTGCGCAGATGGTGGCGCGCTGGACGGGTGAAATCTTTCCCGGCGCGGCGAACTACGCGGGCTATGCGATGGCAGCGGCCAGCTTTTTTGCCTTTGCCAATGCGTTGAACCGGGGCGCGCATATCCGGGTTTCGATCCTGTTGAACGCTGTCCCGCAGGCGTTTCGTCGGGTGCTGGAAATCTGGTGCTTCACCATTGCGGCAGCGGTGATGTGGTACTTTGTGTATTACGCCTATTGGTTCACGTACTGGTCTTGGAAATTCAACGAAGTCAGCCAGGCACAGGATGCGACGCCATTATGGATTCCGCAATCTGTCATGGTCGTCGGGGGCGGCATTCTCGCCATCTCGCTGACCGATCACCTCGTACACGTCATTTTCCGGGGCGATCACCGGATTCAGCGTGATCTCGTCGATCAGAGTTTCGGAGAGTAGGGCGATGGAAGAAATCTATGCAATCTCTCTATTCCTGTTCGTCCTGTTTCTTCTTCTGGGCACAGGCGTCTGGGTTGGCCTGGCGCTGATGGGTGTGGCCTGGGTCGGGATGGAGCTGTTCACGACCCGCCCGGTAGGCGACACGATGATCACCACAATCTGGGCATCATCCTCAAGTTGGACCCTGACAGCGCTGCCGCTGTTTATCTGGATGGGAGAGATCCTGTTCCGAACGCGACTGTCCGAAGACATGTTCCGCGGTTTGTCGCCCTGGATGGCGCGGCTGCCCGGAGGATTGGTGCATACCAATATTGTGGGGTGTACGGTCTTTGCGGCTGTGTCAGGGTCCTCTGCCGCGACGCTGACCACGGTTGGTAAGATGTCCATCCCGGAACTGCGGGCGCGCAACTACCCCGAGCGGATCGTAATTGGGACATTGGCGGGTGCTGCGACGCTGGGTCTGATGATCCCTCCTTCGCTGGCTTTGATCGTCTATGGCGTCACCGTGAATGAGAGCATCACGCAACTGTTCTTTGCCGGGGTGTTTCCGGGTCTGTGTCTGGCGCTGATGTTCATGGGATATGTGGCGCTGTATTCGTGGTTCTCGGGTGCCTGGAACCCGAAACAGGAAACGTTCATGAGCTTTGGTGAAAAGCTGAAGAACTCTCGTTTTCTGATCCCGGTCATGTGTCTGATCTTTGTGGTGATCGGGTCGATGTATGCGGGCTACGCCACCGCGACCGAAGCTGCAGCCATCGGGGTCATAGGGTCCTTGGTTCTTGCGGCCAGTCAGAAGTCGCTGAATTGGAACACCTTTACGGAAAGTTTGATGGGGGCGACGCGGACCTCGGCCATGATTGCGCTGATCCTTGCGGGCGCTGCGTTTTTGAAGCTGGCAATGGGTTTTACCGGCCTGCCGCGCGCCTTGGCGGACGGCATCGCCGCGATGGAGCTATCGCGCTTCGAGTTGCTGATGATCCTGATGGTGTTCTACATCGTGCTGGGCATGTTTCTGGACGGAATATCTTCGGTTGTTCTGACGATGGCCGTGGTCGAGCCAATGGTGCGCGAGGCGGGGATCGACCTGATCTGGTTTGGTATCTTCGTCGTCGTCGTGGTCGAGATGGCGCAGATCACGCCGCCGATCGGCTTCAACCTGTTTGTTTTGCAGGGTATGACAGAGCATGAGATGGGCTATATCACCCGTGCCGCGTTTCCGATGTTCATGATCATGGTGCTGATGTGCTTTGTTCTGATCTGGTTCCCGGATGTTGCCATGTGGTTGCCTGAAACCATGCGACAGGCGCCCTGACAGGTGGTTTCAGCGCTTGGTTGGCTGGGGCAGCAAGGCCGCTACTGCCTGATTGCCGGGCTAATTGCAGGATTGCTGGCCCCAGGCCTTGCCGAGTTTCTGCGTCCGTGGATCGGGGTTCTAGTGGTTTTGCTGCTGCTGGTCACCGGCATTCGTGTAGGCGCCAAACAGGCGTTGGGTGTCCAAAGTGATTTGACTGCGACAGTGCTGCGCATCGTGGCTCTGCAAGCGGTGTTGCCGCTGATCGTGATTGTAACCTTGGCGGCGCTGGACCTATTGCACTTCCCCTTGGCCATGGCGGTTTCCTTGATGCTGGCTGCGCCTTCACTGACGGGTGCTCCGAATTTCGCGATCATGATGGGTCAGGACCCGGCACCGGGAATGCGGATTTTGGTCATCGGAACGGCGTTGTTTCCGATCACGGCCCTTCCGGTGTTCCTTATCCTCGACCCTGCTGGTGGAGGGGTTTTGAGTGGAATCAGCTTGTCCCTTGGCCTTCTTGCAGCGATCCTTGTTTCGGTCGGGATCGGATTTGCCATTCGTCATCTGTTGCCCGTTATGGGGCAGCCAAGGGAACAGGGTGCCTTGGACGGGTGTTCCGCCCTGTTGCTGGGCGTCGTCGTGGTCGGGTTGATGAGCGCGATAGGCCCGCTTTTGCAAACCGAACCTCTGGCTCTGCTTCTTTGGCTCATGGCAGCGCTTGCCATCAATTTCGTCCTCGTCAGCGGGGCATTGTTGGTTTCAAACTGGGCACGGTTGGACATGTCCATTCCAACGGCGATCTACGCGGGCAATCGCAATATTGCCCTGTTCCTGATCGTTTTGCCGGAAGAGGCAGCGGCCCCATTGTTGATTTTTGTGGGGTGTTACCAAATCCCGATGTATCTGACGCCTATCCTGCTGGCACGTTTTCGTGGGCTGATTCAGTAACTCCTGTGGGTTTCCAACAAGGCCATAGAGTGACTGCCTGTTAAATGCAGGTGAGCCTGCTTTCGGCCAACTGGCACCGAATTTGAACCTGCCCGGTGTCCCCAATGGCCTCCATCAGCCATGTATTGTCAGTGCCCTTGGTCAACATCAAGAAACCGAATTCGCCATTGTTGACCACAAGGTCTGCCAAGTGTCCGGCGATTTCGATATCCCTTGCAACGCCTGTGGGCATTGGATCAAGCTGCGTGCCACTGTTGCCGACGATGCTTTGAACCGGACCGTCCGACAGGTCGATGGCTTGAAACGCATGAATATGACCCGACAGGATGAGGGTGACGGCCTGGGGCATGGTACCGCCAAAGGCTGCGCGCTGGGTGTCATCCCCGTTAATCAGCTCCCCAAATGCGCGCATGTTCGCCCAAAGCGGGCGATGTGTCAGAAGCCAGCCTTCGCCATTGGTTCTTGCGATGAGATCGCGCGCCATTTGCGAATATTCCGGTAGCAAGTCGGGGCTGCTATGGGGCGCGGGACCGGCGGAGGAATCAAATACGATCAGATCCAACCCATCGAAAGATGTGATCCATGGCTGGGAAACTGCTGGGCAATCTGACGGCACCGGGCCGTCTGCGAAATACCGAAACCACCCTTTGTCTCCACGTCCGCAATTTTCGTGATTTCCCCTGAGGAAAAGAAACGGCGCGGCCTGGAACAGCTGTTCCGCCGGGGTTAGCCAGTCGGCAGACCAGGCCTGAAACGTGTCTCCGAAGGGTGAGCCGCCGCATTTTTCCGCGTCCGGGCATTCCGAAGACCGGTACAGATAATCGCCGACATGAATGATCAAATCCGGCGATCTGGACGCGACTTCCTCTGCAATTTTCGTCAGGGGCCAGGCACTCGGATCATTGCAGGCCTGGGCCCTGTTTCCGCGAATGCGGCAGCCGGTATCACCAATGACAGCGATACGTTCTACGGTTGGGCTGAGCGTTGGAAGCACCTTTGTGTCCACAGATATCCGACCAAGGGTTTCCTGAGCCCGATGCTCGCAAACGTGGCCCGGGAACTGGGCCGATGGTGTTGCCCTTTTCTGCATGGCGACAGAACGGCCTTCGACTTGTAGCAAAGGACATTTTGGCGACGCCGAGATAACACGGACAACTATTTCGCGATCCGGTCCAAGTTGCACCCAATGAGACAGAGTTTCCCCAGAAGCAGCTGAGATCGCGCAAAACAGCCAACTCCACGCCAGTAAGACGAGTGATACGACCCTGACCGACACACGGATACCCCGACCAAACAATGCGGCAACAGTACGATAGGGGATTGAAAAGTCTAGTGCGGATCACTCACTTGGCTGGCGACCTCGCCCGCAGCTTCAAAGCAATATCGAATGCATCCAGCCGGCATAGCAGACCGATGTTTTGTTGGTAAACCCATACACGCTTTGTGCGCGACTTCCGGAAATGCTTGTTTTCTACACCGTTTCTATGGGGTTGAGATGGCGCAAGTCCACATTCATCCTCCGGTTTGTTTGATCCCCGTTGTCCGAGTAAGAACGTCCACCCCTTGCTGTTTCCAAAAATGCAGCAAATCAATGAACACCCAGTTTTCGGCCAGTTTATCATCGGCGCGCCGATAAATGTCGATCACCCTAAACTCGCCCGGCTTGCCAGTGGATGGCATGCCCATGAACCCTCCTGACGGTATTGCAGTGAAGTTTGGCCAGCCAAAGAAGCCGCCGTAGTTTCCTTCGGCCAGCCGACAGACATGTTCTGTCTTTGAGCGTTCTGTGAAACCTGCACGAAAGGGCCCGGAATGTTGTTTGGCATAACGGTCTATTGTGTAGGTCGCGCCAATACCCTCGGGCCCCCACCAGATCATGTCCTGGTGCCAGGTTCGGGCCAATTCCTCTTGCAATGTCATTCCGCTGTTCCACTGCCCGAGATCCGAGATCATAGCATTGATGAGCGCCAGTGTCTTATTGCCTTCTTCAATGGGTTGCTCGTTCCACAGCAGGCCGTCATGGGTCAACGGCCCGGGTTGGACCAAATGCGCTGCTGTTTGCGGCGGAAACGGATTTTGCCCGGCCTGCACCATCAAATGCGGAATGTCGAAATACATCGCTGTTTCGACAATCCGGTCGCCTGAGACTTTGTAGAATGCGCAATACCGCAGGAACGCCATCTTGCCGGTCGCGCGGATACCCAGCCACGGTTTGTCGAACAACCCCATCAAATGCCCCATGGAAACGACCCATACGTCGTCTGGGTCATGTAGTGAGTTGTGCCCCGCGAACAGGATATCGACACGGTTCTGCATGTGGGCGAGGCTGGACCTCAAAGGTTGCCAGAACTGCCGGGCAACCTGGTCAGCACCGGTGATTTCGTTGAAGGGATGAAAACCACGCCACTTCAAATCCGTCGTACTGAATTGGCTCATCACCTTTGGGATGTCATGCTCTGTTGCGGTATCCATGGCCGTTTGAAACGCATAGACAAGTTTTTTCTGGGTCTGAAAGCTCACGATTTTTCCCATTACTGTCAGAGTGTTGCGAGGCGCGCGAATCTTTTGATCGGGCGTTTTTTCCAATATTCTTGCATACGTATGCAAAAATGTCTTGCCTGATTTGATATATGCGAATTACAGTTTTGCAAACGTATGCAAGCGAATCTTTGTGGGGGCACCATGGCGGAAATTCAGTTACGCAACGTGGGTAAGCGATGGGGCTCGTTCATTGGGGTTCACAATTTCGACCTGACCATTGCAGATCGCGAGTTTCTGGTGCTGCTGGGCCCGTCGGGCTGTGGTAAGACCACCACGATGCGGATGATCGCCGGGCTTGAGGACGTGACCGAGGGCGAGATTCTGATTGACGGCAAGGTCGTTAATGATCTGGAACCCAAGGACCGTGACGTGGCGATGGTGTTCCAAAGCTATGCCTTGTACCCGAACATGAACGTCTATGAAAACATCCGCTTTCCGCTGAAAGTGCGTGGCATCGATCCAGCGACCCATGACGACAAGGTGCGCCGCGCCAGCGCTATGGTCGAGCTTGACGATTTTCTGCATCGCAAACCGGCCGAACTGTCGGGCGGTCAGCGGCAGCGTGTGGCGCTGGCCCGCGCCATCGTGCGGGAACCGAATGTCTTCCTGATGGACGAGCCTCTGTCGAACCTCGATGCCAAGCTGCGGGTCTCGACCCGGGCGCAGATCAAGAACCTCAGTCATGAGTTGGCGGTGACGACGATCTATGTGACCCACGACCAGATCGAGGCGATGACTCTGGCCGACCGTGTTGTGGTGATGAAACAGGGCGTGGTGCAACAGGTCGGCAGTCCGACCGAAATCTATGACCGTCCCGCGAATACTTTCGTGGCCAGCTTCATCGGCTCGCCGGCCATGAACCTGATGGAAGGAGAGGTCACAGGCGGCGTATTCCGAGCTGAACATGTTGAAATTCCGGTCAGCGCGCCTGATGGCCCTATGACTCTGGGGTTCCGGGCCGAGGATGCCAGCCTTGCTGAAGGCGCAGGCCAGATCACCGCTCCGATCTACACGCTGGAGCTGCTGGGCGACGCGACCATGATCTCGGTCCGGGTCGGTGGAGCTTTGGTGTCGGTCAAGGCCGATAAATCTTTCCGCGCCGAGATCGGGGATGATGTCTCATTCTCTGTGCCTACAGAAATCTGTCACCTCTTCGAAGCTGGAAGCGGTGCGCGGATCGGGGAGTAACCCCGCCAACAGCCCTTCGGGGCATAACAGCGGTCCGGGCGTCGACGACGGACCCATCCTGACAGGGAGAAACGCATGAAACTCAAGACGATCCTAATGGCAGGAGCCATGGCCATCGCGGCAAGCGGTGCATCGGCAGCCTGTTCCTATGAAAACGAAGTGCCGCTGAAATCGCTGTCAGCGGGGTTCGAAGCCTGGAAAGCGGTGACGGATGCGATGGCCGAGTGCGGCAATTTCAGCGCATCGCTGGATCAGGAATTCCGCGAGAAGCAGCCCGAAGCCTTTGCTGCCAACCCGTCGCTCTATCAAATCGGCGGCGTTTCCAACGCGACCCTTGTGCCCTTGCTGAACGCAGGCACAATCCGGCCTCTGGATGATCTGGTCGAAAAATACGGCCAGAACCTGCTGCCGAACCAGCTGATCAAAGTCGATGGCAAGACAATGGCAATTGCTTTCATGGTCAATGCGCAGCACCTGATGTATCGCAATGATGTTTTGGCTGATCTGGGCATCGAAGAACCAAAGACATATGGCGAGATAATAGACGCAGCGGCCAAGATCAAAGAAGCCGGTGTAATGGATTATCCGATCGGGGGCACTTTTAAGACCGGTTGGAACCTTGGCCAGGAATTCGTCAACATGTATCTGGGCGAAGGTGGCGCATTCTTTGGTGACGGCAACATGCCCGCAATCAACAATGCGCAAGGCGTAGCTGCGCTGGAAACGCTGAAAGCGATGACGGACTATATGGACCCGGAATACCTCGTCTCGGACTCCACCTATGTCCAGCAGCAATTCCAACAGGGCAAAATTGCCATGGCCAACCTGTGGGCCAGCCGGGCCGCTGCCATGAATGATGAGGCTGAAAGCCAAGTTGTCGGCAAGGTCACGATGGCCTCAGCGCCGATGGGGTCCTCGGTTCCGGCCACGACCGTTTGGTGGGACGGCATCGTCCTGGCCTCGAACATGAGCGATGAAGAAGCAGACGCGGCCTTCCGTCTGGTGATGGAAGGTATCGATGCCGAGATGGTTGGCGCAAACAATGACACCGCTGTCTGGCTGAGCACGGCGTACACACCGGGTGAGCTGGCTGCGGGCGCTGCGGCCTCGGCAGAAGGTGGTGCCAAACCATATCCTGCATCTGGTCCCATGGGCATCATGCACACGTCGCTGGGCAATGGTCTGGCCGATTACCTGACCGGTGCCAAAGATGCGCAAACCGCGCTGGCCGATATCGAGGCGGATTACATCACCGCCGCGAAAGAGGCCGGTCTGATCAGCAACTGATCCTCTCTGGGGAGGGCCCCGTGCCCTCCCTCTTTTCCCACCCGAGAACCATGAGAAAGGCAGAGCCATGAATTTCCGGACATTTGCCGCCTTTGTTGGCCCCTCTGTCTTTATGATGCTTCTCTTTATCGCGTTCCCGCTGGTTAGCGTGTTCAAGCAGAGCTTTTATATCACCCAACCCGTCTATGAGACGGTCGAGGTCGAAACCTGCACACCCGGCTTCCTGACCCAGACCTGCGTGACCGAGCTGAAATCGCAGCCCAAGCTGGATGAACATGGTGAGGTGATCACCCGGACGGAATATGTTGGCCTGCAAAGCTATCGCAACGTGCTGGAGCCCGAGCGGGCCTGGCGCGCGATCACTGAGGGCAATTGGTCGGTCCTGTCCACCATCAATTTCTGGAAGGCGTTGCGTTTCACACTGACATTCACGCTGATCACGCTGCCACTGGTCATCGGGTTCGGGCTGGGTATTGCGGTTCTGATCAACAACGCCGCGGGGTCAATCCGCGGACCGGTGATCTTTATTTCGCTATTGCCCTTCATCATCACGCCGGTGATCGGCGCACTGTCTATCAACTGGTTGTTCCGTGGGGACGGCATCCTGACCGCGCTGCTGGAGTGGTGGCTGAACCGCGATATTGCCTTGTTTGCGCAGGCGTGGACCATTGAAATCCTGATGATGTTCTACCGCGTCTGGCACGTGGCCCCGTTTGCGGCCGTTGTGTTCTATGCCGGGTTGCAGACCGTCAACCAGGACAGTCTCGAAAGCGCCGTGATCGATGGGGCGACTCGTTGGCAACGCATGAAATACATCGTCATCCCGCATCTGATGCCGCTGATCATCTTCGTGTCGATGATCCACCTGATGGACGCCTACCGGGTGTTCGAAGAGATCGTCGGTTTCTCGAGCCAAGCTTATGTCATCTCGCTGCAATGGCTGACCTTCGACTTCCTCGTGCCGGATCAGGCGGGCAACCGGTCGATCAGCCGGGCCTCGGCCAGCGCGATGCTGACAATGATCGGGATCGTCCTTCTTCTGATCCTGCCGCTGCGCCGCACCTGGCGCGACCATAAAGGAGGCCACTGATATGTCCTCGCGCGCGCTTCGCCAACCTCTCAGCCTGCGGCTGACCTCGAACATCTTCCTCGCGTTCTGGTGTCTTGTCGCCGCCTTCCCGATTGTCTGGATCGCGATCATGAGCGTCAAATCCCCTGTGGATGCCTATGACAGCAACGCGCTGAACGTGATCTTTGGCCCCGCGACGCTGGCTACAGGCAACGGGTTGTCGGTTCTGGATATCATCCTTGGCATCGCAGTGATCTGGGGCGCGGCCATGGTCGTGACCAAAGTGCTGCCCGCGAAGATCAAGGAATACACGTCACCGGGCCAGGAATGGTTCGGTTGGGTGGTCGGAGTGCTTGTCGCCCTGATCGCCTTCCTGCTGGTATTCTTTGTGGTTCTGCCGTCGGTTCTGAATGTGCTGAACCCGCTGTTTGGCCCCTTGGGTCGTGACGTGCTGGGCATGACGACCGAGCACTATAAAACCGTTTGGGTCGACCGGGGCTTTTCCAACAACTTCAAGAACTCGCTGATCGTTACCGCCGGAGTGGTGACCGTGTCGCTTACCGTAGGCACGCTGGCGGGCTATGGGCTGGCGCGGTCGGGCTCGACGCTGGCTTTCTGGATTTTGCTGATCGCGCTGATCTTTCGCGCGCTGCCACATTCGGTTCTGGTGGCAGGCTATCTGCCAGTCTTCATCAATTCAGCCGAATGGCTGGCGCCTATTCTGGGTGAGAATGCACCGACGCTTTATGGCAAACCTTTCGCCGTGATCGCGGTGCTGGTGGCGATCAACCAGCCGTTCACGATCTGGATGCTGCGCTCGTTCTTTCAGAACATCCCTGCCGAATTGGACGAGGCCGCGCGGGTCGATGGCTGCAACCACTTTCAGGCCTTCCGCCGGGTGATCATGCCGGTGATGTGGCCGGGGGTGATTACTACCGGGCTGTTCAGCTTCCTGCTGGCCTATAACGACTTTCTGGTGACCTCGCTGCTGCTTGATGCGCAGAACCAGACGATGGTCCCTGCCATTGCGGGCATGTTCAACCGCGAGACAACGACGACCGATCAGGTGGTTGCCGTGGCAGCTGCTGTGTCGATCATCGCTCCGCTGTTCTTCCTTGTGATGATCTTCCAACGCCAAATCGTCAGTGGCCTGACCGCTGGCGCAGTAAAAGGATAAAGAAATGAAGGGTTCCCGCCCGGAACAAGCCGTTCTGACCCGTGATACGGACATGTCCAAAACGGATGAAACGCGACGTGTGATCGAGACGATGGTCGATGGTCTGAATGACCACCGCATTGATGATATCGGCGAGTTCTTCTCGCAAGGATTCCGCTGGTTGGGTAATCAGGGCTGTGGCACCAAAACTGGCCTGAAAGAGTTTCAGGACAACTGGCAGCGCCCCTTCCAGGCGGCGTTTTCCGACAAGACCTGCATTGACGAAGCGCGTCTTTACATGGGCGAATGGGCCGCCGCCTTTGGCCGGCAAGAGGCCACCCATTCCGGCGAATTCCTCGGAATCGCCCCCACCGGCAAACGGGTTGAAATCCGTTACATGGATTTCTGGAAAGTGGTCGATGGCAAGATCGTCGACAACTGGGTGAACGTGGATTTCGCCCATGTGGCCGCGCAGCTGGGTGTGGATCTGTTCAACGGCGAGGGCTGGGAAGCCTATGACCGAGGTGAGAAAACCGCCCCTCGCCCCGACAAGTAAGGATCAGGATTATGGCTATCGAGTATCTCAAACGCGGTAAGTCCGACGCTGACCGGGCCGAGGATGACGCCAAGACCCGCGCCGTGGTCGAGGCCACGCTGAAGGACATCGAAACCCGGGGTGATGCCGCCGTGCGCGAGTTGAGCGAGAAGTTCGACAACTATTCCCCCGCCTCGTTTCGCCTGTCGCCAGATCAGATCGACGAGCTGATCGGCCAACTGACCGAGCGCGAGCTGAACGATATCAAATTCGCGCAGGAACAGGTGCGCAACTTTGCGCAGGCGCAGCGCGACTCGATGCTAGATATCGAGGTTGAAACCCTGCCCGGCGTCATTCTGGGCCACAAGAACATCCCGGTGCAGTCCGTGGGCTGCTATGTGCCCGGCGGTAAGTTCCCGATGGTGGCCTCGGCCCATATGTCGGTGGCGACGGCCAGCGTGGCGGGTGTGCCAAGGATCATCGCCTGCACACCTCCGTTTCAGGGTAAACCGAACCCGGCAGTGATCGCAGCCATGCATCTGGGCGGCGCGCATGAGATTTACGTCATGGGCGGCATTCAGGCCATTGGCGCCATGGCGCTGGGAACCGAAACCATTGATCCCGTGCACATGCTGGTCGGCCCCGGCAATGCCTTTGTGGCCGAAGCCAAGCGCCAGCTCTTTGGCCGCGTGGGGATTGACCTGTTCGCCGGCCCGACCGAGACCATGGTGATCGCCGATGAGACTGCAGCGGATGCAGAGCTTTGCGCCACCGACCTGCTGGGTCAGGCCGAGCATGGCTATAACAGCCCCTGCGTGTTGCTGACCAATTCGCGCAAGCTGGCCGAGGATACTTTGGCCGAAGTCTACCGCCTGCTGGGTATCCTGCCCACCGCAGACACCGCGAAAGTGTCGTGGGAAGAATATGGCGAGGTGATCGTCTGTGACTCCTATGACGAGATGCTGCAGGTCGCCGATGATATCGCCTCTGAGCATGTTCAGGTGATGACCGACCGCGATGACTGGTTCCTTGAGAACATGACCTGCTACGGCGCGCTGTTCCTTGGGCCGCGCACCAATGTGTCGAACGGTGACAAGGTGATTGGCACCAACCACACGCTACCCACCAAAAAGGCAGGGCGCTATACTGGCGGACTTTGGGTGGGTAAATACCTGAAAACACACAGTTATCAGAAGGTTCTGACTGATGAGGCGGCGACGCTGATCGGCGAATATGGCTCGCGCCTGTGTATGCTGGAAGGCTTCGTGGGTCATGCCGAGCAATGCAACGTCCGCGTCCGCCGCTATGGCGGGATCAACGTGCCCTATGGCGAGGCGGCCCCCTATCGGGACGCCGCCGAATGAGTGATATTCATGCGCAGCATAAAGCCCTGATCGCGCCGGTCAGGGCGGCTATGTATGACTTTACCGAAACGGGTGTACGGCAGGCGCTGGCCAGGGTCAGCGCCCCGGACGCCCTGTTTCGGTTGTGCCATCCGTTTGGCGACAGCACCGGCAGCGATGCCTTCTATGACACCGCCTTTAAGGGTCTGCTGGACGCATGGCTTGATTTGGAGCGGCGCGACTACATCGTCATGGCCGGGCCGGATGAACACGGCGCGGATTGGGTCGGTTGCGGCGGCTATTATACCGGCACCTTCACCGGGCCTTGGCTGGATATCCCGCCGACCGGCCATCAGGTGACAATGCGGTTCCATGAATTCTATCGCTTCCGCGACGGCAAGATCGTCGAGATGCAGGCGCTGTGGGACATCCCCGAAGTGATGATGCAGGCCAACGCCTGGCCCATGGCCCCCAGTCTTGGGCATGAATGGCATGTTCCGGGCCCCGCGACGCAGGATGGTCTGGTGCCGGGGCCATATGATGCCGATAAAGGCCAGCAGACGTGCCAGCACATCATCGACATGCTGGATCACCTCAAGAAACACCCATCAGAAGGTGGGCCAGAGGTGATGGAAATGGAAAAGTTCTGGCATCCCCGCATGAACTGGTACGGCCCCGCCGGGATCGGAACCGGGCGCGGCTATGCTGGGTTTCGCAACTGGCACCAGATTCCGTTCCTGAACGGAATGCCGGATCGCGGGCAGTATGTGGATGACATCACCTATCACTTCTTTGGCGATGGCGAATACGCCGCCGTCACCGGCTGGCCGAACATGATCCAGACGGTGACCCATGACGGTTGGATGGGGATTGCGCCGTCGGGCCAGCGGATCACCATGCGCAGCCTGGATTTCTGGCGGCTCGAGAATGGCCTGATCCGCGAAAACTGGGTTCTGGTCGATCTTCTGGACGCTTATCGCCAACTGGGAGTTGACGTGTTCGCCCGTCTGCGGGAATTCAACAAGGCCCGGAATATGGACCGAATTGAAATACCGGATGGAATGAGCTGATGACTGACCTGCCCCGCACCCCCTCGTTTTCGCTAAACGGTAAAACCGCGCTGGTTACCGGTGCCTCCTCGGGCATCGGTCAGGGCTGCGCCGTGGCGCTTGCCGAGGCCGGGGCGCATGTGGTCTGTGCTGCGCGCGGGGCGGATCGCCTGGCTGAGACAGTCGCCGCACTGCAGGCGCAGGGCTGGTCGGCCGAGGCTGCGGTGGTGGACCAGGGTGACTTGCAGGCGCTGAAACAGCTGTTCGAAGGCCGTACTTTTGACGTGGTCGTCAACTCCGCCGGAACCGCCCGCCACAGCCCGGCTGTGGAGACCACGCCTGAAGATTTCGACGCAGTTACCAGCGTCAATCTGCGCTCGGCCTATTTTCTGTCGTCCTATGCGGCCAAGGCGCTGCTGGCGGCAGACAGGCCGGGGTCGATCATTCATATCTCAAGCCAGATGGGCCATGTGGGCGGCGTGGACCGGGCGCTTTATTGCGCCACCAAACACGGGCTTGAGGGCATGGTCAAAGCGATGGCTATCGAATGGGGCAAACAGCGCATCCGCATCAACACCGTCTGCCCGACTTTCATTCGCACGCCACTGACACAATCCACGTTTGATAACCCCGAACGTGCCGCTTGGATCATGGAGAAGATCAAGCTCGATCGCGTGGGCGAAGTCGAAGACATCATGGGGGCGGTCACCTATCTGGCCTCAGACGCCTCGGCGCTGGTGACCGGCACCTCGATGCTGATTGACGGCGGGTGGACGGCGGACTGATGGCTGAAAAGGTCACATCCCTACAGGTTGCGCAACTGGCCGGTGTCAGCCAATCGGCGGTCAGCCGGGTGTTTACGCCCGGTGCATCCGTCAGCAAAAAGACCGAAGACAAAGTGCGCAAAGCCGCCGCTGAACTGGGGTACAGGCCCAATGTTCTGGCTCGCGCCATGGTGTCGGGCAAAAGCCGCATCATCGGTTTGGTGGTGGGGTATCTTGAGAACTACTTCTACCCTGAGGCGTTGGAAAAGCTCTCCAATGCGTTGCAGGAACAAGGCTATCACGTGCTGATTTTCATGGCCTCACGCTCGGCCGGGAATATTGACGACGTGATGGACGAGATTCTGGACTATCAGGTGGACGGGGTCATTCTGGCCTCGGTTCCGATGTCGTCGGATATCGCCACGCGCTGTCAGCAGGCCGGTGTTCCGGTGGTGCTGTTCAACCGTTCGCAGGATATTGATGGGATCACCACGGTGGCCTCGGACAACTATGCGGGCGGGCGCAAAGTGGCTCAGTTTCTACTGGCCGGAGGACATAAGCGTATCGCCTATATCGCGGGTTGGCAGGGCGCCTCGACCCAGCGTGACCGCGAGGCTGGGTTCCGTGCGGCCCTGGCTGAAGGTGGGCAGGATGTGTTCGCCCATGATGTCGGAGATTTCCACACCGAAAACGCCCGAGCCGCCGCCCGCCGGATGTTTGATGTTGCCCCTGATAAACGACCTGACGCGGTCTTTGTGGCCAATGATCACATGGCTTTGGCGGTGATGGACGTGATCCGCTTTGAACTTGGCCTGCGCGTGCCCGAGGATGTCTCGGTCATCGGTTATGACGACGTGCCGCCCGCCGGGTGGCCCGCCTATAACCTGACGACAATCCGCCAGCGCGCCAATCTGATGGTGGCTGAAACCGTCACCGCTTTGCTTGACCACATCGACACCCCGGCCACGGCCGAACCACGCAAAGTGGCCATAGACGGGCCTCTGGTCGTGCGGACTTCGGCGCGTTTGCCGAAGGGGTGGAAACCACAAAGGACTGAGACATGAAGGGCTTTGATCCGAAATTCCGGGATTTTCCGGACTACATCATCGGGATCACCAAAGAGATCTGGGAAGATCGCGGCATCGTCACGCTGCATGACTATTATAGCAAGGATATCGTCGTGCGCTCGCCCGGGTCGGTGGTGCTGGGCAACCAGAACGTCATCGGCGCGACCATGGCGACTCTCGCCGAATTTCCCGACCGTCAATTGCTTGGAGAGGATGTTATCTGGTCCGGTACTCCGGAAGAGGGGATGCTAAGTTCGCACCGGATCATCTCGACCGCGACACATTTGGCCGAAGGTGTCTACGGTAAAGCGACCGGGATCAAACTGCGCTATCGGATTCTCGCCGACTGCCACGCCATCGACAATCAGATCAATGACGAGTGGCTGATCCGCGATCAGGGGGCGATCGTGCGTCAGATGGGTTGGGACCCCAAGGAATACGCCGCCGATTTGATCGCGCGCGAAGGTGGACCTGAGAACTGCGTCAAACCGCTGACACCCGAGATCGACCAGCCCGGTCCCTACAAGGGAACCGGCAACGACAATGAATGGGGGCAGCGTTACGCCGATATCCTGACCCGGATCATGAATGCCGATTTGGGCGCAATCGAAACCGAATACGACCGCGCTGTTCAGTCCGAGTATGTAGGCGGGGTTACCGGTCACGGCTGGGACTCAGTGGATCGGTTCTGGATGGGTTTGCGCGCCAGCTTCCCCAACTCAGAGTTCAAGATCGAACACCAGATTGGCCGCGATGACCCGAATATGCCTCCTCGCGCCGCGATCCGCTGGAGCCTGTGGGGCAAGCATGATGGCTGGGGTGTCTTTGGCGCGCCAACAGGTGCGCAGGTCTATGTTCTGGGCATCAGCCACGGTGAGTTCGGCGAGTTGATCGCCGGCCAGCCGCAGCTGCGCCGGGAATACACCTTGTTCGACGAGACCTCGGTCTGGAAACAGATCCTGCTACAGGGACAGGAGGACTGAGTGGCTGCGATGTGCCTCTCGCTGAACGCCAGTCAGGCGGCGCGGCGCTTTCACACGCATCGCGCCTCGCTGCGCGCGCGGCGTTTGAACAACCGACCTCCCGGGGGACGGGATTGATCCCATCACCCCCATTTTCAAGGAGACCATCATGAGCACAATCCAACAACGCATCGTCCGCTACGGCGAACTGCAGCCCTGCAAAACCGCCTTCATCGACGCCCATACTCCGGGCAGCGATCAGAAAGAGAACTTTACCATCATCGGCGGTGGCGTGTCCGAAAGCCCCGATCAGCATGTCCATATCACCGATAAGATTGGCTTTAACATTGGTGCTGCAGGGCAGCCTCCGAAATGCCGGAATTCACTGCACAGCCATACCACAGCCGAGGTCTTTTTCGTCGCCAAAGGGCGCTGGCGGTTCTTCTGGGGCCGCTATGGCACAGCGGGTGAATTCATTGCCGAAGAAGGCGATGTTTTCAACATTCCCACGGGTATTTTCCGAGGTTTCGAAAATGTCGGTCAGGACTATGGGATGATCATGTCGATCCTGGGCGGCGACGATGCAGGCGGCGGAGTGACCTGGGCCCCTCAGGTTATTGAAGATGCGCAGGCACATGGTTTGATGCTGGGTGACAATGGGGTTTTGTACGATTCCAAAAAGGGGCAGGAACTGCCACACAATGTGCATCCGATGCCTCTGTTGACTGAAGAGCAATTGAAGGACTACCCCGAAGTTCCGGTTGAGGATGTCGTGGGCAAATATGTTGCGCGCTATTGGGACCTAATGGCTTTGTCGGCCAAAAAGCCCGTTCGGGTGATCGGTGAGAATGGAATAATCAAGGACAAACCTGGGTTTGAGGTCGATTTCCTTGGACGAGGGTCTTCTGTTACCGAACCAACCGTTGCAGCATCTGCCGTCGTTCTTATGCCTGCAAGCGGCCACTGGCGCATTTCGATCAACGATCATGAAACCACATTGTCCACCGGTGACACGGCTTTGGTCCTGCCTGGTGAATCCTATTGTGTGAACCCTTCGATGACAGGGCAGGCGGGTCTCTATCGGATCACGGCAACGGATGATCCGGCGGGCCCCACTTGGATAGGATGAGCGTGGACACCATCGACGCGCAGGCAAAAAATGCGCGCAAAAATATCAGGAGGCTCTGATGACGATCAAAACCACCCATGTTGGGTCTCTGCCTCGAACGCAGGACGTTGTGGACTTCATTTTCGCCCGCGAAAACGACACGCCTTATGTCGGGGATGCTTTTGACGCTTGCATGGCAAATGCAGTCTCCGAAACGGTTCGTAAACAGGTCGAAGCCGGAGTGGACATAGTCAGTGACGGTGAAACGTCGAAAATTTCATACGCGACCTATGTCAAGGATCGGTATTTTGGATTTTCAGGTGACAGCACCCGCAACGCGCCCGCAGATTTGAAGATGTTTCCCAGCTTTCTTCAACGGCTGGCTGAGGGTGGGGGCACGCCGCAATACGCACGGCCAATGTGCACTGGCGAGGTTCGGTCCAAAGGGCAGGGAGAGCTGGAAAAAGACCTTGCCAACCTCAAAGCGGCTATGGCGCAGCACGGGGTCGAACATGGCTTTATGAACGCGGCCTCACCGGGTGTAATCTCATTGTTTTTGCAAAATGATTTCTATCCGTCGCGCGAAGCGTATCTGACGGCGTTGGCCGACGTTATGAAAGAGGAGTACGAAACCATTGTCGCCGCAGGTTTGGATCTGCAATTGGATTGTCCGGATTTGGCTTTGTCCCGCCACATGCTGTTCACCGACCTTTCAGACGACGAGTTCGTCAAGATTGCGGATATGCATGTCGAGGCTCTGAATCACGCGCTTCAAAACGTTCCGCAAGAGCGTGTGAGGGTTCATATTTGCTGGGGCAACTACGAGGGTCCGCATTGCTGCGACATCGCAATGGACAAAGTGTTTGGCGCGCTGATGGCGACCAAATCACGCTATGTATTGTTCGAAACTTCGAACCCGCGCCACGCACATGAATGGACAGTATTTCGTGACCGCAAGGCCGAGATTCCCGATGACAAAGTTCTGATCCCGGGCGTGGTCGACACGACCACCAACTTCGTTGAACATCCCGAACTCGTGGCCCAGCGGATCGAACGTTTTACCCAGATTGTAGGGGCCGACCGGGTGATTGCTGGCAGCGATTGTGGCTTTGGAACATTTGCAGGCTTCGGCGCGGTCGATCCGCAGATTGCTTATGCCAAACTGTCCGCACTGTCAGAGGGCGCAAAGCTGGTTTCCTTATGAACCCATTGATCTTCTTGCCCGGCATGATGTGTGACGCGCGGCTTTTTGGCCCTCAAATCGAAACATTGTCCAGTGTTTTGCCGGTCATGACCTTTCCGCTAAGCCAACACGATAGCGTCGTGGCAATGGCAGCTGACATCTTGGGAAATGCCCCACCGCACTTTGCACTGGCGGGCCTGTCGATGGGCGGGATTGTGGCTATGGAGGTGCTGCGTCAAGCCCCCGACCGTGTCGCACGTTTGGCGTTGCTCGATACAAATCCGTTGGCCGAGTTGCCTGAAGTGAAAGCTCGTCGCGGGCCGCAAATGGAAGCGGTGCGTGCAGGTCGCCTGCAGCAAGTGATGCGCGAGGAAATGAAACCCAACTATCTGGCCGAGAGCTCTCGTCAGGGCCGCATACTGGATCTTTGCATGGAAATGGCGGTCGATCTGGGAGCGGACGTCTTTCTGCGTCAGTCGCTAGCACTAATGAATCGACCGGATCAGCGCGCGGTTCTATCCAGCTATCGCGGACAGACATTGGTTCTGTGTGGGCGAGAAGACGGGCTATGCCCGATCGAGCGCCATCAATTGATGGATGATCTCTTGCCAAACAGCACATTGAAAATCGTCGATGGTGCAGGTCATTTGCCTACATTGGAACAGCCAAACGAAACAACAGAAGCCCTTTCGAGCTGGTTGGAGAACACATGACACCGTCTCTTTTGTCTTTGCTTCGTAAGGTCGATACGCCGACTGTCTGCAACGCCATCGAAGTGGCGCAGGGCCAGCGCGGGTTCAACAGGTTTACACGCGGTACAATGCTCTGCTCCGCTCCTGAAGAACCCGCGATCGTTGGCTACGCGCGTACGGCCAAGATAGCTGCAGTTCACCCCCCGAATGAGCCGCCAGAGGTCATTCGAACACGTCGCATGGCCTACTACAAATATATGGCCGAACCGCCCGGCCCATCCATCGCGGTGGTCGAGGATACGGACTATCCCGAATGCGTCGGTGCATATTGGGGTGAGATCAATACAACGGTTCATAAAGGGTTCGGCATGTCGGGCGTCCTGACCAATGGCGTCATGCGTGATCTTGGGGACATGCCCAAGGGATTTCCGGTCATCGCAGGCTCCGTCGGGCCAAGTCACGGCTTTGTCCATGTCCGCGAGATTGACACGCCGGTTTCAATCTTTGGACTTGAGGTGTGCCCCGGCGATTTGGTCCACGCCGATCGACATGGGGCGTTGGTTGTGCCGGAAGACATTATTGATCAACTGGAAGCCGCCATTCAAAATCTTTTGTCGACCGAGCGTATCATCCTGGACGCCGCCCGACAGCCGAGATTTGATTTTGAAGCCTTCGAAACTGCCTGGAGTGCATTCGAAAAAGCGAGGGTCTGATTGACAGATAGCACTGGGCGGTTCCGGCTGGCAGGTCCTCTGCTTAGTACCTGCCTTATTCAAGATTTTCGGTCGGGGCATAACTGCCATCGTCCCGGTGCACTTCTTGCCCACTGAGCGGTGGTGTGAAAACGCAGACAAGTCTAAGGTCGGCGTCAGTGGCCTGCACCACATGCCGATCGTGCCGGTCCAGTGCATACAGGGTGAAGGGTTCAAGGGATTGCCAGGTTTCGCTATCAGCAGCCCTGATCTGCCCCTTACCTTCGATGCAATAACACGCCTCTAGATGGTGGGTGTATTCCAACTCAAGCGCCGCGCCCTTTTTGATGATTGTGTCGGTCAGCGAAAATCCCATGCGGTCAGAGGCCAGCAGCAATCTTCGGCTGTTCCATCCCGGACCAGAGACATCCCGTTCTGTCCCCAAAATGTCTTCGAGTGCCTTGACGATCATCTTTTCCAGCCTTGCACCTAGCGTACCGCGCGGTTCATCCCGCCATCAGACAGGATACTCTGACCATTAATATACCGGGCCCCTTCGCTGGCAAGAAATACACAAGCCTGTCCAATTTCCTCGAAGGTTGCGGGCCGCTGAGCTGGGATTTCCCGACGCGCGCGGTCCGACAGGTTTACGTTCTCACAGAAGCCTGGCAGCAGATTGTTCATGCGAATATTGTGACGGGCATATCGGTCGCCATACATTTTTGAGAAACTGTGCAGGGCACCGCGCAGCATGCTCATCGGGTAGGGCGCGCGGGGTTCTATCGTGTTCATGGATGAAATATTCACGAAGGCGCCGCCACCTTGTTCAATCAGGATGGGCGTGACAATACGGGCAATCTTGACGACGTTCAGCACATACATGTCCAAACTTTCGTGCCACAGCGCGTCGCTGAGTTCTAGAAGTGGCCCGTCAAAGTCGGGATCGAACCCAACCGTTTTGATGGCTTGGGGCACTGACCCCCCGTGGCCCATATTGCTGACAATTGCGTCGATACGTCCATATTCGTGCATGGTGTCGTCGACCATCGCTTGCAGATCATCGACATCCAACACAGAGCCCCGACGGCCTATTCCCCCAAGCTCTTGTGCGAGTTCGATCGATCGATTGGACGGAGACATCAACGAGACCTTGTAGCCAGCCTTGGCCATTTCAATGGCGCAACCTCGACCGATGCCTTGGCCTGTACCGGTCATCAGCGCAACTTTGACTTCGGGCATGGTTCATCCTTTCCGAAAGCACAGGTGTTTGAGGGTATTCTGAGTCGTGGTCAGTCTAACTCGGCAGAAACTGGGACCCCTACGGAATTCTCGATGCAGTGCCGCTGTCCGCCAAAACCGTGTGACCGTCACAGTGGTCAGCGGACAGCTTGGATTTTCGTTTCGGGCGCTGCTAGGCGGTGACTTGGGCGCGAGTGGAAGCGGCTTCTTGTTTCGGGACGGTCTTGCTGGGTGACCCTGAAATATAGACTTCCTCAATCGCACGATCGTCGCCCATCATTTGCAAGACGAACAGTTCTTCAGCAAGGCTGTCAACGCGATCCATACGCAGGGCCATAGCCGGTGTGCTGCGCGCATTCAGGACGACGATATCCGCCTCGGTTCCGGGATCGAGACTGCCGATTTTGTCTTCAAGGCCCAGAACGCGGGCATTTCCACGGGTTGCCCAATGGAACGCCTGTAACGGATGCAGCGCCATACCTTGCAACTGAAGGATCTTGTATCCTTCATTGAGGGTTTGCAGCATCGAATAGCTGGTGCCTGCACCAACATCCGTCGCAATCCCGTTTGAAATGCCGCGCATGCTTAGACCTTTATGGTCAAACAGGCCGCTACCTAGAAACAGGTTTGAGGTCGGGCAAAAAACAGGGTGCGCGCCGGTTTCTGCAATTGCCGCGATCTCACGTGCCTCGAGGTGGATGGAATGCCCGAGAAGTGTTTTTTGCCCCAACAGTCCAAAGGACTGGTAAACATCCAGGTAATCGCGCGCTTGCGGATAGAGCTGCTTTGTATAGTCGATCTCATCCTTATTTTCCGACAAATGAGTCTGGATGTGGCAATCGGGATGTTCCCGCGCCAATGCCTGGGCCATCCTCATTTGATCCGGCGTTGACGTGATTGCGAACCTGGGTGTGATAACATAGCCGTTGCGACCTTTGCTGTGCCAATCGGCGATCAGGGCTTTTGTGTCATCATAGCCGGATTGTGACGTGTCCCGTAAACCGTCGGGCGCATTCCGGTCCATCAGAACCTTGCCGCCTATCATGCGCATGTTCCGCCTGGTCGCTTCGGTAAAAAATGCATCCGCCGACGTTTTGTGGACCGAGCAATAGGCGACCGCAGTCGTTGTGCCGTGGTCGACAAGCTGATCGAAAAGCGCTCGCGCCATAAGCGTGCTGTGTTCGTCGGACGCAAACCGGATTTCTTCCGGGAACGTGTAGTTGTTGAGCCAATCCAAGAGCTGGGCCCCCCAAGAGGCGATCACTTGAACCTGGGGGAAGTGAATATGTGTGTCGATGAAACCGGCCATCATCAGATGCGGGCGGTGATCCGTCACTGGCACGTTTACGGCTTTTGCACTCAACTCGGCATAGGGGCCCGTTTGCTGAATAATCCCGTTTTCGATCAACAGGGCGCCATCTTCAAGATAGGTGTAGGCGCTCAAGTCTTCGCCATTCTGAGGCTCACGATGGAAGGTCAGCAGACGACCACGCAGCAATCTCTGAGTCATGAATATTCTCGTTTATAGGAGGGGTGAGTTGGGGCAGCCCGCGCGGCTGCCCCAATGCGGATCAGGCCTGCTGCGCCGGCGTGTTGTCGTCGATGAAGTCAGGTTCATCCGGGACGATCACGCGGTGCTCCAGATCTCCTTTCGGTGCGAGCATCGGATACACGTAAAGGAAGGTTCCGACGATCAGGTAGCCGACGGTGATCCCGTCAAACTGAGGCATCTGCAACGTGTATGCATGAATGATCCCAACCGAGGACATAAGGCCACCTGCCAGAGCGAACGCTCCGGCCATCCGAAAGCGGCCATCAATTACGTCAGCCACTATCGCACCCCAGATCAGCCCTGTGATGATCGCGCCTTGGCTCAGGGCAAGGTGCCCCTCGTAATGCGCCCCTTCCATGAGAAGTGCGGCCGTCAGGCCTTCGTCACCAAGCGAAGGAAGCCCCTCGACGCCTGAGCTGCGCAGTGCATTCATCAGTGATCCCCATTTGACCATCAAGAATGCCGAAATGTGCGGCAAGATCGCGAAAGATACGGCTGCCATGTGCATCGGTTTTACGGCCCAGGCGGTATTGGTGATCAGGCTGACAGAGACAAACACCAATACCGGTGCTGCAGCGGCAATCGGGATCAACCCTGCAAGGAAAGACAGAAAACCGACAAAGGCAGCAGCGGCAATCACGACCGCGACGCCCACGATATATCCTGCGTGTGCATCAAGTCGCTTATACGCCGGATGACCGATGTAAACGGTGGTAGGGAACGGCGAACCGAACACAGCCCCCAGCATCGTACCTGCACCATCGGTAACCTGACACAACCCAACCGGATAGTGATCCCCGGCCGCTTCGGCCGATTCCACGTTGTTCATGGTTTCGATGAAGTTGTAAATTTGGACTGGGATCAGAACTAGGAACAGTTCCGGGTTGGCGAACAGGTACTGCACACCGGCGATCAGGTCTCCGATATAGGGGATCGGGGGGTAGAATCCGATACCGCTTGTGTCAATTTTGGACTCGCCCAGAACAAGGGCAATGACCGTACCGGCAGCAATCGCAACCAACCCGGCCGGAACGTTGCCCGGAAGGCGAAAACGACCGATCAAACCCCAGAGAATGAACAGCAGCGATGTGAAACCAATGATGGGGTTCTCGAAAACTTCGGCTAGCGGCACGGAGCCGATAAAGACCAAGGCAATCCCGCAAAGCGTGCCCAACATCCCCGCGCGTGGGGTAATGCGCTTGAGGTAAGGTCCCACGATGGCACCCAATGCCGCGACGATGCCCCCCATGAAACCGGCGCCGATGCCCACTTGCCAAGCCAGCATTGGGTCGTTGGTCGCCCAATAAATCGGCCCGATCACACCAAAAAGGTAGACGAACATGACCGGTGTCGAGATGCCGTAAGGCAACGCGGTGACATCTTCACCCTTTAAGGTTGCCGCATATTTGGCAAGATAGGTGTAAACAGCGACCCCGGCCAAAATTGCAATCGCCGCACCTGGAACGATACGGCCATACACGATGTCGGCCGGCATCTGGAACACGAATTGACAGACCCCAGACAGGATCAGCAAGTTTACCAGGTTGTCAGTAAAAAGCGCCCAAAAAGCGCTGAAATCGCTGCGCGTAAACAGCTTATATTCGTAGGTCCTCCCGTCCATGACGGTTTCCTCCTCTGATATGACCGGAATAGCCCGACAAGTGTCAGGCCAATCTCCCTTTCCGGTTGTGATAGTGGCCCACGAGGGGCGCTTGGTTTGCCCCGGTCGGGGCGGTCGCGGCAGTTTCAGAGGTCAGTTCAGCCATCACCTCGGATACCACGAAGGCGGCGATGATGCTGGGCCGCTTGTCGCGGCTACCGCTGGCCCCAATGGGGCATCTCAAATGTTCGATGGACTGTCCGTCACAGTGTCTATGCGCCCAATTCCTGAGCTTTATCCGCTTTGTCGCAGATCCAATCATGCCTACATAGGCGGCGTCCTGACGTTCAAGAGCTGCAGTTGTAAGCAGGAAATCCAGCCCGTGATCGTGGGTCAGGACGACAAATGCGCTGCCTTCGGGTGCACCGTGAATTTCGAATTCCGGGATTGCGCTTACGCGAGTTTCGACTTTCGCCGAGCAAAGTTCGATTTCCTCGGGTCTTGTATCAACAAGAATGCAACGCACAGGCAAATGCTGAAACTGGTTGGCCAGTGCACGTCCGACATGGCCGGCGCCCATCACATAAACATGGGGCAAAGTTTTATCATGACGCGCCGCCCGTTCCGTAACAGAGTGCCTATCTGATGCGCGCATACGGTTCAGTTTCAACTCGACCCGTCCGCCACAGCATTGGCCGATCTCGGGCCCCAGCGGCACATCCATCTTTTGATGCAGAACCCCATCAGCCAGCATCTTCCGCGCGGCATTGATGGCCATGAATTCCAATTGCCCGCCGCCTATGGTGCCCCAAAGCGCCTCGAGGGCTACGAACATTTCTGTCCCCTCATTGCGCGGCGAGGACCCGCGTACGCGCGTTAGCGCGATGCAGATCACGCTGTGCTGTGCGGACAGAAACTCTTTCAGGGACAAGGCAGAGTTCATGGCTCAAGTGCTTTTCTGCAAACGGTCAACGGCCATCAACACACGTTCCGGCGTGGCCGGAGCATCCAGACGAGGGCATTCCCGATAATCGGCGACAGAAGCGACCGCCATCGACAGCGCCTCGAACACCGAAATTCCCAGCATGAATGGTGGTTCGCCAACAGCCTTGGACCGTTTGATCGTCAATTCGCGGTTCTCGGACCAATCGGCAAGCTTCACATTGAAGATGCGCGGGCGATCCGATGCGAGCGGAATTTTGTACGTCGAAGGTGCATGGGTGCGCAGGCGACCGGCATCATCCCACCAAAGCTCCTCGGTGGTTAGCCAGCCCATGCCCTGAAGAAAGGCGCCTTCAACCTGACCCTTGTCGAGAACCGGGTTCAGTGAACGTCCGACATCATGCAGCACATCTGTGCGTTCAACCCGATATTCACCTGTCAGCGTGTCAATCGTCACTTCGGAACAGGAGGCACCATAGGCATAGTAATAGAACGGGCGGCCTTGTCCTTTTGCTCTGTCCCAATGGATCTTTGGGGTTTTATAGAACCCCGCTGCGGACAGTTGCACGCGCGCTAGATAAGCCTGTTTGATAAAGGCCTCGAAGGGCAGAACATCTTGACCGATATGTACCTGGTTGGCGAGGAAGACCACTTCGTTAGGCGCGACCCCCCAGGTTTCGGAGGCGAATTTCACCAGACGCTCTTTGATCTGCTCAACCGCGTTCAAGGCGGCCATACCGTTCAGATCCGTCCCGCTTGACGCCGCAGTAGCCGAGGTGTTGGGAACTTTCTCAGTGGTTGTTTTGGTGATCTTGATCCGGCTGAAATCGACCTGAAAGGCCTCGGCCACAACTTGCGCGACCTTGGTGTTCAGGCCTTGCCCCATTTCGGTGCCGCCATGGTTCAGATGGATCGATCCATCGTTGTAGACATGCACCAGCGCCCCGGCCTGATTGTACCATGTGGCCGTAAACGAGATGCCGAATTTGACCGGCGTCAGCGCGATGCCTTTCTTCAGAATAGCAGAGGTCTTGTTGAACGCGATGATGTCCTGACGGCGTTGGCGGTACTGTGATGTCTCTTCCAACTCTCCGACCAGCCGGTCGAGAATGCTGTCTTCAACCTTCTGATGGTATGGGGTTATGTTGCGTTCCCCTGAGCCGTAGAAATTAAGCTTGCGAATATCCAGCGGGTCTTTCCCCGTGGCATAGGCGATTTCTTCGATCATCCGCTCAGCGGCGATCACGCCCTGAGGCCCTCCGAACCCGCGGAAGGCGGTATTAGACACCGTATTGGTTTTCATCGGGCGGCTGTTCAGACGCACATTTGGATAGAAATACGCGTTATCTGCGTGAAACAACGCCCGGTCGGTGACCGGACCTGACAGATCTGCCGAATACCCGCAGCGCGCGGCAAAGCAGCCATCGACGGCCTGAATGCGGCCGTCGTCGTCATGGGCAACGTCATAGTCGATTACAAAGTCATGGCGTTTGCCTGTGGCGGTCATGTCCTGATCCCGGTCGGGCCGGATTTTGACCGCTCGGTTCCACTTCTTCGCAGCTATGGCAGCCACGGCGCAGAACAGGTTCATCTGGCTTTCCTTGCCGCCAAAACCACCGCCCATGCGGCGCACGTTGACCACAACTGCATTGGAAGGCACCCCAAGCACATGGGCCACCATGTGCTGTGCTTCCGACGGATGCTGCGTCGAGCAATGCACGACCACGTCATCGTCCTCACCCGGAAGGGCAAAGGCGATATGGCCTTCAAGATACATATGATCCTGCCCACCAACCCGCATCCGACCCTTGATTCTGTTTGGGGCCGTTTCCTGTGCCGCGTCTACGTTGCCGCGCTCCAGCTTGAGCGGTGCTGTTACATGCGGATACCCGGCTTCCTGCGCCGCAATCGGATCCAGTGCATGCGACAAGGCCTTATATTCTATCTTTGCCAACTCCGCTGCGCGCCGCGCGATGTCACGGGTCTCGGCGACCACTGCGAACAACGGCTGGCCGTGAAACTGAATAGTGTCGGTCGGAAAAACGGGTTCATCATTCAGATGTGTCGGGCTGATGTCGTTGACCCCTGGCACGTCATTTGCAGTTATCACCCCGACCACGCCGGGCACTGCCAGAACGTCTGCGAAATCAATGCCTATAAGCTTGGCATGTGCTACGTCTGAGACACCGAGATACGCGTGCAAAGTGCCCTCGGGCAGCGCGATATCGTCTGTATAGTCGGCGCGTCCGGTGACATGCTTGACTGCGCTGTCGTGGTTAACGTTTGTGTGCGGCGCGCCAATAATGGAAACGTTGTCTTTCATTGTGGGTCTCCTTGTCAGACACAGGCCAGCTGCGAAGGGCCAGTTGTTTCGGCGTCGTTTTCAAGAAAGAACCTGAGCAGCAGATTTTGCGCGGTCAGCATTCGGTAATCTGAAGATGCGCGCCAATCCGTGAGCGGAGAGAAATCCTGCGCCAGTGCCGCAGCGGCGGTCTCAAAGCTTTCGCGGGACCAAGGCTGGCCATTTAAAGCTGTTTCCGTGGCAGAGGCCCGCTTAGGAGTGGCGGCCATGCCACCGAATGCAAGGCGCGCATCGCTGATGATGCCGTCCGCGACCGAAATATGGATACCGACCGCGACCGATGAAATGTCTTCATCGCGGCGTTTGGAAATCTTGTAGGCCGCGTCCAGATCATTGGGTTTCGGCAGAGGAACGCGTATGCTTTCGACAAACTCGTCCGGTTGGCGGTCTTGTTTGCCGTATTCAAGGAAATAAGCCTCGAGTGGCAATGCCCGGATATCCGAACCGCGACGCAATGTGATCTCGGCGTCGAGCGCGATCAGCACTGGTGGCGTGTCCCCGATGGGCGACCCGTTGGCGATATTGCCGCCGACCGTGCCCATATTCCGCACTTGCCATCCTGCAATGCGATCCCAGTACCGGGAAAGGTGTGGCAAGTGCTTGGACAGGTGCTCTTGGCAATCGGTGTAGCTTGCGCCAGCTCCTATCAGGAGGAAGGAACCCTGTCGTTCAACTGTTTGCAGGTCTTCAAGATGACCGATAAAGATCGCCGGCCCAATTTTGTGTAGAAACTTGGTGACCCAAAGACCAACATCGGTAGCCCCTGCAATGATCGTGGCTTTTGGATAGGTTTGCAGACAGACGGCCAGGTCATCGACAGAGGCAGGAAGGATACTCAGGTTATCCTCTGGGCCAGAAACGACCCGCAATCCGTCCTTCAGCGCAGCCAGGCGCAATGTCATGGTTTCACGTTCGGTATTCAGATGATCCGATGCTGGGGTGCCATAGCGACTGACGGCTATCGCGGCTTGTACAATCGGTTCATATCCGGTGCAGCGGCAAAGATTACCCTGTAGGGCAGTTTCGACCTGTTCTTTGCTCGGTTCTGGCGTTTTCATCCAAAGCGCGTACAGGGCCATCACAAAGCCCGGTGTGCAGAAGCCGCACTGGCTGCCGTGATGGTCGATCATGGCTTGCTGAACCGGATGCAGGCGTCCATTGGGCCCGGAAAGGTGTTCAACCGTCACAACATGACACCCGTCTACAGACGCAAGAAAGCGAATACAGGCATTAACTGGCACGTAGGTAAGACCTGCCTTTCCAAGCCGTCCGACAAGTACAGTGCATGCGCCGCAATCGCCCTCGGCGCAGCCTTCCTTTGTGCCGGTCAGCCGTTGCTCCAGTCGCAAAAAGTCCAACAGAGTTTGGTTTGCTGACACGCTTGGAACGGTCACATCCCTGCCGTTCAGGACAAAACGAATGTCGGTACGAAACGTCATGAAGCTCTCCCTACTCCCTGCCTGCTTGGAGGTGACCGGGGGACCATAGAGTCAACGATTGAGTCTTAAAATCGTCGGAAATGGAAAATACTTTCAACACATCATTGAAAAAAGCAGGCCCTCAGCGCAATCTGACCGCATCGGGAGGGTTAAATGTCATACATCGAAAGTTTGCGGGTTTTTGTCAGAGTGATGGAGCTGGGAAGCATCACGTCTGGTGGGCGCGATCTGAGGTTGACTCCGGCGGTGGCTAGCAAGCGGTTGAAAGAGTTGGAAAACCATTTGGGCGTGAGGCTGTTCAACAGAACAACCCGTTCGATGACGGCGACCGAAGTTGGTTCCGTATTCTACGAGGAAGCCAAAGCGGTCCTGCTGGCGCTTGATCATGCCGAAGCGCGGGTGGCCAGCTTTTCCGACGCCCCCCGAGGTGCAATTCGCATCACCGCACCATTGGGTGTCGGTCGTAGAATCGTTGCGCCGCTGGTCCCGGAGTTTTCGGATCTGTACCCGGAAACAGAGGTTCGCATGCGCCTGTCCGACCGCAAAGTGGATATAATGGCCGATGGCCTGGATATCGCGTTCTTCATAGGAGAGCCCGGCGACTCCACCATGAAGCTGAGAAAATTCGCGGATTGCGACCGTGTCCTTTGCGCGTCGCCTGACTACCTGTCCAACTTCGGCGTGCCCAATACTCCAGACGACCTGCTACAGCCGACGCATAACTGCCTATTGCTGCGCTATCCCAGATCGCCCGAATATTTTTGGTCTCTCAATACCGATATGGGTCCTCGAAAGTTGGAAGTCCGCGGCAAGTACGACGCCGATGATGGGGACGTGCTGACGGATTGGGCGCTGGCAGGAAAGGGGATTGTCAACAAGCCCCGATTTGACGTGCGGGAATACCTGGTGAATGGACAGTTGGTCGAGGTCCTTCCAAAGACGCCACCAGTGCCGACGATTTTTGGGTGTTTATACCCGCACAAAAAGCTTCAGGACCCCAAGGTGCGTTTGTTCGTCGAACATATCGCGCAGAACAGTAAGCGATTTTTCGTGTCTCACTGAAAACAAGCGAGATCAGTAACTAGACTGATTTCGCCTTCGCTGGTTGGTACTGTCTGGTTTTACTGAGCCCTGACTTCCTTTACCCATGCTATGATCGTCTTGCGCGCTTCATCATCCATTTGAACCGCGGATGGCGGCGGCATCGCGTGACTGATCCCTGCCTGAAGATAAATCTGGTCGGCCTGTCGGGCGACGTCGCCGGGTGTTTCAAGGTAGACCTTCTTGGGCGCCCATTTCATCGTGCCATAGACGGGCTCTCGAGCGTGACACATAGAGCAATTGCCCAGCACGGTGTCATATGCGGCCTCGAATCCGGCGGCTGAGGCAAATTTCTGCTCGTACGGCGTCAGTTCGCGCGCTTCTGCGTCTTCCCAAGTCTCGCCGGATCGAACGGAAGACAACCAGGCGATCGCGACCATAAGAATGACCGTAACACCCAAGGTCCAATGCGGCCCCTTGCCAGTTGCGTGCATCGTGTTGAAGTAGTGCCGTATGGTCACGCCCGTCAGGAAAATCAGGCTGGCAATGATCCACGAATACTCGGTCCCGAAGGCCAACGGGTAATGGTTTGACAGCATCAGAAACACGACAGGCAATGTCAGATAGTTGTTGTGGGTGGAACGAACCTTCGCGATCTTACCGTATTTTGCGTCCGGTGTTCGACCTGCCTTGAGGTCCTCGACCACAATTCGCTGGTTCGGCATGATCTGAAAGAACACGTTGGCCGTCATGATGGTGGCTGTGAACGCACCAAGGTGCAACAGCGCCGCGCGTCCGGTGAAAATCTGATTGTAGCCCCAGGACATGATCACGAGGATCACAAACAAGAGCAGCATGAGAAGGGTGGGATGATCGCTTAACTTGGATTTGCACATGTAATCATAAAGGAGCCAGCCAATTGTCAGTGACCCGCCAGAGATCAAGATCCCCTGCCACAGCGCCAGATCCACTTTGGTAGGATCAAGCAGAAACAACTCGCCTCCGACCCAGTAGATGATCATCAGCAATGCCGCTCCTGAAAGCCATGTCGTGTAGCTCTGCCATTTGTGCCAGGTCAGGTGCTCGGGCATGCTGGCGGGTGCGACCAGATATTTAACGGTGTGGTAAAATCCGCCCCCGTGGACTTCCCACTCTTCTCCATAGGCACCATCCGGCAGCGCAGCGTTCGGTTTAAGCATGAGGTCAAGCGCAATAAAATAGAAAGACGCCCCAATCCACGCCATCGCAGTGATCACGTGCAGCCAGCGGACAGAAAAGGCGACCCACTCCCAGATTACGGCTAGGTCATACATGGCATTGCTCCTCAGTATCCTTTTTCCGGCACTCTATGCGAGTCCGATTTGTTCTGGTATTGCTAGCAAAGACCAAGCAGTATCAAAAAATGCAAAAAAATGTCATACCTAGATAACATCAGAACTTTTGTCCGGGTTTACGAGTTGGGCAGCATGTCTGCGGCAGGTCGCGATCTGAGGGTTTCTCCAGCTGTGACATCGGCAAGAATATCCCAACTGGAAGAGCATCTGGGCGTGCGATTGTTTCAGCGCACCACACGAAGCCTGACCCCGACCGAGCAGGGAAAATCGTTCTACCGGGGGGCTGCTGAAATTCTTGAGGCGGTCGAAAGAGCAGAAGCGCAGATCGTTAATATTACAGAAAACCTGAAAGGGTCACTTTATGTTGCCGCCCCGTTGGGGGTCGGACGCCGCTTGATCGCGCCGCAAGTGCCAAAGTTTCTAGCTGAATATCCAGAGGTGAATGTAAGGCTCAGGCTGACAGATCGAAAGGTGGATCTGACGACCGAAGGGCTGGATCTGGCGTTTTTCCTTGGTCAGCCGGAAGACAGCAACTTGCGTATTCGCAAGATAGCGGATGTGGAGCGGGTTCTCTGTGCATCTCCGAAATACATCAAAAGCCGCGGAATGCCTGAAAGCGGTGATGACATTATCGCCGACAACCACGAGTGTCTGAGCCTGCGCTTTCCGGGCGCGACCGAGTTTCAATGGCTGCTAAGAACCTCTTCCGGGCCAAAGCGGTTTCGCGTTTCGGGACGCTATGAGTCAGATGACGGTGACGTGCTAACCGATTGGGCTCTTGCTGGTCACGGGATCGCGTTGAAACCGATATTTGAAATTTTCCAGCATCTTAAGTCGGGAAAACTGGTCCCGGTGGCCGAAAAAACACCCCCGGAACCGATTCAGATGGCGTGCCTGTTTACGCATCGTCGCATGCAGGACCCCAAGACGCGGCTTTTCATGGAGTTCATCATTGAACGTATTGGATCATCCATAGCTGCGGCCAATACTTCTCGGTAAACTACTCAGCTGCCGCGATAGGTTGAATACCCGAAGGGTGAAAGAAGCAAAGGCACATGGTAATGCGAGTCTTCGGACATCCCAAAGCGAATGGGTATCACATCTAGAAAACGTGGGTCCTCGGGCGGGGTACCGGACGCGTCGAGATATGCGCCTGCATGAAAGATCAACTCGAACTCGCCTGTCGAAAACTCAGCTTCGGGCAATATTTGTTCGTCAGTTCTGCCGTCATCGTTGGTAACCAATGTTTTCAGTAAACTGCGATCTGTGCCGTCGATGCGGAAAAGCTCGATTTTTAACCCTTGGGCGGGGCAGCCCCGCGCGGTATCTAGGACGTGGGTGGTTAGGTAACCAGTCATTTGCGCTACTCCTCAAGTCACCCAGTTACTAATCTTATTTCTTGCCAATGGGCAAAGGCAGACTGTCCGAAGCTGTTTTTCGTATTTTTTGAAAAATATCTCGAATTATCTGGGGTATTGATCAATTCAAGTAGAAGGAAACTGACGTGAAGCCTTATCCACGAGATATGACCGGTTACGCTGGGCGAGTGCCCAAAGCGAACTGGCCAAATGGTGCCAAAGTCGCGGTTCAAATCGTATTGAACTATGAAGAAGGCGGTGAAAACAACATATTGCATGGTGACCCCGCCTCTGAGGCGTTTCTCTCGGAGGTCACCGGTGCCGCCCCGTGGGTGGGGCAGAGGCACTGGAATATGGAGTCGATCTATGAATACGGCAGTCGCGCGGGATTCTGGCGTGTGCATCACCTTTTGCAGGATCTGCCGATAACCGTTTATGGGGTTGCTACTGCCTTGGCGCGTGCTCCTGCGCAAGTTGCGGCAATGAAGCATGCAGGATGGGAGATCGCCAGTCACGGGCTGAAATGGATTGAACATAAGGATATGGCTCCGGAGGAAGAGCGTGCTCAAATCCGTGAAGCCATCCGCTTGCATACTGAAGTTACCGGCCAGCCTCCGCGCGGTTGGTATACGGGCCGCTGTTCGATGAATACGGTCGATCTGGCTGCCCAGGAAGGCGACTTTGCGTATATCGCTGACAGCTATGCGGATGATCTGCCATATTGGACCAAGGCCGGAGGCAAAGATCAGTTGATCATGCCATATACCTTGGACTGCAACGACATGCGTTTTGCGATCCAGGCAGGTTTCACAAATGGCGAACAGTTTGAAAGCTATCTGAAAGACAGTTTTGACATGCTCTATGCCGAAGGTGAGGCAGGGGCGCCGAAAATGCTTTCGATTGGATTGCATTGTCGATTGATTGGTCGGCCAGGTCGCGCGATGGCACTGAAACGTGCGCTGGACTATTTCAAGAAACATGATGGCGTCTGGTTCGCAACGCGCGAACAGATTGCCGACCACTGGGCAAAGGAACACCCCCCCATGCAACGCCTGACCCCGTCCGAAATGGACCAGTCTACCTTTGTGTCCGAATTTGGCGGAGTGTTTGAACACAGCCCGTGGATTGCGGAAGGCGCATATGAGCTTGAGCTGGGGCCAACCCATGACAATGCAGCTGGCGTCCACAACGCACTTGCGCGGGTTTTTCGAACGGCACCTTCCGAGAAACGGCTTGATGTCCTGACGGCCCACCCAGATCTGGCCGGCAAGCTGGCTGCCGCTGGACGGCTGACCAAGGAAAGCACCGCCGAACAGGCCGGGGCCGGTCTGGATATGTTAACCGATGATGAGCGCGCAACGTTCACCGTGCTGAATGAGGCATATACCACCAAGTTTGGTTTCCCTTTCATCATCGCGGTCAAAGACAACACGAAGGCAAGCATCCTTGACGCATTCCATCGCCGCATCGACAGCGACCGGGACACCGAATTTGCCGAAGCCTGCCGCCAGGTCGAGCGGATTGCAGAACTGCGCTTGATCGAGAAATTTGCGGGATGACGGTTGCGCTGAAACTCCGGCCCTTGACGTCGCAAGTTTTCGCGCCCTTTGGTGATGTCATCGAGGTGTCTGGCAACGCGGACAAATACATCAATCAAGGCAATTGTGCTCGATATCACGACCGTGCCTTGCTTGATTTCAACGGCGGTCGCGCCGGGATTAGCGTGTTTCAGTCCAAGGCTTTCAGCCTTCCGATTAAGCTGGAAATGGTTGAACGTCACCCAGACGGCAGTCAGGCGTTTCTGCCATTGTCGGACAAACCCTTCGTCGTAGTCGTCGCTAGTGATGAAGATGGCATCCCCGCGAGGCCTGAGGCTTTCAAAACAACGCCGGGGCAGGGCGTGAACTACCACCGCAACACCTGGCATGGCGTGCTGACACCGCTTCACGATCCGGGTCTATTTGCGGTCGTGGACAGAATTGGCAGCGGGCCCAACCTTGAGGAATATTGGTTCCCCGAGCCGTTCATGATCATGGACTAAAAAAAGCCACCGGAAAAAGAACCGGTGGCCAAGCTTTTTGTGCAACTAGTTCTGTGTCGGATGTTTCCCTTGACCCTCAGAAATCAACGTCGATAGCGATCCCTTTATCTACGGCCAACTCTACAACGGACGCGGCCACCGCTAGATCCTGAAGTCCAACTCCGGTGCCATCGAACAGGGTGATCTGATCGTCCGATATCCGGCCGGAATTCGTGCCGTTGATAACCGCGCCCAGCTGTGCCACATCGCTTTCCTTGATCAAGCCCTCGGCCACGGCATGCTGCGCCTCGCCGATTGTGATGGATTGCGCAACCTCGTCCGTGAAGACGGATGCTTTTGCCAACAACGCGGCTTCAACTTCTTGCTTTCCCTTGGTATCGGTGCCCATGCAGGCGACATGCGTTCCAGGGCTGACATGGTTGGCCATGAGCGAAGGAGAAAAGGCCGAGGTGATTGAGATGATCACATCTGCTTCGGTCATTCCGTCGAGTTCTACCGCTTCGAATGGAACGCTTGATTCATTGGCGACCTTTTCAATGTTGGGCAGCATTTCCGGGTGGTAGTTCCAGCCAATGACCTTTTCAAATGCACGTTGCTCGAGTGCTGCGCGCAGCTGAAAGGCGGCTTGATGGCCGGCGCCGATCATACCGATCACTTTTGCATCCGCGCGCGCGAGATGCTTGATCGACACTGAGGATGCCGCCGCAGTGCGCAGTGCGGTCAAAAGATTGCCACCCACCATGGCCGAAGGTTTGCCGGTGTCGGGATCGAACAGGAAAACGGTGGACTGGTGGTTGATAAGCCCGCGCTTTTCCAGGTTGTTCGGCCAATAGCCCCCTGCTTTCAAACCCAGCGTAAGGCCGGCGCGGTCAAAGCCGCCTTTGAAGCCATAAAGCGCATCTTCGTGCCCGATGGCTTCCCGAACAACGGGAAAATTGTAGGCATCGCCAGCGGCCATTGCAGCAAAAACCTTTTCGACAGCGTCAAAGGCGGCTTGTCGGGTCATCAGGTCACCGATTTCGCGCTCGGGTACGATCAACATGTTGTTCTCCACTCAGAATTCACGCGCCCGTGTGCGTCTCTGGAAGGAAGCGAACGCACACGGGCGACTTGTCGGGCTGCTTTTTGAGCCGGATTTGCCTGCTATTGGGTGTCGGGCATCAATACGCGTGGCCGCGGGCAGATACGGGCCACACGGTTTCAACCTTACCGTTGCGCACGCCGACATACCAATCATGCACGTTCGCGGTCGGGTCACAGTGCCCCGGAACCAACTTGAGCTTGTCGTTGACCTTGAGTACCCCGTCCGTGTCCATGACGACGCCATGTTCGTCCGAACATTTGATATACTCGACATCGTCGCGCCCATAGACGACCGGCAGGCCGCTATCAACCGACTGTGCCTTGAGGCCGGCATCAACGATTGCCTTGTCAGCCTTGGCGTGACTCATAACGCTTGTCAGGATGAAAAAGGCGTTCTCCCACTCTCCTTGGTCGATGCGATTGCCGTCCTTGTCCAGAATACGGCCGTAATCGGCGTCCATGAAAGCGTAAGACCCACACTGCAACTCGTTATACACGCCCGAGTTGGATTCGAAGTAATAAGATCCGGTACCGCCACCCGAGACCAATTCGCATTCAATGCCTTCCGCCTTCAGCCCTTCAACAGCGTCCTTGACCATGGCAATCGCCGTGTCGAGCTTTTCTTTGCGCGCCTCGTAGCTGTCGAGATGCTGCATCGCGCCTTGATAGGCCTGGATGCCCGTGAATTTCAGATTTTCGGCGTCTACTACGGCTTTGGCAATCTCGATCACTTCTGGGGTTGTCGTGACACCGCAACGCCCGGCACCGCAGTCGATTTCCACAAAAACTTCCAATTGCGTCCCGTGATCGACGGCCGCGCCAGACAAGTCTGCGACATTGTCCACATCGTCCACGCAGACGATGATGCGGCTGCCCAGCTTTGGCAGGCTGGCAAGACGGTCGATTTTGGCGGGGTCACGCACCTGATTTGATACCAGAACATCCTTGATGCCACCGCGAACGAAAACTTCCGCTTCGGAAACTTTCTGACAGCAAACACCAACGGCGCCACCGATCCTTTCCTGAAGTTTTGCAACGTCCACAGATTTGTGCATTTTCCCGTGCACGCGATGGCGCATACCATGCGCTTTTGCATAGTCGCCCATTTTCTTGATATTGCGTTCCAGTGCATCGAGATCCAGCACGAGGCTAGGGGTCTGGATATCGGCTTCATCCATTCCGGGCTTGGCCGGAATGTCATAGCCGACTTCGAATTCGTCGAGATTGGTCATGTCTTTCATTTCCGTGTTCCTATATCGGGATTGATGTCTGTCGGGGGTGATCACACAGTCAGCCAGGGCAGCTTGTCTAGATCGACATTGCCACCGGTGATGATCAGACCGACCCGCTTGCCTTTGAACGCGTCTGGATTCTTCAGTACCGTGGCCAATGGAACGGCCGAGGACGGCTCCATCACGATCCGAAGGTGTTTCCACGTCAGCTTCATTGCGTCGATGATCTCCTGTTCCGTGGCCGTGTAGATTTCGGAAACGTGGTTCGACACGAAGTGCCACGTGAGATCTTTCAGGGGGACAAGAAGACCGTCGGCGATTGTCTTTGGAGCATCATCGGCGATAATGTGCCCTGCTTTGAAGCTGCGATAGGCGTCGTCGGCTTGCTCGGGTTCGGCTGCGATGATTGCAGTCTCGGGCGCTAAGGTCGAAAGAGTCAGACACGTCCCAGACACCATGCCGCCACCTCCGATCGGGGCAACAACAGCATCCATGCCGTCCGTCTGTTCTATGAATTCACGCGAACATGTGCCTTGCCCGGCGATCACCCTTGGATCGTTATACGGGTGAACGAAATCGCCGCCCGTCGCTGCTTGAACCTCGGCAAATGTCGCTTCGCGCGACGAGGTAGAGGGTTCACATTCCGTTATCTTTCCACCGTAGCGGCGAACCGTGTCCTTTTTTGCCTGTGGCGCGGTGTGCGGCATGACGACATTGCACGGTATGCCCCGCTTCATTGCAGCATAAGAGAGGCACGAGGCGTGATTGCCAGACGAATGTGTCGCGACGCCCTTCTTTGCCTGTTCCTCATTAAGGCCGAACACGGCATTGGTAGCCCCGCGCACTTTGAAGGCGCCGGGTTCCTGGAAGTTCTCGCATTTGAAGAACAACTGCGCCCCGGTCAGTTCATTGAGGTAGTCCGAGGTTCGAACCGGGGTGCGGCGGATGTAGGGCTCGATCCGGCTGTGGGCGTCGAGCATATCTTCGTAGGTCGGGATATACATCGTGCAATCCTTCATCATGCAGCGTCCTTCTGCGCGACGGCTGGATGACCGCGATAATATTCCTGTGCAGCCGCAACGCCCGAGCCCAATTGGATGTTCAGTCCCAGATCGGCCATACACATTTCAGCTGTGGCGATGCCGGACAGCGCCATGACATCGGTCAGGCTGCCAAGGTGCCCGATACGGAACACCTTACCGGCGACCTCGCCGAGCCCGACACCAAAAGCAACGCCATATTTTTCGGCGGCATGGGTAACGATGTCTGTTGCATCAAAGCCGTTCGGCGTGCGTATCGCGCTGACGGTGTCTGAATACACCGATGGGTTGGCTGCGCAAAGCTCCAACCCCCAGGCGCTCACGGCGGCGCGAACACCTTCAGCTATGCGGTAGTGGCGGGCAAAGACGTTTTCCAGACCTTCACGCAGCAACATGTCGCAAGCCTGATTGAGACCGTTCATCAACCCGACGGCGGGCGTGTAGGGATAGGCATTGTTGGCGTAACCCTTGGCCATGTCATGCACGTCGAAAAACGTGCGGGGCAAGGTGCCGGTTTTGGTCGCTTCCATCGCTTTTTTGCTAAAGCCTACAATGGCAAGCCCGGCGGGCAGCATGAATCCTTTTTGAGATCCGGTCACCGCAACGTCTACGCCCCATTCGTCAAAGCGGAAATCCATGGATGCAATGGACGAAACTCCATCGACAAACAGCATGGCGGGGTGCTTGGCGGCGTTCAATGCTTTGCGCACGGCAGCAATATCCGATTTTACGCCTGTTGCTGTTTCGTTGTGCGTGGCCAGAACCGCCTTGATTTCGTGGTTCGCATCCGCGGTCAAAATCTCTTCGTAGTGGTCGGCGGGCAGGCCCTGGCCCCAAGGGGTTTCAACGATTTTCACATTCAACCCGTGACGTTGACACATGTCGATCCAGCGATGGCTGAACATACCGTTGCGCGCTGCAAGAACCTTGTCGCCGGCTGAAAGGGTATTGGTCAAAGCGGTTTCCCAGCCGCCAGTCCCGCTGGACGGAAAGATAAAAACCTCGGCGCTTTTGCTTTTCAGGATTTTCTGAACACTGGCACGCGCGGGATGCAGAATTTGCCCAAACAGCGGCGAGCGGTGGTCGATCGTGGGCATATCGCAGGCCTTGCGCAGGCTCTCGGGGATATTGGTCGGACCCGGAATGAAAACGGGGTTTTGAAAGCTCATGGGTGGTCTCCTTCCGTCGTTGACCAAACAATACGACCAAGGCGTTCGTCGGGAAATTATTTTGAAAACACTTTTCAAAATACAGATAATGGCATTTATCTTATAGTTGTCAGATGCTTACATTTTTCATATCATGAATTAAGCTTTCAAAACAGATCAAAGGTATTTTATGGATTTCCGGAACAATGAGCCTGAGTCCCGTCGCAAAGCCAGGGGAAGACCCCGAGGATGGGATGACAAGACCGCGCAAAATACCATCAAGTCCTTGGATAGGGCGATGGAGGTTTTCGAATATCTGAGCGAAGCGCAAGGGAAGGCTCTGACGACGCTGTCCGATGAAATGAAGCAGTCCCCAGCAACGGTTTATCGTATTCTGGTGACGCTGGAGGGCAGGGGGCTTGTCGAATTCGATCGTGATGAACAAGTCTGGCATATTGGCCCGCGCGCCTTTGTTATAGGCTCGCGGTTTCTTAGACGAACCAGCCTTGTTGATCGGGCACGGCCCGTCATGCGAAAGCTGATGGAAGCGACTGGAGAGACCGCCAATCTGGGCGTCGAGAGAGAAGGGGCGGTGCTATTTCTGAGCCAGGTGGAAACACACGCCAGCATCCGTGCATTTTTTCCTCCGGGCACTTTGTCCCCGATGCATGCTTCGGGTATTGGGAAGGCTCTGTTGGCTTATATGGATGAAGATCGGCTGGATCGCTTGTTGGCCGCCGCCGAGTTGCAGGCATTCACGGATCGGTCGATTACGCAGCCGGATGCACTGAAAGAGGATCTGGTAGCCATCCGATCGCAGGGCTACGCGATTGATAACGAAGAAAAGAACACGGGCATGAGATGCATTGCAGCACCCGTGTTCGATATCAATCGAGAGGCGGTGGCCGGGATATCGGTGTCCGGGCCAACAAGCCGTGTGAGCGAAGCCGAGATCGAGCGACTAAGCCGCCCCGTCATCGAGGCAGCCCATCAATTGACGCAGGCGATCGGGGGTGTCGTCACTCTGCCGCGGACCTAAGGCGCTGATGTCGTGGAAACGCTGCGGGTCCAGTCCGCAACGCCATGTGGCGGTTCACGTCCTTGTATAGCAAGTACCGGAATTTCCCTGGCCCACCTGCGTAGCATGCCTGAGGGCAGAAGGCGCGCAGCCACATATAATCCCCGGCTTCGACCTCGACCCAGTCATTGTTCAGGCGATAAACGGCCTTGCCCTCAAGAACGTACAGGCCGTGTTCCATCACATGCGTCTCAAGAAAGGGGATGACCGCGCCGGGTTCAAAAGTCACGACGGTCACATGCATGTCGTGTCGCAAGTCGTTTGGGTCTACAAATCGCGTTGTCGCCCATTTGCCATCCGTGCCCGGCATCAGTGTTGGCGCAATGTCGTTTTCGTTGAGAACAAGGATATCAGGTGTGCCCAGCCCTTCTACAGCTTCGTACGCCTTGCGGATCCAATGAAATCGCAAAGTGTCCTCACCGTGGTTTCGCAAGGTCCAATCGGTTTCAGGAGGCAGATAGGCATAGCCACCGGGGGTGAGCTGATAGGTGGTACCGCCGGCGTGCAATGTCGCGTTGCCTTCGACCACGAACAAGACGCCTTGCGCCTCGGGATCGGTCTCGGGCCGGTCAGAGCCTCCGCCGGGCTGAACTTCCATGATGTATTGCGAAAAGGTTTCGGCAAAGCCGCTCAGCGGGCGCGAGATGACCCACAGTCGCGTGTCTTCCCAAAAGGGCAAAAAACTGGTGACGATGTCCCGCATCGTGCCCCTAGGGATGACGGCATAGGCGTCAGTAAACACGGCACGATCTGTCAGCAACTGGTCTTGTCCGGGATGCCCACCTTTTGGTGCGAAATACGTATTGCTCATGTGTGCTCCTGAAGAAAACCGTGCCTGTTAACATATGCTCTGGTTGTAGGTTTCCGACCAGACACAAGGGAACGACAGCTCTATCTTGAAAAATTTGACAATCGTGAGGGTTTTCAGGTGAAGCGGCATTCTCTGGCCCGTCGTGACAGTACACCCGGCTGATCCGACGTCTAGTGAACCGGCAATCCAGTTCGACCCCACGTCACGCCATGCTTTCCGCCAGAATCCGGTATGACACACCGTATCGCGAATAGAAAAACGGCGTACAGGATGCACGCACCTTTAGCACTTTCGGGACAGAACGGAGCAACGGTTTCAAAGGTCGGGGAAACGCTGGCCGAACACCTGTTTTCATCTGACGTTCAGGTTGGCTAGGTGCATCAAAACTGGGGTAAGGGGCGGCGGTGCCGCCCCCAATCGCAAAAACTGAGGCACCTGAGAGGCGGTGCCAACAACAGACTCATCACGGAGGCCAAGGCCATGAAAACCGAAATTACCGAACTCTTTGGCATTGAACGCCCAATCATTCAGGGCGGGATGCACTATGTCGGGTTTGCCGAACTCGCAGCCGCCGTTTCAAATGCTGGCGGTCTGGGAACGATCACTGGACTGACACAGAAAACGCCCGCCGATCTGGCAAATGAGATCGCGCGTTGCAAGGATATGACCGACAAACCTATTGCAGTGAACGTCACGTTTCTGCCAACCGTCAACGCGCCGGATTACCCGGCCCTGATCAAGGCGATCATCGACGGTGGCGTCACAGTGGTAGAAACGGCTGGGCGCAACCCGGCGCAGGTTATGCCGTATCTTAAGGATGCAGGGATCAAGGTGATCCACAAATGTACCTCGGTTCGCCATGCTCTCAAGGCGCAGGAAATCGGCTGCGATGCCGTATCTGTTGACGGGTTCGAATGCGGCGGGCATCCGGGCGAGGATGACGTGCCCAACATGATCCTGTTGCCCCGCGCCGCTGATGAGTTGGAGATCCCCTTCGTCGCGTCCGGCGGTCAGGCCGATGGCCGCTCACTGGTGGCTTCGTTGGCTATGGGGGCGTCGGGTATCAATCTGGGTACGCGTTTCGTTGCCACCAAGGAAGCGCCTGTGCATCAGAACGTAAAGGACGCCATCGTCGCGGCGACCGAACTGGACACGCGCCTTGTCATGCGCCCGCTGCGCAACACGGAACGGGTCATGACCAACCCGGCGGTCGAGCGCATTCTGGCCAAGGAAAAAGAAAAGGGTGAGACAATTCAGTTCGAAGACATCATCGACGAAGTGGCCGGTGTCTACCCGGGTATCATGCAGGGCGGGGATATGGATAGCGGTGCTTGGTCCTGCGGCATGGTTGTTGGCCTGATCAATGACGTGCCGTCCTGCCAGGAGCTGTTGGACCGCGTCATGTCCGAGGCTGATCAGATCATCAGCGAACGCCTGGCTGGTTATAACGCTGCCTAACAGACAACCCGAAAATAAACCTGCGAAAGAAATGAAAATGACGAACGAAAATACAGCCACGCAAGGTGTCGCGACCGAGAAACTGGGTTCTACCCTGCGTATAACGATGTCGAACCCCGGCAAAAAAAATGCGATCGATCGGTCGATGTATCTTGGACTGGCCGAAGCCCTGACAACCGCACCCGAGCAGGCGCCCGCGACGTGGATCTTGTCTGAACCAGTGACTTTGGCCACGATTTCCGAAGCTTCGTCCAGAGAACGGACATAATCGTCAAGCCCATAGTCAGCGTCTTCTGGGCCAGGGTTGCGCCACGATACGATGAAAACCGTAAAGCCTTCGCGCACCAGAAATTCGACAAGGCTCCGCTCGGGTGACAAATCCCAGACATAGAACTTGTTGATCTGAGGTGGCACGATCAGGATCGGCGTAGCTTTGATCTTTTTGGTTTGGGGCGCGTATTGAATCAACTCGCGCAGGCTGTCGCGGTGGATGACATCCCCTTTTGTGATGCCCAGATTTTCTCCGACGGTGAATTTCGAACGGTCAACCGAGGATGGCATCCCGTTGTTATTGACGACATCATCGATGAAGTTCCGAAACCCGGCCACCACGTTTTCGCCGCCAGTTTCCAGAGTTTTCTTCATCGCCGCGGGGTTACCCATCAGCACATTGGTCGGCGACCAGGTGTCCAAAAAGGTGTTGGTGAGCAAACGAAGACGTTCTGTGTCACGGTGGTCCAGATCCAGGTCGTCGATGCCCTTCATGGCATTGCGACACCAGGCAATGTAGCTTTCCTTGAGAGCACGATACGCCGGATTGCTGTCCCAGACCGGGTCGGCAAAGCGCTTGTCCGTGGTTTCTGATTTTGCAGTGCTCAGGCCACTGAATACGCTGAAAAGCTCGTTGCTCGTGTTCATGCCCATGCGCATCAGCTCCATGGGATGCTTTGCCAGTGCGCCATAGAAATTCGAGATCGAGCCGGCGAAACCTTCGTCTTTGGGGTCTTTGTCAGACATATCTTTGTTCTCCTGTTTTCGGAGTTTTAACTAAAGGCCATCGCCAGAGTTTCGGCGATCAAAGCCGGCTTGTCCGCTCCGACCACCTGTGCCGTGACGGTCGAGTGGATCATGATACGATTGCCGTCTTTGCGCTCGACGCCAGTTAGAACAGCCGAGATTTCGACGTCAGCGCCGCTGGGAACCGGTGACAGAAAACGCACCTTGTCCAACCCATAGTTCATCACACCTTTGCTGCCCTCCGGCACGATGCCCAAGTCCATCTGGGCTGCGGCCAGCATCGATAGGGTCAGGTAGCCATGAGCGATGGGGCCGCCAAAGGGGCTATGGGCCTTTGCCCGCTCGGCATCCACGTGGATCCATTGCTGATCGCCGGTTACGTCCGCGAATCCTTGAATGCGCTCTTGATCAACAGTTACCGGATCACTGGGGCCGAAAACACGGCCCACATGATCCTCGATATTCTCAACAGTGTAGGCGTCGGGAAAATTCTTTGTCTGAGTCATCGTTCACAACTCCCGCAAGTCTTTTCTAAGGATTTTGCCCACGGTTGATTTGGGCAATTCGTCAAGGAACCGGATCTGTTTAGGAACTTTGTACCCTGCCAGTCCTTGACGGCAATGTTCAATTACCTGATCCGACGTAAGGTCAGAGCCGTTGGCGAGATTGATGAACAAACGGATCGCCTCGCCTGTTTTCTCGTCCGGCACTCCGATTGCGGCGCATTCGGCAACATCGTCTAACATGGCCACATGGGCTTCGATTTCATTCGGATACACATTGAAGCCCGAGACCAGAACCATGTCTTTCTTTCGGTCCACAATTTTGATCAGGCCATTTTCGTCCCGCACACCGATATCGCCGGTTCGGAAGTAACCATCTTCGGTAAAGTTCGAGGCAGTTTCTTCCGGGCGGTTCCAATAACCCTGCATGACCTGGGGACCTTTGGCACAAATCTCACCCGCTTCACCAACGCCGACCTGATGATCATCTTCGTCCAGAAAAATGATATCAGTCGAAGGCAGCGCATACCCTACGGCGGCCGAGAACTCTTCCTGCCCCATCGGGTTCAGCGTCAGCACCGGAGAGGTTTCGGACATACCATAACCTTCCAGCACGTGATGGCCGGTTACTTCTTTCCAGCGGTTTGAAACGGCTTCCTGAACCGGTGCGCCGCCGCCGATCATCGCGCGGTAGTTCGAGAAATCAATGTCCTTCAGACCTGGATGGGCTGCCAACCCGGCAATCAGTGTGTTTACGGCAGTCGATACCGTAAAACCACTGTCGCGATAGGCCGAGATCAGCTGTTCTGGATCACGCGGGTTAGCCACCAGATAGTTTGTCGCCCCGATCGAACTGTAGGTGATCATATTCACCATCAACGCAAAGATATGATAGAGGGGCAGGGGGGTTACAACGACCTCTTGCCCGTGCCGCATGGCTTCCGGCAACGCGGCTTTGGTCTGCTCGGTGTTGGCCACAAGGTTGCGATGGGTCAAAACGGCTGCTTTAGACAGTCCGGTTGTACCACCGGTGTATTGCAGAAACAGCAAGTCATCCCCGGTGGTCACCGGTGGATCAAAGTCCAGTTCTTCACCGTCATCCAGCAATTCGGCAAAGCGCAGCGTGTTTGACAGTCGCTCATCAACTGGCGGGCTTGGAATTTTGGTTGTTGTGGTGTCACCCAGATCAATCGTGATCACCGTCTTGATTGGTGTGTTGTCCACCACTTCAGCCAGCGTGGAAGTCGAGCCGCCAAAGACCACGATGATCTCGGCACCGGCGTCGTTCAACTGATGTTCCAACTCATGCGGCGTGTACAACGGATTGACGTTCACCTGCACGCCACCGGCGCGAATGATACCCAGCATAGCAATCGGGAACGCCAGAATATTCGGTGCCATCAGCGCAATGCGATCGCCCTTCTTGACGCCCAGTTTGGCTTGCAGAACCGCCGCAAAATCACGCGACAGCCGATCCGCTTCGGCGTAGGAAAGGCTTCCGCCGAGCCCGACATATGCTGTCTTTTCGGGATATGTCAGGAAGGCCTGTTCGAACATCTCAACAACCGAGCTGTAGCTGTTGGGATCTATTTCGATCTGCATGTCCGGCCAAATGTTCTGTTGCGTGATTTCGCCCATTTTTATCTCCTCCGAAAACTCTATCAGCGCCACCACCACGAATAGATGGCGACGTTAGTGCTCAACGCTGGTGTGAAAAATCCTCTCCAAGCGGGCTTTTCTCAATGATATTCGAGGACGAATACCCGACATGCGAGGACATTTCGGGACAGTTCGAGTTACCGCGTTTGATCCTGTAATTTTGCTAGGAAAGTCCCTTTGGAAAGGAGAATGCGGGTATTTGCCGATTGGCAATCGTCGCACTAGTTCCGTGCAATCTGATCATTAGTTTTTGGAGATGGGTATAGGGGGTCTGAATGCTTTTGACCAATGCTCAGGCTAGTTGATGCCAGGGTGTCCGCGGAAGCGGCATCCGTGTCGCAATACTAGTCTGTAGCTGTGCTGCAGTTGCCCTCAGCGCGTCGATTACAAATTCGCGCCGGTTGTCGATCAGGGCGGATGCGAAATGTGGGATTGTCAGCGACGCGATAACGGATTGATCCGCACCGTGACGGATGGGCGTTGAAATCTCGCTGATCGCGTTGCTTTCAGGGCTGCTAAGCGAAATGTAGTTCTGCTCGGCACAGATTGCTGCTTGATCGGAAAACTCCTGAAGTGCGTCTTCGCTTTCGCCGGGCACGATGCTGCGAAGAAAGGTTAACCGGTCCTGTTCCCGCGCAAAATCTGAGAGAAAACATGCGCCGACCGAGGTCGGAAACACAGGGGTGGTGTATCCAACCTGAACCGTGACCCCATAGTTCTGCGAAGATGAAACGCTGTTGACGACGATCAACTCTTTTTTGCCATTAGGCACCCAAAGGTGGTTGGACAGCTCAATTTCCTCGGCCAACCGATTCATATACGGCTCGGCCAGTTCGGCCAGTTTGCCGTTATCCGTGCGGTCGCCGCCCAGCAAAGCCAGCTTACCTGTCAATTTGAACAGATCGCCTTCTTGCCGCTCAATATATCCGCGTTCCTCCAGCACGATCATCATGCGGAAAATCTCGTTCTTCGACCGCCCGATTCCCTGCGCCAGTTGCGACAGGGTAGGGGAAACGTCCGAAAGCGAAAGAAACTCAAGAATATCCAACCCCTTTTCCAGTGCGGGGGCGGAGTATTTTTGAAGTTTCGTTTTTTGCTCGGACATGGGCGGAACCTTTTCTTGTAGCTTTCCCAAAAAAAACAGCAGGGGCGCAAGCCCCTGCTTGTCCGGCCGGCCATCCCGACAGGGAGGAGAAAGGAAACCGGCCTGAACGGTCCTTACAGGCCGTTCTTCTTCAGGACGTCACCAGCATTTTCCGAAGTGATCGCCTCGGTGCCCATGACAACCGATTTTGGAACTTCTTCACCTTTCAGATGCTTCAGTGCCTGACGCAGGCCTTCTGCACCGGGGGTCGGGTACAGGAAGGTGGCCGACAGCTCGCCATTGGCAACCCAAGTCACGCCTTCGCCCGGAAGCGCGTCAACACCAATGAAGATGATGTCATCGGCACGGCCTGCGTCTTTGGCTGCCAGATATGCACCATAGGCCATCGGGTCGTTGTGGCCGTACACCATTGTGATGTCTTCATAGTTACGGAGGGCGGTCGACATGATGTCATAGGCCTGATCCTGCTTCCAGTCGCCCGACTGTTGATCCAGCAGGAAGGTAACGCCTTCTTCGCCCTCAAAGGCTTCGTGGAACCCGTTGGCGCGGTCGTGCGCGGCTTGCGTGCCCAGACCCCCCCAGATTTCTACGATAGTGCCTTTTGCAGCGCCCGCGCCACCCAGCTGGTCCAACGCGAACTTGCCTGCCTCGCGGCCGATCAGTTCGTTGTCGCCGCCAACCCACTGAACGAATTTGTCGGTGTCGACGTTACGGTCCAGAACAAAGACGGGGATGCCCGCGTCAGTGGCTTGTTCGACCACACCGGTCAGACCGGCGGATTCTTTCGGCGAGATCAGGATCGCGTCAACTTCCTGACGGATAAAGTTTTCGACGTCGGCAACCTGCTTTTCGGTGCGGTCGTTTGCGTCGGCGATGATCAGCTCGACATTGTCGTGTAGGTCGGCCTCGGCGCGCAGGTCTTTGTTGAACTGGACACGCCAGGGTTCAACCGTTGTCACCTGCGAGAAACCGATCACATAGTTGTCAGCCGCCAGTACCATCGAGGCCGAAAACGAAGTTGCGAGCGCGGTGGCAGCCATCAGGCTCTTGCCAAATGTTCTTCTTTTCATAGTCTACTCCTTAGTCATGATGCGGGTTACTCCAATGTTCCCGCGTTCTGATTGCTCTGACCTTGGTCCGCCAAGATTCGAGGTCAGAGCCTCCTCCCTCTGCCCAGGCGCTCTTTCGCCATGACAAAGATCTCTTCAAATCGCCCTTCCTGAAGCAGGACGGCGACCACGATGATGATGCCCTTCAGCACCAGCTGCGTGTTACTGTCGATGTTGTTCAATTGCAGGATGTTGCTGAGGAAGCCAAAGATCAGGACCCCAACGAATGTTCCCATGATTGCGCCGCGTCCACCCATCAGACTGGTGCCGCCTATGACCACGGCCGCAATCGCGTCCAGCTCCAAGCCAAGACCGGCATCCGGTTTGCCCTGGCGGAACTGCGCCACATACAACACCCCAGCCAGCGCGGACAAACCGCCCGCCAGCGCATAGGTGATGATCTTGTTGCGGCCCACATTGATGCCAGCCAGACGCGCGGCCTCTTCATTGCCGCCGATAGCCATCAGATAGCTGCCGAAGGTGGTGAAACGGGTGATCAGGAAAAAGATCAGCAGGACGGCAAGGAAGAACAGGCCCGGCACGGGTAGAACACCCCACAGCAATTGACGCAGCACTTCGAAATTCTCGGTCGCGTTGCTGCCGGTGTAGACCGGATAGACAGCGGTATCCTGCCCGGCAATCACACGCGCCAGACCCAGCGCACCCACCATCATTGCAAGCGTCACGATAAAGGGTTGCAGGCGGCCATAGACGATCAAGGCGCCATTTACTGTCCCCATCACGGCCCCAATGCAGGGCACTACAATCAGCACAGCCAGGACGCCAAACTTGGGCATCACCTGACCGGCCAGCCAAACCATCACACCGATGGCAATTGCAGCGGCAACAAGACGGCTTAGCATCCGTGACGGCGCGCTTGTGGTGGCCGCTGTGTCCGAGGTGCGGTTCAGGTTGCTTTGCACGAAATAAATCAGGGCGGCGATGGCTACAAACAGGACGATCCCGGTGGCAGGCACGCCAAAATAGCTTGCCGCGGTCCATCCTTCTTGCGTCAGCAACATCGCACATATCACGGTACCCAGCGCCATGACGGACCCGACAGACAGGTCGATACCAGCGATAAAAATCACCATCGTCATGCCGACCGCCACAATGCCCGTGACCGAGACCTGACGCAGGATGTCTGTCAGGTTGCCCAGCGACAGAAAGATGTTGTTGCCCTTGGACGAAACCGGTGAGGTCAACGCCCCGAACAGGATCAGAGCAACCAAACCCCAGTAGAGTTTTGTCTTGTTCAGCAGCCGCATGAACACCGCCCCCGAGGTGCGGGTTTGTTCTAAGGTTGGGCTATTGGGTTCCATAACAGTCATGTCTTTTCTCGATTAAGGATCAAGCGCTTAGCGGAATTGCATCGCAAGTGCTTTGATTGAATCCACGGTCATTTCGTCGCGCGAAAGCTCTCCGGCCATCTGGCCCTCACACAGCACGATCATGCGGTCGCAGACAGCCATGAACTCGGATAGTTCCGAGCTTGCGAACAAGACCGAAATGCCTTGATCTGCCAGCCGTCCAACCAGATCGTAAATCTCGTCCTTGGCACCAATGTCGATGCCACGGGTAGGCTCATCCAGCAGCAGAACACGCGGTTGTGTCGCCAACCATTTGCCCAAAACGACCTTTTGTTGGTTGCCCCCACTCAGCTTTCCGACCGGGTGATCCGGCCCTGTGGCCGCCACTTTCAGTGTTTCGATCGCCTTCAACGCCTGTTTGCGCTGCTCGACGTCCGAGTACCGCCCAAATCGCGATTGCAAAGGCATCAGCGGCAGTGCCACATTCGATGAAATTGACCGTTCGAGCAACAGCCCGTTCCCCTTGCGGTCCTCGGTGATCAGCGCCAGCCCGTTGCGAACCCCGTCTTGCGGTTTAACCGGGCGCAGCGGTTTGCCTTCCAGCGTGATCTGCCCGTGATAGTTCCCGCCGCGCGCGCCGAACAGTGTTTCCAGAAGCTCGGTGCGACCGGCTCCTAGCAGGCCACCAATGCCCAGCACTTCTCCGCGTTTGAGGTCGAACGACACATCTTCCAAAACTTTGCGGTTACCGGTCCAGGCCGACAGGTTCGCGACCTGCAGAACCACTTCGTCTTGCGCCGGGTTCTGGCGTTCAACGGGGTTAATCTCAACCGTGCGGCCAACCATCATTCGGATTAGTTCGGCGGATGTTGTCTCGGATGCCAGACGCGTTCCGATCAAGTCACCATCGCGCAGAACCGTGACCCGATCCGAGATTTCGAACACCTCATCCATCCGGTGAGAGATATAGACGACCGCGACGCCCTGCAGCGCCAGATCGCGCACGACTTCCATCAGAATATCGGCTTCAGCCTGCGACAGGGCCGAGGTCGGCTCATCCATGATCAGCAATCGCGCATTCATCAGCAGTGCGCGTGCGATCTCAACCAGTTGTTGTTCTCCGACACGCAGGTCCTTGACCGAGGTGTCGATATCCAGCGTGAATCCGAACCGCGATAGGGCCTGCCGTGCCTTCTGCCTCAGAGCTTTGCGGTCGATGAAGGTGCCGAATTTTCGCGGCTCATGCCCCAGTAAAACATTTTCGGCCACCGTCATTTCGGGGATCAGGCTCAGCTCCTGATGCATGATGACGATACCGTGCTGTTCCGCATCGCGCGGCGAGTCGAACGTGACGGTTTCCCCGTCAATCTGGAACGTTCCGAATGTCGGCTTCTGTACGCCGCTGATGATCTTAACCAGCGTGCTTTTCCCGGCACCATTCTCACCCATGAGAGTGTGGATTTCACCGCCGTCAAAAACCAGATCGACGTCTCGAAGAACAGATACACCGGAAAACGACATACCAATCCCGCTGAGGGACACGGTAATCTGACTTTCAGTTCCTTGTTGCGCCCGAAGCGCCGACTCTTGCTTCGCCATCACAGCGCCTCCCTTCGCCGATCTTAACGATTCACCGCAAAACGGTTTCATATACAAAACCACAGGCTTCAACAAAACGTCAAGAAGTATTTTGGACGGCGCTTCAAGCAGCGAATTATCGGTGTTGTCGTACCGGTTTTGACTCAGTGTGGACGCTGGTTGTCTGCAGTCGGCGTTTAGTATAAGTATAAGAAACAGATATATAAATTTACTGTTTAGGCAAAAAATCCTGCTGCGCATTTTCGCATCCTAGGTCCGCATTGGTCAGATAGTTGCCCGAAGCGGTGCTGCTCAGGTGATCCAGAATAGAAACCGTTTCACCAGTAAAGATAGGGTCGGGTTTTAGAAGAAGGATGAGCCCCGCTACGATGCCACAGGTGGCCTATCTTCATCCATCCGTCGGGAACGTCTAGGACAAAGGCTTTGGTTGCTCGATCCCAATCGAAATGGTTAGGCAGAAATTCTTAAACAACACCTTAGAGGACAACCTTCCGCGGGCGCAATCTGCCGAGCGTTTTCATAAGATGTTCTTGCGTAGCACTGTGGCGAGTTCGGAATTGCTCGCAATCAGGGACCCAGTCGCCAGAATGTCGGTGTTTGGCCAAAGGGGTTGAACCAATCCTCCGGCCTCGCGGACCAGTAGCAGCCCGGCGGCGATATCCCAAGCGCCAAGGTTGCGTTCCCAATAGCCCTCAACGCGGCCTGCGGCGACATAAGCCAGATCAAGCGCCGCCGCGCCGCCGCGTCTGATCCCGGCGCAGCTTGGCATCAGCCGTTCGATATCCGCCAATGCAGCTTTCAGATACGTGACCCGCGCGCCCGCCGGGACCCCGGTGGCAAAAAGTGCATTTTGTAGGTCGCCCTCGTCACTGACCCAAATGCGTCCGCCGTTCAGATAGGCCCCGGTCCCACGTTCGGCAGAAAATACCTCGTTCTTTATTGGGTCGCACACAAGGGCGGCGACGATTTCGTCTTTGTCGCACAGCGCGATTGAGATAGCCCAATGCGGAATGCCCTTCACGAAGTTCGTCGTGCCGTCCAATGGATCAACAACCCAGTGCAAGTCGGTTCCTTGACCGAGGCGGCTGCCCGTTTCCTCGCCCAGCCAGCCGTAGTTCGGGTAGGCACTGGTCAGCTTCCGGGCGATCTGTGCTTCGGCCTCGCGGTCGGCCTGTGAGACGAAATCGCCCTTAGTCTTTTGTTCGACCTGCAGCGCGTCGCGGTTTGCAAAGGCTTGCTGCAAGCCGGCCGTGGCGCTTAATGCGGCGTCGGCCATAGCCGTCAAATGGTGCGACGCGTTTGACGGAAGCCAGTGTTGTATGTCCAGCACCATGGTCAATCCTGGGCAAACCTGATCCGATGGCAAAGCGTTGATGAGGCGTCCAAAATCGCCTCATAGCTTTGTGGCAGATCGTCAAATTCCGTCTCACCCGAGATGAGAGCATCCAGAACCGGGTCTGCAAGTAGGTCGATGGCTTTACGCAGCCGTTTTCCATAGGTCCAGCGTGCGGCCATATGGGCCGGAATACGCCCGACCTGACTGCTGATTATCCGCAGGCGTTTGCGATGAAAGGCGCCCCCCAGTGGCACGGTGGTGGGTTGGGTGCCGTACCAGCTGGCTTCGATGATGGTGGCTTCGACCCCGGCTGCGGCGATTGCGGTCGCCAGCCCCGCAGATGAGGCCGAGCTATGGATCACCACATCGGAATTCTGCGGTACCTGATCGGGGTGCGCAAAGTCGCAACCCAACTGCTGCGCAATTGTGGCTCTGTCGGGGTTGGTGTCGACAAGGCAGACCTCGGTTCCGGGCATGCGGGCGAAGAGATACCCCGTCAGGGCGCCGACTACCCCAGCCCCGACGATGGTGACGCGGCTACCGGCACCGAGCTCCGCGTCCCACAGAATGTTCAGTGCGGTTTCCATGTTGGCGGCAAGCACGGCACGGGCGGGAGGGACCGATGGGGTGATTGGGATGGCCGCAGATGATGGCACGCTGAACTGCGTTTGGTGCGGATGCAGGGCAAAAACGAGCTGTCCTGCCCGAGGGCCGGACTGAATGGTTCCGACGGCGGCATAGCCGTATTTGACAGGGAATTCGAAACTGCCTTCCTGAAAAGGGGCGCGCATCGTGTCGAACTCGGCCTTAGGAACCTGCCCGCGAAACACCAAACGCTCGGTCCCGCGACTTATGCCGGAATATAGCGTCTTGATCCGTACGCCGTCAGGACTGTCGCCAAGGACCGTGTCCAAAAGCGTGGGTTTTCCGGCTTGGGTGATCCACAACGCGCGGGCCGTTTGGTCTGAATTGACTTTCATGGCGTGCCTTTGATCTTCGAGTTTGTGTCGGGAGCAGCTGTCAGTTTGTGTGGACGGCGGCCCGACAGGGCAGGGGGTATGGCTTGATCTGCGCAGAGGCGGGTTCAAATGTGCAATCGAACAGCACATCCGAGCCCAGCCCATAGACATCCGTCCGGGGCCGCAGCGCCTGAGATAGACGCTCGACTGGAGAGGTGGTCAGGCCCTGTGGCCCGGCGCCGATCAGCAAGGGTGCGACGGCGACATGTAGGTGGGTCAACAGATTTGCCTCAAGGAATTTGGCGATGGTGATGCCACCGCCTTCGATCAGGATGCGGTTCAATCCCCGCTGCTGCAAGGCATTCAGGATTTGTGCGGGTGAAATCCAATGGGTGCACGGCAGTGTAATCACCTCGACATGGTCGGGACGGGCTTTGTCGACGGACTGGATGACAATGCAATGCGCTGACCTGTCTTGCATCAACCCGATATCGTCCGGCATGCGCCCGTTTGGATCGATGATCACGCGGACGGGGTTCTCACCTTCGACCATGCGCACGGTCAGACGAGGATTGTCGTGCAGCGCCGTCTTGACCCCGATCACAACCGCATCGGACAGCGCCCGCAGACGGTGCAGATGGACAAGGCCATCCTTGCCCGAGATATCTTTGGCATCGCCCGATACGGTGGCAATGCGCCCATCCAGCGACTGCCCAATCTGACCAATGACCTGGCCACTGGACTTCGGTTGCGCCAGAGCGCCATAGATCGAAAGGGCCTGCTTTTCGCCTTCGCTCCAATCGGGGTCGCATAAGCATCCGTGACCGGCACGGACAGACAAGATACGGTCCCAGACCTTGGGTGTTACGTCAACGTCCTGCATCGTTATCTCCGTATTCCGGCTTGCCGTTGTTCATCTTGGGACCGCCAGATGATCGGTATGGCCGATGAAACCAAGCGTCTGGGACAGTGTCTTTTGTCGGGCGGCGGCCCAATCCTGGGCCTCGTCCTTGCCAACCTCATGCGCGGCCTGTGCAATTCCGGCCAACAGCTTGGCGTGCAGCGTGGTGTCCTCAGCACCAAGGTGCCAGGGGCTTTGGGCCGAACTGACCGCATAGCCATCTGCCGCGCAAACCCTTGCAAAGCGTGATCCGGCTTCGGGGCCAAGTGCTAGTCCCAGCCCCTTGTCGGTTCGCTGGTGCTGGTTAAAGGCTTGGGTGACGCCCTCGTCGTGTGGGTCTGCGGGGGACCAACGCATCACGCCGTCATAGTTGAGCGCCGTGTAAACCGGAATACCGGCCGCGCTGGCCCACTTGACCAGAGCGTCCACCCAGCTTTCGGGCATCAGGTCGAATAGGGCCGAAGCTGTGATCAGTCCGACCCGGTTTAGATCAAGACCGTCGATGCGGCTCAGATCGCATTGCACGCACTGCGCGTTGGGATGCCGCGAGGCCGCGATACGCAACAGGGCCGGATCATTGTCGACAAACCGCCAGTTGAGATCCGAAAATCCGGCATTGGCAAAGGCGCGAGCGGTTGAACCCGTGCCGCTGCCAAGATCAAGGATCGTCATCCCCTCAGCGACACAGCCCGCTGCACGCCGCAGCAGATCCTGATCCCGAGACCGGTGATCGACCGGTTCCCGCAGGCTGAGCCAGTCGGGTTCAAAGCCGATTTCAGAGGTCTGCTTCATACCACCCACGCGCGACATGGCTTTCGTGTAGCTGCACGCGGATACGCTTGAGGCGACCTTTGTCGCCAAGCCCTCTTGTCTTTGCGACATCGCGTAACTGTTCCCAGATATGGTGGCAAAGGAATTCGGTTGTAGTGATCTTGCCTTTGAAGGCAGGCACCTCGTCCAGATTAGTATAGCGCAGCGGGGCCAGCGTCTGGGCCAGGGCCTCGGTGGCCAGGCCGATATCGACGACCAGACCGTTTTCGTCCAGATCGGCGGTGTAAAAAGCGGCATCCACGACAAATGTGGCCCCATGCATCCCCTGAGTGGGGCCAAACACGGGCGAGGGCAAGGAATGTGCGATCATCACGTGGTCGCGGACTTCAACAGCAAACATGAGCTTTCCAATTCATAGCATCTGCATGGTGTAAATGAGGGCGCAGGTCATGACGCAAACCTTTCGATTACTTTGGCGAACTGGTTTGCGGTGTCCTGCCAGGTTGGCAAACTTGCGGCCCGCAAAGCCGAGGCGCGGGCCATGTGCGCAAGATGGTCGGGGTTCTGCAACAGCGCTCGCAGCTTGTGGGCAAAAGCCTCGGGTTGGTCCGGGGGGACCAACTCTGCCGCATCACCGGTGGTATCCGGGACCGCGCCGACTGCGCATGAGACGACGGGCAGGCCGCGCAGCATCGCCTCGCTCAGGACCATGCCATAGCCTTCGTACCGGGTGGCCAGAGCAAAGAGACTGGCGCGCTGATAGGCCGCCTGGATGGCTGTGCCATCTACTTCACCCACAAGCGTCACGCGGTCTTTCAGACCCGCCGTTTTGATCTGTGCCTGGAGCGCGGCAGCATAGGCGGGGTCTTGCGGCCGACCTATGATTTCGGCTTGCCACGGGATGTCCGATATCTGCTCCAACGCGCGGATCAGCACGTCATGCCCCTTGCGTTCGACCAGTAGACCAACGCTGAGGATAAGCGGGGGGTCAACCGGCGCTGAAACGGCGCGAGGACGTTCAAATCCGGGCGCAGCCACGGTGATCTTGTCGGCAGGCACCCCGAAATCGGATCGGAGCGTCCGTCCGATATGGGCGCTGGTCACGATGATATGCGCGACCTGTTCCAAAACTGCGGCCTCATTGCGGATTAGCTCGGCCGCTTTGGTCGGATCAGTGCCGGTTTCAAGACCAAGCGGATGGTGCACCAGTGCAATGACAGGCGCAGCAAGCGCGGCAATCTCGTCAGGCGGCATCGCGCCAAGGGCCAAACCGTCAATTATAACCGGGTCCGAGGCGGGTACGGCGTTCAACGCCCGCACAGCTCGGGACATGTCCTGCGGCGGGGCGTCGGGAAAGCTGCCGGGCAGTTCCAGATGCGTTGTCGCGCAGCCGCTTTTATTCAGCAGGTCCAAAACCGTGGCGTCATATATATAGCCGCCAGTGCGCTGGTCTTTGTCGTCGGGTATTGCAAAAACAGCACTCATCATACGTTTTCCAATGGTTTACGCTTATGGGCATGGTCGGTTGAAAGAAAAAGAAAGCCAATCGCAGGTAGGGCGGCCAGCAACATGACAGCGCCATAGCAAATGCCCATCGCTATCCCGGCCTCGGGCGTGGCACCAGCCAGCGGGAACAACGCCGCCGCGGCACCTTCGCGCCAGCCCCATCCGGCGATGGACAGCGGGACAATCATGGCGCACAAGACCAAGGGCAGGATGGTATAGCAGGCCTCTGGCGGCAAGGACGTACCGGTGGCACGGGCGCAGGCGTACAGTCCCAGTATCAGCAAAACCGCCGCGAAAACCGCATGCGCCGTGATATCACGCCGGGACAGCAGCCCCAGGAAAAACCGGGTGAAACCCGCCGTCATCCTGACCTTTGCAAGCCAGATCACCAGACCCGCCGCAACGGCCAGAGCGGCGGCTATCAGCCAGCCGGTCGCCGTAGGCCATGCGATCCCACCCGGTATCAACAGAGCCCAGAATAGACCGCCAAACACAATCGCCAGCAGCGCGGCCTGACCCAAAAGACGCTCGGCCAGCACCGATTGGGTTGCGTTTTTCAGGTCGCCGTAGTGTCGGGTGCGAATGGCGCGGCTGACATCTCCGACGACGCCACCGGGCAGGGCGGAGTTGGCAAGCAGGGACAGATAGTATTCTCGCACCGCGCCGAAATAGGACAGCTCAAGCCCAAGTGCGCCTGCGGTCAGTTGCCAGCGCCGTGCCATCGACAGCGTGCTGCATGTCAGGGCCACGAACGCGACCAAAACCCAGTATAGGTCGGTCTCACGGAGCCGCGCCCAGACATCGCCAGCCGCGCTGAACCAAAGAAGGCCGCCCAACAGCGCCAATGATCCCAGTATGCGCCCCATACGTCCCATCATGGCGCGGCCTTCGCCAATGGCTCGAAGGACGAGAATGTGCTCAGAAAGTCATCGCGGAATCGATCCATCCGCCGTACCGGCGTGTCAGGCGCGGGCAAAAGCCCGTCGCTCAGCCCCCAATGGGCGAGATGCGACACCACCTCGGACGGGCCAATGACATGAAAGGGGACATCGCGGTTGTCGCTACCTGCCACAAATCCTGCGGCCTGATGATCTCCTGCAACAATGATCAAAGGCGCCTGCGCGCCCAGATTGGCCACGTGGGCAAACGCGGCTTGCAAGCTGTAATCGACCGACCGCCGATAGGCGTCCCGCACGGCGTCTCGGTCCTTCCACAACTCGCGGGGGGCGGGGCCTTGCTGGGCCATTTGTTCAAAAACCGAACCGTCTCCGATCTCCTCCCAAGGGATCATCCGGGGAACCGGGGTCCATGGTGCATGCGACGAGATCAATGCCACCTGTACAAAGCGCGGCTGCGCGGATTGGGGTAGTAGGTCCGGGTAGGCAGCAAGCGTGAATTGATCGGGCATCGTGACCCAATTGAACCGTTTGCCCTGGTAGGGTATGTCTGCGGCGGCAAACACGTGGTCAAAGCCCATGGCGCTGCTTTCCGGCCAGGCAAGCGTGATGGCGGGCATGATGGCTGCCGTCTGGTACCCAGCCCTTTGCGCATAATGGAACAGCCATTTTCGACCGCTGGCGATCATCGCGTTGTATCGCCCGTTATCCGAGGTCCACAGCCCCGTTGCCAGCGTCCCATGCGCCAGCCAGCTTTCGCCGCCCGCCGTCGGAGAGGTCAGCCAGCCACTGCGCATGGACATGCCGGTTTCCCGGATCGCGGTCTCGGCGCTCCGCAGGGTTTGCTGATGCGTTTGTGCATAAAGCGGGTTGTCGAAACTGGCGCGCCCATAGCTTTCGATCCAGATCAGCAGCACATCGCGGCCTTCCAGCTTGTCAAGCAAGCCCTGGGCCTGAAGCATCGGGTCAGACTGCGCTTTGCGGCGGAATTGGGCAAGATCGGCGGCAGTCGCCTGCATCTCGGCCCCGCGCTTGTAGATCAGGCGAGAAGTCCAGGCCGTACCTGGCGGGCTGGCTTCGAACCGCCACTGGTCAAGGTGGTGACCCACATCCGCAACGGCCCATGTACCGGCCATCAGCACACCTGCCGCCGCCACCCCTCGCATCCAGTTCTGCGTGGGCAGATCGGCCCAGGCTTTCAACGCGAACCGAAGCAGGACAAACAAAAGTGCTAGGGCTGCGCTGCCCAGCAACACCAACACAAGCGTCAGCGGCAGGCCCAAGCTGGTTGTCAAAAGGCCGAACCCGGCGTTGATCAGGAACAAATCGACGATGGGGTTGAACGTCCGGTTATAGGCGATGAACGTGCCATAGTCGGCAATTTTGACCAGCGTTGAGACCACCAGCAACAGCGCAATCACCGTCGCCAGTCCGCGCAACCGGCCAAGGGCGACCATCAGCGCAACGATCACAGGCAATTCCAACGGCCAGCGATTCAACGCGGACCACGTCATCGTACCGGGATGGTTGGGCAGGACCAGTACGCAAAAGATCAGGCCGGTTCCGAGGCTGAGTGTCAGGACCTGCTTCATTTCGATTGGCGCAACAGCCAGTGAATATCGGCCCCGAAAGAATAGCTGAGCGCCAAGGACGCCGTTAGTGACAGCGGCGCCAGCACAGCGGCAGGGGTCAGCGGGAAGACCAGCAATAGCAACGCCGCAATCTGGACCACGCAGACTGCTTTGCGGCGAAACGAAGGGGGCAGGTTCCCGCGCAGTTGAGGCCAAACCCACCCGGCCGCAACAAAAGCGTAACGCGCGAACCCCAAAATCAGCACATAGGCCTGCGCGGTCCCCGACAACATCACCCAAAGCGCAAGGACCGCCCCCAGCGCGGCGTCCGTTTCCATGTCGAACCGCGCGCCAAAGTCGGATTGCAGACCGGATCTGCGGGCAAACCACCCATCCAACCCATCCAGAGCAAAGGCAAACGCACCAACCGCAAAGACTAGCCAGCCAGAGACCTCGGTCGTGAAGAACAGGGTGCCGAACAGAAATGCAACCAAGGCGGCGCGTAGCAGCGTTGTTGTGTTGCACAGCCCCAGCACGCTGTGCGGATAGCGGCTGACCAACCCCGCACCAGACAGGACCGTCGCGACCAGAAACGCGGACAATGCCCAGAACACCGAGGGCAGGGCCATAGACGCTGCCAGAGCCAACCCTGCGCCCATCACCACTGCCTGCCCGGCAAATACAGACACAGGCGAGAACGCTTGGGAATGGGTCACCGGGCCCAGGGGCCGATGCGCTTTCATGGTAGTTTCTTCGGGTCGTCTGTTACCATCATACTCAAATTAGTGCGTAATTCCGCTTTGGCTAATGTGATAACACTTGAAACGCCATTTTATTCACCAGATTTTTCGATTAGGACCTCGGCCTTCAAGGGCAGGTGGTCCGAGGCACTGCGAAGGGCCCGCGATGTGCAGACCTGCATGTCCCGGACGGCGCCTTCGCGATCCGTCAAAATCCGGTCCAGGGGCAATAGTGGGCGTTTGGCTGGAAAAGTTGCCCGTACCGGCCCGCTCAGCGACCTCCCGATAAGACGGTGCTGAAACATCGCCCCTCCCCAGGGCCGCCATTCATTCAGATCCCCCAGCAGTATGTTTTGCATCTCGGGGCGGCGACGCAGGTATTGACCGACGATCCGCATCTGAATGACGCGCAAAGGCTGGAACAGGGACAAATGTGTCGAAATAACACGAACGGGAATGCCGTCACACACGGCCTCGATGACAACCGCGCCGCGATAGCAATGGCCGGGCAGGTCCAGTACATCACTGTGCGTGACGTTGAAGCGCGGATGCAGAAACAGAATGGTCCCCAGAAACCCATCACTGTCACGACCCCAACGCATGCCGGGCGCGTCATGCTGATAGGCAAGCCCGGTCTCGGCCGATATCCGGTTCATGTCAAGAAGACCTGCATGCGGCCTGCACTCTTCATCCGCCTCTTGCAGGGCAAAGATATCGGGAGCTAGGGGGGCAAGGTCTGATGTAACGGCCCCGTGGATGCGCGAAGGATCGACAAGGCCGTCATGCCCGCGAGCGCGGTGAATGTTCCAGGTGACGCAAATCAATCGGGTAGCGTACATTTGATGTTCTTTGTCGATGCGGAATGCGTACTATGTACAGGTAAGTCTTGCACCCTAACTCGACAATTTGACGAGGGCCACCGATGCGCCACCTAGCCTTAAGCTTTCTGATCGCCACCACCCCAGTCGCAGCCGCTGCTGAGATGGCCCGGTATGAGCTCGACCCCGATCACACAACGGTTTACTTTACGGTCGAGCATATCGGTTTCGCAAAAACGCTGGGCATCTTTGGTGAGGTTCGGGGCAGCTTTGACTATGACACTGACACGCAGGAACTTGCGAATGTGCGAGTCGTGATCGCGTCCGACAGCGTCAACACCTTCCACGACGCGCGGGATGGGCACGTAAAGGCAAAAGATTTTCTTCATGTGTCCGAGTTTCCGGAAATCACCTTCAACGCCATGGCGGGTCAACCGGCCTCGGCGGATGCGGGTACCGTGACCGGAGACCTAACGATTTTAGGGATCACACAACCGGTGACGCTGAACGTAAAACTCAACAAAGCCGATACGTATCCGTTCGGGCACAAACGTATGGTTCTTGGCCTGTCTATCGACACATCGGTCCAACGCAGCGAGTTTGGGATGGCCTATGGCGTAGGAAACGGTCTGGTTGGCGATCAGGTGGATATCAACATCGAAACCGAAGCGATGCGGGTCGAATAACCGGTTCGCTTTTGTCTGAAACAACTTTGGCTTCGACATGTAAGGCACCGACCAGCAATCGTTGCAAGCCATCAGAATCCGACTGTCAAAGTTTTCGCGAACGTCCTGGGCTCACACTAGGTCATCATCACCGCGTCGCAAGAAAGCGGCGCACTTATAAGCGTTGTCGTCAAATCAGAACGCAATTAGCCGGCTCAATCCAGCCTAGAAATGCAATTGCCAGTGGGCAAAAAGGAGTATTCGATAGGCATCCAGAGCCCACTGGCAAGGTCGAGCGGAAAAAACACCTTGGTGCTAGTCTTTCTGCAACTGGCCCTTGCCAATGAAGCACAGGGAACTTCAAACACTTACTCTAAAAGTTTGTGAGAATACCCGATTGTCTTTGAGGATTGGAAACCTTCCACCCAATCAACGGTAAAGGCATAATCATCCTCTGTCAGGGGCTTGTGGCACGCCATGCAGGGCGCTTCATTTACGCCGTTTTTGTTGCTGCCATCAGCTTCGAACACGGAATACCGCCAGTTGTCATTTCGATAGATATCGGGCACGCCATCACCCCACCCGGTTCGTTTTTCCATCGCGGTGTATAACTTGCGTTCACCAGCGATAAGACGGCCTTCGGCATCTTTGAGCAGATTGCCATCGGCGTCCTTCTTGGCGTCGAATACTTCCACAAGGAAATAGGCTCCGGGTTCAAAAGGCCCTCCATCCGCCACTCCGGCAAGTGCAATGTTGTTACCGCTGAAAAACCGCACTTGCTTACGATCGTCATAGTCTTTGCGATGATATCGGGTGAAAGTTGTTTCGTAGTCCTCTGGCAGCTTCAAGAGTGAACCGTCCAAACCAGTTTCATTATTCGCGACCGCGCCGGCTTCACCTCCGGGCAGACTGGCAAAATAATTAGCCAGGTTCTCGATATCCGATTCTGTCAGGTTTGCGGCAATTGCATTCATCAGATCGTTCTTCCTCGTCCCTGATTTGAATGCCTTCAATTGCGCCCTGATATAACCTTCTTTTTGACCTGCGAGGTTTGGAAAATTATCTGCGGTGCTGATCCCGGCATTGCCATGACAGGCGGCGCATTGACCAGCTGTCTCACCACCAGCCTGTAGATCGCCTGCATGCACTGCAATACCCATTGAAGCGCTGAATACGGCGGCGCCTAGAAGAGCTTGAGTCAAAGAGTTCATGAGGTGTCCTTTCACTGGCTAACAACATTCCAAAGACCGATAAAAACCCGTCTGTAGTTCGAGGCAACAATAGGCCCGTGGCAGAGGCCCGCAATGGATGTCGGGATCACAACTTTGCACGAAATCAAGAGATCGGCTCGGCGGGTTTGCCTCTTGGTGAACCTGCTATCCTGTTCCGCTGTTTCGTTTTGCTACTTGCGCCTGACCATCTCGGTCGGGATAGGAGAGCCAAACTCCTTCTACGTGTTTCCTTTCATTATTGGCGCGATCCTTAAAGCGTTCAAAAAATAACCAGGTTGCACTTTTTTTAACTTTTTTGTTGCCGAAACCGGTTTCGGAACGAACAAATAGCTTCAATGACTGCGAATCTTTCATATCCACCGCGTGAGCAATCCGGTCCAGCAACCGTCTCGGGCCGGGTAAAATTGGACGAATTGGCTGCGCATCTGGGCTTGTCCAAAAGCACTGTTTCACGCGCACTCAACGGGTATCCGGATATCTCTTCGACGACGCGCGCACGTGTTGAAAAAGCGGCTCGGGTATTGGGATACCGCCCGCTCAGCCATGCGCAGGCGATCCGAACCGGGCAAGTTCGTGCGATAGCGATGGTTATCAACAGCGAGGAACCGGATCAGCACAATCCCTTCTTGCAGGACTTTCTGGCCGGAGCCTGCGAAGCAGCAAGCTGCCTGGATTGGACAATGACGATTTCCACGGCGACCTCCGAGAAAGACACACTAAAAGTTCTTAGCCGCCTCTACGAAGAACGGAAAGCCGATGGGTTTATTCTACCGCGGACAGCGGTGAAGGATGCACGTATCGGCCTGCTGCGCAGTCTTGGGGTGCCTCATATCCTGTATGGTCGCACCGGCTATGGACAACCGAACGATTGGGACGAGACTTCGTGGTTCGACATTGCCGGGGAAAGCGCGATGCGCAATGCCGTTTTGCGGCTGAGCAATTTGGGGCATACACGCATAGGCTTTGTCGGGAGCGATCCCAAGTTCAACTACGCGCATCTACGCCGTGACGGTTATGCCGAGGGTCTGCACGCTGCTGGTCTGCCATTGGATCCGGATCTGATCCAGGAGGGTGCGCGCACGCGCGAAGATGGCGCAGCGCAGGGACGAGTACTGATGGCCTTGGATCAACCTCCAACAGCGATTGTCTTCGCGACCGATCTGGCCGCACTGGGGTTCTGCGCGGATGCGCAGGATCAGGGGCTCGAGATAGGGCGCGACATCTCGGTGATTGGCTATGACGGCATTCCGGAATGCCGTTACGCGCGGCCTGCACTGACCACATTTTCCGTCGATTCCCGCGCGGCCGGTGTACGGCTGGCGACATTACTGATCCGACAAATCCGCGGCGAAGCGGCTGCAGGCTTGCGAGAACTGGTCGAGGCCACTCTGATCGAAGGTGGCTCTGACGGGCCACCAAAACTGACGTCACACGAATTGGCGCAGAAACTAAACCATCTGACGTGAACACAACCGGGGAGGACACCGATGAAACTAACACCCAAAGCTGCGAAGCTGATGCTTGGCTCGTCACTTGCGCTGGCGCTGACAGCGCTATCAGTGCAGGCCGACACAATCCGTTTTTGGACAACTGAAGAGCAGCCCGAACGTCTGGCCAAACAGCAAGAGATGGCGGACCAGTTCAAAGTCGAAACCGGCACCACAGTTGAGGTGATCCCGGTCACCGAAAGCGATCTGGGAACGCGCGCGACTGCCGCTTTTGCTGCTGGCGACCTGCCGGATGTTGTCTATCACACGCTGCAATACGCGTTGCCCTGGGCCGAGGCTGGCATTCTGGACACCGAAGCCGCGACCGAAGTGATCGAAGAACTGGGCGCAGACACTTTTGCACCCGGTGCTTTGGCGATGGCTGCGTTCAACGGCGAAACCGCCTCGGTTCCAGTCGATGGCTGGACGCAGATGGTCGTTTACCGCAAGGACCTGTTCGACGAGGCGGGTTTGGAGGCCCCTGACAGCTTTGCGGATATTCAGGCCGCATTGGAAGCCTTGCACAACCCGCCGGAAATGTACGGGTTTGTCTCAGCCACCAAGGTGGACGAAAACTTCATGAGCCAGGTGCTGGAGCACGTGTTCCTCGCCAATGGCGTCAGTCCCGTTGGCCCTGATGGGTTCCAACCGCTGGACGAAGCCAAGACCACCGAAGTTTTGGATTTCTACAAAGCAATCTCCAAAGCGTCACCTCCGGGTGAGCTTTTCTGGAAACAATCGCGCGAACTGTATTTTGACGGCAAGGCCGCGATGATCATCTGGTCGCCATTCATACTGGACGAACTGGCCGGTCTGCGTGACAGCGCCCCGCCAACGATCAACGACGACCCGACCTCGCGCGATCTGGCCGGCAAGACCGGCATCGTGACCAAACTGTCGGGTCCGTCGAACCCTGATGGCGCGGCTTGGGGGGATGTGCGGTACTTTGGAATCACCAATGATGCCGATACCGATGCAGCGATGGAGTTCGTGAAATACGCCATGGACGAAGGTTACACCCAGACGCTGGCCATCGCGCCGGAAGGCAAGTTCCCGGTTCGCCGTGGCAATGCCGACAACCCAACCGCGTTCTCAGAAGCCTGGGCAGAGCTACCTGTTGGTGTCGATCGTAAGGCCCCGCTGGGTGATCTGTACGAACAATCCATGATCGACGAAATCGTTGGCGGCCTGGATGTGGCACAGCGCTGGGGTGTGGCTGAAGGCCAACTGGCGTTGGCATCGAAGATGATCAACAGCCAGGCCATAAACCGCGTCGTGCGCCAGTATATCGACGACGAGATCGACGCGGCCGCAGCCATCGCGGCAATGAACGACGAGTTGGGCAAGGTTCAGTAACCACCCCGGCACCTGCAGCGGCGTGCGCGCCGCTGCCCCTAAACCCTTCGAGGTAAACTATGACTTCGGCCACCCCACCGACCGGAACCGGGGCGTTAGCCAAACGCGAGGCGCGTCTGGCCTGGACGCTGCTGGCTCCGACCATCATCAGTGTGTCGCTGGTTGTGATCCTGCCCCTGCTGGCGATCTTCTGGATCAGCTTCAAACCCTTCACCCTTTCTGACCTGCGCCCTCCTGCACCGGTCGTGCGTGAAAGCCTGCGTGGATCGGGTGATGATCTGCGGATCGAATACCGCCTGCGCAACTCCAGTCAGGATATTGCGATTGATGGCGTGACCGTCCGGGATGTCCTGCCCGATGGCGTGATGCCACTCGGCGACGTTGCAGCCCCTTGTGCGTTAACCGGGCAAGAGCTGTTCTGCGACTTTGGTACGCTGGAAGGTGGCCAACGCGAGCGTATTCGCGTCCCTGTTGCGGTCGATGGTGACCCGGACGCGTTCGAAGACCTGGTTGAAGGGTCAGAACCAACAGTCACTGGCAGCGGCCCCAGTGTTTTGACGAATTTCGAGTTCAGCCTGGAGAACTTCGCCCGTGTGTTCGACGGCGACGAGTTCTGGGGCGTGCTGTGGGTTACGCTGTTTTACACGGTTTTCGGCACCATCGGCGCACTTGTCATGGGGCTCTTTGCAGCCCTGCTACTGAACAAAAGTTTCAAGGGACAAGGGTTCATCCGGGGTCTTTACCTGTTTCCCTATGTGGCCCCCGTCATCGCCGTGGCGTTTACTTGGGTAACACTGTTCGACCCCTTCTCAGGCTCGGCCAATGCGCTGCTTGTGCAGATGGGGCTAAGCAGCGAGCCGATCAACTTCTTCGGGGAACGCCCGCTGGCGCTGATCATGGTCACCGTCTTTGAAATCTGGCGCTACTTCCCGCTGTCCTTCCTGTTCATTCTGGCGCGGATGCAGTCCATCGATAGCAGCATGTATGAGGCAGCGGATATGGATGGCGCGTCACCGTTCCAGAAGTTCTGGCTGCTGAGCATCCCGCAACTGCTGGGTATCTTGTCGGTCCTGTTCCTGCTGCGCTTCATCTGGACGTTCAACAAATTCGACGACATCTTTCTGTTGACCGGTGGCAATGCAGGAACCCGCACGCTGACTGTGAACGTTTATGAACAGGCATTTGCAGTGTCGAATATCGGGGCGGGCGCGGCTGTGGCCGTGGTCATATTGCTGTGCCTGATCACCTTCAGCTTAGTCTTTTTCAAGTTCATTAGCCGTGAGGAGGGTCTGTGATGCGACAAGGTTATTTCACTGGCCCGATCCTAGGCGCGCTTTGGCTGGTTGTAATCGCTACCACCATCGCGGTCACAATGTCCTTCGCCACGGGTGCTGCTTTCCGTCCGCAGGTTCTGCTGAGCGTCATCTGGGGCGCACTTGCGGGTTTGGCGTATGTCCGCTTTCCGGCCCGCCATGCCTCTGCGCGTCTGGGCGTGTCGGCTCTGTTGGGTCTAACCTGCCTGACCAGTTTTGGCCCGGTTCTGATTGGCTCGGACACCACATTGCAGGCCGTGCTGGTCACTGTGGTGGCGATTGCTGCCGTTATGCACCTGTCGATGGCGGAAATCCTGAAAGAACTGCCCTTTGGCGAACTTACCCGTCATGAATATGAAGACGCTGTGATCCGGTTCTGCACTGGTTTTGGATACATCTTCTTCACGGCCATCGTCGTCATCCCCTTCTACGTTATGGTGATGACCAGCCTCAAATCTCAACAGGCCCTGTTGCAGAACCCGCTGGATTTCTCGCTGGATTTGGATCAGGGCTGGGCGCTGTTTCGCAGCTACACAGAACTGTTCCGCGACTTCAATTTCGGCTCGTACCTGTGGACGTCCTTCTACGTCTCGGTGCTGACGGTCTTCATCACACTGGCTTTCAGCATTCCAGGGGCCTATGCGGTCGCGCGGTTCCGGTTCAAGGGCCAAAAGGCATTCTCACGCTCGATCCTGCTGATCTACATGGTGCCGATGATCGTTCTGGCGCTGCCGATTTATATAGCATTCTCGCTCACTGGGTTGCGGAATTCGATCCTTGGCATCGTCATGATCTACCCGGTCACCACTATCCCGGTCGCGCTATACATGCTGCAGGGGTATTTCCGCGGTCTCCCGACCGAGGTGGAAGAGGCCGGTCTGATGGATGGTCTCTCGCGCCTGGCAGTGATCTGGAAGATCACCCTGCCGCTCAGCCTTCCTGCGCTTGCTTCGGTGTCGCTCTATGTCTTCATGATCGCTTGGAACGAATTCCTTCTGGCCTTCATGCTGCTGGACGATCCCTCGAAATTCACCCTAACCCGAGGCGTCACAATGCTGAACTCCTCGGAAATCCCACGCCAACACCTGATGGCCGGCGCGGTGATTGCCACCGTTCCGATTATGGCCCTGTTTCTGGGGCTTGAACGTTTCATGACCAAGGGCCTGACTGCAGGTTCGGTCAAAGGATGACAGACATGAACCACTTTACTTCGCCGACGGATTCCGCGCGCAATATCCTGATTGCCAACGATCGGGGCGGCTATACGATCCCAACCAGCGGGCTCTATCCCTACCAGTGGAACTGGGACAGCGCGGTCGCCGCGCTGGGTTTTGCCGAGTTCGATATCGACCGTGCCTGGACTGAGCTTGAGACGCTGTTCTCGGGCCAGTGGGATGACGGAATGCTCCCACATATCCTGTTTCACAAACCGGATCCGGGCTATTTTCCCGGGCCGGATGTCTGGGGCGGAACTGGGCCAATTGCCTCGTCTGGCGTAACCCAGCCACCGCTGGCGGCCACCATGGCGCGGCGGATATGGGAGAAAGACCCCGCGACTGGTGAAGACCGCCTCCGCGCCCTGTTCCCGGCCATGTTGGCTTGGCATCAGTGGTTTATGAGATGGCGTCTTGATGATCAAGGCGCGGTCTGCACCACCCACCCGTGGGAGGCAGGGCGTGACAATGCACCGGACTGGGATGGCGCGATGGCGGGCATTGATGCCTCGGACGTAGGGGAATACCAGCGCCGCGACACCAGCCACGTGAACAGCGCCGACCGGCCCACCAAATACGACTACGACCGCTACATCAAACTGGTGCAGATTGGGCGTGAAGCGGGCTGGGATCAGCAGCAATTGTTGGAGAAGAACCCGTTCCGTGTTGCCGATCCTACTATGAGTTTCACAGCCCTACGTGCCGCCCACGATCTGCTGGCGATCAGCAAGGAATTGGGGATCAGGGCTGAAGGCCTTAGTGCTGACGTGGACCGGCTCGACGCCGGTGCAAAGTCACTATGGAACGAAACGTTGGGAGCCTTTGATGCCCGAGATGCGCATACGGGCCAGTGGGCTGAAAGCGTCTCAAATGCAAGCTATCTGTGCTGGTATGCAGGCATCGAATCCCAGCAAATGTTGGACCGGTTGAAAACTGTTCTGACTACGGTTCCGCACCCGATCCCCAGCTATGATCCCACATCGCCCAAATTCGATGAACGTCGATATTGGCGCGGGCCAACATGGGCGTTCATGAACATGCTGGCGGGGTTCGGTCTGAAGGATATGGGCCACGGGGTTGAGGCCGAAGCGCTGCGCCTGAAAACCGGTCGTCTAATCGCAGGCCACGGGTTTGCCGAATACTACGATCCGATTACCGGGAGTCCTGCCGGTGGCAATTCGTTCACATGGACCGCCGCCGTCTGGCTGCATTGGGCAGGGAGAAACTGATGGGTAGCATCGAACTCAAATCCGTCGAGAAGTGGTTCGGCGAAGTGCAGGTGATCAAAGGCATCGACCTAAAGATCGAAGAGGGCGAGTTTGTCGTCTTCGTTGGCCCGTCGGGCTGTGGTAAATCGACGCTGTTACGGATGATCGGTGGGCTCGAGGACATCTCGCGTGGGTCACTTTTGATCAATGGGGATGACGTCACCGATAATCCACCTTCAAAGCGTGGGCTGACCATGGTGTTCCAGTCCTACGCACTTTATCCGCACCTGACCGTGGCTGAAAATATGGGGTTCTCGCTTAAAGTGGCTGGCGTATCCAAGAACGAGATTGCCGAACGTGTGGGAAAAGCCGCCGAGGTCCTCAAGCTCGAATCCTATTTGGAGCGCAAACCCAAAGACTTATCCGGCGGCCAGCGTCAGCGAGTGGCGATCGGTCGGTCGATTGTGCGTGACCCCACCGCCTTCCTGTTCGATGAGCCGTTGTCAAACCTGGACGCGGCCCTCAGGGTCGAAATGCGGTATGAGATTGCCAAGCTTCACCAGAGCCTCAACCGCACCATGATCTATGTGACTCATGATCAGGTCGAGGCGATGACACTGGCTGATCGCATCGTGGTGCTGGAATTCGGCAAGATCGCACAAGTCGGTACTCCACGCGAACTATACGAACGCCCCGCCAACCTGTTCGTGGCGCAGTTCATCGGCAGCCCGAAAATGAACGTCATTCCTTGCACTGTGTCCGGCGATCAGTTTCAGCTGGAAAACGGTGGAGGCGGCCCGTTTGATCGGACTGGTACAGCCACGATGCTGGGCATCCGTCCAGAACATATAAGTGTCGTCGAACCTGGCTCTGGTCACAGCGACGGCAAGGTTGAGGTGGTCGAGTATCTTGGCGCCGATATGTTCATCATCGTCGATTGCGGGTTTGAAGAGAAAGTGACGGTTCGCCTTGGCGGGGACACACAGATTAGGGCCGGCTCACAAATCGGCTTACATTTTGCACCCGAGAAACTGCAATTTTTCGACGCGGCAGGGCAGACGATCAATCCCGATGACCGGACGTAGCAATTCTGAGGTGGTCAGTCCGGGTCGGCCTAAAGATAGCTCTGCCCGGTTGTGGAGTTGACGCGCTCAATAGGCTATTTCCTGATAGACAGGGGGATCGTTAGGCTGCCCGGCGACGGGTTTTGTCGCGAGTTTCTTCGAAGGCAATGTAGTTTGAGCAGGAAAGGTGACTATCCTGCCAATTGCGCGAACCGTTGAAACGGATGATATCCGGGCGTGAATTGACCTTTGCGGATCATGTTGACCAAGTCTATGACTGTCATTCCTAAGCTTAGCATTGGAGGCGATAAGGTAGTTGGTATTGTCGATCTCGATCCAGTGGCCGGCAAAATAGACCAACACCACATCGGTCCCCGCCGCCTTGTCGGAAAAATCACGAAGAGCCAGCCGCATGTGGCGATAGTCCAGATCGTAGAGCTCGGTCACATCAAAGTGGATACGCCCCAGTGCTGCGGCGACGTCCTGCGCGTTATTGGATGTGTTGGGAAGGTTCGAAACATAGTCATATTGTGCGTTTCTGATCACAGGCGCCATGCATTTGGTACCCAAGATATCCGCCAACGCAATAACCGGTCCGCATAACAAAAAAAGGCCCAGCAAAAGCGCGAGCGGCGAAAATCCAGAAAAAGCAATATGCAGCATCCAAGGTCCTGACCCTAGCACAATTTGCACCACCGCGCGACCTTGGCGCGATGCTGCCTTGGGCGGTTTGACCAGCAAGAAGATGCGCTGCCAAAACCGATCAGCGATTACTGTTTGTCAAGGTTTTCACGCGCTTTTCCGGACAAAGATGCTGCGCGCAGACAAAAATGACGGGCCTAGAAGTTTTAGCGACTACGAAAGGCTCCGTTCTGTCGCCCAGCAATTCGCCCCAAAACAACCGCGCTCAGCAAGCCATTTCCTGACAGATATCCGCTGTCGCCCGTACCCGAGACACCGCAGGCGGCGCCTCCTCCAGCATAAAGGTTCTGGATCGCAGCACCATTTGCACGAAGCACCCGAGCTGAGGCGTCGATCTTCAAACCACCTTGAGTATGAAACAAGGCACCGGTGACACGTACGCCCTTGTAGGGCGGGGTCAGAGGGGGTGAACTGAAAGTGCGGCCAAACCTGTCTGTACCGCCTTCCGATATGTCCCGCAGCGTTTGTGCCAGGGAGTCAGCAGGCATGGCGAGGCGGATCGCGAGGTCCTGAATTGAATTTGCCGAATGGATGGCCCCAACTGCCTCGGCTTGTTTGAAATCCTCAAACTGGCGCGCTATCGCCGCGATGCGCTCGTCGAAGATGGCAAAGGCTTCACCACCGGGTTGAGACAGCACAGCACGGGCGGCTTCGGAATAGCCCTGCGCCTCGTTCCAGAAGCGTTGGCCGTCGCGGTTCACCTGGACGCCACCTTCGGTGATGACGGCCCAGGTTATCAGGATGCCATGTGGATGGGCGACATTGCCGTGGCCCTGAAAGGCACCGAGGTTCTGCAAGTCGGCCCCCAGTGCTTCACCCCACAAAACGGCCTCACCCCGGTTGCCGCTGTGGCCGAACCACAAGGCTTGTTCGATCTGGGGCATATGTTGGGCGACCAGTTCGCGATTGCCGCCGTACCCGTTGCAGGCAAGGATCAGACGGTCGCATTCGATGGTTTCGACGAGGTCATCCGGGCCGGTGACAGCGATACCGAGGATCTGGTCGTCGTCTCGATACAGCACCGTTGCGCGACGGTCGCAGATGATGTCCAGACCCGCGTCTTCGCAGGCGCTGCGCAGGGCATTGATCAGTTCCTCGCCCGAGCGGGTCGGAAGGCCGTGCATCCGTCTGCGGGAATGTCCGGGATAGTCGAAATCCGTCACAACCGAAAAGGGTAGGCCGTACCGATCGGTCAGCCAGTCAATGACCTCTGCGGCAGTCCCTGCCAGGAGGTCAACCAATGCCTGATCGTTCTGATGATGGGCTTTTGCCTGAATATCGTTTGCAAACAGCTCGGCAGAATCGGTGATCCCCGCGGCCTGTTGCAATCGGGTGCCCGCAGCTGGGATCAACCCCGCGGATAGGGCGGTTGAGCCGCTGGGGACCGGATCAGCCTCGATCACTAACACATCTTGCGCCTGTTCAGCGGCAGACAGGGCCGCGACCATGCCGCAAGCGCCAGCGCCGACAATCAAAGTGCCGGTCTTCAGATCAAATTGGTCGGGCAGGGCGCTTTCAACTCTGGGGGTCGTCATAGCGCGCCCCGGCTTCCAGCATATCGGAGGTTCCGATAACTTCGTTCAAGCCACCGAAGTCGAACATGCGATCCGCAAAGGGTTTGTTGGAGCCGTTTGCGGCAAGGCTTTGGTAATAAGCCTGTGCCGTCTTGGCCAGCGCCCTTACGATACCGCCAGGGAAGATGACGATGGAATAGCTCTGCTCCTCCAGATCGCTGGCCCCGAGTATGGGGGTCGCGCCCCCCTCGACCATGTTCGCCAAAAGGGGCACGCGGTAGCCGAATTGGTCGGCAATGGCGGTGAGTTGCTCTCGGCTCTGCGGAGCCTCGATGAACAGCACATCCGCGCCTGCCTCAAGATAAGTTTCGGCGCGGTCGGTCGCGGCAGAGAAGCCTTCGACCGCGATAGCGTCCGTTCGCGCGATGATCAGCGTATCGGCACTGGCGCGTGCATCGGCCATGGCGGCGATCTTTCCGGCCATCTCCTGCTCCGGGATCAGCGATTTGTCCGACAGGTGCCCGCAGCGTTTGGGATAGGTCTGGTCTTCAACTTGTAGGGCCGAGGCTCCGGCGCGTTCGTAAAGCCTCATGGTTCGCTGTGCGTTTAGCGCGTTGCCAAAGCCGGTATCCGCGTCGATGATAACCGGCAGCCCAACCCGATCCGCGATCAGGGTCATGGTGTCGGCCATTTCCGAGGCAGTGGACAAGCCGATATCGGGACGTCCAAGCCGCGTATAGGCCACGGCGGCCCCGCTGAGATACAGCGCCTCGAACCCCGCCTTTTCGGCAAGCGAGGCGGTCAGCCCGTCATAGACACCGGGCGCGACAAGAATTTTTTGCTGTTGCAGGCGGGATTTCAGGTTCATGCTGCGCCCTCCAACCAGTTCAGTACCTCGGCGCAGGTGCGTTGATGTGTGACCGTGCCCAGTGACAGGATCGTGGCCTTATGAACTTCATCCCGGAAGGCCGCACAGCCGTCGGTCAGCAACACAGTTTCAATATTGCGCAGATGCGCGTCGCGCAGGGTCGAGGCAACGCCGCCGTTGGTAACTATCCCGCCAACGATCAGGTTTTCGATCCCCACGGCGCGCATCAGGTATTCCAACCGGGTCTGGTAGAAGGCAGAGTAGGCAACCTTTTCGATGACGAAGTCGCAAGGTTGCAGCGCGTCGACCAATGCGTGACCGAACCCGCCGGGGGCAAAATCGCCCTTGGTCAGGAAGGGGCGCAACTGTTTCAGGTGTGGGGCGATCAGCGGCTCGCCATTGCGATCGGGCACCAGCGTGAACTGGGCCGAGAAATAGCGCCCTCCGGCCTCTTGCAGCCGCCGTGCCAACGGCGCGATGCGGTCGGGCAAAGCCGCTATGGCGGGGGCCGATTGCCCGGCGCGACCGTATGCGCCCTCGGGATGCAGGAAGTCATTTTGCAGGTCGATGGTCACAAGGGCCGTCTTTTGCGGGTCCCAGGTGATTGGATCGCTCATTCACTCGGCCTCCTTCGGTTCGATGATCGTGTTACCATAGGCATCCACGCGGCCTTGCAGATGCGGTTCGATCAGTACGGTGGTGTCGGGCTGCGTCAGGATCGCAGGCCCCTTGATGACAGCCCCGACTGGCAGGGACAGACGGTCAAAAATGGCCGTGTCGTACCAGTTTTGTGCAAAGTGAACCTTTCGTGTTGCCATTGGTTCTACCGAGCCTCGCGTTGAAGGGGCCAGCGTGGACAGTTCGAATTTGGGCCGTTTGCCTGTAACCGCGCTGCGCAGGTTCAGGATGCGGCGCATACCGTTTTTCAGAAGTCTGCCATAGGTGGCGTTGTAGGCCGCGTCAAAAGCCTGTTCTATGGCCGCGCTGTCCGGCGGATTGACCTTTCCGTCCGACACGGTGACAGTCAGCGGCACCGGTACCGTGTGCGTTTGTCCCACATAGGCCATGTCGAGCTCGAACGAGATTTCGCGTGCCTCGAACGTGGTTCGGGCGGCGTCCAGCAAGGCCATACCCTGATCGACGTGATCCTGCATGAAAGCCCCCATCGCGGTGCTGTCCAACTGCGATACCAGCGTGTTGATCGTTTGTACGAAATCCTGCCGCATATTCGCAATCACGCAGCCCATCGCCGAGGTTACGCCGGGATAGCGCGGAACGATGGCGCGGGCGATGCCGACCTCGGCCAGCATGGCCCCGGCATGCAGTGCTCCACCACCGCCGAAGGGCATAAAGACGAACCGCTTGGGATCAAACCCGCGTTCGATACTGACCAGTCGGATCGCGCCTGCCATGCGAGAATTGGCGACACGCAGGATGGCCTCGGCGGCCTCAACCGTGGACAGGTCAAGTGGCTGACCCACATGAGTGTCAATCGCCTGACGGGCCGCCTCGACATCCAGTCTTTCCAGTTTGCCGCCAATGGGATTGTCAGGGTCGATCCGGCCCAGCACCACGTTAGCGTCGGTCACAGTCGGGCGGTCATTGCCCAGCCCATAGGCCACCGGGCCGGGGTTCGAACCGGCACTTTCCGGGCCGATATTCAGCAACCCCCCCTTGTCGACCCAAGCAATTGACCCGCCGCCTGCGCCGATGGTCGTGATCTCGATCATCGGGTTGCGCACGACCATGCCAAAGTCGATTGAAGTCTGGGCCGACAGCATCGTCTGCCCTTCGGCAATCAGCGAGACGTCAAAACTAGTGCCGCCCATATCGCCGGTGATAACATTGTCGAACCCCGCCGATTGCGCGATGTAACCGGCTGCGATGACCCCTGCGGCTGGGCCAGACAGGGCGGTGCGCACCGGCAATTGGCACGCGGTACCAACGCCCATGACACCCCCGTTGGATTGCACGATCATGAACTCACCATCGAACCCGCCCGAGTGCAGTGCGTTCTCAAGCCGGTTCAAGTAACCCGAAACCTCGGGCTGAAGATAGGCGTTCAGCGCGGTGGTCGAAAACCGCTCGAATTCCCGGATTTCCGGCAGGATTTCGGATGAGGCCGAAACATGCGGGTTAGGCCAGATGTCGCGCACCGCTGCCACGGCGGCGGTCTCGTTTTCGGGGTTGGCATAGGCGTTGGCGAACAAGATCGCGACGGCCTCGCATCCCTGATCGCGCAGTTGATTGGCCGCCGCGCGCACGGCGTCCAGATCGACCGGGGTGCGGATGCTGCCGTTGGCTAAGGTGCGCTCGGGCACTTCCAGCCGGTCGCGCCGATCCACGACGGGTTCGAAATCACCGCGCAGGCCCCATGTGCGGGGGCGGTCGCGGCGGCGCATTTCCAGCACGTCACGCAGGCCGTGGGTGCAGATCACGCCGGTTTTTGCGCCCTTGCGCTCCAACAAGGCGTTCGTGCCCGCGGTGGTGCCATGCACGACCACTGCAATTTCGGACAGATCTGATACCTCGCGTCCGATCCCGTCTAGGAAACCACTGGACTGATCCGGGCGGGTGGTGGGCACCTTGGCGACGGTTGCGGTGCCATCTTCTTCGTTCAACACGAAGACATCCGTGAAGGTACCGCCAACATCGACGCCAATCATATGTCCGGTCATTGCACCACCTCCCGCCAGGCGGAACCATAGGCCTGATCCGCCTGATCGGGGCTGACTAAACCGCGAGAAACGTCTTTGGCGATGTCTTCCGGCGCACGGCGTTTCGTGGCACCATATCCCCCGCCACCAGGGGTTTCCAACCGGACGGCTTGCCCTTGGCGCAACTTGATCCCTCGCATTTTCGACACCAAAGGCGGCGCTTTCCAACCATCATCCTGTTCGTAAGTGAAGACGTTCATCGCGCCATCCTGACCTTCGACGATCCCCTTGGGCGCAAAACGTCCGCGTTCTCCGAACAAAAATGCCTCGGCCCCGTTTTCTTCCAACACTTCGATTTCATAGACAGCCCCAAGACCGCCGCGATGCGCCCCGGCCCCGGCGCTGTCCGGGCGCAGGGCCCATTGCCGGAACATAACGGGATAAGCGGCTTCAAGGATTTCCATCGGCGGGATCGTAGCGGTGGAAATTGGCGCATTGCCGTGATTCAACCCGTCGCTTTCGATCGAGCCGCCGTGCCCACCGCCGTAAAAGCTGAACATTACCCAAGGCTGCCCGTTCGACCGTTTGCCCGCAATCGACAGAGCGTTGATCGTGCCATAGGCATTGGCCACCACCCGGTCCGGCGCGGCCTTGGCGAAGGCGGAAAAGACCACGTCGATCATTCGTAAGATGGTTTCAGTATATCCGCCGGTCGGGGCCGGGAACTTGGCCGAAAGCAGACTGTCATCGGGCACAATGACCTCGATGGGCCGCATCACCCCGGCATTGGCGGGCAGGGATGGGAAGACATGCTTGATGGCGACATAGGCCGTTGCGACAGTCGTCGGCAGAGCGATATTTACCGGCCCTGCACATTGCGGCGAGGAGCCGCTGAAATCCAGAACCATCCGGTCGCCCGATATCTCAAGCGCCATATTGATGCGCAGGGGCGTGTCCGTGATGCCATCATTGTCGAGGAAATCCTCGGCCTCCCACCGGCCATCAGGCAGGTCCTGCAACTCGGCTCGCATCAGTGCCTCGGCCCGATGGCCGAGCGCATCCAGCGCGGCTGATACGGTGTCCGCGCCGTATTCGTCCAGCAGCTCATCCATTCGCCGAACGCCCAGATCAAGCGCCCCCAACTGGCCGTTCAGATCGCCCATGGCGGATTGGGGCAGGCGGGTGTTGCGTAGCAGGATGTCGATGATGTCCTGATTGACCTCGCCCTTCCGCGCCAGTTTGACGGGCGGAAGAACGAACGCTTCCTGAAATACATCCGTTGCGGCGGGGTTGTAGTTTCCGGGAACCGCACCGCCCACGTCATGCCAGTGCCCGACCGAGGCGAGATAGCAGAATAGCTGACCATCGCGAAAATAGGGCCGCACCAATCGCATGTCCGACAGATGCGTGCCGCCGATATGCGCGTCGTTGAAGATATAAATGTCGCCGTCTTCCAGATCGCCATCTGCAGCAGCTTTTTCGATCACAGCCTTCACCGCAAATGACATCACGCCCACAAAGATCGGCAGGCCGGATTTGCCCTGAACCAATGTGTCGCCAGTTGTGGCCGAATATAGCCCGTGGCTGGCGTCATGCGCCTCGGCAATGATGGGGTTGAAAGCCGCGCGGAACAGGGTTGCGTCCATCTCATCTGCGATCTGTTCCATGCGACCTGCCAGAACCGAAAGAGTGATCGGGTCAATCTCGCTCATGCCTGTGCCCTTGTTTCTGCGATGTCGTTCCAGACATCCTGCTGCGTGATCAGATTGTCGGCGACCTCGAACCGGTCGATAAAGCGGATGCCTTCGAAAGGGGTCCCATCGGGCCACTGCCCGGACAAGGTGCCCCGGCAATAGACAATCGCGGCGTCGCTTACGCCTTGCATTGCATCGAAGCCTTCATAGCTCTTGGCGATGCTGCGATAGCGCGGTGCCGCCCAGTCCATCAACTCGGACAAGTCGTGCATCGGTTGTGCTCCGGGGAAGTGCATCACGAAACCCGGTGCCAGTCGGGTCTTCGCTTTGTCGAACGCGCGTTCACTCATCTCCGCCAGAAAAGCCCGGACGATCTTTTCGGGGTCATCCTTCGCTGGCGCGGGCTGTCTGGTCTGGCCACCCCGGTAATAGTCTTCAGGTGGGAGGTCATGGATAAGCACCGTGACGAGATCAGGCGGAGCAGGCACGACGAATCGCACTGCGTCAGTCAATGCTTGGCCAAGTCGTTGTTTTTCCTTGGTGCTATAGCCTTCTATCACATGTAGCTCGACAATTGGCACGCCGTTTACCCCTCACAATTGGTATTATTTGTAATACAGCTTTGCCATCAATAGTAAGACTATTTTTGAAAGACCCATAATACTAAAGCTTGATTTTCGAAGTGTCCCTCTTACGATTGCCAATGCTGGGAAAGGGGAATCATCGGGTGAACCAGATCAAAGCGGCCAATCTTCCGGACGGAACCAAGGCGCAGCGCGTCTACCTGTCTCTGCGCGATCAGATCACCGAGGGGCAGTTGTCGGCAGGGGAGACCCTGCCGGGCGAACAGCGTCTGGCTGAGAAGTTCGGCGTGTCCCGCGTAACCATCCGGCGTGCGCTTGAGGCGCTGGCAGGCAACGGCCTGATCGAACGGCACGCGGGCAGTGGCACACGGGTATCGGGCCGGTCGCCGCATGGGGCGCGGGCGGCGATGGACTTCAACACCTTGATGCCGCAGCTTGTGGAAATGGGCCAAAGCACGACGGCCCGGCTCTTGTCGTTTTCCTATGGGAAAGCGCCCGAGGCGGTGGCGACAGCCATGGGTCTTCAGGACGACCGGCAGGTGCAGATTGCTACGCGGGTCCGCCTGACAGACGAAGTGCCGTTTTCTCACCTGACAACATATGTTCCTGCCGAAATTGCCCGGAATTATTCGGAAAGCGATCTGGCCACGACGCCGTTGTTCAAGCTGTTGGAACGGGGTGGTGTGCAGATCGAAGAAGCGCACCAGACGGTGTCGGCAACGCTTGCGGGCCCCGACGTGGCCGAGGCTTTGGGCGTCGCGGTTGGCTCGGCGCTGCTATCGTTGAAACGGATTGTGCGGGATGTCGAAGGCAATGGGGTCGAATACCTGTCTGGTCTTTACCGGCCTGACATGTTCCGCCTTGAGATGCCTCTGGCGCGAGTTGGAACCGGGTCAGCACGCCATTGGGAACCTGCCATTGGCCGCAGCGAGGCCGAGGAATGACCGCCCCGCGTACAATGCTCGACAAGCTATGGGCCTCGCATGAGGTGCTGCGGCGCGATGATGGCGTGTCGCTGCTGTGGGTGGACCGGCATCTTGTGCATGAAGGCTCGCACCATGCCTTTGCCAAGTTGGCAGAGCGCGGATTGCACGTGGCCGAACCGGATCTGACCTTTGCGGTTGTCGATCACTATGCGCCGACGCGCGATCGCGGCCGGATTTCTGATCCAAAGATTGCCCGCATGATCCAGACGTTGCGCAGCAACGCTGCCCGGCACAATCTGCGGATTTTCGATCTGGATGATCCGACACAGGGTATCGTGCATGTGGTCGGGCCGGAACTTGGGCTGACACTGCCGGGTCTGCTGATTAATTGCGGAGATAGCCATACATCTACGCACGGCGCCTTTGGGGCTTTGGCTTTCGGGATCGGCGCGACCGAGGTTGCGCATGTTCTTGCGACGCATACCGTCTGGCAACGCAAGCCCAAGGCGATGAGGATTACATTGAATGGTCAGTTGGGTCCGGGTGTCTCGGCCAAGGATATCGCGCTGAACTGGATTGCGATGCTGGGCACAGGTGGTGCGCAAGGTCACGCAGTGGAATATGCGGGGCAGACGGTGCGGGACTTGTCCATGGAGGGTCGCATGACCCTGTGCAATCTGTCCATCGAAGGAGGCGCGCGTTTCGGCATGGTGGCCCCTGATGAGGTGACGTTTGCCTATCTCGAAAACCGCGAACATGCGCCGAACGGCCCGGATTTTGAGGCGGCCTGCCGGACGTGGCAAAAGCTGACCACTGATGAAGGTGCGGTATTCAACAGCGACGTTGCGCTGGATGCGTCCGGCATTGCTCCGACCGTGACATGGGGCACAAGTCCGGAACAGGCACTACCTGTATCAGCATCGATCCCGAATCCGGACGTGATGGACCCTGCTAAGGCAAATGCCGCCCGCGATGCGCTGGACTATATGGGATTGGCAGCGGGGCGCGCGCTGGACGGCATCCCTGTAGATCAGGTGTTTATCGGATCCTGTACAAATGGCCGCATCGAAGACCTGCGAGAGGCCGCGTTGGTCTTGTCCGGACGCGGTGCGAAAGTGCCGGGTTTGGTCTCGCCGGGATCTGCGCGTGTCAAAGCACAGGCCGAAGCGGAAGGGCTGGACCGTGTTTTCATAGATGCCGGATTGGAATGGGCCGCATCCGGCTGTTCCATGTGTGTCGGAATGAACGGCGATCTGGTCGGTGAAGGCAAGCGCTGCGCCTCGTCGACCAACCGTAACTTTCGCGGCCGGCAGGGGCGCGGTGCGCGTACGCATCTGATGTCTCCGGCAATGGTGGCTGCAGCTGCTGTGACAGGTACGATCACGGATGTTCGACCATTTTTGCAGGGCAGGGCTGCGTGATGGCCGGGTGGAGCAAGCATACGGGTCGGGCCCTGGCGTTGGCTGTTGACAATATCGACACCGATCAACTGATCCCAGCGCGGTTCATGTCGGTTCCGCGTAGCGATGGGTACGGAGGGTACCTGTTGCACGATATGCGGCGCAACGCTGATGAAGAATTGCACCCGGACTTCCCGCTCAATCGGCATGAAGACATCAGTATTCTGGTGGCAGGTCAGAATTTCGGTAGCGGTTCATCCCGCGAGGCAGCGGTATACGCTCTGGTCGATGCTGGGATACGCGCCGTCATTGCGCCCAGCTTTGGCGACATCTTCGCCAATAATGCAATCAACAACGGTTTACTACCCGCACGGGTAAGCAATTCGACGCACGAACGCCTTATTCAGACACTGACAGACGCGCCCGCAGAGCTTTCGGTTGACCTGCCCGAAGGCCGGTTCACTTTGGAAGGCCGCACTGAGAAATTTGAACTGGACGAAGGATGGCGCGTCAAGCTGATCAATGGCTGGGATGACATTGACCTGACCCAACAGCACGCGCAGACAATCCGTGCTCACCGACACCACCGCAGTCAGACCGCGCCTTGGGCATGGCCTGCACTTTGCGAATAAGCCACGTCGCGCACAGACGACGCAACAGGCCAAAAGGCCAGGAAAACAAGGGGCGCATTCAGAAAACTGCCCCAACAACATGTGGAGGAAGACTCATGAAACTGAACTCATTGGCTGGCCTGTTCGCCGGAGCCGTGATGGTTGCCGGAGCAGCCAAAGCGGAAGAAACAATCTCTGCCGTGCACGCCTTTCCTGAAACTCTGATCTACACCCAGAGCTTTCTGGATTTTGTTAATAAAGTGAACGATGCGGGTGAAGGTGTCATTCAGATTGACGTGCGCGGTGGCCCCGAGGCCATCGGCATGTTCCAGCAACCTGACGCGGTGCGCGATGGCATTGTCGATATGGTTTATACGCCGGGCTCTTTTTACGGCGGTGCGCTGCCTGAAAAAGACGCGATGGTAGCCTCAAACCTGACCGCGATTGAGACCCGCCAGAATGGCGGGATAGAGCTGATCGATCAGATTCATCAGGAAAAAATGGGTCTGAAGTATCTCGGCTGGTTCGACAGTGGTGTTTGCTACAACCTCTGGACCCGGAATGAGCCCAGCTTTGACGCCGATGGCAATCTTGAGGTCGAAGGGCTAAAGCTGCGCGGCAACAACGTGTATAATGCGTTCTTCACCAACTATCTGGGCGCGCAGGTAATCGACTTGCCAACGGGTGAGGTCTATTCAGCCCTGCAACGCGGTGTCGTGGACGCGACCGGCTGGACCCAGATCGGTCTGATCGACCTGAAATGGAACGAATTTTTGAACTACCGGATCGAGCCCTGTTTCTTCTCGACCGATCTGGGCGTCATTGTGAATCTGGAGCGCTGGAACTCGCTGTCGGATGAGGCCAAGACGATCCTTCAAGACGTGGCGATCCAGCATGAGAAAGCCAGCGTCGAAGCCCTGCGCAGCAAACGGGATGATGATTTCGCCGCACTGGATGCTGCAGGCATGACCGTAGTCAGCTTGGAAGGTGAAGCCAAGGCGAACTACCTTGCCGCTGCGCGCGAAAAAACGTGGGAGCGGATGAATGGCCTTATGGCAGAACAGTCGGGTGGAACCGACAACTATGATCGCCTGATCGAGTTGTTCTACGATCTCGACGCAGCAAACTAAGACCAAGGACAGGCCCGCGGAAACCCTGCGGGCCTGACCGGAATTCGGGGCAATGCAGGCATGACCATGAAAAAGGCCTATGATGCGGTGCTTTTTGGCATGGCCATTCTGGCGGGGCTGTTGCTGGTCTGGCTTATGCTGTCTGTTATTACCTCGGTGCTGATGCGCAATGCAGGGCTTCAGCCTTTTGCGTGGCTGTTCACCTCGGCCGAATACGGGCTGTTGTATATGACGATGCTGGGCGCTCCCTGGCTGGTGCGCGAAAAGGGCCATGTACATATCGAGCTGGTTACGGCTGCTCTGCCATTGCACCTGCGCCGGATCGTCAGCCGTTCGGTCTCAGCTGCCTGCGTGCTGGTCTGCCTGATCCTTGCGTGGCAGGGGGGCGATCTGGTTCTGACTAATATCGAACGCGGGGACTATGATACGCGCGCCTACTACTTCCCCCGCTGGATGCTGACCATCGCCTTTCCTCTGTCCTTTGGGCTGATGGCGATTGAATTTTCACGCTTTGTGTTTGGCCCTAACCTGATGCACAGCGGCGAAGCAGGGATACATGAATAATGGAATGGTACGAGGCCCTTGCCCTGCTGTTGGGCTCGATCGTGTTCCTGATGGCCATCGGAATGCCGGTTGCGCTGGCCTTTCTGGCCGCGAATATTCTGGGGGCGTGGGTATTCATGGGCGGCGAGCGCGGGGTGACACAGCTGCTCAACAACGGGCTGGGGGCGTTGACGAAATACGCCCTGATGCCCATCCCGCTGTTTCTGCTGATGGGTGAGATTTTCTTTCACACCGGCCTTGGTGGGCGAATGTTCAACGCAATCGACAAGCTGCTTGGCCGATTGCCCGGGCGGCTCAGCTATGTGACTGTTCTGGGGGGAACGGCCTTTTCTACTTTGTCCGGGTCGTCGATGGGGTCCACCGCGCTGCTGGGGTCGCTGATGGTGCCCGAGATGAAGCGGCGTGGTTACAAATCGCACATGAGCATCGGCCCCATTTTGGGCACGGGCGGCCTTGCGATCATCATCCCACCCTCGGCGCTTGCGGTTCTGCTGGCCACGCTGGCGCAAATCGACGTCGCTGCGTTGCTGATCGCGGGTGTCATTCCCGGCCTGATCCTGGCCGGGTTCTATATCGGAACGATCTGGCTGCAGACCCGGATCGACCCGACCGCCGCACCGGCTTATGACGTCGAACCGATGTCGATGGGGTACCGCCTGAAATTGCTGATGACCGAGGTGGTTCCGATGGTCGGCGTCATGGTCGTGATCATCGTTCTAATGATCAAAGGCTTTGTCACCCCGTCCGAGGCGGCGGCTTTCGGGGCATTGGGTGTACTGATCCTCGCTGCCGTTTTTCGCTGCCTGACATGGGAGGCGATGAAGAAGTCCGTCATTGGCGCGCTCAAAGTAACGCTGATGGCTTACCTGATCGTCTTTGGTTCGGCGACGTTCAGTCAGCTCTTGGCCTTTTCCGGCGCGTCCCGAGGGCTGGTCAATTGGGCGATTGCGTTCGATCTGGCCCCTCTGGCGATGCTGACGGTGATGTTCGCCGTCCTACTGCTGCTGGGCATGTTCATGGAGCAAATCTCGATCATGCTGCTGACGGTACCGATCTTTTTCCCGCTGGCCCAAACGCTCGGGTTCGATCCGATTTGGTTCGGCCTGATCATGTTGTTGTCGCTGGAAATCAGTTTTACGACGCCGCCCTTTGGGCTGCTGCTGTTCGTGATGAAAGGCGTCGCCCCACCAGGCACTACGATGCGCGAGATCTATACCTCGGCCTTCCCGTTCATTTTCTGCTCGCTATTGCTTGTGGTGCTGCTGATCGCCTTCCCAGGGATCGCGTTGACCTTGCCGTCCTTGTGACATTTTGCGCGTAGGCTGACACTGTTTTGCGGGGCGCAATCACATAGATCACATCATCTCGAATCCGGTATCTGTTTGCCCCACAACCAACATTGTCGAGGTCTCGGCAACTTCGGGAAGGTTTTGAACCGTGGTGGTAATGAACAGACGCAGGTCCTCGATATCCGGAAACCAGGCTTTCAGGATATAATCCGCCGCACCGGTCACCATCAGGCATTCCGAGACCTCGGAACTCTGTTTTACAGTTTGTTGAAAAACCGCATGGCCGTCTGGGTTGTGTTTCGCCAGTTTCACTGAAATCAGCACACAGATTTGTTTCCCAAGATTTTCCGGCGAGATGTCTGCGTGATACCCGCGAATAATCCCGGCCTGCTCAAGCTTTCTGACCCGGCGGGCGCAGGGCGTCGGTGAAAGCCCAACAATTTCGGCAAGATCACTTATGGCAAGGCGCCCATCGCGCCGTAGTTCCGCCAGTATGCGTTTGTCGATACTATCCGGGTCGAACATTAACGTTTTCCTCTATTTTAGTGCTAAAAATTAGCACAAATCATCAATATTGACAGGGATAAAAGCGAAGAACGCCGAGAAAGCGCGCGCGACTTTGGCTATCCTTCCGAAGAACCGATCAGGAGACTTAATGTGAAGTTGGAAAACAAACTGGAACGTGTGGGCGAGCCGGTTGTCGAGCCCGCAGCCTTTGCCGGTTGGTTGTCTGAGACAAATGAAATCACACGAGCTTTTCTCGCGGCCGGTCAAATTCCCGGTCTGCTCAACATAGCTGGGGGGCTACCTGAACCTGCGACCTATCCCGGTCCCCAGATCGCAAAACTGGCCCAAAGGGTTATTGAGACCCACCCGACCGAGACACTGGGATATGGCCCGATCGAAGGCCTCCCGGAATTGCGCAATGCCATTGCGCACCGGTTTTCTACCAAAAACGTAAAACTGACTGCCGCAAATGTGTTGATAACAACTAGCGGCATGCAAGCGCTCGACCTGTTGGGAAAGGTCTTGCTGAACGAAGGGGATCTGATTGCGGGGCAGTTTCCGACCTATCTGGGAGCTCTTGACGCATGGCGACCCCGTCGCCCGCGCTTTCGAAACATGGATCTGAATGCCGCCGCGTTCGACCCGTTTCAAGCCATGAAAGGCGCAAAGTTTGCCTATACTGTGCCCAATTTCTCTAACCCGACAGGACGATTGGTCGGATTGGAGGCGCGCCGTACCTTGCTGGCCGCGTCCCGTCAAACCGGGGCATGGCTTGTCGAGGACGATCCCTATGGCAGTCTTTGCTACGACGGTCCTTTGCCCCCGAACCTGTTTGATCTAGCGCTTCAGACTGGGGAATTGTCCAACACCGTCTATCTGGGCACGATGTCGAAGCTGATCTCCCCTGGTCTACGCGTGGGTTGGGTGATTGCGAGGCCCAAGATGATCTCCGCACTGACACTTGCCAAACAAGGGTCGGACATGTGCACAAGCGGTATTACCCAGCGTATTACGTATGAAATCCTGAAATCCGACTTGATCAAGGCAACACAATCGCAGGTCCTGGACATGTATCGCAGGCGACGAGATGCCCTGTGTGCGGCTCTGAATTCCTATCTGGCGGAGTGGTTCGAATGGGAGGTGCCCGCAGGCGGCATGTTTGTCTGGGCTCGTGCGCGGGATGAGAGTATCGACACGGACCGCTTGTTTGAAATTGCGCTGGACGAAAAGGTTTGTATTTCGCCTAGTAGCGTTTTTGATGCCCATGGGGAAAACAGGCAGGGGATCCGTCTGAATTTCACCTTAAACGACGAGGCCAAACTGACCGAAGCCGTCCAACGATTGGCGAAAGCTGTTCAGCGTCAACTTGCCGAGAAAGGGTAAAGAATGTCGGTAACCATACATCCCGAAAACATTCCCTTAAGTCAGGACCAAGTCGAGGCGTGGCGGGGTGTGCCCGCCAGTATCGTGGCCGACTTGCAGCCATCCAGTCTGATCGATCCGGCGATTCAGGTAAGAACCTTGGATGCCGGGCCACTGCATCTGCTGGGGCGGGCCCGGACTGTCTCGGTTTCGCCACCTGATTTCGGGGGCGTCATTCACGTTTTAGACCATGCAAAGCCCGGCGAAGTTGTTGTGATTGCCGCCAACGGTGAAACCGAATTCGCCATGATAGGTGAAATTCTAGGCGGGCACCTGAGGGACCTCGGCTGCAAAGGGGTTGTTGTAGATGGGGCCGTACGTGACATAGACACGCTGGGTTCATGGGAGGATTTTCCTGTCTTCGCCCGAAGCATTACGCCCCGTGGCCCCACCAGCGCTAACGATGGAGAAATCAATGCATCAGTCTCTTTCGGCGGATGCACAATAGCTTCGGGTGACCTGATTTTGGGTGACCGTGACGGACTTGTGGTCCTTTCTCCGGTTGCTGCCCGTGATCTTCTATCCGACGTGAAGGACAAAATCGGCAAAGAAGCTGAATGGGTCGCAGGGCTCAAGGCGGGTAAGAACGCCATGGATGTGTTTGGCCTTTGAACTTCTGGGCCGTTCCGAAACTGAGACGCACAGACGGCGTCGCGAAGACGGGTTCAATCCAAGGAATTTTACCTCTCTAACTCGTTATCTTATGAAAGGAGACGCATGTCTCGTTAGCGCGCCTTGCTTCAGTAGCAGATCTTGTAATCCATGTTATGTTAAAAACAGTGTGTTATTTAACGCCAACAAAAAGTTCACTGGTCAAACAGCTGAACACGACCTTATTGATCTTATCCTCAGGCTCTCAGCGACAATACCCGTGTCAGTCAGTGGCGGTGAAAATGGTAGTATCCGTTTCCATAGAAGGGATAATGCGGTTCAGGCTGATACAGCCGGTTCGGATCATGCGGTGGATAGTGACAGGCTGGGTCTTGTGGTGAATGGTAGCAATACGGCCCGGGGACTGGGTGATAAGGATGGTAGTAGCGGTTCCAATACGCAAACCAGGGATAGGCTTGATAGTGGTTTTCCCAATAGGCCTGGCTGAACTCTACAAAGGCAATTCCCAATGCGGCTGCGATGACGGGGTTCATCACCTTGGTCTGTCCCTCGCTATCAACCAAAATGTAGTTCGAAGCGATCCAGCCGCGCGCCGAATTCCAGGAGACGTCGCACCAAGTATAGCCCGGTTGACAGCCATAAAGCTCGATCGTTGCGTCTTGCGGTAATGTAGCCACCACGGGATAGTTTGTGCCTGGCCCTGCGCGCATATGAACTGAGGTGGTTGTGTGCGCTTGAGTTTCGGCAAGTGCCGCGCTCAGCGAGAATGCCAGAAAGAAAGTGGCCGCCAGAAAAGGCACAAAAATTCGCATAATTCGATCCAATCCAAATTCGTCTTTTTGCACTACAACCGTCAAAAAGACGCTCGTCAAGTTAACCTTTCATGCGATCACGAAAGCGGATTTTCTCAAGGTTCGGACCCCGTATTTACGCCTGTCCTTGCAGACAAGTTTGAGTCTATTCTGCCGAGCGCAGTAACTTACCAATTCAATTGATCGGACCTGTTTATGCCAACGCTTTTTCATGCCCCATTCACATGTTCATTGGCTGCGCGGTTCGCCGCAGCCGAAGCGGGTGTCGAACTGGAAATTGAGCCGTTGCACTTGCGCAGTAAAAATCTGGCGGCAGGTGGTTCGCTCTATGACGTGAACCCCTTGGGGCAAGTGTCGGTTCTCAGCTTTGACGATGGAACCAAACTAACCGAAACCTCGGCAGTCATTGCCTGGATTCAGGTACAGTCCAAAGACAATGATTTCCGGATATCGCCTGACAGCCCGGAGTATTTTCAGATGCTGCGCTGGCTGGCTTTCTGCGCGACGGAACTGCACAAGGGGCTGTTTCGTGTGGTGTTCTACAAGGAAGCCACGGATGAAGTGAAAGATCGTGTACGAGCTCTGGCACCGCTCAGGTTTCAGATAATTGAGGATCATTTGAATGGGCGCGATTATCTGTTGGGTAACAGGTTTTCGGCGGCGGATGCCTATCTGACGTGGTTCTTCGTTTTGTCGGATCATGCAAAAGTTGATCACTCGGCCTTTCCAAATCTCAACGCCTATCGAGCCCGTGCCTTGTCGCGCCCGACTATTGCCGCTTTGATCGATGACGACCGGGCGCTGGATCGCAGGCTAAAAGAACTGTTTTCCGCTTAAGTCTCCAAGTTTGAAACCAAGGGAAATTGGTTAAATTGCGAGCGAACTGAATCGAAACCAATCTGGTCTTGGCAAAAGCCAGTCAGGAGTTATGAAAACCCCATCCCCGACCAGAAGGCGTACTTCAATCAGGACCAGCTCATAGCCTGCAGGGCAACTGATCCAAGATCATGAAGGTGATCGCCAGAAGTCGGGGATGGGCATCGCGTCAGCCGTTATTAGGGAAAACTTCGACGCGATATCGCTTAGATTGACGAGGAATTTTCAAACGTGTTCGGTCGACCCCATTCTGTGAAGCAACCTGTCGCTAGTTGACCGGAGAGCCACATCAACCGAAGGTGCCAAGTTAAAGACGAGGATATACAAGCCAAGTCAACTCGACAGAACATTGGCCTGCCAGTACGTCTCAATTGCCTGACAAAACGTGTCAGAACCAAGATCTGATCAAGGAATTTAGGATAGAAAAGGTCTAGACGCCGCTGTCTCGATATGCCGATGCTGTCATTCCGGCCTGCTCGCGGAAGAACCGACCAAAGGATTCCGGGGTTTTATAGCCGCAAAGATGGGCCACGATCTGGATCGGCATGTCTGGCTGGTTCACCAAATAGGATTTTGCCAGTTTGAATCTTGCGCGACGGATATGATTGCCGAACGTGTCGTTGTGGTCTTGAAACGCGCGAAACAGGGACGATCTGGAACATTGGATTGCATCCGCGACCGAGTCGGCCCTGAGATTTTCGTCCCCAAGATTCAATGCGATGTAACGCGTCGCAGCAGTATGAAGTGCGTGCGTTTGCGCAGGGGCGCCCGCAGGTGGCGGATCAGAACCCAGACGCGACAAGGCCCCCAGAGCCAGGCTTTGCAACGAGTCAATCAGATGCAGAGTTTCAACCTCAGAAAGCTTGGTGCACTCCTTGGCCATCATATGCAACTGACTTTCCAGGAAGGGGGCCAACCCATTGGGTGCCATTTGGGCAACCCCCCTGCCCGCGGGACGGACCTCGCCCCCTAACTGATCCCGGATCAGCTCCATCGGAAGGGTCATGTAGACATGCGAATGATCTCGTGTGCGGGTTGAAACTGGGACTGAACCGTCCAGAACAACCAGGTTCGACCCCGCCGTTACCGTCTGGCCGTCACCATCCTTGGTCTCAAGGCGAACGGCCCCGGAAATTGTCGAGCTAAGAACCAAATAGTCCCCCGTCGGTTGACCGAAATAAGTGGTCGTATCGTCTGAACGGGTAAATCCGAAGGTCGCGCCCGAGGGCGCGCCAAAATAGGAAAGCTGGCCTTTGTAGTTGGCCTCGCGCGATCGGTCCGACGCGTCCATAGAAATCCACGGGTGCAGGCTGCGCCAGAATTCAAACTTTTCCTTGGGGCGGAATTTTTGGGTCGAAAGATGGACGAACCGATTTTCGGCTGCGTTGGCGTTTCCGTCTGAAATGGCCCGCTCCTTCGATCCTGCGGGTCGAACCGGGGATCGACCACATTACCTTTGCGAATTCCCAAAAGTTAGGCTGCGCAACAAGAGGTTGTCTACCCTTTGATACCGGGTTCGAAATTCAAAATAGCTTTCTCACAGCTATGATTTAGTCGTTCCAAAAACCTCAAATAGAACTCGGTCGGGCGGCACGTCCGCGTTCTCAAGCCCCGATTTCAGATCGGTTACAAACCCAGATGGGCCGCACAGCATGTAGTGGGCATCGCGTCCAGCACCCAACGCCAGAAGGTCGGTGGCCGAAATCCGACCTGTCGCGTCAAAGTCCTGTCCCAGCTGGTCTGTGCTGTCGGGTGTGCTGTAGAAGATGCGTTTTCTGAGGGTGCGGTTTGTAGCCACAAGCTGTCCAACCTCGTCCGCCATGGCGTGGTGGCGCCCGTTGCGCGCGGCATGTACGAACCAGACCGGGCGTTGGCTCCCCTGCCCCGCGAGCTGGTGCAGTATCGCCAGCATCGGCGTTAAACCGACGCCTGCGCTGACCAGAACCAAAGGCGCATCACCTTGGGGAATGATGAAATCCCCGGTGGGCGGCTTGGCTTCGACAACATCTCCGATGGCCACGTTATCATGCAAGAAACGTGAGGCGACACCACTGGCCTCGCGTTTGACAGTTATCCGGTAGTGGTCGCCTCCTGCTGTTCCTGACAGGGAATAGGTGCGGCGGACCTTTTTGTCATGCGACGGGATATCCAATGCGATGGGCAGGTGCTGACCGCCTTGAAACAACTTCAGCGGATCGCCGTCGGTTGCCGCAAGATGGAAGGACGTGATCCCCTCAGCCTCGACAACCTTGTTGGTGACGATCAATTTCCGGGATGGTGTCGGTTGCGCTGACCATCTGAGCGTCAGGGCTTCGGGCCGGTCGATCACGGCGTCGAGCTCGACTTCTATCATGCGCAGAATGTTCGGATCGCGCGCTTCTTCGGGAGACCAGTCAATCGTGGCGCGCCCGGTCAGATGCAACAGTCCACCGGTTTCGAAATCGACAAACAGCAACCCGACGCGAGGGTCCTGCAGCAAGTTGCCAATCGTATTGAAAAAGTTGTTGCCCGAGTAATCGGGGATGCGCAGACGGTTTGGGCTGATCACGCGAACAAATCCCGGCTCGCCCCCCCTGTGAGACGCATCATACCCGTTCGAGGCCGCCCCTTGTTGTCCTTGCTGACCAGAGCCAATGAACAAAGTGTCGGCGGCTTCAATTCGCTTGATCTGTGCGGAATTGAGGCTTTCCGATGTTAGTGGCCGGACGGGCTGGTTGCGTTGAACCCGCCACCAGTCCCGTTCGTTGATGTATTGGGGGCAGTTGCCGAATGTCTGACGGATATCTATGGCGAGCCCACTATCGGTTGGCCGCGTTCTGCCGCTGAACCGGTTGCGTCGCCTTGTTGCAAGCTCGATCCCGACCACGCCAATATCGGTTCCGGCTGTCAGTGTCTGCGCCAGCGGGTCGGATGGATCCGGGGTTGTGTCCAAGGTTATTGTGTGGGCGTCAGGGGACCGGACAAAGCCATCGCGCCCTTCGATAATACTAGCCCAGACCCGGCCTTTTGTGTCTGCGGATGCAGCAACCAGAAAGGGTTGCGCCTGATAAAAGGTGCGGTGCTGGTCGGGCATGAACTCTCGGATGAAAGGCGCGCCTTTTGTGGCGATATAGCCAACGCCCGCGCGTTGCTGCGCGGCAAGTTCGCCTGCGTGGAACGGAGTTGCGGCATCGGTCATCGTCCTGATCCCTTCGGTTGCCAAAAGTCCCAAGGCCAGACATGCCGACCTTGGGGCGGGTTTGGTTCAGGCCACAAGGCCAGCGGCGGTTGCGGGCATGGCTTCGAACCCGTTCAGCGCCTCGAATCGGGCAATCCAAGCGCGCACGTTCGGATAGGGTTCAAGCGAGACATTCCCCTCGGGCGCATGGGCGGTGTAGGAATAGGCGGCGACATCAGCGATGGTGGGTTGATCCCCGACCAGCCAATCGCGGCCTTCCAGACCCGTTTCCAGCTTTTGCATCGCCTTGGCAGCGGTGGTTGCCGCGAAGTCAACGTCCAGCGGGGCGCCAAAGACAGTAATCAAGCGCGCCGCGCATGAGCCAAAGGCGATTTCGCCCGCAGCCAGGGTCAACCATTTCTGGACTTCAGCTTCCCCGACCGCATCGCTGGGCATCCAGTCCGGCGCGTATTGACGGGCGAGATACACCAGAATTGCATTCGAGTCCGAGACAACCACATCGCCATCTTCCAAAACCGGTACTTGGCCGTTGGGGTTCATCGCCAGAAACTCGGGCGTCTTATGCGCGCCAGCGACCAGATCGACAAAGACAGCCTCATGCGGGATATCCGCCAGCTTGGCGAAAACCAGCGCCCGGTGAGCATGGCCTGACTTTGGGAAATGGTGAATGCGAACTGGGTTAGACATGTTGTGGCTCCGATCATTGAATAACTGTGAACTGGAGCGACAGATAACGCTTGCACGGGTTGATGATAATTGCCACTTTTGGTGGATGATTAAGCCCTGAGAGGGCGCAATAACCATGGATAAGATAGACCGAATGCGCGCATTTGCGCTGGTGGCCAAGAACGCCTCTTTCACCGCCGCCGCCCAGCGGTTGGGCAAATCTGCGCGACTGGTCAGCAAATACGTGGCTGATTTGGAGGACGCGCTGGGGGTGCAATTGCTGAACCGGACCACACGCAGCGTGTCTCTGACTGATGCGGGCGCGACCTATCTGACTATGTGTGAGCCGCTACTGGACGGGTTTGACGAGTTGGAGGAAACGGTCAGAAATGCCCAGACATCCTTGCAGGGCGTTATTCGAATCTCGGCGCCGACCGGGTTTGGCTCTGTCCGTCTTGCGCCGTCTCTGGCTGCTTTCGCCACCCTACATCCCGAGGTCGAGATTGATCTGCAACTATCCGACCTTCGCGTGTCGATCATAGAGGAAGGGCTAGATCTGGCCGTCCGCATCGGTCCGATGCGCGATAGCTCGCTAAAGATCCGGCAGTTGGGGCCGATGCCCCTGATCATCTGTGCGGCGCCCGCGTATCTGGCGCGTGCTGGCGTGCCTCAACATCCATTGGAGTTGGCAAACCATGATTGCATTCTGGACGGCAACATGTCCGAACCCGCCTTGTGGCGGTTTAGTATTGATGGAGAGGATGTGGCAGTACAGGTGAGTGGGCGGTTGAAAGCGAATGCTCCGGCCGCGTCAGCACAGCTTGCGGTCTCTGGCGCGGCAATCGCGCGATGTCCGGCCTATACGGTCGCCAGAGAACTGAAATCAGGTGCATTGGTCGAACTGTTCTCCGACCATCGCGTCACCCCCTATGTCGTCGCCGCCTTGTTCCCTCAGAACCGCCGCCTTACCACCCGAGTCCGTGCTTTGATCGATCACCTTGCCGGTGACGAGTTGATCTGCAACGCGGGCGTCTGACAGGTTGCAGATCGCTACTTCGACATCGAGTTCGACAAGATGCGCCTTTTTTCCGCCATGGCTTCTCGACGCCGCCTTTCCAGACCGAGTTTGAAGGATTCCTCGACGAAATCGATGTGATCGTGCGCGGCTTTCTGTGCACGGGTTTCGTCGCCGTCTATGACGGCCTGCCCCAGTTCGCGATGCTGTTCCATCAACTGTTTGCCGGTTCCGTCGATGGTTTTCAGAAAATCGCGATTGTAAAAGACGCCTTGGCGGGTCAGTTCATAAATTGACGCCATCATGTGGATCAACGTTGCGTTCTGGCTTGCGTCGACAATGGCTGCGTGCAGCGCGAAATCCGCCTCTCGCGAAGCCAGAGCATCCCCTTCACGCCAAGCGCGTTCATCCTCGGCCAGGATTTCAGAGATCCGCTCCTTGTCTGCCAAGGTTGCACGACGCGCGGCCAGACGGGCGGCAAACCCTTCCTGTTCGCGGCGGTATTCCAGATAATCAAAAAATGCCGGTTCGTGCCGTTCATAGAGCGCCAGCAAAGCGGGCAACATGGCGCTTCCGGTCAGGGCGGCGACAAAAGTGCCTTCTCCGTGCTGCGTGGTGACAAGACCGCGTTCTTCCAACGTATGCAGCGCTTCGCGCAGTTTTGGGCGTGAAACCCGCAGCATTTCGGCCAGCTCTCGCTCGGATGGTAGCTTGCGACCCTGTTTCAACACGCCCGAGGCAATCAGATCTTCAATCTGCGCAACCACCGCGTCCGCCAGTGATTCGTGGCCAATCGGTTCAAAAATCGCAGTTGGGGTCATGTCGGGCCGCCTTTCTGATCAGGGTCCTGTACATAGCACTTGGTAAAATAAGTTAACCTTTGAAACCTTAGTATTCAACTTAATATTTGCCGCCAGGTTGTATTCCCGGAAAGTACACTTTTCACTGTTTTGAAAAAGAAAAATCGCAAAGAAACTGAAGCCGGGTGCTCTTGCACTCTTTCCAGTTGCGAAAAATTTCAAACCGATGGGCAGTTGCGTGACCAGACCAGTGGTAAATAAAATTGTTGACTGATTGATATGGTAAACTTTATTGACCACTCAAGGCGCCAGACAACCTTGCGTCACAGATTGATTGGACGTTGCGTCCGAAACATCCCGGAGGAGAATTCATGAAAAAGACCCTGACGAGCTTTGCGGTTGCTGCCAGCCTGATGGCTGCACCCGCGCTTGCCGCTGATAAGTTGCTGTTGAAAACCCCGATCGCATTCTCGACCGAATTGCCCGGTCTAGGCTCGCCTATTCCGCGCGTGGCCGAACAGCTTGAGCTGATGTCGGGCGGCACGTTGAAGATGAAGGTCTATGAACCCGGCAAACTGGTCCCGCCGTTTGAAATTCTGGACGCGGTGTCGACTGGCAAGATCAACTCGGGCTACACAACCGCCGGCTACTGGGCGGGTAAAATCCCGGCTGCACCGCTGTTCTCGGCGGTACCTTTCGGCCCCGAAGCCGGCGAATACATGGCGTGGCTCTACTATGGCAACGGTATGTCGCTGTATCAGGAAATGTACGACCAGGCGGGCTATAATGTCCACGTCATCCCCTGCGCCGTTATCGCGCCTGAAACATCAGGCTGGTTTGCATCCGAGATCAACAGCCCCGAAGACCTGAACGGCCTGAAGATGCGCTTCTTTGGTCTGGGCGGCAAAGTCATGCAGAAACTGGGCGTTGCCACTTCGCTGCTGCCCGGTGGTGAGATCTTCCCGGCGCTGGAAAAAGGCGCGATTGACGCGACCGAATTCTCAATGCCTGCAATTGACGCCCGTCTGGGCTTCCACAAGCTGGTCAAGTACAACTACTTCCCCGGCTGGCACCAGCAAGCGACTGTGTTTGAGCTGATGATCAACAAGGACGTTTGGAACGAAGCCAGCGATCAGCACAAGGCGATCCTCGAAAATGCCTGTAAGGCCTCGATGACCGACAGCTTTGCCGAAGGTGAGGCTATTCAGCACGCCGCACTGATCGACAACGTTGAAAACAACGGTGTCACCATCAAGCAGTGGTCGCCCGAGATGTTGGACACGTTCCGCGCGACCTGGGAAGAGGTTGCAGCGGAAGAGGCTGCGAACGACGCCTTCTTTGCCAAGGTCATGGATGACATGACCCAGTTCCGCGATGGCTATGACCTGTGGAAAACCAACGCGTTCCTCCCCCGTCAGTAAGCTGAATTGCTGACGCTGCCGGGGCGGCGGCCTTCCTCTGCCGCCCTGGTTCTCTCAGGATTTATACCTGCAATCCCTTGACCGCGGTTAAGCCGGTCAACCGAGCGAGGATTACACATGGCCACGCCTAAAGACCTCAATGATCCGGTCGAAGCCTATGAAGGCTTCCTGGAGCACCCCGATACAGACCGCCAGAAAATTGCCGTTGCCATCGACTCGGGCGTAAAGGCCGTTGGGCATGTTGTGATGTGGGCGAATGTGCTGCTGATGGCAGCGATCTTTTCACAGGTTTCGCTGCGCTACCTTTTCAGCCAGAACTATCCCAAGCTGGATGAGATCCAGTGGCATTTCTACGGCATCGTCACGATGATCGGCATTTCCTATGCCCTGATCACCGACAGCCATGTGCGTGTGGACGTGCTGCATATGCAGCTTTCCCGACGCGCCCAGCGAGTAATCGAAGTCATCGGCATCCTGACCCTGCTGACCCCGTTCATCTATCTGATGATCGACCAGGGGTTTGACTATTTCTACGAAAGCTTCCGCGTCAACGAACGCTCTGACAGCCCGACTGGCTTGCCGGCACGGTGGGCGTTCAAGGCCGTCATTCCGATCAGCTTCGTGCTGCTGGCGCTGGCCGCCCTCGCTCGGCTGATCCATGACGGCCACGCGCTGATCTACGGCCCCGAAAGCGAACGTGAGGGCGCTTCCCTGCGCCGCATTCTGCTGGTACTGGCCGTCTTTGCCGCCGTCTGCGTTGGCCTGACCTTCCTGGTGGAGACCACCGAAGAAAAGCTGGTCATCGCCATGTTCCTGACTTTCATCGCGCTGCTCTTCACCGGCTATCCGGTTGCATGGGTGCTGGCGGGTGTCGGTGTCGCTTATTGCGGGCTGGCTTATTTGTTCGACAACGACCTGATGCTGTGGACGGGGCTGGAAAGCACCTTTACCGGGCTGGACTATCTGACGCTGGGTGCGGTGGTGAACCGGGTCTACGCGACCATGTCCAATGCGGTTCTGGTCGCCTTGCCGATGTTTATCTTCATGGGTCTGATGCTGGACGAATCCGGCGTGGCCGAGCGCCTGATGTCTTCGATGCAGCGCCTCTTTGGCACAGTACGCGGAGGTTTGGCGATCACCGTGACCCTGATCGGGATCATCCTTGCGGCTTCAACCGGGATCATTGGTGCGTCTGTTGTGTTGCTGGGCGTGCTCTCGCTGCCCTCGATGATGCAGCAGAAATATCAACCTACGCTGGCAGCGGGCGTCGTTTCCGCGTCGGGCACGTTGGGTATTCTAATCCCGCCCTCGATCATGCTGGTCATTATGGCCGACCAGATGGCCCTGTCGGTGGGTGATTTGTTCATGGCCGCCGTCGTCCCCGGAGTGATCATTGGTGGCCTCTACCTGACTTACATCTTCATCTTGGCGCTGGTGAAACGCGACGCGGCCCCTGTCCCCGAGGGCGCTACGGCCCCCGATTGGGCAGCCGTCAAAGACGTGTTGATCGCTGTCATCCCGACGCTGCTGCTGATCCTCGCGGTGTTGGGTTCGATCTTTGCGGGCCTGACCACGCCAACCGAGGCCTCAGGCATCGGTGCATTGGGTGCGACCCTGCTGGCCTTGGGCTATCGCAAGCTGACCTTCCAAAAGCTGTGGAACGTGCTGGTGTCGACCTTCAACACCACCGCCTATATCTTTGCGATCTTCCTGGGCGCGACCGTGTTCTCTTATGTGCTGCGCGAACTCGGCGGCGATGAGTTGATCGAACATGTGGTGCAATCCACCGGGTTCGGTGCAAGTGGCACGGTGCTGTTCATCCTGTTCATCGTTTTCCTGCTGGGCTTTGTACTGGACTGGATCGAAATCACCCTGATCGTCCTGCCCCTGATGCGCCCGATCGTGAATGGGCTGGGCATCGACATACCCGGCTTTGGCGTCTTGGACGAACCCGCGCTGGTCTGGTTCGTGATCCTAGTGGCAGTCACGCTGCAAACCAGCTTCCTGACACCTCCGGTTGGCTTTGCCTTGTTCTATCTCAAAGGCGTTTGCCCGCCAGAGATTAAACTGACCGACATCTACAAGGGCATCATCCCGTTTGTCCTGCTGCAACTGACCGGGCTGGCGTTGGTTTTCTTGTGGCCCACATTGGCCACCTGGCTGCCATCCGTCGCGTATTGATAGGAGGAAGAGACATGCGTCTGACCGATTGCCATAACTTCCACGATTTCCGCCAACTGGCCAAGCGCCGCCTGCCGGGACCGATCTTCAACTATATCGACGGTGGCGCGGATGATGAGGTGACGTATCGCGAAAACACCAACGCCTTTGATCGCTGCGATCTGCTGCCATCGGTGTTGCGCGGGGTCAAAGACGTGGACATGTCCGTCACGGTCATGGGGCAAAAGCTGGACATGCCGATCTATTGCTCTCCCACCGCACTGCAGCGCCTGTTCCACCATCAGGGCGAGCGCGCGGTGGCGGCGGCGGCCGAGAAATACGGGACTATGTTCGGCGTATCCTCGCTGGGCACCGTTTCGCTGGAGGAACTACGCCAGAAACACAAAAACCCGCAGGTCTATCAGTTCTACTTCCACAAAGACCGGGGCCTGAACTCGGCCATGATGCAGCGCGCCAAAGAGGCGGGTGTCGAGGTGATGATGCTGACCGTGGACAGCATCACCGGCGGCAATCGCGAGCGTGACCTGCGCACGGGGTTCTCGATCCCGTTCCGCCTGACGCTGGGCGGCATGATCCAGTTCGCGATCAAACCGATGTGGGGCATCAACTATGTCACGCACGAGAAATTCCGCCTACCGCAACTGGACGAGCACGTGGACATGAGCGGCGGAGCCAGCTCGATCGGTGGCTATTTCACCGAAATGCTGGACCCGTCGATGAACTGGGACGATGTGGCCCAGATGGTTCGGGAATGGGACGGTCAGTTCTGCCTCAAGGGGATCATGACCGTCGAGGACGCCCGCCGCGCGGCCGAGATCGGCTGCACCGGGATCATCTTGTCGAACCATGGCGGACGTCAGCTGGACGGCTCGCGCACACCTTTCGACCAACTGGCCGAGATCGTGGATGCGGTGGGTGACAAGCTGGACGTGATGATGGACAGCGGCATTCAACGCGGCACTCATGTGCTGAAGGCGCTGTCTCTGGGGGCCAAGGCGGTTGGTGTCGGACGGCACTATCTGTATCCGCTGGCGGCTGCTGGACAGCCCGGTGTCGAACGCGCGTTGGGGCTGATGCGGGCCGAGATTGAGCGCGACATGAAGCTGATGGGCGTCACGCGGGTTGATCAACTGTCGCGCGCCAATCTGCGGTTTCGTGACCCGGTGACGGTTCAGGGGTTGGCGCATCGGAACGCGGCATGACCAACGATGCCCTCATATCCGACTTCCGCGCAATCGTCGGGTCACGCCATGTGCTGACCGGCGCACGCGCCACCGAGCGGTTCCGCCGTGGGTTCAGGTCGGGTGAAGGCGAGGCGCTGTGCGTCGTACAACCCGGCACCCTGCTGGAACAGTGGAAGGTGCTACAAGCCTGTGTTGCAGCCGACAAGATCGTCATCATGCAGGCCGCCAATACGGGCCTGACCGAAGGGTCAACACCCTCGGGCCGCTATGACCGCGATGTGGTTCTGATCAACACCCGCCGCATGGATACTCTGGTGCCGCTGAACAACGGCGAGCAAGTCGTCAGCTTTCCGGGTGCCACGCTCTTTGCATTGGAAAAGTTGCTGGACCCAATGGGGCGTGAGCCGCACTCGGTGATCGGATCCTCGTGCATCGGGGCGTCGATTGTGGGCGGGGTCTGCAACAACTCGGGCGGTTCATTGGTTGAACGCGGGCCGGTTTACACCGAGCTGTCAGTCTATGCCCGCATCACCGAAGACGGCACGTTAAAGCTGGTCAACCACCTGGGCATTGATCTGGGTGAGACACCGGAACAGATACTGTCAAATCTCGATACTGGTCAGTTCGAGCGCAATCCGGGGGCCACGAATAAACGCGCCTCGGCCAGTGACTATGCGCAGATCGTGCGCGACGTGGATGCCGAAACGCCCGCACGATACAATGCGGATAAGGCGAAGCTGTTTGAAACTGCGGGTTCAGCCGGAAAAATGGCTGTGTTTGCCGTGCGTCTGGACACTTTCGCCAAGAACGAGGCTGAACAGGTTTTCTATATCGGAACCAACTCCCCAGACGATCTGGCCGAGTTGCGCCGGCATATCCTGTCGCAATTCGCGTCCCTGCCAGTCTCGGCCGAGTACATGCAGCGCGACGTGTTCGACATCACTAAGGCCTACGGTAAGGACACGGTGTGGATGATCGACAAGTTGGGCACAGATCGCTTGCCGATGTTCTTTGCGCTGAAGGGCGCAGTGGATGCACGTTTACGGCGCATTCCTTTTCTGCGCAATTTCACCGACCGGTTCATGCAGGCCGCAGTCAGCCTCCTGCCGCAGGTCCTGCCCAAGAGGATGATCGAATACCGAGAGGCCTATGAACATCATCTGATCCTGAAGATGAAGGACGATGGCATCGAGGCGATCCGCAATTGGTTGCCCGGCTTCTTCGAAGGGCGCGATGCAGGTTTCTTCGAATGCACCCCCCGCGAAGCCAAGATCGCGGGTCTGCACCGGTTTGCAGCCGCCGGTGCTGCGGTGCGCTACATGGCGATTCACGCAGATGAGGTCGAGGACATCATCGCGCTGGACGTAGCCCTACGCCGCAATGATCGTGATTGGCTTGAGGTTTTGCCGCCCGAGATCAGCGATCAGATTGTTCACAAACTCTACTATGGCCACTTCATGTGTCACGTGATGCACCAGGACTATGTGGTGCGCAAAGGGGCGGATCCCAAAGCACTGAAGGCTGCGATGCTGAAGCTGTTCGACGCACGTGGTGCTGAATATCCGGCGGAACATAATGTCGGACATCTCTATAAGGCCAAACCCGACCTTGCGGCGCATTACACGTGTTGCGATCCGACAAACTCTTTCAATCCGGGGATCGGCAAGATGTCAAAATCCCGCAACTATGGCTAAGGGATCAAGTAAATCGCCCAAGGCTATGCGTGGCGTTTTTCAGATAGTTTAACGTTAAACTTTTCCTGAGACGCATAGCTGGTATTCCGCTCAGGCCTATCCGTACGCTGAAAATTACGCTACGTAACAAAGTGAGTTAGGTCAAAGTTTCTGACTAATTGGAGGAATTGAAAATGACACGTACTGCACTTGTAACCGGTGGTAGCCGGGGTATCGGCGAAGCGATTTCTAGAAAGTTGAAGGCTGAAGGATATAATGTAGCCGCGACTTATGCAGGCAACGATGAAAAGGCCGCCGCCTTCACCGCCGAGACAGGTATCAAGACTTACAAGTGGAATGTTGCCGATTACGAAGCCTCGGCCGCAGGTATCGCGCAAGTCGAAGCGGACCTCGGACCCATTGACGTTGTCGTGGCCAATGCAGGCATCACTCGCGACGCACCATTCCACAAGATGACCCCGGACCAGTGGAAAGACGTGATCGACACCAACCTGACCGGTGTGTTCAACACCGTCCACCCCGTCTGGCCCGGTATGCGCGAGCGCAAGTTTGGCCGTATCATCGTCATCAGTTCGATCAACGGTCAGAAAGGTCAGTTCGCGCAAGTGAACTATGCCGCAACCAAGGCGGGCGATCTGGGTATCGTCAAATCTCTGGCGCAAGAGGGCGCGCGGGCTGGCATCACCGCAAACGCGATCTGCCCCGGATATATAGCAACCGAGATGGTCATGGCTGTACCCGAGAAGGTGCGCGATTCGATCATCGCACAAATCCCGGCGGGACGGCTGGGCGAGCCTGAGGAGATCGCCCGCTGCGTGGCCTTCCTAGCCTCGGATGACAGTCAGTTCATCAACGGTTCGACCATCTCTGCCAACGGCGCGCAGTTCTTCGTCTAACGCGCGGACACACACAAAAAAGGACCCTGCCACATGAAAGACCTTGAACCCGACATCGACCCAATCGAGTCTCAGGAGTGGCAGGACGCCATCGAAGACGTCATCGAACGGGACGGCGCCAATCGTGCGCATTTCCTGCTGGACAAAGCGGTGCAAAAGGCGCGCGCCGCCGGGGCGACTCTGCCGTTTTCGGCAACCACGCCATACCAGAACACCATTCCTGTCGATGATCAGTATGCCTTTCCCGGCGATCAGGACATGGAATGGCGCATTCGGACGATCAACCGCTGGAATGCGATGGCGACCGTTGTGCGGCGTAATAAGGTCAGCAGCGAATACGGTGGGCACATCGCCTCATTCGCCTCGTCGGCGGTCATGTATGACATTGGCCTGAACCACTTTTGGCGGTCGAAATCAGCGATTCATGGCGGCGATCTGGTGTTCTTTCAGGGCCACGTGATCCCTGGCATCTATGCCCGGTCCTTCATGGAAGGTCGCATCAGCGAAGAGCAGTTGGAAAACTTCCGCTCGGAAGTCAGCGGAGGAGGTCTGTCCAGCTATCCGCACCCGTGGCTGATGCCCGATTACTGGCAGTTCCCGACCGTTTCGATGGGTCTGGGTCCATTGATGGCAATCTATCAGGCGCGGTTCATGAAATACATGCACAACCGGGGCCATATCGACATGGCAGACCGCAAGGTGTGGTGCTTCCTGGGCGATGGCGAGATGGACGAACCCGAAAGCCGGGGTGCTATTGACCTTGCCGTGCGCGAAGGTCTGGACAACCTGATCTTTGTCATCAACTGCAACCTGCAACGCCTGGACGGCCCGGTGCGCGGCAACGGCAAGATCGTGCAAGAGCTTGAGGGCGACTTCCGCGGCGCAGGTTGGAACGTGATCAAGCTGCTCTGGGGCAAAGGCTGGGATCAGCTGTTGGAGAAAGACACCTCCGGCCGCTTGCGCCAGTTGATGGATGAGACTGTGGATGGGGACTACCAGACTTTCAAATCCAAGGACGGCGCTTATATTCGCGAACATTTCTTTGGCAAATACCCCGAAACCGCCGCTCTGGTCGAAGACTGGACCGACGATCAGATCTGGGCGCTGCGTCGGGGCGGGCATGACCCCGAAAAGGTCTTTACTGCGTTCAAACGTGCAACCGAGAATGAAGGCACGCCAACCTGCCTGTTGGTGAAAACCGTCAAAGGCTATGGCATGGGCTCGGCTGGTGAAGGTCAGAACACCACGCACCAGCAAAAGAAACTGGCCGAAGATCAACTGCGCGCCTTCCGCGACCGGTTCCAAATCCCTGTCAGTGACGAAGATTTGCCCAACGCGCCGTTCGTGTCGCTGAACAATGCACAAAAGGCGTATCTCGCCGATCGGCGCAAAGCGCTGGGGGGAGAATTCCCGAAACGCGACAGCACCGCACCCGCGCTGGAAATCCCGGACCTGTCCAAATTCGAAGCGCAGCTCAAAGGCACCGGGGATCGTGAGATTTCGACCACAATGGCCTTTGTCCGTATCCTGACCACGCTGCTGCGTGACAAGGGTATCGGCAAGAACGTGGTGCCGATCGTACCGGATGAAAGCCGTACCTTCGGGATGGAGGGGCTGTTCCGCTCGGTCGGGATCTATAATCCGGCGGGTCAGAACTATACCCCCGAAGATGCCGATCAGATGATGTTCTACAAGGAAACGACCAACGGTCAGGTCCTGCAAGAGGGCATCAACGAGGCCGGGGCCATGGCCGACTGGATTGCGGCGGCGACGTCCTATTCCAACCACGGCGTGGCGATGATCCCGTTCTTCATCTACTACTCGATGTTCGGGTTCCAGCGGATTGGCGATCTGGCCTGGGCCGCAGGCGACAGCCGCGCGCGGGGCTTCATGCTGGGCGGCACTGCCGGTCGGACCACGTTGAACGGCGAAGGGTTGCAGCACGAGGATGGGCACAGCCATATCCTTGCGGGCACCATTCCGAACTGCATCACCTATGACCCGACCTTCAGCTATGAGGTCGCGGTGATCATCCAGAACGGCCTGCAACGGATGTATGGCAATCAGGAGGATATCTATTTCTACCTGACCCTGATGAACGAAAACTATGCCCATCCCGATATGCCGATGGGCGCCGAAGAAGGCATCATCAAGGGGCTCTACCGGTTCCAGGAGGTCAAAAAGCCGGGCAAGAAGCACGTCAATCTGATGGGCTCGGGCACCATTCTGGTGCAGGCGATGAAAGCGGCCGAGATGCTGAAGAAAGATTTCGGCGTGACCTCGGATATCTGGTCGGCAACCTCGTTCAACGAACTGGCTCGCGATGGTCAGGACGCGGCGCGCGCGAACCGTCTGGACCCGCTGGCCGAAGAACGTGTGCCGTATGTGACCGAGCAGCTGTCTAAAGCCAAGGGCCCGATCATCGCGGCCACCGACTATATGAAGAACTACGCCGAGCAGATCCGCGCCTTCGTGCCCGGTCGCTACACCGTGCTGGGCACGGATGGCTATGGCCGCTCGGACAGCCGGGTGAACCTGCGCCGGTTCTTCGAGGTCGATGCCAACCACATCGCGGCGGCCGCCATGGTCGATCTGTACCGTGAAGGTGCTGTGACCAAGGCCGAGCTCGAGAAAGCGCTCAAGACATATGAAATTGACGGCGACAAGCCGAACCCCCGGTTGGTTTAAGGCCACGGGGCACGAGGAGATATAGAAATGGCAATCGAAGTAACAGTCCCGGATATCGGGGATTTCTCGGACGTTCCCGTCATCAGCATTTTGGTTTCGGTCGGTGACACCATCGCCGCCGAAGACCCGCTGATCGAGTTGGAAAGCGATAAGGCAACGATGGAGGTTCCCTCCCCGGCCGCTGGTGTCGTCAAGGAAATCAAAGTGGCCGAGGGCGACAACGTGTCTGAGGGCGCGCTGATCCTGCTGCTGGAAGGCGAAGGGGCCTCTGCCGCCCCGGCCGAGGCTGCGCCCGCACCTGCTGCCGCTCCGGCACCGACCGCAGCGCCTGTTGCCCCGGCACCTGCGCCCGTTGTGGATGGGGGATTCGGCAAGGCCCACGCCTCACCATCGGTGCGCGCCTTTGCGCGCCAGTTGGATATCGACCTGTCCAAAGTCAACGGTTCGGGCCGTAAGGGTCGCATCCTGCGCGAAGACGTCACCAAGTTCCTGAAAGCCTCAACCGCGGCGGCCCCGGCTGCTGCCGGTGCGGCGGGCGGCATGGGCATCCCGCCGATCCCCGTTGTCGATTTCTCGAAATTCGGCCCCGTGGAAGATGTGGAAATGCCGCGGATCAAAAAGCTGTCGGGCCCCGCCCTGCATCGGTCCTGGCTGAACATCCCGCATGTGACGCATAATGACGAGGCGGACATCACCGATCTGGACAAGTACCGCAAGGAAATGGACACGATGGCCAAGGAAGAAGGCTATCGCGTTACACTGCTTAGCTTTGTCGTCAAAGCCTCGGTCAGTGCGTTGAAACAGCATTGGGAATTCAACTCGTCCATCCACCCTGATGGCGACAAGTTAATCCGCAAATCCTACTACAATATCGGTTTCGCCGCGGATACGCCCAACGGGCTGGTGGTTCCGGTCATCAAGGATGCCGACCGTAAGGGGATTGTCGAGATTTCCAAGGACCTGATGGAGCTGTCCGGCAAGGCCCGGGCGGGTGAGCTGAAGTCAAACGATATGCAGGGCGCGACCTTCACGATTTCGTCGTTGGGCGGTATCGGCGGCACGCATTTTACCCCCATCGTCAATGCACCCGAGGTGGCAATCCTGGGCCTGACCCGCTCGAAAATGGCGCCGGTCTGGAATGGCGAGGAGTTTGTGCCGCGCCTGATGCAGCCAATGTCGCTCAGCTATGACCATCGTGCCGTCGATGGCGCCTTGGCCGCGCGCTTCTGCGTGACGCTCAAGACGCTGTTGGGCGATATGCGCAAGCTGATGTGGTAAGGAGAGATCAGATGGACGTCAAAGTACCCGATATCGGTGATTTCTCCGATGTACCCGTGATCAGCATTCTTGTCTCGGTCGGCGATACTGTCGCCGCCGAGGACCCACTTATCGAACTGGAATCCGACAAAGCCACGATGGAGGTCCCCTCCCCCGCCGCAGGCAAAGTGGTCTCGATTGCCGTGTCCGAAGGCGATAACGTCTCAGAAGGTGCGTTGATCCTGACATTGGAAGCCGCCGATGGGGCCGCGCCCGAAGCTGCCCCGGCAGAAGCACCCGTCGCCGCGCCGCAAGCCGTGGCCGCCACCGGCACGGCGACTGGTCAGGGCGATGTGCATGCCGAGGTGGTTGTGCTGGGCTCTGGCCCCGGTGGTTACACCGCCGCTTTCCGTGCTGCCGATCTGGGTAAGAAGGTGGTCATGATCGAACGCAACCCGACACTGGGCGGCGTCTGCCTGAACGTGGGTTGTATCCCTTCGAAGGCGCTGCTGCACGTGGCCAAGGTCATCACCGAAGCCGAAGAGATGGGCGCACACGGGGTTAGCTTCGGTAAACCAAAGATCGACCTGGACGAGCTGCGCGCCTTCAAAGACAGCGTTGTCGGCAAGCTGACCGGCGGTCTGGACGGTCTGTCCAAAGGCCGCAAGGTTCAGATCGTGCGCGGCTATGGCCGTTTTTCGGGCCCCAACATGATCGAAGTTGTGGGTGATGATGGCATGACCACCGTTTCATTCGACCAGTGTATCATCGCTGCGGGCTCTGAACCGGTTGAATTGCCTTTCATCCCGCATGACGACGATCGCGTGATCGACTCGACCGGGGCGTTGGAACTGGCGGATGTGCCCAAACGGATGCTGGTTCTTGGTGGAGGTATCATCGGTCTGGAAATGGCCTGCGTCTATGACGCTTTGGGGTCGAACATCACCGTGGTCGAACTGATGGATCAGATCATCCCCGGTGCCGACAAGGACATCGTCAAACCCTTGATGAACCGCATTAAGGGCCGGTACGAGAACATCTTCCTCAAGACCAAAGTGACCGCGATTGAGCCTCAGAAAAAGGGCCTGAAAGTCACGTTCGAAGATGACAAGGGCGAAAGCTTCACCGACACGTTCGACAAGGTTCTGGTCGCCGTGGGTCGCAAGCCCAATGGCAAGCTGATCGACGCCGAAAAGGCGGGTGTTGTGGTTGATGAACGTGGCTTCATCGCGGTGGACAACCAGCAGCGCACGGGTGTGCCGCACATCTTCGCCATCGGTGATCTGGTCGGCCAGCCCATGCTGGCACACAAGGCAGTGCATGAAGGTAAGGTCGCCGCCGAAGTGGCCGCCGGTCACAAACGGTTCTTCGACGCCAAGCTGATCCCCTCGGTCGCTTATACCGACCCCGAGGTGGCATGGTGCGGGTTGACCGATACCGAGGCCAAGGCCAAAGGGATCAAGGTCGAAAAAGGCGTGTTCCCTTGGGCTGCATCCGGCAAATCCCTCTCTAATGGCCGGTCCGAAGGCATCACCAAGCTGCTGTTCAATCCCGAAGATCAGCGCGTCGTAGGGGCATGTATCGTGGGCACCAATGCAGGTGATCTTATCGCCGAAACTGCGCTGGCCATCGAGATGGGTGCAGACGCAGTCGATCTGGGCCACACGATCCACCCGCACCCGACGCTCAGTGAGACGGTGAACTTTGCCGCCGAGATGTTCGAGGGTACGATCACAGATCTGATCCCGCCCAAGAAACGTCACTAAGACCCGGGCAGCGAGGTCAAAAAGAAGTTGAGCGGTATGCGCTCAACTCCCTCCCTTTGCCGGTAGGTGCGTGGCTAGAAAAGCGGTTAGTGCCGCCCAGTATTCGGCCCCACCCGCACTGACGAGAGCCGACGCTCCGTGCCGACCCCGCCCGTCTGGTTGAAACCCGGTGACGGGACCGGCGATTTTGGACGCGAAGGGCTTCCACTGACCGGCCTCATTCCGGGCCGAGGTCAGAAAGACCGGATCTTTTAAATCACCCAGCCGTTTGGTGACATAGGTCTTGCCACCGAAATACTCACCCGGCGAAAAGGCCATGACAGCATCGGCGAATTTGCGATCCTGCGCGGCGAGGACAAGAACCAAACCCGCGGAATACGAGGACCCGAGAACTCCGACGTGACGCGCGCCCGCGTTCTTACGCGCCCAGGCTGACGCCGCCTGCATGTCGGGGATCGCTTCGGTGTATGCCACGTTGCCGCCTGCCTTGGCGGCGGTTTCGTTCTTTACGCCGTTAAACTTGCCGCCCGAGCGTTGATCGACGGCCAGCGATGCATAGCCAAGTTCGTTCAGCCGCTTGGCAATATCACCATATTCGCCCCGGCTGGCCCCGGCCATGTGATAAAGGACAAGGACGGTGTCATAGGCGGCACCGGGCTTTTGAAAATCGGCGGTGACAACAACTCCGTCCGCCGCCTTGAACCGCACGGTTTCGGCAAACGCGGCGCTGGTGGCAAGAAAAAGGGCTGCAAACGCAAGAAGCAGTCTGGTCATGGAATTCTCCCAACTCGGTCGCGAGAACTCTAACACCCCTGCCCCATGCGCTGCGGTCACGTTTTCAGGATCAGGCTATTCGACCGCGAAGCAATAGAACAGGCCAGCGCCGCCAGACCGGGGCAGATCGCCCTCGCCACACCCGCGCGAGCCGTGGGACGAATTCCACGACACCATGTTGCGCGCATCGTTCAGCCCAACGCGATCATGATGCCCGACAATGGCCGATCCGTCGGAGCTGTTGCTGGTCCAGTTGCTGCATGTGCTGTCTCCACCCGAGGTCGAGAAATGCCCCGCACTGTCCGAGCCGGTCAGAATGTCATGCCGGTTGGGCTTGCTGCCCCGCCCGTTCACCGGATTGCCGTTTTCATCCAGCGCGGTTTGCAGGCTGATATTGACCGCGTCCGAATGCAGGCTGTCGACATCCTGCGCAATCATTTCCCCCTTGGCATTATACCACGGGCCAGTCCCGATCCGGTCCCGCGCCGATATACCGTTGGTGATGGTCATCGGGTCGGTGCTGCGGTCGATCATCATGCTTGTGCTCAGATATGCCGCCCAAGTCTTGGATGAACCGGCAGCGTTGGCCAATGCGTTGCAATGGGCATCAGCCCCTTCCAGACCGCCAAGATTGGCACCATCCCCTTTCCCGACGCTGGTGATGAAGAATGACATCTTTTCGGTATCGGTGTCGTCTGCCTGAACGGTCCCCGCGATGGCGGTCGATGCGATCACAAGAAGCGGGAGGACGGATTTACGGTCTGGGAACATTGCAATTCACCTTTTCTGTAAATTTCTACCCCATGCTAAAATTGAAACTGCCGTGGGTCTATGCAGTTAATCACACGAAAACGTCATCATCGCCTTTAGCGACCCCACACCCGCCGTGGCTTGCGGATGGACGCATTGTCGGGAATGCTCTACCACCTTTCCAACAACAGCCCGGATCCGAATAACCGGGCAACGTGTCAGAGGAGGAGCATCATGGCTGCGCAGGGTCAGCAGATCTCGGTACAGGAGGCGTTTTCGCTGGCCATGGCACAGTACCAAAAGGGTGCGCTGGCGCAGGCCGTACCGCTTTTGTCCAAAATCATCGCCGCCGCCCCCAAACATGCGGACGCGCATCACATATTGGGCCTGATCGCGTTCCAAACCGGACAAACCGATGCAGCCATACAGGCGGTTGAGCGCGCGGTTCAGTTGCGCCCCGACAGCGTACAATACCTTGCCAACTACACAGAAATTCTGCGGAGTGCAGGGCGATTGGATCAGGCCCGTGCCGCCGGGGAACAGGCAGTCCGACTGGCGCCGGGGCATGCGGCGGCACAGTCCAACCTCGGTCTGGTTCATTATGACCTTGAAGACCTTGAGAAAGCCCGCGCCGCACAAGAACGGGCGTTGGCTCTGTCTCCTGATTTGGATAGGGCTTTGAACAATCTGGGCAGCATTGCTCGTGATCAGGGGGACCGCGCCAAGGCAGCCAAGCTTTACCGTCAGGCGCTTCGGCTTCAACCAGCATCGTCCGAGACCGCCAACAACCTGATCTCGGTCCTGATTGAGCTTGAAGATGTCGCCGCCGCCCGCTCTGTGGCAGAAGCACATGCCGAAACTGCGCCGCGCGATGCTGAGCTGCGCCGCAATTTTGGCCGTATCGCGCTGTTGGAATGCAATTTGGATGAGGCCGAGAAAGCCTTTCGCGCCGCCATCTCTTTGGATGGGACAAAGACGGAAAGCTACGTGGGTTTGTCGCAGGTCCTGTTTGAAAAGAACCACCCCAAACTGGCGTTGATCGAGGCTGTACAAGCCTTGAAGCTGGACCCCGAAAGCGCGGTGGCTTGCCATCAAATGGCGTTGGTCCAAGCGCATTTGGGGGACGAGAATAGCGCACGTGCGCTTTATGCCAAAGCGCTTGCGATCAAGCCGGACATGACCTCCAGTCGGTTGGCGCTGGGGCATCTGGCGATGGAACAGGGCGATTTCGACGCGGCGCGGGATGCGTTCACCGCCGCCGCCGAAACCTCGGATGATCCGCTAAGCGCGCAAATCGCCTTGGCGCGGCTGAATAAGATCACCGAGGATAGTCCGGTGTTTCAAGCTTTGGAGGCGGCTTTGACAAAGGCCGCCGAGATGTTGCCGCAAAAGGCGGTCTCGTATCGGTTTGCGATGGGGGAATGCTACGAGAAGCTACAACGTTATGACGAGGCCTTCGCGCAATTCGAGGCAGGCGCGCAGTTGAAGCGGTCTTTGATCTCCTACGATGCGGCCGAGACGGACAAGCTGACCGACGATCTGATTGCTACCTTTACAGCCGACCGGATCGCGCAGCTTCGCCGCCATGGCGTTTCTAGCGCAAAACCGATTTTCGTGCTGGGAATGCCTCGGTCGGGCACCACGCTGACGGAATCCATTCTGGACGCCCACCCGCTGGTGGCCGGGGCCGGAGAGTTGAATGAAATGCAACAGCTCTTTGGCGCGCTGCCTGACGGGCGCAACAACGTACCGCACGCCCTTAACGGTCTGTCGAGCGCCGATCTGACCCGCCGCGCCGAAGACTACGTGGCCATTCTGTCCCGTTTGGGCGGTGAAGCGCCCCATGTGGTCGACAAGATGCCAGCGAATTTCCAACTGGTGGGCCTGATACATGCGTTGATGCCCAATGCCCGGATCATTCACGTTACCCGCGACCCGCTGGATATCTGCCTGTCCTGCTACACACGCCTGTTCGAACGCAGCCAGTTGCACAGCTATGACCAAGTCGAGTTGGGGCGTTACTACAACGCCTACACGCGGTTGATGAGGCATTGGCAGACGGTGTTGCCGCAAGGTGCCTTTCATACGATCCGGTATGAGGCGCTAGTGGATGATATCGACACGGTCGCGCGCGGGCTCATCGACTATTGCGGGTTGGACTGGTCAGAAAGTTGCCTTGAATTCTATACCGGCAAACGCCGGGTCCGCACCGCCAGCGTGCAGCAGGTGCGCCAGCCTCTCTATACGACGTCGAAAGAGAAGTGGCGCCGGTACGAAAAACACCTGCAACCTTTGATCAAAACGATCTTAGAGAACCGCCCCTGAACGACCCTGTCCGCAACTCTTGTGGTTCGCAACAACGCATTGGGCTAAACAAACTATGAACAGTCGCAAGTTCTGCGGCACCGGCGGCGCCCCAAATAACGATCAGAGATCATGCTAAAACAATCTATTGGGACTTTTTGCCTTTTTGTCTGCATGCTTTTGGTGACTTCTGCGCAGCCGCGCGCAGATACGGATGCGCTGTTTAATTCCATCAACGACCGTCTGTCATGGATGAAGGGTGTCGCCGCGTGGAAGTATCGAAACGAGGTCGACGTGGAAGACCTCGCGCGTGAAGCGGTGGTTCTGCAAGCCGCTGTGGAAGCTTCCCAACAGGCCGGTCTGTCCGGCCCCAGTGTCCAGATGTTTTTTCGCGCTCAGATCGAAGCAGCGAAGGCTATCCAGCGGTGCTGGATCAGCCAGTGGCAAGGCGGCGACTCTCCGGTACCAAACCCGCCTGATCTTGTGGCTGATATCCGTCCTGAATTGCTGCGGTTAGGTCAAACTATCCTGACCGAATTGGGCAACGAAGTTTCTAAAAACGGTAAAATTGACGATACAGACCACGCAGATTTTGATATGGCATTGTCCGTTCCCTGTCTGAGTGAAAATGCGAAATCTGAAATTTTCGACGGGCTCAAACAAGTGACCTTGGCGCAGTGATCTAACCGTCGGCGATCTGCCTGCTATTGGACAAACGATCCCATGCGTACTTCCGGTTTCACGCTTGATACGACTGGCTCAGAGGCAACATTGCTTTGATTCTTGCAAACAATGCAGCCGCCAAAGCCCTATCGTCGCCGAAATCCGGAGTAATCAGCTGAATTTCAAAGGTTTGAGAGTCAGGGCACAACAAAACCACCACATCTGCGTTGGTAGTTTGCTTCGTGGCCAAAAGGCTGCGGAGTCTTTTTTGGAAAAGCTTCTCCAATCGCGTGCAACTCGGCGTAACATCATGATTAAAAAGCCATTTTATAAACCTGAGTGTTGACCTGCTGCCAAGCGCAAACAAGGTTCCAGCAACCTTGCGTCTACTTCAACGACTATTTCAAATTAACGATTGTGGCCAAATCTTGTCGGAATTTGTTCATTTTGGGTTCATCAATGGTTCATTTTGGTGTAAAGTTTTGTTTGTTTTTCGACGTTTCAACGGTTCCAACACTTAATGAGTTGTTCAGATGGGTATGAGTTTTGAGGATTTGAACGAAGGGCAAAACAGAGCACCTTCACACAAGAAACCACACTGCGATCTAATGAATTCCGGGGGCCTACCTGAGCGGTTTCGGCGCGACACCAAAGGCGGTGTTTTGGTTCTGGTTGCGATAATGGTCATCCCGATGATGGCCTTCATCGGATATGCCTTCGAATTAGCGCTGACCGAGGACACACGGGTTAAGCTGCAAAACACAACCGATGCAGCCAGCCTGGCGGCAGCCGATTTGGAGCAAACGCTCGATCCCGAGGATTTGGTCGAAGATTTTTTCGCCAAGGCAGGTTTGGCAGACAATCTGGACAACGTAACTGTTGTCAGCGGCATTGCAGAGCGAACCGTATCGATCGAAGCCAGTGAACGTCTCCCGGCATACCTGTCCCGTGTTGTCGGCAACGAAGCTTGGGATGTGGCCGTCGCCGGCGCCGCTACGGAATCGCGTCAGGATTTGGAAATTGCCGTGGCGCTCGACAACTCAGGATCAATGTCCTGGGCACCGGGCGCGACGTCCGGCCCGGCGTCAACGCCGTCCCGGATGGATCTTTTGATCCCTGCCGCCCAGGCTTTTGTCGATGCGGTGCAACCCAGACCTGGACAGCCTGGGAGAACAACGATATCGCTCGTACCCTTTGCGACACAGGTTTCGGTTGGCGAAGCCCTGTTGAGCAATTTCTCGGTTACGGCAGAGCACAACCTGTCCCATTGCGTGACGTTCAGCGACGAGGTTGATTATCAGACCACGGCGATTTCAACGACGGATTTGTTGAACCGGACAGCGCATCATGCTCCAAGCACGGGGGCTCGTTCGGTCACCAGTGGCACGGTCGCCTGCCCCACAGATTCGGCGACCCGTGACATTGTACCGTGGTCAGAAGACCCCGAAGTCTTGAAAGCGCGCATAAGAGCAATGCAGCCGGGCGGCTTTACCTCGATTGAAATGGCGACGAAATGGGGGGCCGCTTTGTTGGACCCTACGTTGAGACCGGTTTTGTCATCTCTGTCGACTGAGCCGGGGTTTGAATATCTGTCTGGTCCGGCCGTGCGCGGTGTCCCCGACGAATTCACCAGCGATGAGACAGTCAAGTATCTGATCGTCATGTCGGATGGAGAAAACACGCAGAGCTATGACGTCAAGCCGCCGTTTAGGACCGGTAATTCACCTGTGGTCCAGGTACGTGGAACAAACAGGTTCTACTATTTCCAGAACCGCCCCAGAACCCGCAACGATTTTTTCGAAATATCTACAGCCCGGTGGGTGAGCCGACCGAACGGAACGTTGGTTCAATTGACCTGGCCAGAGGTATGGACCCAATTCCCGGTATACAGATTTGCCGAGCTTGTTCTCGCCAGAGTTGACAGACGCAGGAGCGCTGTCGGCCACTACAACCGGATTATCGACCAAACGGTAAACACCTCGAAAAACCCGCGCACGTCGGCAATCTGTCAAGCAGCGAAAGATAACGGCATCACTATCTTTACCATTGGTATGGATACCTATGCGCAGGGTGACGCAACTTTGCTGGATTGCGCTTCGTCCCCCGCCTTTTTCTATGACGTAAATAGCTTGGACATCGACTCGGCGTTTCAATCGATTGCGCGTCAAATCAACCGCCTGCGCCTTACGCAGTAGTTGAGTTGGAGTGTTTGAATCATGATGAATTTCGCAAAAATCCCCACCCCTTCTGCACCAACGCGCGAGCGTGCAAACGGGACCTTTTTTCAGCGCATCCGGGGTTGGCGCAAAAACGAAGATGGTGCGGTCTTGGTCGAATACGCGCTCTGTCTGCCATTGCTTTTGCTGATGCTCTTTCTGACGCTTGAGTTTGCCCATCTGAAGATGCGGCAGATCTCTCTCGATCGGGTAACCGACCAGACATTTCGCGAATTGCGACTGGGTTTGATCCCCAACCCAGACCACGACAGCGTCAAAGATGCGATGTGTGCCAAAACGCTGGCTCGGATCATTCTCTGGGATTGCTCGGAAAGCCTGTTGTTGCAGGTGCGCGAAGTTGAAAGATCGGTTTGGAATCTGGATCTGGGTCAAACCAATTGCCTGGATACGACTCCCGAGGACGGCTATATGCCGCCGATTGATTTCACGGCAGGTATCGAAAATCAGTTGATGATTGCACGCGCCTGTTTGATCCAGCGCTCTCTGTTTCCCCCGATGGACGCTTTGCGGTCTTTGCCACGCTATGATGAGTTCGGCAATTTCGCCCTTGTTTCAAAATCTGCCTTTGTGAACGAGCCCTTCTGATGTTTTCCAAACTCAAGACACATGCCCGCGCTATTCATTGTGCAATCCTCCGCTTTAAAGATGACACAAGCGGCGCAGCACTTGTGGAAATGGGGATGGTGCTTCCATTTTTGATTCTACTGACCTCTGGCGGCCTTGTGGTCCAGGACGCGATCCGGGTGTCTTATATCCAGTCGAAGGCGACCTATACGGTATCCGACATGGTTAGCCGTGAAGACAGTTTTATTGATGCCAACTATTTCGACGGGATGGACAGTGTCTTTAGGTTCCTGACTGATAACGGCTATCCAACCGAGCTGCGCATATCGACGGTCGAATGTACCGAAAATTGCGCGGATGAATCGCAACGGGTGCTGGAGTTCTGTTGGTCAGAATCCACTGACGGGCTGTTGGACCTGACAAATGACGAAATAGATTTGTACGCAAGTCGCATTCCGTTATTCGCGCAAGGCGACACGATGCTGATGACCGAGTCTTTTTTGGACTACACTCCTTTGCTGGGTGATTTTATCATCTCGCCAAGCAGATACGCCTCGATTGCCTTCACGCGCCCCCGAATCGCGCCTCAAATCAAATTTGATGTGGGCGCTGTAGATGTGGACGGGAACCCCATTGTTTTGGATTGCTTCAACAACTAAAGACGTATTCGACAACTTGAAGTGGCCTTTGTTCAGCCGCTTTCGGACCGCAAGCAAACACACAAGCTATGCCCTTGGCTTTTGTTTTCAGCTGCTTGTGTGGGCTCGATGACGAGTAAGGAAACCCGAAAAACGTTCCAGCCCCAGCTTTAGATCTGCCGTCGGATTAGTATAGCCCAGCCGCAGCCAGCCTTCCATTTCCAGCGCGCTGCCTGGGGTTAGCATCACGCCTTCTTCTTGCAATAGCGCGACGCATAGATCGCGCGATGTCATCGGCAGATCGTATTTTAGCAGCGCGGTGGTGCCGGACATAGGCTCGACCCAGCTCAACAGAGGTTCCGACGCGATCCAGTCCTTTACAATCTGAAGGTTCTCGCGCGTGATCCTTTGGCTGCGGGCCAGTATCTTGTCACGGTTTTCCAGCGCGATTGCGGCCAGAAACTCGTCCACGACACCGACCGAGATGGTGTTATAGTCGCGATGGATCATCACCTGGTTCAGCATGTCTTTTGGTCCGGCAATCCAGCCCACGCGCAGCCCCGCCAATGAAAACGTCTTTGAGGTGCTGGCTGTGCTGATCCCCTTTTCGTAGATATCCGCGACCGATGCGGTAAACCCGTCGCCGGTCTGGTCGGTGCCGCGATACACCTCATCACATAGCAGCCAGGCGTCCACGCTTCGGGCGATATCCACGATTTGGTCCAGCAACGCACGATCCATCAGCGCACCGGTTGGATTGTTGGGGTTATTGATCGCAATCAACCGCGTATCTGGGCGGATCATCGCGCGCAGCTCGTCCAGGTCGGGCAGGAACGCGTTTTCTGACCGCAGGTGCAACAGTTGGATGTCTGCGCCAATGCTTTCGGGTATCGAATAATGCTGCTGATAGGTCGGAATGACCGAAATCACGTGATCCCCACGCGACACCAGCGTTTGATGTACCAGTGCATTGGCACCGATGGTGCCATGGGTGGTCAGGATATTGTCACGGTTCAGGGTTTCGTACATGCCGCCGATTGCATCGCGCAACCGATCCGACCCTTCGATTGCGCCATAGGACATCTTCATCGCCGAAAGGTCATTCAGAATGCTGTTGTGTTGACCAGACATCTCAAACAACTCGCCCAACGTGATGGATTCCACACAGGTTTCGGCCAGGTTGAGCTCGCAAGTTGTCTCGAACTCGTTCATCCACATTTCAACGCCGAACGGTTTGATGTGCATTGTCGCCTCGTGGTTTTAGTTCGTCGCTCTCCAAGGGGCGCGTTGCGCGGCCCCTATAGTGGTTACTCATCGGCCTTGTAGTAGCCGATGACATCATTCTCGGTCGTTGCACCAAGCCCGTTGAGCAATCTGTTGGAATAGTTGAAATAGGCGCAGACCTGATTGACCTCGAGGATCTGTCCGTCAGAGCAACCTGCGATTTTCAAAGCCTCAAAGTCCGATTTCACCATTCGGCCGACATCGGTGGTCAATTTGCCCGCGTATCGCAGCAACGCCAGTTCTTTGCCCTCGAACTCATCCTCGGGGCGGTGCGCCTTCAGGGCAGTAAAGATGCGGTCGCTGCGGGGTTGGTCTTTCAACAGGTTGCGCACATTCATGAAGTGATGGGTCAGCGAATAGGTGCAATCGTTCAGTATCGAAGTATAGCTGGCCACAATCTCAAGAAACCAAAACGGCAGCTGATTGTCGTCGGAATGAAGGACCGAGCGGTACAGCGTGACATGCCCGTTCATCGTTTCGGGCCGCAGGGAATGGACGCGCATGACGGTGTCGACCGTGCCATGCGGGGTGCGAGCCTTGTCCAAAAGCTCTTTCAACCGGCCTTCGGCCTGATCATCCGAAACCATTTCGATCCAAGCGCTCATGCCGGGGCCTCCTGTCTAGAACGACCTCAGGTTATGGGCGAAGGCAACGCGGGTGTCAGCAGATATTTTTCCTGCACAGTCATTTTTGCTAGATCACAGGATCGTGAGCGGGATAGTCTGCACTGTGACATCGCGCAGGAGCCACCATCATGATTCGTCCGAACCAGAAAGCGGGCGCTGAAAACCTGTTGTTCAACTGCGCCGGGCTGTCGTCAGGCGACCACCTTCTTGTGCTGCGCGAAGACCCCGACTACGCCTATTACGATTCCGAGATCGCTGATGTTATTGTGGAATGCGCCCGTCAGAACGGCGTCAGGGCGTCGGTGCAAACCATACCCTTTGACCCGATGGAAGCGCGATTGCCGCAGTCCGTCGTGGCTGAAATGAAGGCAGCCGATCGCACATTGTTCCTGTCGCGCACGGGTGATCAGCTTCGCTTTAATCCCGAGATTACGAATATCCGGCCGATCATGTCCTATGCGCTGGATGTCGAGATGTTGGGATCGGGATTTGGCTCGGCCGATTACGCGGGGTTTGTCGCGCTTAAGAATGCGGTGAACACAGCGCTGGCGGATGCGACGCACATTCATGTCACCTGCCCGCTTGGCACCGATTTCTGCGGACCGGGCGCTGCATTCCCGACCGCCAGTGCGGCGGATGTCAGCGTGACCCGCTTTCCAATGTCGGTCTTTGCGCCGGTACCTTCGGCGGGGTTTTCGGGCGTGGTCATACAGGATGGGTTTCTGGTCGGGACCGGGTCGAAATTCTACGAACCATATGGCTGCGATTTGCAGGAACCGCTTGCGGTCGCGTTTGAAGACAACAGGTTAACGGGCTTCTCGGGCCATCCGATGGACGTGCATTGCGCGCAGATGCACTACGAGAAGGTCGGCCAGATGTTCGACCTAGACCCGATGACAATGCATTCCTGGCACGCAGGCATTCACCCTGGCTGCGCCTACCCCACCCCCGCGCATGAGAATTACGAACGCTGGAGCGGCTCGGCCTTTGGCAACCCCCGTTTGATGCATTTCCATACCTGCGGAAACTATGCGCCGGGTGAGATCTGCCTGAACGTGCTGGATCCCACAATCCGCGTCGACGGCGTTGCCGTGTGGGAGCACGGCGTATTCCGGCCCGAGCTGATTGAGGGCGGCTCCGATATTCTTGAGGCCTATCCCAGCATCCGGGCCGTGTTCGACGCCCCTGCGCAACAGGTCGGTCAAGGCCCGAACGGCCGGTTGTCAGCCGGCTAGTCGCGCGGCCTCTTCCCCGGCGATCAGTTTGGCGACACGGGCCCGGAACCGCATGGCGCCTGCGTCCAGCCCCAGATTGATATACCCTGTCTTACGGCGCGCCATGCCGGTCTGGACATGTTCCAGCACCTCTTTGTCCTCGTTGAACGCCATGACTGCACCGTCAAACATACGCTGAGACATGGCCGCGTCATCCGCATGCATGTTGCGATGCTGGAACCAGAAATAGCGTGAGTTCTCACCATCGACCGGCGTGATGAAGTTGTACGAAATATTGACAAACGCGTTTGCTGAAAAGGGCCGGTCCGCCCCGCCCTCGCCCGTTGGAGTATAGACGGACATATTAATCGCCGTCGCGGGCAGGCGGCATTCATAGTGCTGCTTGCGGTCACAGCTTGGACCAAAGGGCAGGATCGGCGCGTAATAGGGTGGTGCGGGCTCATCCGCGATCCAGCGCGAGACGATGACTCCGTTCTCTGTTTCCTCCAGATCCAGCGGGCGGTTGTCGGTTCCGGCCCCGGCGAACGAGGTCAGGTGCACCCAGGCCACATGGCTGGGGTCAAGCAGGTTGTCGATAATATACAGGTAGTGACATGCCATCTCCATCGCGCCCTTTTGGGTCTTGCCCCAGTCCGGGTTGTCGAAATTGGGGATGTCGATGATGTCATCTGTGCTGGCCTCCTCCGGGTCGCCCATCCACAGCCACAGAAAGCCCCAGCGATCCTCGGCCGGATAGGCATGCACTGCGGCGCGGCGCGGGGGGTTATCCAACTGGGTCGGCGCACTGACGCATTCGCCACCACAGCCGAAGGTCAGCCCGTGATAGCCGCAGACCACGTGGTCGCCCTCGATTGTCCCTTGGGACAGGGGCAGTTTGCGGTGTGGGCAGGCATCTTCCAGCGCGATGGCTTTGTCAACGGTGTCGCGGTAGATGACAATCTCTTCGTCCAACATACGCAGGGCGGTCAGGTTGCGACCAAAATCTTCAGACCGTCCGGCGACATACCAGGTGTTGCGAATGTAGCCTTCAGCTCCGGCCAGATCAGGGCGCATGGGGGTTACTCCGAAAATTCGTCAAAGGCTTTCAGTGCTTTGGCACTGTAGGCAAAGGATGGGCCGCCGCCCATATAGGTGGCCATGGACAGGGCCTCGCACAGTTCGTCGCGCGTGACCCCCAGACGGACCAGGGACTTGACGTGGAACCCGATGCAACTGTCGCAGCGAGTGGAGATAGCAATCCCCAGAGCAATGAATTCCTTCGTCTTTTCGCTGAGGACGCCGTCGGTTTTCGCCGCCTTGCCCATGATACCGAAGCCGCGCACGGTGTCGGGGATTTCTTTTGACAGGGTGCCGATATTGGCCTCGGTCTCGGCCATGAAGTCTTTCCAGCCCATTACTGTTTCTCCTTATCCGCGCTCATCCGCGCCCATGCGGCGTTCCAGCCAGCGTACGCCCGCGCTGATGATCAGAACCAGGATCAGGTATTCGAAAATCAGCAGCGTATAGATCTCCAGCGGGCGGTATTCCGTCACCACCAACTCATTCGCGCGGCGGGTCAGTTCCTGCATCCCGATGACGCTGGCAAAGGCGCTCATCTTGACGATGTAGATGAACTGGTTGGCCAGCGGCGGCAGAATGCGCCGGATCGCCTGTGGCAGGATCACATAGCGCATGGTCTGCACATAGTTCAGCCCGATGGTCTGCGCCGCCTCGCGTTGGCCGCGCGCGATGGATTGAATGCCCGCGCGGTAAATCTCGGCCGTAAAGGCGCTGTCGGAAATCGCCAGCGTGATAATCGCGCCCCAGAAAGGATCGATTGGGATGTTCAACCCCATGGACTGGAACACGATGGGCAGGCCGTAAAACACCCAGAACAGCATCGGCAGCAGAGGAATCGCGCGAACGAATTCGACATAGATCCGGTTGACCCAGCGCCAGCCGCGTTTCTCTGACAGGCCGGGCAGCGCGACCATCAGGCCGAGTACGATCGACAGCACGGCGGCGATCAGCGAGATCTGGATCGTCGCCCACATGCCCGAGATCAGGAATTTCACATTCGTCCAGCCCGATTGCGTGGTCGGGTCGATCACATACCAGCCCCAAGTCTGGGACGAAGAACAGCTCGCCAGCAACAGCAAGGGCACGATCAGCAGAAGTTTTTTCATCGGCCTCTCTCAGTGCTGTAGAATCTGCGACAGGAATTTGCGGCAGCGCTCGGATTGCGGGTTGGTGAAGAAATGTTCGGGGTGCCCTTCCTCAACGATCTCACCGGCATCCATGAAGATCATCTTGTCGGCCACTTTGCGGGCAAAACCCATCTCGTGCGTGACGACAACCATGGTCATCCCCTCTTGCGCCAGTTCGACCATGACGTCCAACACTTCGGAAATCATCTCGGGGTCCAGGGCCGAGGTCGGTTCGTCGAACAACAATACGCGCGGCTCCATGCACAGAGAGCGGGCAATTGCGACGCGCTGTTGCTGGCCACCCGAAAGCTGAATGGGGCGCTTGTCGGCCTGATCGGGGATATGGACGCGGTCCAGATAGTGGCGGGCTTTTTCCTCGGCTTCCTTGCGGGACAGGCCTCGCGCCTTGATCGGGCCGAGGGTCAGGTTTTCAAGCACGGTCAGATGCGGAAACAGGTTGAATTGCTGAAACACCATGCCAACCTCGGACCGGATCGTGGCGACGGATTTGGGATCGTCGGTCAGCTCGACCCCATCCACCCGGATCGCGCCTTTCTGGTGCTTTTCCAATTGGTTGATACATCTGACAACCGTGGACTTGCCCGACCCGGAAGGGCCGCAAATGACGACCTTTTCCCCGGCATTCACGGTCAGGTTGATGTCTTTCAGAACATGAAAGTCGCCGAACCATTTGTTTACGCCCGCAAGTTCTATGGCGGCTTCTGACATTGGCCGACCTGCCCCTTTTTGTTGATATTAGAATATTTTCTTGAGGTTATCTTTGGCTTTGCGCTTAAATCAACCACGAAAGCGGCCACGAAGTCGAAACACCACCAACAGGAGAAGTCCATGAAGAGTATATGCAAAGCCGCCGCCATTGCGGCGCTTAGTCTGGTCGTGACGGGTGCAGCCAACGCGCAGTCGGCCCTGAACGAGGTGCTGGATTCCGGCGTGCTGAAGGTGGGTACCACTGGGGATTGGAACCCTATGTCGCTGCGCGATCCGGCGACCAATAGCTACAAGGGCTATGACATCGACATCATGAACGAACTGGCCGCCGATCTGGGGGTTGAGGTCGAGTATGTGCCGACCGACTGGAAAACACTGGTCAATGGCGTCGTGGCAGGCAAGTACCACCTGACGGGCTCGGCCTCGATCTCACCGCCGCGCATGAAGGTCGCGGGGTTCTCGGACAGCTATATCTCGGTCGAACTGTTCCCCTACACAACCAAGGACAAGGCTGACAAGTTCGACGGGTATGACTCGATCAACCAGCCGGGCGTCAAGGTCGCCACCACTTTGGGCACCACCTTTGAAAAACGTGTGCGTGAATGGTTCCCGAATGCCGAGATCAAAGTGGTCGAGGCCCCGGCCCGCGGCTTTCAGGAGGTGATCGCCGGGCGTGCCGACGTGTTCATCACCTCGAATATCGAAGGCTCAACGTTGGAAGAAAAATTCCCGGTTGTGCGAGTCAAGAATGCGGGCCCACGGTCACCCTCGCCGATTGCGATGATCCTGCCGCAGGGCGATCAGGTCTGGATCAACTATGTGAACAACTGGATCGAAGTCAAAAAAGCCCAAGGGTTCTTCGACCAGAACCGCGAGAAATGGGGGCTTTGAGCCGCTCAAAACTCAAAAGCCCGGCTGCATAAGCTGGGCTTTTGTTTCGGTTCGCACTCGGCACTGGCAACGCCAGAAGCCGGGCATTGGTTGCTTGAGGTCAGAGGCCGATCGCGTCGAGTCCGGCCTTGGCGCATTGCACGTCCTCTGGCCCTGCTGCGCCAGATACGCCAATAGCGCCGATCAGATTTCCATTCTCGTGAACCGGTATCCCGCCCTCCCATGCGCAAATATTGGGGCGATTGACCATTCCCAGTTGGAGCTCTGGCCCGGACAGCATGCGTTTTGCGAAATCCTGGGTGGATTTGCCAAGAACCGCGGTTCGGGCCTTGTCCAATGCAAATCCAGCAACAGCCGCAGGCGCGTTGTCCATCCGCCCCGCCGCCAGCATGTGACCGCTGGCATCAACGACGATTGCGGCAACTGCCCAGCCATTTTGCTGAGCGTACCCTATGGCCGCCTGAACGGCTGTGGACGCCGCGCTGCACGTGATCATCTTTTTCGAGATCGAAACCGACATCTCTTCCCCATCTATAAGTCAAAGATCAATTCGTTGGTACCCTGCTGAACCCGCTGATCATCCTGGTTCAGAACATCGAAGTGGAACGCGATGATCCCGCGCTTGCCAGACGCGGTGATGCGTTTTGCCGTCACCGTCAGAACGGCTCGTATCCTATCGCCCGCAAATACCGGGTTTTCAAAGCGCCAATCCCAACCCAATGAAGCAAGACCATCCAGTTTTGCTTCGGCCTGGAACTTCAGCCCATCGACCACCGAAAGCACCAAAAGTCCATGGGCCACCCGAGATTTGAAGCCGCGAGCGCGCGCGACGTCATCATCCAGGTGCAGCGCGTAACGGTCCCCGGTCAGGTTCGCAAAGCTCGTGATCAGGTCCGCCGATATCTCGGCCGTTTTGGTATGTATAAGATCACCGGTTTCCAGGTCATGAAACCCGTAGGTGCCGGCCTTTAGGAGCCCAGTCATGCGGGAACCGGAGCGTCCTCGCGCAGCAACCCTTTGGTTTTTAGATCGGCCCAGAAATCGGATGGAATGTCGTGGCTGAACCAGTTGAGGTTCTGGTCCAACTGCTCGACCGTCCGTGTTCCAGCCATGAAGGTCGGTACCGCCGGGTGGGCGACGACAAATTGCAGCGCGGCTGCCGGCAGTGGAACATCATACTCGGCGCAGACGGCTTCGATTTTACGGACCTTTTCCATTATGTCTGCCGGGGCTGGCGCATAGTTGTACTTGGCCCCTTCTTTGGCGCCGGTCGCCAGAATGCCTGAGTTGAACCCCCCACCCACGACAACGGCGGCGCCGCGCTCTTCACACATGGGAAGGAATTTATTCAAAGCATCCTGTTCCAGTAGCGTATAGCGCCCGGCCAACAGAAAGCAGTCAAAGTCGCGCTGTTCCAAGGCGGCGTGGCAGACTTCCCATTCGTTGACGCCTACGCCAATCGCCTTGACAATGCCTTGATTGCGCAGGCTTTCCAGTGCCTTCCAGGCCCCATCCATTGCCTGCTTGAACACTTCGGGCTGTTCGTCGCCACGTGTGAACACGTCGATATCGTGGATAAAGCAGATATCCATCCGTTCCAGCCCCATGCGTTGCAGACTGTCCTCGAACGAGCGCATCACACCGTCATAGCTGTAGTCGAAATGCATGGTGAAGGGGGCAGCATTGGTCCAAGGTTCAAAGTTGATATCCTGACGGCGCGCCGGTTTCAGAACACGCCCAACCTTGGAGGACAGGATGAAATCGTCCCGATTCTTCCAGCGCAGGCTTTGACCGGTGCGCAATTCGGACAGGCCGTGGCCGTACATTGGTGCCGTGTCGAAATAGCGAACACCAGCATCCCACGCGTGCTGAATCATCGCGTCCGAGGTTTGCTCGTCAATCTCGCGAAAGATGTTGCCAATCGGCGCAGTGCCAAAGCCGAAGGTGGATACTTCAAGATCTACGCGGCCGAATTTGGCCTTGGAATTTGGTGTCATGCAAACCTCCCTTGCGCAAACCGGGGCGGTCCGATCTGCCTTCTCATAAGTAACTGTTTGGTTATTTATATCAATTCACACTCTCGATCAAGCCACTTGACGCGGGCACCTAGGACATCATATTAGTAACTGATTAGTTACATTTGGGGACGCCACCATGTTTCTGACCGAAACACATATCCAGGTCCGCGATATGACCCGCCAGTTCGCACAGGATGTCATTCGCCCCGCCGCGGAAGAACTAGATCGCGATTCTCGTTTTCCTTCTGAAATCTATGACCAAATGGCTGAACTCGGCCTGTTCGGTATCGGCGTACCTGAAGAATTGGGAGGGCCCGGTTTCGACACTTTGACCTATGCCTTGGTGATGGAGGAATTATCTCATGGTTACGCCTCAATCGCGGATCAATGTGGCCTTCTTGAACTGGTGACGACCCTACTGGTGCGCCACGGGACGGCCGAGCAACAAAGCAAATGGTTGGGGGAATTGCTGGCCGCAAAAATGCGCCCTGCCTATTGCATAACGGAACCCGAAGCGGGCACCGACGTGTCTGGCATCCGCACTACGGCGGTACGTGATGGCGACGGCTGGGTGTTGAATGGCGGTAAAATCTGGATTCACAACGCGCCCGTTGCGGATGTGGGTTTTGTTCTGGCTCGAACCGACCCCGAGGCCGGGCATCGCGGCATGTCGATTTTCATGGTCGACCTGCATGCTGACGGCGTTACGCGCGGCCCGAAAGAGATCAAGATGGGCCAGCGCGCCAGCCAGGTTGGCCCGCTCTCCTTCGACGATGTGCGCCTGCCGGCCGATGCGCTGTTGGGCACAGAAGGGCGCGGGTTCCACATGATGATGAGCGTTCTGGACAAAGGCCGCGTAGGCATCGCTGCTCTTGCAGTGGGGATCGGTCAGGCCGGTCTAGAAGCCGCAACGGATTATGCGCAGCAGCGCAAACAGTTCAACAAGCCGATCTCAGATTTTCAGGGTGTCCAGTGGTTGTTGGCCGATATTGCCAAAGACGTCGAAGCCGCCCGCTTGCTAGTTCATTCTGCCGCTTACAAAATCGACGCAGGTCAGGATGCAACCAAGGCATGTTCTATGGCAAAATGCTTTGCCGGTGACATGGCTGTGCGGCGGTCCTCGGATGCGGTGCAAGTCTTTGGTGGATCCGGGTATATTCGCGGTTTTGAGGTTGAACGGCTTTACCGCGACGCCAAGATCACCCAGATTTATGAAGGCACCAACCAAATTCAACGTATGATCATCGCACGGGAACTGCTTGCAAAAGGGGCTGCTACATGAGCAGACAGGTTGCATTAGTAACAGGATCGTCCCGCGGGATTGGTCTGGCGGCTGCCATAGCCTTGGCAAAACAAGGGTTTGCCATCGCTGTGAACGGCCCGGAAGCGGACGCAGAGTTGCAGGCCGCGCTGGACAGGGTTCGCGACCTTGGTGTTCCGGCCGTGGCGGCTGCGTTCGATGTCTCGGCCATCGACGCTCATGAAGCGCAACTGTCGGCCATCGAAGACCAGCTGGGCCCTCTGACGACATTGGTCAACAATGCCGGCGTTGGCGTTCTTCAGCGCGGAGATCTGTTGGAGGTGTCCGAAGAAAGCTATGACCGCTGTATGGAAATCAACACCAAGGCAATGTTCTTTCTGTCTCAGGCCTTTGCCAAACGTCTGCTGGCGCGGGATCGCGATGCAAACGCGTTCCATTCAATCGTCAACGTGACCTCGTCAAACGCGTCCGCAGTCGCGGCGCCGCGCGCGGAATATTGCGCGTCAAAAGCGGCGGCGGCGATGGTGTCGAAAACCTTCGCCGTGCGGCTGGGTCCCGAGAATATCGCGGTCTACGACGTGCAGCCCGGACTGATCGCGACCGAGATGACCGCCCCGGTGATCGACAGCTATGAACAGCGCGCCAAGGATGGGTTGACCCTGTTCCCGCGTGTCGGTCAGCCCGAGGATATGGGCAATATCATCGCCTCGCTGGCCAGCGGCAAACTTCCCTATACCACCGGACAGGTGATCTCGGCCGATGCCGGGATGCTGGTCCCCCGTTTCTGAGGTCGACTGATGAAGATCAAACTGCCTGATACGGCCGGAACGCTGCATGACTATGCCCTTGTCGGCACCCCTGTTGCGCCGTCGAAGCTGACGCCCAATTCGGCCCGCGTGCTGTATTCCGCTGCCCATGTCGTGGCGGACCCGTTTGGTGATCACGACCCTACAGGTCCCGCTCATGTGGATTGGACCAAGACCATGGAATTCCGCCACTATTTGGCTGGGATGGGTATGGGCATCGCCGAAGCGATGGACACCGCCCAACGCGGCATGGGGCTGGACTGGACCGGCGCATTGGAGCTGATCCGGCGCACGAAAGAAGAGCTGCCGGATGCTCTGGTCGCCAATGGTTGTGGGACGGATCATCTGGACCCGGCTGAGGCCACGTCGCTGGACGATGTCCGCCGCGCTTATCTGGAGCAGGTCGAAGCAATCCAAAAGCTGGGCGGACGCATTATCCTGATGGCTTCTCGGGCGCTGGCCAAGGTGGCGACGGGGCCGGATGACTATATCGCGGTTTATTCCGACGTGCTGGAGGCCTGCGATCACCCTGTCATCCTGCATTGGTTGGGCGAGATGTTTGACCCGCAGCTTGCTGGGTATTGGGGTGGCGCAGGTTTTGACGATGCGCTGGACACCGCACTGACCGTGATCCGCTCCAATCCGGACAAGGTCGACGGCATTAAAATCTCGCTATTGGACGCGGAAAAAGAGATCATCATGCGCCGCCTTCTGCCAGACGGCGTCAAGATGTATACCGGCGATGATTTCAATTACCCCGAACTAATCGAGGGTGATGAGCAAGGCTTTTCGCACGCCCTGCTGGGGATATTCGACCCCCTCGCCCCGGCGGCGGCCTATGCGGTCAGCAAACTGAGCGAAGGTGATACCGCGGCCTTCCGCGCAACGTTGGACCCGACCGTTCCACTTGCCCGGCACATATTCCGAGCACCCACGCAATACTACAAGACCGGCGTGGTGTTTCTGGCATGGCTGAACGGGTTTCAGGATCATTTCGTGATGCTGAACGGCGCACAGGCAACCCGGTCTTTGCCCTATTTCACCGATTGCTTCAAAATGGCAGATGAATGTGGCTTGTTGCGCGACCCTGATCTGGCGGTTGCGCGCATGGGGCATATTCTGAAGCTCTACGGGGTCTGATTATTGCGAGATTTCTCTGACGATCATTCTGCGCTGGCGCTGAATACGGCTACGTTGGGCCATAATCTCGATGGCTATGGTGCCGGATGGTCGCCCGAGCAGGTGATCGATGCCTGCGCGGCGCGCGGCTATGGCGGCATCACCTTCTGGCGGCGCGAGTTGAGTGGACGCGAGGTAGAAATCGGCGACCGGGTGCGCGCGGCAGGGATGCAAGTGGTCGGTCTGTGCCGGACGCCATTTCTGACCGGGCCGCTGGCCTTGCCCTCGGACCAGCAGATTATGGATGATTTCTACCTGTCCATCGATCAGGCCGCAGGCCTTGGGACGAACGTCCTGACTATCGTCACTGGCGGACCAGAGCCCGGAACCAAAGGCGTTCTGGACAGTCAGAAAATCCTGGCCGACCGGGTGGCGCGGGCGGCGCCTTATGCAGCGGACCGAGGCGTTAACCTAGCGCTGGAACCCCTGAACCCCGCGACAGCCGGGAACCGGACCTGTCTGATGACAGCGGCGGATGCGCTGAATGTTTGCGATGCTGTTGGAGCAGAAAATGTGGGCGTTGCCATCGACGTTTACCATGTCTGGTGGGACACTACGCTGGCCGACACGTTGGCCCGCCGAGCGCAAGGCCGCATATTGGGATATCACCTGTGTGATTGGCTGGCCGACACGACCGACGTCTTACTCGATCGCGGTATGATGGGAGACGGCGTCGCCGATCTGCGTGCCCTGCGTGATGCGGTAGAATCTGCCGGCTATTACGGGCTGTGCGAGGTCGAGATTTTCTCGGCTGAAAACTGGTGGAAACACGACCCCGATGAGGTTCTAGACACGATCGTCAGCCGCTTTCGCGCCTGTTGCTGAGCGTCACGCAGGCCCTGCCACGGCGGACTGACCCGCGCTGTCGGGTGCTACATCTCGATGTCGCAGACAAAGACGCCGTCCGCGCCGCCCTCCAGTTTGGCCACAATCCGTCCGCCAATTTCTTGATGGGTGGGGTCCACAAGGTAAGCGTCACGCACCGAAATGTCCCGAAAATCAAACCAGAACATGTCGTTGAACCCCCGCACCAGGGGCGTTTCAACCGAGATATTCTTACGGTGCTGAAAATCCAGAATGCCGTCGATATGGCCCGAAAGCGCGGCCAGATCATCGTAGAGCGCTTGTTTTTCACCCTCTGACACGGTGTCAGCAAAGCGCAGGTGGACAAGGTGGCGGATCATGCTTGTGTCCTTTGGATGTTACTTCCAGAAATCTGCTTTTTTGCGGGCCTTGAAGGCGGCCAACCCGGTCTGAAGCTCGGGCTGCATAGCGGCAGCGCGGCCAGCCAAAACTTCGAAAACGCGTTCACGCTCTTCGCCCTCGGCGGCGTTGATCAGCATTTTGACCAACTCGGTCGCAATAGGCCCACGATAGCGCAGCGTTTCGGCCAGTTCGGTCGCGGCAGCCAGACCTTGGCCTTGTTCAACGACCTGATCCACCAACCCCAGACGCTCGGCCTCGACCGCGTCGAACTGAGTTCCGAACAGTGCCATGCGGCGCACGGTTTGCGCTCCGAAACGACGCACGGTGCGTTGTGTACCGGACCAGCCCGGAATGATGCCCAAGGCGGGTTCGGGTTGGCCAATTCGGATATGCGCCTCGGCGATGCGCAGATCGGCGCAAGCAGCCAGTTCCAACCCACCCCCCAACGCATGACCGTTCAGCACAGCGATCACCGGCTGCCGCAGCCGCGCCAAAGCGTCCAAGGCCTGGTGCCCGTCGCGCAGCCAGTGCCGCGCAAATCCATCGGGCGTATGATCGGCCCAGGCATCAATGTCTCCGCCTGCGCAAAACGCCCTGCCTTCACCGGTCAGAATGACAACATGTGCATCCTCTGCCCTTTCGATCTGACGACACAACGCCAAAAGATCATCCATCATCGCTTCGGTCAGCGCGTTCAGCCGGTCCGGGCGGTTGATCGTCAGCCGCGCTATGCCGTTTTGGATATCGAGCAGGAAATGGTCCATCACGCCGACTGCAACTCCAATCCCATCAATGCCGGATCAAACAGATCGGCATCCATAGTTTTCAAATCCTCCGAGACCAGCAAGGGAGTTGCTGCCTGATCCAGAATATCCCGCTGCAAGTCTAGGCCCGGTGCAATTTCGGTGATCATCAGCCCATCATCGGTCAGTTTGATCACACAGCGCTCGGTCACATAGGTCACGTCCTGCCCCTGCATCTGCGCGCGCTGGCCCGAGAAGGAAATCTGGTCAACCTCGTCCACAAACTTGGCCACTTTCCCCTCTTTCAGGATGGTGATCTGCCCATTCTCGACCGTCATTTTTGCGCCCGCATTGAAATTGCCCGAGAACACGATCTTGCGCGCCCGCGCCGTGATATCAACGAATCCTCCGGCCCCCGCCGTGCGGTGCGGGATGGCCGACAGGCGCGAGACATTGACCGAGCCGTGTTTGTCCACCTCAAGGAAGGACAGAAGCGAGGCATCAAAGCCACCCGCCTGGAAGTAACAGAACTGATGCGGTGACGGCACGAACGCCTCGGCATTGGCCGAACAGCCAAATTTGAAATCCAACAGCGGCACACCGCCCACTGCACCCTGCTCAATCATCCATGTGACCGAGCCATGCAGCCCCTCTTCGACCAGAATGCGCGGAACGTTGGCTGAGATGCCGAAACCGATATTGACGGCCCAGCCGTCTTTCAGTTCTTTCGCGACGCGGCGGGCAATGACCTTGCCAATGTTGAACTCGGCCGTGCGAAAGCTTTCGATGGGACGGGTCAATTCGCCCGAGATTGCGGGGTCGTATTCTGTGGCAGTGGTCTGCAACTGATCGGGCGCTTCGACAATCGCGTCCACCAGAATACCCGGCACATGTACGTCATGGGGACGGATACTGCCCGCCGCCGCGATCCGCTTTGCCTGCGCGATGACCACACCGCCATTGTTGCGAGCCGCCAGTGCCATTTCCATCGCGCCTAGATAGGCTCCTTCATGCTCAAAGCTCAGGTTGCCTTTTTCGTCAGCTGTGGTCGCGCGGATAATGGCAACGTTGGGGGCCATGGATTTGAAATACAGCCAATCTTCGCCCTCAAACTCCATTCGTTTGACAATGGGCTCGGCCCGCGCCGCTGCATTCATGGCGCAGCCTTCGATCTGAGGATCGACAAAGGTGTCCATTCCCACTTTGGTCAGAACACCGGGCCGTTTGGCCGCCGCTTCGCGCAGCATGTCGAAGATGATGCCTGAGGGCACGTTATACGCCCGCACCTGCTCGCCCGTGATCATCTGCCAGATCAAGGGCGGTTCAGCATTGCTGGGACCTGACGGATACGAGCCACCAATGATCCGCGTCAGCAGACCAGGTTTGGCAATATGATCGACCCCTTTGGTGCCAAAGAAATCTCCGGCCGCGATGGGATGAATGGTGGTCAGGTTTGTCGGCGCATCTTCCTCATCGAAACGTTCGCCCAAACCCTTCAGAACCGCATCGGGACAGCACAGACCGCTGGACGAATTCACCGCCACAGTCGCCCCATCTGGTACGAGATTGGCTGCTTCGCGCGCTGTCATCTGCTTTGTCATGCGATCCTCACGAAAGTAACTAACTGGTTATAAGTTTATGCCTTGGCGGGCGTCAAAAGGCAACTGAAATTACCAAAACGAAGGAATTGACCAGAATACAAGTAACTATTAGGTTACTTGTAAACTTGTCCTTTGGGAGGATCATCGTGAACATATACTTTCAGAATACCAATCAACGTACATTTGGCACTTTTCCACTGACCGAGAAAGAGCTTCGCGACGCAATGGGTATCGCGGCTGAGGTTGGGTATCGTTCCTTCGATACAGCACAAATGTATGGAAATGAAAAAGAAACCGGTGACGGGCTGGCCGATCTGGGATTGCCCCGCGAAGAGATCTGCGTGACAACTAAAGTGCACCCCGACAATTTTGGCGCAGCAGAGTTCTTGCCTTCGGTCGAGGAAAGCCTCAAGAAACTGCGTCTGGACTATGTCGATGTTCTGTTGCTGCACTGGCCGCCGATCGGAGGGGATATCGCACCTTCGCTGCTACTGCTGGCGCAAGCTTATGAAAAGGGGTTGGCGAAGAATATTGGTGTATCGAACTATACCGCCCAGATGATGCGTGACGCGGTAAAAATCATTGATGCGCCGATTGTCTCGAACCAGGTCGAGTTTCATCCTTTGCTGAATCAAGATGTCCTGCTGGCCGCAGCCACCGAGACAGGTATTCCGCTGTCGTCTTATTGCTCAGTCGCGCGCGGCGAGGTGTTCAAGCATCCGCTTTTTGCCGAGATTGGCGCAGGCTATGGAAAAACGGCGGGGCAGGTCGTGCTGCGTTGGATTCTGCAAAAAGGGGTGTCGATCAACACCATGTCCACCAAACGGGCCAACATTCAGGCCAATTTCGACGTTATGGATTTCACGCTGTCCAGCATCGACATGGACCGGATCGACGCGATGACCCAAACCGGATACCGGATTGTAACCGAAGATCTAGTGCCGTGGGCCCCCGAGTGGGACTAAGGAAAAAAAGCGGTGCCGGGATACGGCACCGCCAGTTTGGGGAACGCTTTCAAGTTCAGTGATTGCCCCGGATCATGTCCGATGCTTTTTCGGCCATCATGATTGTCGGTGCGTTGGTGTTTGATCCAATCAGGCTGGGCATCGCCGAGCTATCGCAGATTCGCAGCCCATCAACCCCGCGCACCCGCATTTGCGGATCGACCACCGCCATCTCATCCACACCCATTTTGCAAGTACATGTTGGGTGATAGGAGGTACGGCCATATTGGCGGGCGTAGGCTTCGTATTCCGCCTGTGTTTTCACGTTGTCACCGGGGAAGTGAATTTTGCGGATGTAGTTTTGAAGGCTTTTCTGCCGAAAAATCTCGACGCTGTGCTTCACTCCTTCGACCGAGATTTTCAGATCATCCGGGTGACCCAGGAAATTGGGATCGACCAGCGGCATATCCTCGACCTTGTTCGAACGTAGACGTACGGTGCCGCGGGCCTTGGGACGGACAGTATACGAATTCAGCGTAATGCCCGAACTGCCTTTGGGCACACTGGGAACCCCGGCCTCGGCACCGGCCCCCGCAAGGAAATGAAATTGCAGATCAGGCACCGTGGCCGTGTCGTCTCCATACCAGAACGCCCCGCCTTCAACCACGTTCGAAGTAACAGGCCCTGAGCCGAACAGGTAATACTGAATTCCAGCCCAGGCAGCCCAATGGGGCTTGTTGTATTTGTCCAAACTATAGTGCCCGTTCAGTTCGGCCACGATATCGATGCCGAAATGGTCGTTCAGGTTCTCACCCACACCGGGCAAGTCTTGTTTCACCTCGATCCCGTGCTCGCGCAGATGCGCGGCGGGGCCGACACCCGACAACATCATCAGCTTGGGTGTTCCAATAGCGCCCGAAGTGATCAGCACTTCCTGATCCGCCGATGCCGTCTCAACCTGTCCGCCCTGATCGAATTCAACACCGGTCGCCCGGCCATTTTCGATGACAATCCGATGCACCTGACACCCAGTTTTGACCGTCAGGTTCCCGCGCGACATCGCCGGTTTCAGATATCCTACAGCAGCCGAGCAGCGTTTCGCATTCCAAGTGGTCGTCTGGTAAACGCCTGCACCTTCCTGAACCGCCCCGTTGAAATCCGGGTTATAAGGGATGCCCGCCTCTTGGCACGAGCGTACAAAGGCGCGGGTCATCTCTTGCGGGTCTGGGATGTTGGACACACCCAAAAGCCCTTCGGTCCCGTGCCAGTCTCCGGACAGGATCGCATTGCGTTCGGAGCGAATGAAGTATTTCTGGATATCCTTGAAGGCCCAGCCCTCGCACCCTTCCTCATTGGCCCAACGGTCATAATCGACCGGGTTGCCGCGCGTGAACACCTCGGCATTGATCGAGCTTCCACCACCGATCACCCGGCCCTGAGCATAGGGGATTTCGCGATTGTTGGCGTTGACTTGCGGGACGGTTTTAAAACCCCAGGTATGCGGCCCGTCCGTCATCTTGGCAAAGCCCACAGGCATGTGGATCAACGGGTGATTGTCCTTTCCGCCCGCCTCCAGCAGCAGCACCTTGACGGCGCCGTCTTCGGTCAGGCGATTGGCCAAAACACAGCCCGCTGATCCGCCACCAACGATGATATAGTCAAATCCGATTGCCATTACTCTACCCAATGTGACCGTTTGCCGATCTCGACATGGATCGACTTGATCTGCGTATATTCCTCGACGCCGTGCATCCCGGCCTCGCGGCCCCAACCGGAGGCTTTGAACCCGCCGATCGGCAGTTCGGGCCCACCGGCCAGCGTCGTGTTGACCCAAAACCGCCCGGCCTGAACACGGCGAGAGATCGTCAGTGCCTTGTCGATATTCTTGGTCCAGACACTTGCCGCCAGACCGTATTCCGTATCGTTGGCAATCGAGATCGCTTCGTCAATCGTGTCGAAGGGGATGACAACCAGAACAGGGCCAAAAATCTCTTCCCGCGCGATGGCCATGTCGTTGGTCGCATTGGTGAAGATGACCGGGTCGATATATTGCCCACCCGCGATTTCGGGCGTTCCGCCCCCGATCAGCAGGGTCGCGCCCTCTTCCTGACCCTTGGCGATGTAGGACAGGATGGTGCGGTTCTGCGCGTCTGTCGTGATCGCGCCCGCCTGGGTGCGCTCGTCCAACGGATCGCCCACGCGGACCTTGCGCAGTTTGTCCGCGACCATGCCTGCAAACTTTTCTGCCACCGAGCGTTCAACGAGCAAGCGGGCGCCGGATACACAGCACTGGCCCGTGTTGAATGCGATGCCGAAAGCTACGCCATCGGCTGCGTCCTCTAGGTCGGCATCGGCAAAGACGATCTGAGGGTTCTTGCCCCCCAGTTCCAAGCCTAGCTTTTTGAAATTGCTCTGCCCCGCCGCTGCAACGACCGAGCGACCAACAGCGGTTGAGCCGGTAAAGGACAGCATATCCACATCCATGTGTTCCGCCAGCTTCTGGCCGATCACGCTGCCTGATCCGGTGACCACGTTGAACACACCATCCGGCAATCCTGCTTCCGACAGGATCTCGGCCAGCAATAATGTCGTGGCACTGGTCACCTCGGAAGGTTTGGCAACGATCGTGCAGCCCGAAGCGAGGATATAGGGCACCCGTTCGCAAAGGATCAGGAAAGGGAAGTTCCAAGGCGTGATCAGGCCAACCACGCCAACGGGCTCGCGTGTGACAATCCCCATGGCGCCGTCGCCACTGTTGTTAAAGCTGTCACCGTGCAGAGCCCGCGCCAAACCTGCTGCAAATTCGAACATGCCAACGCAACCGCTGACCTCGCCCCGCGCTTGGCTGATGGGTTTGCCGTTCTCCAGCGTCTCCCAATAGGCAATTTCATCGGTGCGCTGGCGGATCAACTCAGCGGCTTTAAGCAAGACCGCCGCGCGGTCGGCCCCGGACAACCCACACCACCGGCGGTCGTCGAAGGCCGTGCGGGCCGAAGCGACAATGACGTTCAGATCGTCCTCTGTACAACGCGGAATACGTGTAACTGGCACGCCATGTCCGGGCGAAGATCGCTCGAACAGATCGCGGTCTCCGGCAGGTACCCAGCGGCCCTCCATGAAGAACCCGAACTCACGAGGTTCGGAGGGTGGCGTCAGTATCTGTGCGTTTTGGTCCATCATCTGGTCTCCGAAATAAGCGCGCGTCAGGCCGAGGCGTCCAGCCCGTCGCGGAAATCATTCCACCCGCCATCCACAGAGGACGGCGCATCATGCCATTGGTGCAGGATATCCCCGGTTGCGGGGTCCTTGTCCGGGATAGGCAGCATCATGATCCGCTTGGCGGCCGCCTGAAACATCTCGGGCGTCAGGAAGGCTTCCTGAATGTTGTCCCAGTCACGACCCCCGGCGTAGCCGCCGACCATCATGATATCGTCGGAATGACCCACCATCTCGTGGCTGACACCGGCGGGCATGACGATGACATCGCCCGCCTCGATCCTGACCCGGGTCCAGCCCTCGACGGACAGGTTGAACTCCATCCAGCCAATCGCGCAGCCCAGACATTCATGCGAAGTCGAGTGGAAATGGGCGTATTTATAGACACCTGGATATTCCCAATTGTTCCCCCAGCCATTGCTGCGAAATCTGGCCTTGACCGCATCCACGCCGCCACCGGGTATTGCGCCGCGATGGATCAGCAGGGGAAACCGGCTGTTTGGGATCATGCCTTCGGGTTTGGATGTGTAAACTTCTACAGTCATGTGCGCTCCTCCCATTGCGGCTAGTCTGTTAATGCTATCTGCGTCTTGAGGTCCTGCGGACGGTCGACAAAACTGTCAAAAGCGGCCTGTATCTGATCCAGTGGATAAGATGCGCCGGTAAAGTGACAGGTTTTGATCCGCCCATAGGTCAACAGCGTCAACGCGTCGTGCATATCCTGCCCCATGCCCGCGACCGAACCCTTGATCGAGTTCTCTTGTAGAATGGTTTGAAGAATATCGACAGGTAAGGTCTCACCCGCCCCGGTGATACCGAAAGCCGCGATGTGACCGCCTTTGCGGATCAGGCGCGTCGCTTGTTGGTAAAGCGCAGGCAGTCCCACGCTTTCGATCACCACATCCGCACCGCGTCCATCTGTATGGTGCAGAACAGTGTCTTTCAGCTTTGTGGGGTCGCTGACACCCACGTCTGCACCGGCCTCCAGCGCCATTTTGACGCGCTCCTCGGACAGATCGGCCACGATGATCGGTGCCGCTCCTATTGTGCGAAGCAGTTGTACATGCAAGTTGCCGATAGGGCCCGCGCCCAGCACGACAACCGATTGACCGAAACTGATGTTCGCCTTGCGCGCGCAACGCACGACACAGGCCAGCGGTTCAGTCAGGGCAAGAACCCCGGCGCTTACATCACCGGGCGCAGGGATCACCAAGCGCGCGGGCACCGAGATATATTCGGCAAAAGCCCCATCCATCGTGATGCCCATTTGTTGCATATTGGGGCAGTTCAGGACCTCATTGCGGCGACACCAATAGCAGGTACCGCAACCGATATTCATATCGACCACCACAGGCGCGCCGATGGTCAGCCCCGTGACACCCTGGCCAAGCTCTGCAATCGTTCCGGTGAATTCGTGACCGGGAATCATGGGCAGGTTCTCGGCCGCGTAGTGCCCGTTGAATATGTGCATGTCCGTGCCACAGATCCCGACCCGAGAGATGCGGATCAAAACCTCGTCGCGACCTGGGACAGGACGGGGCACATCCTGAACTTCGAACTGGCCGGGTTTCACCAAAACGGCCGCTCTCATGGTTCTGGTCATTTCACGACCCTCAGCTTTGTGCGGTCGATGGTCAGCGCGATAGCCGTGATCAGGATCAGGCCAAACACCATCTGCTGCTGGGTGGCGTCCACCTCGAAATACAGCATCGAGGATCGAATTACCGCCACGATGAGTGTACCGATCAGCGTGTTGATCACCCCGCCTACTCCTCCGGTCAGTGGTGTGCCACCGACCAGAACCGCGACGATTGCTGGCAGCAGGAACCCGTTCGCCAGAGTGGGAGAGCCTCCGGAGAGTTTGACCGAGAACAGCAAGCCTGCAATCGCCGCAAGTCCACCGGACAGGGCAAAGGCCATGATCTTGATGCGGTTAACATTCAGCCCCGAGGCAACAGCAGCCGGTTCCCCTGCCCCGACAGCCTTGAGCGCGCGCCCAAAGGTGGTGCGCGACTGCAGGAACCACGCGCCCAGAACCAGCACTGCAGCAATGATCAATTCCGCGGGCAAACCAGCGACCGAGCCGGTCATCCAGCCAAAGGTCGAATCCCGCATCTCTGCATTCATGAACAAGGCCCGTTGCCCCGACATGTATTGTGCGGCCGAAAAGGCGATGCCGCCCACTGCCAGGGTCGAGATAAAGGACGGCACAAATAGCCGAGTCGTCACAAAACCAGAGACAGCGCCCAGAACAATGCCGGCCAGAATACAGATCAACGCCGCGCCGATACCAAAAGTCGGCAGGGCAATTGTCGCCACAACCGTGGTCATATTGGCCACCGACTGTGCCGACAGGTCGATCCCGCCGATATAGATCGCGAAGGTCATCCCAAGCGCCATGATGAACAACGGCACAATGTCGGCCATCATCGAAATCAGGTTCGCCGGGCGCAGAAAATTAGCATCCGCAGCCCCCACGACCAGCACAAGCGCCAGCAGCGTGATCCAGGGCAGATGGGGTTTGATGCGTTCAAAGCTCATGGGTTCGGCCTCAGATCATGTGGTGGACAAGGTCATAAAGCGACGGCTTGTCCCCTGGGCTGCAATCGAAACGTTTTTGGGCAACACCGTCTTTGAGAACGATTATGCTGTGGCTGAGGCCGATGGCCTCTTCCAGCGTATCTGCCACCAAGATGATGCCGACGCCGTCATCCGACATCTCACGCACCATGTCATAGACATCTTCCTTGGCGCCGATATCCAAACCGCGCGTCGGGTGATCCAGCAGGATGATGTCTGATCCCGCCGAGCGCCATTTGGCCAGCACCACCTTTTGCTGGTTGCCGCCCGACAGCCCGCCGCAATCCTTGTAGACATCGGGGGTTTTTATCGCCAAACGGTCGATCCATTGCTTGGCCAGAGATTTCTCCTCACCAATGCGAAGCACGCCGGAATTGGCATAGTTGCCCATCTGGCTGAGAGTCATGTTCTCATACACATTCATCCCGGCCACGATGCCTTCGACCTTGCGTTCGCGAGGGATGTAACCAACCCCATTGGCAACCCCGGCCTGCGCGTTAAACTTGGTAACCGTTTCCCCCTTGAGGGCGACGGTTCCCGAAGACGGGCTTTCCAGACCAAAGATCGTGCGCAGGATCGCCTCACGCCCCGATCCCTCTGTACCGACAAGGCACAGAACCTCTCCTGGGCGCAGGTCGAATGAAATATCGGAGTATTTTCCGGCCACAGAGACATCGTTGAAGGCTACTAACGGTTTCGCCTCGGCCTGATAGGGCTTTTGCTTTTGTTCGCGGTAATATTCCTTGTCGACGTCGCGGCCCACCATCTTGTGCTGGATTGCATCCACATCGGCGTCATCATGGGCGACAACGTCCACAACCTCGCCGTCCTTCATCACATAGATACGGTCTGACAGGTCCAGAACCTCGTCCATGCGGTGGCTGACAAAGATGAAGGACGCCCGCTTGGTGAGTTCCCGCACGAGGCTGAACAGCAGCTCGACCTCTTCTTTCGCCAGTACGCTGGTCGGTTCGTCCAGCAAAATGACCAGATCGCCGTCGATCCGCTCTTCCAGTGTCAGAACCTTGGCCAATTCGACCAGCTGACGCTGTGCAAAGGACAGTTTCGAGGTCGTGGTCGCCGGGTCGATATCCAGCTTGACCTTGGCCAGTTGCTTGCGCGCGGCCTCGGCCATGGCTTTCCAGTTGATCACGCCATATCTGACGAATTGCTGCTCGAACCCCAGAAAGATGTTTTCCATCACGGTCAGGTTGGTGATCAGGGATTGCTCTTGAAACACCATGCCGATGCCGTGATCCATCGCCTGACGCGGGTTCTGGAACCGCACTTTGGTGCCGTCGATGGTGATATCGCCTCCATCGGGTTGATACGCTCCATAGATAACCTTCATCAGAGTGGACTTGCCCGCGCCGTTTTCGCCAACAAGGCCCACGATCTCACCGCGTCCGATCTTGAAATCCACGGATTTCAGCGCATGGACGCCTGGAAATTTCTTGTCGACATTAATCAGTTCGTACATCTGCCGGCCCCTATTTCACGAAGGTTACGGATTTACGGTCGGTCGACAGTACCACCGCGGCGATCACCAGAATGCCCAAAACTCCGTCCTGCACGTAGCCGGGCAACCCGATCACAACCATGCCGTTGTTGATGACGTTGACGATCAAGACCCCGATCAGAGTATTCCACACACCCCCGATCCCGCCCCACAGCGCGGTGCCGCCAACAACGACAGAAGTAATCGACACGAACATGAAGTTCGACCCGGTCGCGGTTTCCGCGATCCCGATCCGACCCACAGCCAACAAGGCCCCAACCGCATAGAAAATACCGGCTAGTGCAAACCCCATGATCCGCACGCGATTGACGTTCAGGCCCGAGGCATGGGCCAGTTCCTCGCCTCCGCCGACAGCGTAGAAATTCCGACCCAGCGTGGTGCGGGACTGGATGAACCAAGCGATCAGCAGGAACAGCAGCGCGACATAGCACATGATAGGAAACCCGAACCAACGCTCGGTCAGCAGGGACCGGAACAGGTCATCCTCGACTCGGATACGGTCACCGCCCGTCAACAGCAGCGCGAAACCAGTGCCAACGAAACCCATTGCAAGTGAGGCCATGAACGACGGGATTTTCAGCAGGACATGGACCAGCCCGTTCACGAATCCAATGGCCCCACCAACCAACAGCGCCAGCGGGATCGCCAGCCACGCCCACGACGCCAGCGTGCCGCCCAAGGCGATAAAGGCAAAGGCAAACACCACTGCGCAAACCGACACCGTGCCCTCCATCGACAGGTCAATCGAGCCCATGATGATGATGAAGGTCACACCGATTGCGACCATCAACGCCGGTGCGGACGAAATCCCGATCCGCGCGAAATTACGCAGCGAAAAGAAACGGGGTTCCATCATTGTGAAAAACAGGACCAGAACCAAAAGGACAATCAGGGGCGCCCATTTGATCAGAACATCCCGTGTCAGCACATTGCTCACGTGCTTTCTCCCACTGAGTGAATTGGTGGGGGTCGCTGTCGCCGCAGACCCGTGTGAGCGGGCCGGATCACGTCCGGCCCGCCATCACTTTATTTATACTGAATCTGGCCGTTCGACGTGGACCAGAAATCCTTCCAGTCATAAGTCGGGACGCTGTCCAGATATTCAGCCTTGAACGCCTGTGCGTCTTCAGGGCGGACCATGATGGTCGGGCCGTAGAATTCGCGGTGCTCGTTGGGCTCTTCGGACGGCTTGAAGTGACCGGTTGCGGCATAATAGGCCAGCGCTGCCGTGATGCCGCCACCCCAATGCGGGTTGGTAAAGACAGTGGCCAGAATCTTGCCTTCGCCGACCAGTTCAACCGCCTGCGGGTTACCGTCATAAGATACGATGGGCATATCCTCGATACCTTCCGCACGCAGCGCTTCCAGCACGCCATAAGCAATGGTGTCGTTGGCGCAGTGCACACCTTTGATGTCGTCGCCATAGCGGGTCAGGAAAGCGCTCATGACCTGATTGGCTTTCTGAGTATCCCAGTCGGCAGGCTCGGCTGCCAGCAATTCTGCGTTGGGGTAGTCTTTCAGCGCGTTGTTCAGTCCAGCCAGACGCTCGATCGCAGGGTTGTTTGACGCGATACCGCCCAGATGAACAACCCCACCGGAACCGCCCATTGCATCCAGAAGAATTCGCGCCGTCTGTTCGGCCGGGCCTTCATCGGACCAGCTCATGTGGCTGACATAGTTATCGCCGAAGTCCCAGGGGTGCAGGTCGTCGGTCTTGTTCCACAGCGTGGATACATAAGCACCTGCCTCGACACAGCTTTCCACCACCGGACGCGCATTGGGCGCATCATTGGTGTCGATGGCCAATGCCAATTCACCATTGGTTTTGGACAGCAACGCCTTGACGTCCGCCAAGGATTTCTCAGAAGAGCCCTCGTTGATCAGGTGAGTCAGGAAGTCCTTGGGCTTGCCGAGGCTTTCGACAAACGCCTCGCCGCCCGAAACGATCTCGTTCCAGTATGGGTTGGTGCGGTTGCGATAGGACCATGCAACTGTCGGGTCGGTAATAGCCGCACGCGCCATGCCCCCCAACATGCTGGAAATCGCAGCACCACCAACGCCATAGGCCGATGCAAGCAACAGATTACGACGCGTGATCGTCTCTTGTTCGATGTATTTTTTGATAAATGACATTACGTCCTCCCGTTTGGATCCGCAGTCAGAAGCAAAGACACGCACGTGCCGCTCCCCCTCGGCGCAAGCTACACACCCTCTCAGGTGCGAATTTTATGCACTAACTAGTTACTTCTTTACGAGAGCATGTGTCAAGCGTTAAGAAAAGGAAACCCAGATCGCAAATTGGGCTGCGGTCGACTGCAATATTGCGCGGCTGGATGGTTTCGCTGGAACAGGATTTGAAATATTGAAGTTGCAGAGAAGCCAGTAACAAAAAGTATTGAGGACCAAGGACGTGGGCGAACCAGAAAAGAAGGGTAGAAAGCGGGATGCCCAGGCGACCAAGGCCCGAATACTAAATGCGGCCAAAAAAGAATTCGCCAAACACGGATTGGGTGGCGCGCGCGTTGACGAAATCGCCGAGCGCGCAGATGCTAACAAGCGGATGCTGTACCACTATTTCGGCAGCAAAGAGGACTTGTTCCGAACCGTTCTGGAAGAGGCCTATCTTGATATCCGCAGCGCCGAGCGCAAGCTGAACCTCGAAAGCTTGTCGCCGTCAGACGCACTGGAATCCCTGGTGCGATTTACGTGGAAATACTACCTCAAAAATCCCGAGTTCATTACTTTGGTCAACAGTGAAAACCTGCATCGCGCCCGACATATCAAATCGCTGACCAGCTTGCAGGATTCGACCCGAGGACTTGTCGATATGGTCGAGTCGATCCTGAAGCGCGGCCAGGAAACCGGCGAGTTTCGCGCGGGCATTGATGCAACCCAGCTCAACATTACGATTGCGGCTATTGGCTATTACTATCTGACCAACCGCTTTACGGGATCATTTCTGTTTCAGCGCAACATGATGGACGAGCAAGCTTTGGAAGAACGTCTGAATTTCAACGTCGAAAGCATTCTCAGGATCGTTCAGGCACCCTGAGACAGTCGATGTCGATGATCAGGCCGAACAGGAATTCAAATTGCGGTACATCCGCACGGCTGAGCACGGCCAAACGTAGCTGACGCCCGATCGGCCAGAGTCGGGCGCCAAGGTTCTGTCGTCGGCAGACAAGAACGCCTTTCAATTTACCCCGGCCAGGGCAAGGAATAGGTTTTGACGTTGGTGAAGAATTTCATCGCTTCGATAACGCCTTCTTTGACCCCGTTGCCGCTGTCCTTAATACCACCGAAGGGTGACATTTCGATGCGGTATCCGGGTTGTTCCCAGATGTTGCAGGTGCCGACGTTCAACCCGTTAATAAAAGCGATGGCGCGATTGAGGTCGTTGGTGCAAACGCCCGAGCTGAGGCCAAAATCGGTCGAGTTCGAAATGGCCATGACCTCTTCGTCGCTGTCTGGCACACGGACGATGGGAATGATCGGGCCGAAGGTTTCCTCCATCACCAGCTCGCTGTTATGGGGCACCTTGTCTACCACGATGGGCGGCAGCAGCGCGCCTTGGCGACCAGGGTGATAGAGGATTTCTGCGCCCTCGTTCTCGGCCTGATAGACGCGATTCTCGAACAGTTCAGCAGCCTTGTCATGGATGACACAACCAAGTTCGGTATCCAGGTCCTGCGGGTCGCCAAACTTGATCTTCTTTGCCTTCTCCAGCACCAGCGGCACGAACTTATCCGCCACGCTATCCTGCACCAGAATGCGCTTAATCGCGGTGCAGCGCTGGCCTGAATTCCCAGTTGCTCCGGCCACGGCGATAGTTGCTGCCTTATCCAGATCGGCGTCCGAGAGGTCATTCAGAACGATCAGCGGGTCATTGCCTCCCAGTTCCAGCGCCTGTCGTTTGTATACTGCTTTGGACGCAATCAACTTGCCCACCGGTACGCCGCCCGTGAAGGTTATGATGTCGATGTGGTCATTGGTGATCATCTCATCACCAATATCCTGCGGCCAGCCAGTGACCACCTGGAACATTTCGGGCGGCAGACCGGCGTCATAGAGGATATCAGCCAGCGTCAGGCACGTTAGAGGCGTCAATTCGGTCGGCTTGCACACCATGCAATTGTTGGTGGCGATTGAGGGCGCAATCTTGTGGCTGACCATGTTCAGCGGGTGATTGAAGGGCGTGATCGCGCTAATCGCATTCACGGGCTCGCGCGTTGTAAAGATCTTGCGGTCCTTGCCGTTGTGGGTCAGGTCGCAGGAAAAAATTTCACCGTCATTCTTCAGTGCCTCGGCGGCGGCGAATTGATAAACGTCCTGCGCGCGCTTGGTCTCATAAATCGCGTGCTGGTGGCAGATGCCAAGCTCCAGCACCAACCACTTGGCCAGGTATTCGCGGCGCTCACCGATCAGCTCTCCGGCACGCTGCAGGATTTGGCTCCGCTCATAGCGGGTGAGTTTCGGTTTAAAGGCAGCAGCGATCTCGAACGCCTTGCGGGCATGTTCGGCCTTACCTGCGGGGACGTGCCCAACCACCTCGTTGGTGTAAGGGTACAGAACTGGCACCGTCTCGTCGGTAAAGACTATCTCGCCGCCGATACGCATCCCTTCATTTCTGATCTCGGTCATGGGCTGATCTTTCATAACTTATTGTGCCGCCGCTGTAGTGGCGTAGAAAAACGCATCAAAGTTGCGCAGATCGGGCGCGTTGCCCAGATCAACGACCCGGTTGACGATGAAGGGTACCTCTTGCTCGGTCAAGCCGCCATGGCTGCGCAGCGGCTCTTTCAGCGCGGCCAGATCGTGACGGTCGGCCGAGGTGCCGATGGTCATGTTCTCGCCCGAGATCATCACGATGTCACCAATCCGGTCGGCGGGCAGCTCAAAGCGTTTGATTGCCTCTTCCTTATCCACCACCAGGATCAACTCGTCCCTTGCGTCCAGCTTGGCCATGATCTCCGCGCGATCCGCGCCCTCGGGCAGATAAGCGGTAGCAAAGGCGCCAAGCGCGCCGTGATGGACCACATAGGGGTCAGTAATCGGCAGGATCACGCGGGCCTGACCTTCGCCCAGCCATTCATCCATCAGATCCTGCGCGTAGATCACATTGGGCTCACCCGCAGCGTTGTGCTTGGGCTTCATGCCGTGGTCCGCGGTGACGACAATGGCCGCGCCCATCTCATCCAGCTGCGCTAGGTATTTGTCGAACATGGCGAAGAAATCCAGTGCGCCCTGCTGTTCGGGGGCGAACTTGTGCTGGATGTAGTCCGTGGTCGACAGATACATGATGTCGGGCTTGAACTCTTTCAGCAGCTTGACGCCTGCGGCAAAGACGAATTCGGACAGATCCGCCGAGTATACCTCGGGCACCGGCATGCCCAGCCAAGCACTGGCATTGTCGATGCCATGCTCGGCCTTGGTAGTCTCGCCCGAACGTTCTGAAGAAAAAGCCACCGCGCGGTCTTCGTCGAATTTCAGGCCCGCGCCCAGCAGCGCGCGCAGCTTATCCTTGGCGGTGACCATGGCAACACGATAGCCCGCATCATAGAATTGCGAAAAGATGGTCGGCGCGCGCAGAAAGCGCACGTCGTTCATCATCACCTCTTCGCCGCTGTCAGGGTCGATCAGGTAGTTGCCGCAGATACCATGGACAATCGGCGGACGACCGGTGGCAATGGACAGGTTGTTGGGGTTGGTAAAGCTGGGGATCACCGAATGGGCCAGTCGGTCGGTGCCAGTCTCGCAAATACGTTTAAGTGTCGGCATCAGGCCCTTGGCAATGGCCACTTCCAGATATTCCGGCTCGCACCCGTCCAGGCAGATGGCGATGGCGGGGACTTTGGGGGACGGGTAGACGCGCTCATTCGCGGTCACGGGAGTTTGAATGGTCATAGGCGTGTCCTTGTCTCTTATGCGGCCAGTTTGGCGCGTTCTTTCAGAGCCTGCGCCGGAGGTGTCGCGCTGGCGACCCCCATTTGGGTCAGACTGTCTTTGGCGGCAGCCACAACCTGCCGCATCACATGTTCATCCATCTGTCCGATGCAGCCGACGCGGAAACTGTCCACTACAGTCAGCTTGCCAGGATAGATGATAAAGCCCTTGCCCTTCATCAACTCATAGAAGCGGTCAAAAACGAACTTCTCGTCCGCAGGGCAAAAGAAAGTCACGATGATCGGGCTCAACCAACGGTTCTGCAACAGCGTCTCAAACCCCAATGCGCGCATACCCTCAACCATCGCATCGCGGTTGCGGCTATAGCGAGCGCCGCGCGCGGCAACACCACCTTCGGCTTCATGGGCTTTCAGCGCTTCCAAAAAAGCAGCAACCACATGGGTGGGCGGGGTAAATCGCCACTGGCCGGTCTTTTCCATATGCGCCCATTGCGCATGCACATCCAGCGATAGTGAGTGGCTGTTGCCTTTCGCCGCCTCAAGCTCCTCCTTTCGGGCGATGACAAAGCCAAAACCCGGCACGCCTTCGATGCATTTATTGGCCGATGACACGACAGCTTCATACCTGATGTCCGAGGGCTTCAGCTCAATTGCGCCAAAGGCAGACATCGAGTCGATCAACAACTTGCGCCCCGCCGCGTAGACAGCTTCGGAGATTTCTTCGACCGGATTCAAAATGCCGGAACTTGTTTCGCAGTGGATGGCAATCACGTGGGTTATCGAAGGGTCATGCGCCAGAATCTCGGCCACTTCCGCGCCACGCGGCGGCAGGTAGTCGCCCTTGTCCAGCACCACATGTTCGCGCCCCAGATAGGCGAGCGTCTGCGCCGAACGCAGCCCATAAGCCCCATTCGCCAGCACCAGCGCTTTGCCTTCTTTCGGAATGAACGAGGCCAGCATCGCCTCGACCGCGAATGTGCCGCTGCCTTGCATGGGAACGCAGTCAAACGCATCCGCACCTTCGCCCAGCAGCGCCAGCAACCGACGACGCATTTCACGCGTCATGGCTCGGAAGTCTTCATCCCAGCTTCCCCAATCCCGCAACATCGCCTGTTTCACCGCGTAAGAAGTGGTCAACGGGCCGGGTGTCAGAAGATAGGGTTCGCCCATTTGCGGCTTCGGGATCGCTGTGTCGTGTCCGGTCATATCAAGATCCTGCACCAGGTTTTCACGACTGATTTGCAACGAGGTTTACCATATGTAAAATTGCTATTATCAATCTATCAATAAATCTGGCCTATATATCGAGCTTCAGTAGTTCCTCATGCGTTACAGTCAACTTCGTGCCTTTCATCATGTGGCCTTGCACGGCGGGTTTTCTCGCGCGGCAGAAGCGCTGTTTCTAACTCAGCCTGCTGTCTCGGAACAGGTCCGACGGTTGGAACAGGACCACGACCTGCTTTTGTTTCAGCGTGAACGCAAGCAGGTGGTCTTGACCACCGCCGGAGAGCGTCTGTTCCGGTTCACAAAGCAATATTTTGAGACCGAGGCGCAGATCGAAGATTTCCTGTCGGAATCTCGCGCAGCTATTGATGGAGAGTTGCGCATAATCGCCGACTCCGCGCATCACCTGACTGACTATCTGGGGCAGTTTCGGGCCGCGTACCCCAACATCACGATCACCGTCCGCAGTGGGAATACGAACGACGTTTTAGACGAATTGCGAGCCTATAATGCGGAAATCGGCATTGTTGGCAGCCCCTCCCCCGGAAAAGACATGACCTTGCTGGACCTTGGTTCAGCGCGGATCGTCGGATTTGCCGCACGCGAACGTGTCTCGGATGATCTGCTGTCTCTGTCGATGTCCGAATTGCAGAACCATCCTTTGGTCTTTCGCGAAAAAGGGTCCAAAACCCGTCAGAAACTGGAGGATGAAGCCCGGCGCGCCGGATTCACATTGAAGCCCGCCATTGTCGCTGAAGGGCGCGAAGCCGTGCGCGAATTGGTCGCCTCGGGGGCAGGTATCGGGTTCGTTTCCCAGGCCGAATTTGGCCGGGATGATCGCATCCGGCAGATCCCGCTAGAAGGAGTTGATCTGCAAATGGGAGAAAGCATGATTCATCTGACGCAGCGGGCAGATGTCCGTGTGATCCGCGCCTTCATGGAGTTTGTTGCACGCATCAGAAATGAAACTTCTGTGTGAATGAATGGCCGGGTTTTGCTACCCGACCTCAGGAGTTGGTCTCAATTTCTGCGCCTGCAACCCCCGGGGCTAGATGACGCAGCGCGCGCGCGCGCGTCTCAGCCCTGCGATTACGTGGTTCTGACCCCGTACCAGTTCTGTTCGCGAAAACCCCCAAAGGTCTTTGGATCGGGACGCTATCTTTGTTGCTTCTTCCAATCCGGGAAGGGGTGGAATGGTCAGGGCCGGATCATGCCGGAACCGGTCCGAGCGGTTGAAATTCAGCGGAACCAATATGCGGGCAAGGTCCTGAATAGCCGCGTTAGCCTTCGCCTGAGGGATATCTCCCTTGGCGGCGCGGTCGTAGAAGGTTTCCAATTCCGCCAGCAAATCGTCTGCGGCAGAGGCGGCATCTGACAGGTCGAACCCGTCCCCGGCCTGCTGCTGATAATCCGCGATCGTCGCCTGAAACTCCCGCGCTGTCGCACGCCAGTCCATCGGAAGAAGACCCGCATTTGCGTTGCGGAAGACGGCCAGCAGATAGACCTTGATGTCGCGCAACAGGATATCCTTGTTAGCAATCTCAAGCGTATCATTTTCGGTATGCCAGGCGATGTTCATACCGCACCCACCGACGGCGTAGTACCCCAGCTCTTCCCGATGCGCGTCGGTCATGGCCGAGGACAGCATGAGATAGCTTGAAATCCCGATATCGTTGAAGGAATAGTCCCCAGCCCGATGCGGCCGTTCGGATTGCAGCGTTTTTCCGGCCACATCCTGAATGACCCCCGCCAGAAAATCATGCGCTTCGGACATGACCGAGACATGGATGAACTCGGTCGCCCACCGGCAGCCTGGGCTGTCACAATTCACCTGCGCCACGCAGTTTTCATCCAGATCCAGCGCGAACGTGTCCGAATACCAGGTCGATCCGGCGTACCGCCCGGTCGAATGCCCGGGCCACCAGCAGATCTTGACCGTGCGCCGCAACTTGTCCCGATTGGCCCACAGCACGCGTGCGACCTCCAGCATCGTGGCGTCGCCGGTGGCATTGTCGCCGACGCCCACATCCCAACTGTCCAGATGACCGTGCAGCAGTACATATTTCTCAGGCTCTTCAGTGCCAGGAATGGTGATTTCGGGCAGTTTCGAGCGGAACCAGCCTTCCTCCATCTCGGTAAAGATCGTGGCCTCACCCCCGGATTTCGCCAGCTCGATCAAGGCCTTTCCACTTTCCATATTTACCGCCGCCGCCGGAATGTTTGGCTTACGGTGCAGGTCACTGACGCTTGGGATGCCCCAGATCGTCGTGCAGATGCCCCAATGGATATCGACGCCGGGATTGATCGCAATCACCCCAACTGCGCCGCACCCTTCCATCAGCGAGATGATCGCCGGGCTGGCAAACCCTTCGGTCAGAACGATCTTGCCTCGAACGCGGGCTTCCATTTCGGGCCCCGCTTCAAGCTGGCTTTCAAAGGCGTCCTCTTCATCCATATTGGTCGTGCCACGGATATAGACCAGAGGTCCGCTGAACCCGTTAGGCGCATTAGCGCTGAACGCAGGCGGTTTGGCCCGGTGAATCACGCCGCCCGCTTCGATGCGGGCCTGACCGGGTAGACTCAGGAACAACTCGGGTTCATGTACCTTCACTTCTACGCCGTGTTTGGTCAGACGTTCCACCACCTCATCCATGCCGCGATTGACGTCATCGGGATGCTCGCGCTTGAAGGTCGAGAAGCTTTCTACAAGCGCCCAAGGCTCATCAATCGTAACCTGGTCCAGCAAGGCGGTTTCCTGAGGGGTCATAGGCTTCTCCTGTGTTTTAGTGAGTGAAACGAGGTAGCATCTAATAAAACATATGCAGACAAAGTGATTCCGCGCAAGGCCCGCTGCTCTAGCTCGGAAATTGCAAAAAATGGAAAGCACTCGACGCAAAAGCGAAGGTTTTTCTCAGCCCAATGTCAGCTTTTCTGAGATCTCATTGGCAGCAGCAATAGCTTTTTTGATGTAACTCGCCCGACGCACTTCATCCAATCGGACCGAGGCCCCGGCGACTGAGATACCCGCGATGATTTCGCCCGCGCTGTTTTGAATCGGCGCGGCGATAGAAAAGGCCCCGTCATCCAGATCGTTGATCGCGACATTGTATCCGTTGGTCCGGATCAGCAGCAAAACCTCGCGCAGACGGTCGGGATCGGTGATGGTGTGCGGGCTGAATTGCTCCAACTCAGAGGAGAGAACACTGTCGCGGATACTAGGTTCTGCATAGGCCAGCAGCAGCATCGATGCTCCGCCCGCATGCAAAGGCCCGCGCCGCCCCGGCTGCGCAAAAAGCCTTATACTGTACAATCCCTCACGCGTTGCGATCGCCACAGACGCGGTGGCTTCCCGTATCACTAGATTGACATTCTCACCCGTATCATCCCGTAGCGCGTCCATCACAGGGCGCGCCACTTGCAGCAAGGCGCCCTCGCGCCCGACCCGTTCGCCAAGCAGCGCGATACGGTATCCCAGCGAATAGATTGCACGTTCCTGGTCGCGCTGGACATAGCCGTCTTCTTCCAGTGTTTGCAGCAAGCGAAAGACGATCGACTTGGTCAGCCCCAACTGTTCAGACAGAGCCGTCGCGCCGATGCCGGGGGTTTCGGCCAAAGCCTCCATCACGCGCAAGGCACGGGCTACCGCGTCGATGCGATACGACTTTCGGTCTTTTCCAGCGTCGGAAGAATCTTGTGACACGCGCAGCCCTGACACTCTTGCTTTTAAACGAATCTGTGTTTTACTGAATGAACGTTAGCAAACTCGTTTCATTCAGTAAAACAATAATATCGCCTCGCAGGACGGTGGTAATCGTGAAGCGGATATTGCGCATAAGGCGGCACCACAACGACCGCCATGATGGAAACAGCCCGCGCGCATCGTGGGCGAACCAACGGGAGAACGACATTGAAGACTCTTGTTACGGCTGCTGCCGGACTTGCCGTCGGAGCATCGCTCTGGGCCGCAAGTGCTAGCGCACAGGACCAGATCCGCACGATTGAGCTTTTAACACGGCCACAAGCCGCGCAACCGGCCGAATTTCAGGCCATCCAGCTGATTGCCCAGGAATGGCGCAAGCTGGGGCTGGACGTGAATGTGAATGTCATGCCCTGGTCGCAAATGGCCGATGCGGTCTGGTATAACCGCGATGACTGGGATGTGACGGCCTGGCAAATGACCGGACGGCCCGAGCGGTCCGACCCCGATGAAATCATCTATAACCTGTTCCATTCTTCAACTGCCGAGAACGGGTATAACTTCATCGGCTACAAGAACCCCGAATATGATGCACTGGTCGAAGAACAGCGCGTGACGGTCGACCCAGAGGCGCGGCAGAAACTGGTGCTGAAAGCGCAGGAAATTCTGGACGCCGATCAGCCAAATATGATGCTGGTGCATCCACAGCAGGCCTTTGCCTTTGACAAGACCGTGTTTGACCCTGCCTCGGTGGTGGATCAGTCCGGCATCGGTATTCGCAGCTATTGGACGTGGCTGGGTCTGACGCCTACGGGCGATCAGAAGGATATCATCGTCAACAGCTCGGACAACGTGATTGCGGTGAACCCTCTTTATATCTCGGGCGTGACCGATAATTGGCTGACGGAACTGATCTATGACCGTCTTTTCCGTGTGGGTCCCGATGGCCTGCCGCAGCCCTGGGCAGCGGAAAGCTATGACTGGCGTGATGATACCACCATTGCCGTCACTTTGCGCGATGGACTGACCTTCCACGACGGCAATCCCGTCACGGTTGACGATGTGGTCTTTTCCTACGCAGCGACCACCGGCGGCGAGGCGCCGATGTATGCGCCCTTTGGCAGCAATGTCGCCAGTGTCGATGTCGAGGGCGACAACACCATCGTGTTCACGCTGAATACGCCTTCAGCCTCGTTCCTGACGTCCAGCCTGGCCAAGATCAACATCATCCCGAAACATGTGTGGGAACCCATTCTGGCCGATCTGTCTACGAAGGAAGAGAATGCGGAAAGCTATCAGGAGGATATCCCTATTGGCTCGGGCGCGTACAAGTTTGTGCGCTGGCTGCCGAATGAGGAAATCGTGCTTCAGGCCAATGCCGATCACTTCAACGCCCCCAAGGCCGAGCGTTTCATCCTGCGTCTGGTTCCGAACGCCGAAGCCGCGTTGGGGATGTTGCGGTCGGGTGAGCTGAACTTCCTCACTGATTTCCAGGGCGATCCGCAAGTGCTGCTGGATGCCGCCGAGCAGGATGGCGACCTCGAGGTCGTCTCGACGGTCGACATCGGCTTCCGCTACGTGGCCTTCAACCTGCGCCGTCCGCCGTTCAATGACCCGGCCTTCCGTCGTGCGTTGTCGGCTGCGGTCGACCGTCGCTTGATCGTAAACGCGGCCTTCAAGAAATTCGCCGTCCCATCCAACTCTGTCGTCTCCCCGGCGTTGGAATATTGGCACGCCGAAGATGTCGTGACCGGGTTCGAAGCCGGTAGCGACGTAGCCAAGTCAATCCTGCAAGAGGCCGGCTATGGCGGCGTTGGGGATCGGCTGACCTATCCCGACGGAGTTAAGGAAACACTCGCGGACTGATCTCCGTCGGGCTGGCGCGGCGGGCAACCGCCGCGCCATTCTTCCCACTACAACCAAACCCTTCGGGGCGCTTTCAGGACAGAGATGAGCACTCTCAAGCCTTTCCTAATACGTACGCTGCAATTGATGCTCGTCCTCTGGGCGGTCGTGACGATCCTGTTCCTGATGTTCCGTCTGATGCCCGGCAACCCGCTGGCCGCCTATATTGACCCGACCTTCACGGCCGAACAGCAAGAGGCACTGATCCGGCAATTTGGCCTCGATAAACCCTTGTGGCAACAGTATTTTACCTATCTGGGCAATCTGTTGCAGGGTGAGCTTGGCTATTCCTTCCGCTATCGCACACCTGTGGCCGAACGGATCATGCTGTTGCTGCCCAATACGCTGATCCTGACATTCTCATCCCTGATCGTGGCTTACACATTCGGAATCCTCGCTGGGGCATGGCTGGCTTGGAAGCGCAATTCACGGTTCGAGGCTGCTGCCTTACCCGCCATTCTGGCCACCCGTGCTATGCCTGAGTTCTGGCTGGGCATGGTGCTACTGGCGATTTTTTCCTTCTCGCTGGGCTGGTTCCCCGCTGGCGGCACGCGGTCAGCCGGCACCAGTTATGACAGCCTGTGGCAGCTTTATACCTCGGCCAATTTCCTTTCGCATCTGTTCCTGCCGATGATGACACTGGCGATTTACTCGCAAGGTCTGCCGTTGCTGCTGATGCGGTCGAACATGCTGGACGTGATGAAAGAGGATTTCGTCACCATGGCCAAGATCAAGGGGCTGTCGCCCTCGGCGGTGGTGATCCGGCACGGCGCGCGAAACGCTTTGCTGCCAGTGATGACCTCGTTCGCCATCGCAGTGGGCTATCAGCTTCAGGGCAACGTGGTGGTCGAAAGCGTGTTTTCCTGGCCCGGTCTGGGGCGAGAGCTGGTGAACGCGGTCGCCGCCTCGGATTATCCGCTGGCGCAAGGTGCGTTTTTGATGATCGCCATCGTGGTCATCACGATGAACCTGATTGCCGATCTGCTCTATACCTTCCTGGACCCGAGGATTTCCCATGCCTGATACCAGCGTCAAGGCACCCTCCTCGGGCATCGCGCGCATATTCGAGGCGATCAAGCTGCCCGTTGGCGACCCGTTCGCGTTGGCAGGTCTGATCATCTATGCGCTGTTCATTTTCACGGCCATCGCTGCGCCTCTGATTGCACCTTACGACCCGACCGAGATCCTTTATACCGAGGACTACGACCTCGCCTCGGACCTGTTGCCGGGGGAAGAGGGGCATATTCTAGGCACCACATCCCTTGGCCGCGATATCTTTTCCCAGATCGTCTGGGGGGCCAGATCAGCCTTGTTGGTGGGGTTCACGGCGGCGTTCATGGTGGCGTTCATCGGCTCGGTCGTGGGATTGCTGGCAGGGTATTTCGGAGGCCGTGTCGACGCCTTTCTAATGCGACTGGCCGATGTGGCCTTCGGCATCCCGTTCCTGCCCTTCGTCATCGTGATCTCGGCCTTTTCCGAGCCGTCGATATGGAACACGGTCATCGCCATGGCGCTGGTGCTATGGCGCGACACGGGCCGGGTGATCCGATCACAGGTCCTGTCCCTGCGCTCGCGCGGATATGTCGAGGCGGCGCGTGTTGTCGGGTCTTCCGATCTGAAGATCATCCTGCGCCACATCACCCCGAATATCCTGCCGCTGAGCTTTTTGTATGGCTCGATTGCCATTGGCTGGGCCATCCTGACCGAGGCATCAATCAGCTTCCTAGGTTTCGGCGATCCGGATGCGATTAGCTGGGGTTTCATGCTGCAGGACGCCTTTGCGAGTCAGGCGTTGGCGCGGCAAGCTTATCACTGGTTCATCCCGCCGGGGCTGGCGATCATCCTTGTGGTCAGTGCCGGTTTCTTCATCTCGCGTGGGTATGAAAACCTGCTGTTTCCGAAGCTGGGGCGCTGACAATGGCAGACACGCTTCTTTCCATCCAAGACCTGTCGATTGCCTATCAGGTGGGCGCACTGGATGTGGTCGCCGTCAGTGAGGCGTCTTTCGACGTCCCGCAAGGCGCCATCGTCGGTTTGGTGGGGGAATCAGGTTGCGGCAAGACCACCATGGCCCGAGCCTTGACCCGCGTGATTGCCGACAATGCGCGTATTGCCGCCGGCGCGATGCAGTTCGCCGGACAAGACCTTGCCGCGATGTCCGAGCGTGAAATGAACAACCTGCGCTGGCGCGATATTTCGTTCATTCCGCAATCGGCGATGAACTCGCTCGATCCCGTCTATCGCGTAGAATATCAGATCTTGGAGGTGCTGCGCGACCGAGGCGGGATGAGCAAGCAACAAGCCCGCGCGCGTGCCGTCGAATTGTTTGAGATGGTGGGGATTGATCCGGGTCGCCTCCGCGATTTCCCGCATCAATTCTCGGGCGGCATGCGGCAACGCGCGGCGATTGCGCTGGCGCTGGCGCTGAACCCGAAACTGGTCGTGGCGGATGAGCCGGTTACAGCGTTGGACGTCATCATTCAGCGCCAGATTCTGGACCAGTTGCGCAGCCTGCAACGCGACCTTGGCTTGTCTGTCATCATGGTGACGCATGATATCTCGGTCGTGGCCTATATCTGCGACCGCACGGTGGTGATGTACGCGGGCAAGGTCGTTGAAAACTGCGACACCGCGACCCTGCTGAATGAACCGCTGCACCCCTACACGATGGGGCTGAAAAACGCGTTTCCCGATCTGCAATCCGCCGGAACCGGTGTTCTGACCCCTATCGCGGGCAGCCCGCCGGACCTGATTGATCCGCCCAAAGGCTGCCGCTTTGCCCCGCGCTGCCCCTTCGCCACCGAACTGTGTCGCAGCACAGAGCCACCGCTGACCGAAGCCGCCGCAGACCACCACGTCGCCTGCCACCGCGCCGATGAGGCCGCCACCTTGCGCGAAGTGGCGCTGGACCCTGCGACATGGGGGACCGCCGCATGACCCACCCGATGATCCAGATGGAAAACGTGCAGTTGCACTACAAGATCGGCAACGCGATCTCAGCGATGATGGGGCTGCCCTCAACCGTGAAGGCAGTGGATGGCGTGACGCTGACCCTGAACAAGGGCGAAAGCGTCGGTCTGCTGGGCGAATCCGGCTGCGGAAAAACCTCGATGGGTCGCATCCTTGTGCGGCTGGAGGAGGTGACGGGTGGCTCGGCCCGGTTTGACGGGCAAGAGATCAAGGATCTGTCGGGCGATGAGCTGCGCGCCTTCCGCAGCCGGTCGCAGATGATTTTCCAGAACCCGTTCGATGCGGTGAACCCGCGCTATTCCATCCGAAAGACGCTGGAAGAACCGCTGGCCAACGCCCGCATTCCGCGTGACGAATGGCATACCCGCGTCATCGACGCACTGGAGTTGGTCGGGCTGGGCGATCCGAAACAGTTTCTGGAGCGGTATCCCCATCAACTCTCCGGCGGGCAGTTGCAGCGCGTCGTCATGGCCCGCGCGCTGATCCTTCAGCCGGAATTCGTGGTCGCGGATGAACCTGTCTCGATGCTGGACGTATCGGTGCGGGCAGGCGTGCTGAACGTCTTTCGCGATGTGCGCGACCGGCTGGGGCTGACGGCGATCTATATCAGCCACGATCTGGCGCTGGTGCGCTATGTCTGTGACCGCACCATCGTCATGTATCTGGGCCGGATCATGGAAGACGGCCCGACCGAGGACATCGTGCATGCCCCACTGCACCCTTACAGTCAGGCGCTGGTCGCGGCGGTGCCTACGCCCCATGTGGACCAAAGCCATGATCCCCTGCCAATAGGCAGCGGTGCCCCGGACCCGCGAAATCCGCCTTCGGGCTGCGTGTTCCGCGACCGCTGCCCCCGCGCGCAAACCCGATGCGCCGACGAAGTCCCAATACCCCGCCCCATAGGAACGCGCCGCGTCGCGTGTCACTTCGCCGAAGAATGACTTGGGCAGCCACATATACGCGCACGGTCTGCGTCACCGTGCATTTTCTCAGCTTACCAGATGGGAGATGACCATGAACAAGCCCTCAACGCTTAAAACAGCAGCGCTGTGCGATCCGGTCTCGCTCGAAATCATCCGTGGAGCCATTGCCGCCGCGCAATCCGAAATGGAGGCGCTGATCGAGCGCACGGCCATTTCCGCCTTTATCCGCGAAAAGAAGGATTTCTATACGGCGCTGTTTGACGGCAATGGCACGATGGCCGTGGGGTCGATGGTGCCGATCTTTGGCGACATGACCCGACCCGTGCTGGAAAAATTCCCGATTGAGACGATGCAGGACGGCGACGTCTACTGGTACAATGACTGCTACGGCTCATACGGCGCGATTTCCCATTCCAACGATCAGGTCCTGCTGGCCCCGGTGTTTCGTGAGGGCCGTGTCTGCGCTTTTGTCATGAGCTGGGCGCATTTCGCCGATATCGGCGGCTTGCGCCCCGGCTCGATCAGCCCTGATGCCACCGACATCTTTCAGGAAGGCGTCATGATCCCCGTGACCAAGATGGTCGAGGCGGGCCGCGTCAATCAGGCTGTGCTGGATATCTTCCACCGCAATTCCCGCTATCCAGAGCAGAGCGAAGGCGACATGCGCGCGCTGATGGCCAGTGTCGAACTTGGCGTGCGCCGAGTGGGTGAAATCCTCGACCGGTTCGGGCCGGACGTGACCGAAGACGCGTTGGCGCAGTTGCTGGAACGCACGCGAAATCTGGTGCGGGACAAGATGGCCGAGACTTTCGACTACGGCACCTATTCCTTCACCGACGCGATTGACACAGATGGGCACGGCAACGGTCCATTCCACATGCGCTTCTCGCTAACTCGCGCAAAGGGCGCAGATGGTGCAGATCATTTCACTTTCGACGCCCGCGACAGTGACGATCAGGCCCCCGGCCCGATCAACTACCTGATGAACAACGGCGTGCCCGGTATGGCACTGGGTCTGTTTTATCTGGGGGGTGATCCCAGTCAGGTCTGCAATGCAGGGGGGCCCAATGCGCTGGACGAGGTCCTATTTCGCAAGGGCAGCTTTCTGCAACCAGAATACCCCGCCCCACTGGGTCTGCGCGGCCTGACCGCGATGCGGATGATCTCGGCCATGTGCGGGCTGTTGAACGCGGGCGGTGGTGAAGCCCCGGCGGCGAACTCGGCCTATGTGGTCAACATCATGCGCGGGAAGTACCGCACCAAGGATGGGACGCTGGAACCCTACTTGTTGGCGGATGGGATCGGCGTTGGCTATGGCGCACGGTCCACGGCGGACGGAATAGATGCGGTCTATTTCGTGGCGCAGGAAAACTATCCGGTCGAGTTTCTGGAAGCGGGCTATCCCGTGACCATGCGCAGCTATGGCATCGTTACGGATTCCGGCGGAGCGGGTCGGTATCGCGGCGGGTGCGGGATCGTCCGCGAATATGAAATTCTGGCCGAAGAAACCATGGTCGCCATCCGTATCGACAGCGTTCAGAACCCGCCATGGGGCATTCACGGCGGCAAATCTGGTCGCCATGGCATCGCCATCGTGAACCCGGGCACGCCGCAAGAGGTGCGCCTTGATCCGCTGTCGGATGGTAACATGCTCAAACGCGGCGACATCCTGCGGATCGAGACCGGGGGCGGTGGTGGCTACGGCCATCCCTATGACCGGCCCGCAGAGACCGTGTTGCAGGATGTTCTAAGCGGCTTTGTCACCGTTGATGCCGCCCGGTCCGAATATGGTGTGGTTGTCGCGAGCGACACGCTGGACGTGCAAGCCACGCAGACCCTGCGCGCCAACAGGCCCGAAACCCGCCGCTTTTACCGACAGGAGTATGTCGATGCCCTCGTCTGATATGTTCTTTGACCCGTCCTTTGCCGTGGCCGTTGATATAGGCGGGACTTTCACGGATATCTCGTTGCTTGACCGCAGCTCTGGCGCGGTGTGGCGGGCCAAGACCGCCTCGGTGCCCAGCGACCCGTCGCAGGCGTTTATGACCGGCGTGAACATGGTGTTGGAGGATGCGGGGCTTAGCGCCGCCGACCTGTCGCGCGTTCTGCACGGTACGACGGTTGCCACGAACATGATCCTCGAAGGCAAAGGCGCGCGCACTGCCCTTGTGACGACCCGCGGATTCCGCCACGTGCTTGAGATCGGGCGACAAGACATCCCGCGCCACGCCAATCTGTTCACTTGGGTTAAACCCGCAAGGCCCGTTCCGGCAGACCGCATTCATGAGGTCGATGAACGGATCGGCACCGGCGGTCATGTGGTCGAAAAACTGGACGAAAGTAGCGTGACCGCGCTGGTGGACAGCCTGCGCGTCCAGCAGGTCGAGGCCATCGCCATCTGCCTTTTGCACGCCTATGCCAACCCCACTCATGAAAAACGCGTGGCCCAGCTGTTGCGCGCAGCGCTGCCAGATGTCGCCATCACCTGCTCTACGGATGTTCTGCCTGTGGTGCGCGAATTCGAACGCTCTCTGGCCACCGTCTTAAACGCAAATGTGATGCCGGGGGTATCAACCTATATCTCACGTCTGGAAAACCGGCTGGCCGAAGCGCAGGCGAGCTCGCCTCTGTTGCTGATGCAATCCAATGGCGGTGTCGCGGGGACCGAAGCGATCCGCACGGCGCCCGCTTTAACCGCACTGTCTGGCCCTGCCGCAGGCGTGGTGGGCGCGGTCGATGCGGCGGCGGCCTGCGGGATCAAGGATATCATCACTGTGGATATCGGCGGCACATCTGCCGATATCTGCCTGATCCGCGACGGGCAGATCAACCTGACCCAACAGGGCAAAGTGGGTGAATGGCCTTTATCCCTGCCGATGGTGGATATGGTGACAATCGGCGCCGGGGGCGGGTCTATCGCTGCGGTGACCCATAACACCCTGTCGGTCGGGCCAAACTCGGCCGGGGCGCGGCCCGGACCGGCGGCCTATGGGCATGGCGGGGCCGAAGCCACCGTCACCGACGCGCATGTCACTTTGGGCACCCTGCCCCATGCCCTGCTGGGTGGCGCGATGTCTTTGGATGTTACGGCCGCCAAAGGCGTCGTCACCGACAACGTCGCCCGCCCGCTTGGCCTGACACCCGAAGAGGCGGCGCAGGGCATTCTGGCCATCATGAACAACAACATGGTGGGCGCGGTTCGCACCGTTTCCGTCGAGCGCGGCCATGACCCGCGCGACTTCACCCTTGTTCCCTTTGGCGGGGCTGGCCCGCTGCATGGTTGTGCTTTGGCCGATTTACTGGGGATCAACCAAGTAATGATCCCCGCCGCGCCTGGGCTACTTTGTGCCGCAGGGTTGTTGGCCGCCGACATGAAGGCCGAATTCACCCGGGCGTTGCCCAAGCCTGGCCCGGTCGATCAGGATTTGGGAGACAGCATCGTGGCGGAATTGACGCAAGATGCCTCTGATTGGATGGATCACGAAGGCATTGCACCCGAGCAGAGGGCGCTTAAGGCCCGCGCCTTATTGCGCTTTCACGGACAGGGTGGGGAAATCGCGATCGATTGGGCCGAAACACCTAACGATACGGAAACCCGGTTCCGCGAGGCGCACAGGTCTCTGTACGGCTTCGTTTTGGATGCTCCGATTGAGCTGGTCACATTGCGGATCGAGGCCGTCGGCAAGACCGCTCCGGTGCAAACTCCGACGTTGGACAAGACTGACCAGCCCGCACCCTTGCAGATGCAACAGGTCTATTGGCCAACCGGGCTGGCCGAGACGCCTATCTATGACCGCGCAGCGCTTGGAGCCGAGGCCACAATCACCGGACCGGCAATCCTGACCCAGTTGGACACCACCGCCTTGATCGCACCCGGATGGGCCGCGACGGTCCACCCATCGGGCGCTCTATTGCTTATGGAAGACACAGAATGACCCAAGCCCTTTTCGACCATATCGACACGCAGGCCGACAGTTTCATCGCGCGGGTGATGGATTATGTGCGCCACCCGTCGATCTCGGCCCATGACATTGGCATACGCGAGGTCGCGACCATGCTGGTCGGGTTTCTCTCCGATCTTGGGTTCGATGCTGGTTTGGTCGAAACACCGGGACATCCCTTCGTGCTAGGCCACGCCACCGTTGATCCCGAAAAGCCCACCGTGCTGCTGTACGGTCATTATGACGTGCAACCCCCTGACCCCCTGGACCAGTGGGTCAGCCCGCCCTTCGAGCCAACGCTGCGGGATGGCCGCATCTGGGCCCGCGGGATTGGCGACAACAAGGGGCAGCACTTCGCGCAGCTTCTGGCGATTGAGACGCATCTGGCCGTGAATGGCACCCTGCCCTGCAACATCATCTTCCTGCTGGAGGGTGAAGAAGAGATTGGTTCACCCCAAATCGCCGAGTTCGTGCAACAGAACGCGGATCGGCTACAGGCCGATCTGGTTGTCACCTCGGACGGGCCCCTGCATGAAAGCGGCGCGCCCGTGATTACCTTTGGCGTGCGTGGCGTGGCCTCGTTCGATCTGGTGGCCAAAGGGGCGGCCCGAGATGTGCATTCCGGCAATTACGGCGGCGTGGTGCCCAACCCGATCTGGACGCTGGTTCACTTGTTGGCCACGATGAAAGACGCCGAGGGCAACATTACGGTCGAGGGGCTGACCGAACCGGTAATCCCACCGACCAATCTGGAACGCGACGCCGTGGCTCGCCTGCCTGACGACGAAAAGGCGGTGATGGAAGATCTGGCACTGGATCAGATGGACGGTCCGCTCGAGCGCCCCTATTGGGACCGGCTGATGTTCCACCCGACGCTGACCATCAATGGCCTGCATGGCGGCTATGGCGGACCCGGCAGCAAGACGGTTCTGCCGAATGAGGCATTTGCCAAATGCGACGTGCGTCTGGTCGAGCCGCTGACGCCAAGTTACGTTTTCGAACGGATCGAGGCTCATGTCGCCAGACATGCGCCGAACGTTCAGGTGGTGCGCCACAACGGGATGCTGCCGTCGAAAACACCATTGGACAGCCCCTACGCAAAACCCCTGCGCGACGCCATTGTCGCGGCCCGTGGGGTCGAGCCCCTGATCTATCCCACAATGGGGGGATCCCTGCCAGACTATGTATTTACAAAAATACTAGGCAAGGACGCCTTCGTCATTCCCTATGCCAACGCAGACGAGGCTAACCACGCACCGAACGAGAATTTGGAGATTGTCAGATTTCTGGATGGAATTAAAACCGGCGCTGCCGTTTTGGACGCGTTGGGGCGGATAAACACTCCAAAGGTATAGACTAAACACAAAAGAAACCAAAAATTCGTTGAGTTTTGCGCGCAAAGATTTCAAATTTGTGCGAAGTTAAAAGTGTGATCGTTACCAAGTGCTGTCGCAAATCTTGTTTACCGCCAGCACCGTCGCGTTTTCTTGCGCTCGGGGGAGGCATAGAGATGGCATTGGACAAGACAGTAGTAAAAGACCTCAAAGGTCATATTGCTGCGGCCCGAAAACGGGATCTCAATTTCGCTATTTGCTTGGGGAAGAAATCTGACACTACCGTTTTCCTGCTGGACCGCATCAAGGCCCCAGACCTGTTAGGCCGAAACGCGAAAAAGGCCGGAGAAACTCCCAAGGTCGCTTTTGGAACCTGTAACGCTGACGGCAATACGCTAAACTTGACCCTTCTTTCCGATGAATTGGGCGGGCTGTCCAAAAAGACCCGCGCCTTTCTGACTTTGGCCAAGCTGCCTATGAAAGTGTGTATCCTGGATGCTCAGGGAAACCTGATCGAACAGGATGGCGAAGATGCGGATGCCGAGGGCGATACCGCGGAAACCCAAGCTCCCGACCCGCTTCAAGCGAAATGGGAACAGCTGAAATCGACCGTTGAACCCAAAATACTGCAATTCCTCAAGACCTCGACTGGCGATGTATCCAAGATTAGAGCCGCTTGGACCTATGCGGTGCGGATCGGCGATGAAGAGACCGACTATGCCGGGGCGATCAAGGTCGCCAAACGGGTGATTCAGTCGATGACCGCTGCAGACCAGCAACCCGAGGAAGCGCCTGCACCTATCGATCTGAACGAAAAGAAATGGCAAATCGGCTCGGCCAAGTTTGAGCCCGTTCTGAAAAAAGCGATCGATGCAGGCCGGATCGACGGCGGCAAAGCCAACGCGGCCTGGGTCAAGGCGGTGGCCGAAGCGGATGCGCGCAATTTTGAGATGGCGTTGAAAATTCTCAAAGCTCTGTCCGGCCAGATTCAAGCGGGGAGTACTGCGGAGCCCGAAACCCGGCAGACTGACGCTCTGGCAGGCAAGCAGAAATACGAACAGGAGCGCGCCCGGATTGCACCGATTCTGGCGGCGGCCCTGAAACGGGACGCAGCACAGTTCGCAAAGCCCAAAAAGATATATGCGCAAGCGGTCACTCGGGCCGAGGCCGGGGAATACCCGATTGCTCTGAAAGCGCTGGCGATGATCGAACAGGAATTGGCCAGCGCTGATGCGACCCCCGCAGGCCTTGACCCCGGTCCGACTGGTCGGGAAGCCGCCAAACGCGTGCGCGATATCTGGGACGCGGCTTGCACTCAGGCCAATGGTCAGATCGAATCCTTGCGGAAAGAGTTGGCGGGTTTCTCAGACCCCAATTGCCAGATTTTGGCCGATAACGGCCTGACCGGATTTTCCGAAAATCTTTATACCCGGTTGAATGCGGCCTTTCTGGGCCTTGACGCCGCGAATGAGGACAAGCTGCCCAACGCCAAGGCCGAAGCGCAGAGCATTTTTGACGAAATGGGCCAGTTCCTTAACACGAACGAGGCCATTCAGATCATGGATGGAAATGATCTGAGCGTATCGATGACTTTGGCCGAAACGCTGGGTGGGGCGGTCGAACAGATGAAACAGGCCTTGAGCACCAGTTAAAAGGTCCGTTGGGGGGAAAGCAAATGCCTGAAGGCGCAGAAGTTCAGGAACTGGACGACACTGTAGATCCGAAAAAAGCCGAACGGGCGCGCGATTTTGCCGCCAAGTTGATGGCAGCCCTAAAACTGAAATCCGTAGTGGTGCCCGACCGGCCCGATGGGACGTCCATCGAAGAGAAAATCAGTCAGGCGGCAGCTCAGCTTTATGGTATGACCGAAGAGGGTGCCGATCTTGATGAGTTCGACCCCGAGCTGTTCACTTTTACAGATCGGGAACTAGAGAAGTTCGAGCTGTCCTCGCAGGAGGTCAAGCTGCTGAGAGCATGGCGGCATCCGATTGATTTCCGTGACCACCAAAAAGACAAGAAACTGCGCGACAAGAAAGTTGCAGCGCTCAAGGCCTCGATTGACCTGAAACTCAAGACCGTGCGGGGCGATCTGGCCGATCTGCAAGACCAAAAGGCCGAAAAGGGCGATCAGGACAGCGATCACGACAAGCTCGCCCGTCGGGGTCAGCGCGTGCTGAAACGGGCTGCGAAAGTGGCCGAGAAACTGTGCGCCGATGGGGATTATTCCAAGGCTCAGGCGGTTCTGAATGGTTTGTTGTACCTTGAGACACTCGAAAAGTTGGCCCTGTCCGAAAACCAAGCCGCCGATGCCCCGAAAGGCGAGATTTTGGGGAATGAGGATCAGGATCTGGAACAGGCGGTCGCGAGCCGGAAATCGACCGAGGAACTGGCCGACGAAGCCGATGCCAACCGACTGGATAGTCTGGCGCGCGAGGTGGTCGATACCACCCGGCATATGAGGGACATGCGCATCACCGCAAGCAAAATGCGCAAGAAATACGCGTCAAGATACAAGGACAAAAAGAACAAACCCTACGAGGCGCTGGCCAAGTTCAACGACACCATGCCCAACTATGTGCACCTGCCAAAACTTGATGAGGCCAAGGACCATTTCGAGGAGGATGTCGACAAGATCCTGGCATGGCAGAAAAAGGCGGTAAAAGAAGTCGCTGCTGGTGAAAAACTGCTGGCAGCCTTTTTCAAGGAATGCGCCGAATTTCATGAGAAAAAGCTGGCCAAATATCTGGCCATCTCGGATCACGAGATCCAACAGGAAGGCGCTGATGCCACGGGCCACGGCGAATTGCAGACCCGCCGCTCGATCCCGTTGATCCGGCGCGGTCTGACCGGATTGCCGCAAGAAGTGCTGCGCCCTCTGGCCGCAAATCTTGAGGTTATGCAGTTGATTGCGGGGTCAGAAGAGCTGGGCCGCGCCGATCTGGAGCTGTTGGAAACCTTCGAACAAGAGATGGCTGCCGAACTGAAAGTTCTGGAGGATAATGTCGACGACTATATCGAATATGAAAAATGCGCCCAGAGGTGGCAGACCCAACTGGATAAGGGCGTTCTGAAATACACCGCTACTGGCAAGCAGTTTTATAAAGATCAGTTCGACGGGGCGAATGAAAAGGTCAAAGACCCCAAAAACCTGCCTGATTGTCTGAAAACCCTGAAATCGCAGGAAAAGAAGTTGGAAGCTCAGGTGGAAAGCGCGGAATATTATCGCACGCTCTACAAGGATTTCGAAAAAAGATTCAATTCGGCGCGCAAGGACCTGACCAAAGCCTATGTCAATCAATTCAAGGCCACGTTAAAGGCCTTTTCTGACAAGCTGGACACCGGCAATGACAACAACATGGCCGAGGGGCTGAAGATTGACGCCGCGATGCTGAAACGGCTTAAGTCTGCCGCCGACCGCAAAGACTACGTCGGAAGTTTTGAGGGGAAATTTGCCAAGCTCTGGGGAACCATCGAAATTGGCGACAACACAACCTACGAATTCAACGGTGAACCGGCCCTGAAAAAACTGATTGCCGAGATTGGCCGTGAAACCCGGTTGCTAAAACAGGCCGAAGACGCGTTCAAAGGGCTGAAGGGCAAGAAAGCGCCTTCGGCGCTGATTGCCGGCATAAAGGGGCATGGTAGCACGGCGTTTAAGGACGCACTTTCCGATATGGACACGTCGGGCGACAAGAACGAAAAGACCGCAGAAGCCAAGGCGCGGTACAAAGAAGCCCGCGACCGGTTCGACAATCTGATCTCGGCGGAAAAGAAACACCTCAAAGGGGCGGCACGGGACAGTTTCGAAAGCAACGAGACCCTGCTGAAAGCGCTGAAAAGCCGCGCGAAATCTGCGGTCACAGTTGAGGACTGGGACGAATTGCGTGACGAAGCGCTGCGGCTGATGGACGAGGCGCGCGAGTTTGCCGATGCAAATGTCACGCTGGACCTGAAAGACAAACCGCCCGCTGAGAAGTTTGAGATGATCCTGAACCGGCTGATCGACAGTCTGTCGCCCTATTTCAAGGGAATGGATGAGTTTTACGGCAAGCACGTGAAATCCGTCGCCGCCAAAGCGCGCGACTCGGACGCGGATGAAACGGCCCAAAACGTCGTGGCTCTGATCGACAAAAATGAAAAAGCAATCAAATCCGTTGCCGAACAGGTCGGCCTAAAGATGGACCTTTCGGCCGAATGTTTCAAGCTGATCACCGCCGCCAAGGATGCGGACATGCCCGAGCTGATTGCGCTGCGCGAACAGGCCTTTGCCATGATCCGCCGCAACAGGCGGTTTCTGGACGAAAGCAAGATCGGCGGGCTTTACAAGACCAACCCGTTTGACGGCGGGCGCCCGGTGCGCAGGTTCCTCTACTTCCTCGAAAAAACCGAAGCCGACCTTCTGGCCGAAGTCAAACAGTCGTAACCGGGGACAAAGATCATGGCATTTGAAAAAGAACATGAATGGCTGAAACAGGTCTGCGGTGAAAATGATACTCTGGCCCCTGAACTGGCCAATGAGCTGCACGATTTCGAACAGCGTCAGAGTTTCATCGACGCGACGTTGAAGACCGCAGAATTCGACAAGATCAAATCCGACCTCAAGACGCATTTGTCCGATATGGATTTCGTCGTCATGACTTACGACAAGAACATCGAAAGCACGATGTCCCTGAACCCTGCTGCCGGACTTGTGTGGAAAAAGATGGGCATCAAAACGCCCAAGCGCATTCAGGTTCTGGCCAATGTGGGCGACAAGAAAATCCCGGTCGAGATCGAGAACGCCGAATGGGACAGCTATGCCGACCGCGCGGGTGAGTTCAAGAAGTTGAAAAAGGGCGACGAGGAATTTGCCTTTTCCTCGCCCGAGGCCGCCGCTGCAATCCGCGAGATGTATGCCAAGCTAGAACCGCTGATCGAAAAATCCAACGATCTTGCCAAGCTGCAAGGCAAGGATGGCAAGCGGCTGTTCAGCGACCGCGACATCGAAAAGGAACTGTGGACCCCGCTGGTGCGCGAAGGGGTCATTCCGTCCAACCTGGTGCCCGACAGTTTTTCCGAGGGGCTGAACGTGTTCAGCAATGCCACCGCGATCTATACCCGCCTGATGGCGGAAGAAGAGGGGCAGGAAATGGGCGGCTCCAAGTTGGGGTCGGGTCTGCGCAACGCCAAATTACTGATTGGTGCGGCGAATTTGGCAAGTTCGCAGGCCCTCGACTACGCCAATCTGTCGATCACCGAGGCCAGCCGCGACGATATTGCGGAATTCATGAAGTTCAAGGGCGCGGATGTGATCGAAGGCAATGTCGTCCCGTATGATGAAATGCCCGACGAATATGACGATCTGGTAATTGACGGCAAAACCATCGCCGAGATCAAGAAGATGGACGAAGAGGACCGCCCCAAGATTTCGCAATCTGATCTGACCGAAGCGCGCTATGCTAAGGCCCACCCGGAAGGCGCGACAAGCTACAAGGATTGGCTGTCGCAGGAAGAAGAAACTCTTGTTGCGCAGATGGAGACCGAAAAAGACGAAGAAAAGCTGATTCAGCTGCGCAATGAGTTGGACGGCGTGTCGGTTGAACAGAACAAGCTGGAATATGCGAACCTTGAGATCAAGGACGGCATGACCCTGTCAGAACTGGCTGATGACGAGGCCAAGGTCACGCAATTGCAATTGACGCAGGCACAGTTCGACAAATTCAAAGAGGACGGCGGTAAAGGCGACTACGACGACTGGCTGGCGGGCGAAGAAAAGCGGATTCTGGCCGAGATGGAAACCGCCTCAGTGACAGAAAAGGCCGAGCTTGAGCGCGAGCTGGGAAATATCAAGGCCGCCAAGATGACCCAGGCCTATGGGGAATACGTGCGGCAGGACGCTGCCCGCAAATGCGCAGTTGCAGCAGCTCTTGGTGCGGTCGAGGCCGTTGAAGGCGCGCGGGACAAGAAGAAAAAGAAACGCGAGGTGGCGATTGGTCTGGCCGGGGCGATGGCCGATGCCTTCGCGGCAGGCATGACCGCCGGCAGCACCGCCAAGGATCTGACCAGCGACGCCGATACGCAAAACCGCGAACACAAGACCAAGTTCGGGATTCTGGCCGGAAAGGCCGGGCTAAAAGCAGTCTCGAAGCTGAGCGAACTGGCTGAGGCCAAGGCCAAGGGAACCTTGCGCGATCCGCGCGAGCTGGTGGTCGAAGCGGTCGCCGATCTGTGTGACGCGGCAGGCGAAAGCATGTCGGCCAGCGGCACCAAGGGTGAAGATGGCGGCTGGGGCGACACCGGCAAGGACAGCCGAGACGAGGCCGCCTCGTGGGGGATGCTGGCCAAGGCCATCGGGATGTCGACCCAGATGATCGACAAGATGGTGGCGGCCGCCCAGAAAGGTGATTGGGACACGTTCGTCAAGGAACTGGCCCTGTTGCCTGTGGCGGCAAGTTTTGCAGGTACCGCCGGTTTGCAGGGGGATGCGGTCCGCGTCGACAAGGACGCGCGCGATATCGAGGCCGGTTGGGGCGGCCACGGCAGCGACTCGCCCTTTGCAACCAACCCGTTCGAGGAAGAGGCCCATGCCGGGGGTCAGACCGATTTCGGCATGAGCGGCAACATGGCAACCGTCGCCGATCAGCGCGGGGTCATGGACGAAGCGCGCGAGTTGTCTCAGCAAATCGCAGACGAAAGCTTTATGACCGACCGGGTCAAGGTGAAAAAGGCGATGGATAAATGCCGCGCCATGGTCAAGAAATACAAGCTGCCCGAGGACCAGAAGGATGTGAAACTGTTCCTGTCGTTGGACCCGGACAAGGCCGATCCGACTGCGGTGATGGGCGCGCTCAAAAAATTGGGCGAAATTTACGACAGCATGGTTTCGCAGGATGCGCGCGACGTGGCCGAGCTTAACCTGTCACCCGAAGATGAGAAGGCGCTGGACGATAAACTGGACTCGATGATCGACAAGATCGATGAGATTGAAAAACGACCCACACGTAATAACAATAAGCTCGAAGCCGAGGTGCGGGTTCTCTATGACGACGTGACCGCCACTTTGCTGAAGGATCCCAAATTCGTCGCCTCGGTCGAGGCGGATATCGATGAAGAGGACGAGTGGCTTGAAAAACTGAAAAAACAGGCCGATTTGACGCGGTTGGACCAATATTCCGACCCGAAAATCTATGCTGAAGAGTATGAGCGGGCGATGTCGGCGGTCGAGGAACTGACCCTGCAGGTCAAGAAAACCGACCAGCGCATCAAAATGATTGATCAAGCCACCAAAGGGGCTACCGGTATTTTGCTGGCCGCCATGCCGGGCGCGGCACTGTTGGGCAAGATCCGCACTCTGATTGCCGACAGCATCAAGCTGCATCGCCGCCGCAAGTCGCTGAACAAATGGAGCCGCGAGATGAATGCGATACGTGGCAGCTACAGCCCCTATGAACCTGCCGTGGTGGGTGAGCGGGACGTGCTGATCGCAGGCACCGCCCATGATGCGGCGCAGGTCGCCGCCGATTCAGCTGGCGTCGGGGCCGAAATTGCCCGGCTGACCGATGCCACGCATATCGGCGCGGCTGTTCTGACCAGCATCGAGAAGATCGGCAAGTTCCTCAACAGCTATTGGTTCGGGAAACATGGCCGCGAACAAATCCAGAAGGGTTGGGAGCTGTTTGTTTTGGCGCGCGAGCAGCCCAAGAACCGCCGCCTCGCCCGTGAAGCGATCAAGGTCAACACCACGCTTGGAAAATGCGTTCTGGCCTATGGTGCCTGTATCGATGGCGACGCACAGGCCCGCCGCGCGCTGCAAAGCTGTGGCCTGACGCCCGAGGCGTTCGAAGACAGCGCGGACGTGTGTCAGGGCGTGGTCGCCTATCTGCGCGCGGCCCTGCAGGATAAAGAGTTCGAAACCATTGGTTCGCACGCGGATGTGGACTGGTTGCCCTGTGATGTGGAGCCCGACGTGAAAGCCTGGTCGCGGATCAAGGCCAGCGCGGTGAAATCGAAACCGGGCATGGACTCTCGGTATTTCAAGACACCGGAAATCAACAAATTGCTCGAAAACTATGTTGTCCCCGACGACTCTGCTGATCACGCTATTCTTTCCAGATTTGCGAAGCGCACCAAAAAACTGTCTGAGGCGCTGAACAGCTATCGCCCGCTGGACACCGAATTGAACCCGCATGCGGCGATGATTGTTGTGGCACAGGAGCTTAAGCATCAGGTCGACGTTGCCGGGGATCAGGCTGCCAAACGGCTGGCAAAGGAACGGACAAGCTAAACTGTGTCCCAGGCGGCAGGCGCGGCCTAGCCCGCGAATTTAACGTCGTGCGGGAAAACGAATTGTGGTCTTTCGATTCTTTGCGGTAATGTGAGTATATGAATGTGATCCGCCTGATTGCTGGCCGAGTTGCCCTGTTTTTCTGCGCGGTTCTGTGTGCATCTCCGCTACTTGCTTCGGACCGTGTCGCGTTGATGATCGGCAATTCGGACTATGCATCGCCGGATATGTCGCTGCGCAACCCCGGCAATGATGTCTCCGCCTTGAGCGACGCGTTAAAGGAGCTGGGTTTTACCGTCATTCAGGCCTTAAACCAGAAAGCCGCCGCCATGGAACGCGCGGTGGATCAATTCGGTATCGCGGCGCAAGGGGCGGAAATGGCCGTGTTCTTTTATGCCGGGCACGGGGTGCAAATCGGTGGGGCGAATTACCTGATCGGCACCGATTTCCAAGGGTCAGATCTCGGCTCGCTGCAGCGCAGTTCGATGACGCTGGACCGGGTGCGGGACGTGATGGCCAAGGCAGGGCCGGATGTTGGCATCCTGCTGTTGGACGCCTGCCGCAATAATCCGTTTTCGGATAGCGGGTTAGTGGAACAAGGGCTGGTCCGAATGCGCGGCGGCGCTGGTCTGTTGATCGCCTATGCCACGGATCCCGGCAATGTGGCCTATGACGGCGAAGGTCAGAACAGCGTGTTCACCTCGGGGCTTTTGGACCATATCTCAACCCCTGATCTGGACGTTCGACTGATGCTGGGTCGGGTCCGCCAACAAGTGGTTCTCGAGACGGAAGGGCGCCAGATCCCTTGGGTTGAGGAATCGGTTCTGGACGAACATAGCTTTGCGCCGGGCTTGCCGGGCAGCACGCCCCAAGACGACATCGCTGCCGATCTGGAACATTGGAGGCAGATCGCCTCGAGTTCAGACAAACGGGCGTTCGAAACCTATTTGCAGACCTTTCCAGACGGATTGTTCGCAACTTTCGCGCACGAGAAACTATCGGGGCTGGACGGTGCGACACCTCTTATTGCCGCTCCAATCCCCACCACAATGACCGAGGCAGACCCCGAGCAACTTGCCTCGGCCCTGATGGCTTTGGGGCATTTGACTGACCCGCTGACCCGTGATCTTGGCCCGGCGTTAGACAGGTACCGGCAGGGACTGCCAATGCCTGAAAACGCTTCGGCCGCGCAATTGTTCGAGGATGCGGCGCAAGTCTCGGTTTTTCTGGCAGCCACAACGATGCAACGGCTGCGCACTGATATCGTGGCCTTGCGCAGCGTCGAACGCACACTGACCATTGCCGAGGATGCCCTGCGCCAAATCGAAGATATTGCCCGCTCAGATGACAGCGCTCTGCCCGTTTTGCAACAGGCGCGAAACGATATCTACGACATCTACCGTTCACGCGGGATCATCCTGCGGCGGCTGGACCAAAGTCGCAGCTACTACGACGAGGTGCTACGCCGCGCCGTCGTGTTTTTCCCGCCCGACATAAATATTTCGATTGTAAGTGCCGCGTCGGAGTCGCGTGATCTGAATTTTGCCGACGCGCAATTGCGTCGGGATGCGGCGCTGTTCCTCCGGCATGTGTCGCAAGCAGATGATAGCAGAAAAGGAAGTTACCAATGGCTGGCCGATTTTATCCCACCCGAATAGGCGCAGGTCTTGTTACACTGTCTCTGGTCCTGTCGGCTTGCGGCGACAGCAGCCAGACTTCGGCCCCGGCGACAGCGCCAACTGGGTCAACGCAGGCCGAGGCAGATCTGGTCAAACAGGCCGCTGCCATGCAAAAGACCATCCTTCAGGGTGCAGTCGCCGGAGGTGTGATTGGCGGCGGGATCGGCTTTGGGCTGGGTGGTAGCGACGATGCGGGAAGCGGGATTTCCATCGGTTTGGGGGCTGGCGCGCTTGCCGGCACCTATGTGGCCTTTGTTCAGCGCAACTATGCCGGCCGCGAGGCGCGACTGCGCCAGATCCGAGAAGATCTGGACCGCAATGCCGCCGAGATGCAGACAACGCTGACTGTAATGAACCAGGTACTGGCCGCGCAGAAAGCTGAATTGGACGCGCTGAACGCCAGCATCGCTGCGGGCAAGGCGGACCCGGCGCTGATCGAAAAAGAACTGGCTGAAGCCAACGGCAACCTTACCCAGATGGAATTGGCCATAGACGGTGCCACCAAACGACAGTCCGAGTTCACCGAGGCTCGAACGCTGACAATTGCCCGTGGTCAGACGGCATCGCCCATTGATGCAGACCTGACAGCTCTGTCGAACCAGATCACCCAGATGCGCGGGATCGCAAGCGATCTGGCGTCGTCGTTGTAATGGGGGACAGAATGATGCGCTTTGCCGCCCTTCCCTGCCTTGTGCTGGCCGCATGCCAGACCACGACCGACCCGGCGGATGGAGGGTTCTTTGCCGGGGTTTCGGGCATTGCCACCGGAGCCTATGACGACCGGATCGCCGCCGCCGAGGGTGACGTTGCATCGGCGCAGGCTCGAAATGATGCGTTGGCCGCGCAAATTCGCACGTCCGAAACAGAATTGGCCCAGCTAAAACTGAAAATACTGCAACAGCGGGATGCGATTGGAGGAGGTGACGCGGCAACAGCCGCACGCATTGACCGCGTCCTGAACGACGCCCCCGGCGGTGCAACGCCAGATGCCCGGCTTGCAGCCCTGCAAAAGAGCATCGCGGATGCACGCGCGCTCAGCGCTGATCTGGCGAAATTGTCGGGCTAGGACCCTAGCCCTGACATCCGCCCAATGCCCATCGGCGTAGGTTAACCTTCAGACCGCCGCCAAATGGGTGCTGTTTGGCGACATTCCCGGCCTCGGGGCGATTGACATAGGTCTGGGCCTGATTGCACAGGTCCTCGGGCGTCCATTGGTGGCAGTTCGAGCAAGACTGGTCTTTCCACAGCTCATCCGGCAACCCTTCGATCGGGGGAAACAGTGGCGCGCCTGCCACCAGCTGATTGATCGTCTGTCCGCGCACATGGTCGTTTCCGAAATCCAATATCGAGTCCAAAGTCATCGGGGTATCGCCCGATGGCGCGATTTCTGACACCTCGGCCTCTGGCTCGGTCTTGCGGGTGACGTTTTCCTCGCCGTACTGCAAGGCAGCAAGACGCTCAGCGGCTTTGCCTGAAAATGCCCCCTCGGGGAAGCTCTGCAAATAGACCTCATAGGCGTGGACCGTGTCATCAGCTAGCGCCAGTTCATACATGAGGCGTTCAGTTTCGTTCGCCTCGACCACTTTTTGCGCCGGCACTTTTGGTTGCGGCACGGTGCCGAAGGATTCGGCCAGTACGGTTTGCAACAGCTCGCTGGCCTCGTCAGCATGAATACTGTCTGGATAGGCGCGCATGAACAGCATGATTTGCACCGGATCACGGTTTGTGATCGCTTCCTGCCACAGCTCATCTTCGCTCTGGGTTTGAACGATGGGCGTTTGAGTTTCGGGTGAGAACGCGAAATCCTGCGTCAGCGACGAAGTATCCCACGGCGTTTGCAGCCCTCGGGTCTGTTCCAGCACATCCACGCGGACTTTCTTGAACAATTGTTCGATGGCCATCCCCGGTGTTTCGATATGGCTCGCCAAACTCAGCGTGAAGGGGCTGTTGCCCTTTTCACCGTCCAGCGCGACGCCGCCGGGGTCAGTGGCATAGGCCAGAAACGTGCCCGTGGGAGCCTTCATCTCAGCCAAACCGTTGTCATCCATATCGGCGAGATTTTCGAACGGGTTGTTCCGGCAGGCATCCAGAATGACGATATTTGTTTTGTTATGCGCCGAGGCCATCTGGTGCAGGACCGAGCGCGCCTCGACCGCCATCAAATCCAGATCGGCGGGATCGCTCAGCGAGATATCAACCGGCAACAAGTAGTTCGACCCAAACGACTGCACTCCGTGACCCGCGTAGTAGAACAGACCCACCGCATTCTCGCCCCCCTGTCGCAGATCGCGGCCAAACTGGGCAATGGCACGCTTCATCTCGATCTGGGAACTATCGGTCAGGTTACGAACCTCGAACCCCAGCTCGGTCAACTTGCCGGAAATCAGCGTCGCGTCATTGACCGGATTGTCCAGCGGCGACACCGAGCCATAGGCCGAATTTCCGATCACCAGCGCAATGCGGGGCTCGGCCCAGGCGAGGCTGGTCCATACCAGGCTGATTATCGCAATCAGAGGGTAGAAAATGCGAAACACATCGGATCCTTTATCGCCGTTCTTTTATCACACCCGTGACGCCGTAGCATCATGCCAATCTGAATATATCTAAATCTATCGTTTGACTTTATTGTGGCCATCGCCTGACATATCCCGGATTGGCGATCAAGCATAGGAAGAGGGTCACACATGCCGCGTTCAAACCTGATGCGAAGCTTTTTTGCCATAGCCAGCCTTATGCTGGCCAACGCGACATGGGCGCAAAGCGCTGATCCGTTTGAACACGGCTGGACGCTGGATGGTGCCGCGTCCGAGTTGCAATTCCTGTCGGTCAAGAAAAGCTCGGTCGCGGAGAATAGCGGGTTTGCCAGCCTGTCAGGCGTGATCGGCCCGGACGGTGCCGCCGAGATCCGGGTACAGATGGACAGCGTGGATACCAAGATCGACCTGCGCAACGTGCGGATGCGGTTTTTGTTCTTTGAAACCTTCAAGTACCCCGAGGCCATCATCACCGCCCAGCTTCCGCCCGAAAAGCTGGTCGACCTGCATCAGGCGCGGCACAAGATCATCGACCTTCCCTATTCTCTGTCGCTACACGGTGTGACCAAGGATGGCGTCGCGCAGGTCGCCATCACTTTGGTCGACAATGACCGCGTGGCGGTGGCCAATACCACGCCGATTGCCATCGCCCTGCCCGATTTCAACCTCGAAGAGGGTCGCGGCAAGCTGCAAGAGGCCGCGGGCGTCGACATCCTGCCCTTTGGCTTTGTCAGCTTTGGGTTTGTGTTCGACCGCGCCCAGGCGGGCACCCCGCCGCAATTGATCACGGCTGCGGCCACCCCCGGCGCTGCGGCGCTTGAGACCAAGGGTGATCTGGACCGCGAGGCTTGCGAAGGCCGGATGGAGATCCTGTCCCGCACCGGCAATATCTATTTCAACTCGGGCAGCGCGCGCTTGTCCGACGCCTCGATCCCGCTGCTAACCAACCTGCATGACATCGTGAACCGCTGCCCGGACCTGACGATCGAGATCGGTGGGCACACGGATAGTGATGGATCAGATGCGGCCAACCGGGTGCTCAGCGAACGGCGGGCGCAGGCGGTGAATGCCTATCTGGTCGATCAGGGGATTGCGCCGGAACGTCTTGTAACCGTGGGCTATGGCGAAAGCCGCCCCGTGACCTCGAACGACACGGCAGAGGGCAAACGCCGCAACCGCCGGATCGAATTTGTGCCGGTGAACTAGAGGCGTCAGTTCGCCGCCAGGATGATCGGATCGAACCCGCCGCTGCGCCATTGTTGCAGGGCCGAGATGAAATTCGGCCCCGGCACACCGTCGATGGTGCTGTTGTAGTAGCCAGCCTTTTGCAACAGTTTCTGCACTTCCATCACCGTCTCGCGCGTCCACTGGTCCGAGGCCAGCGACAGTTGGTTCATGATCGCCCCGTCATCCTCAGCCGCGCCACGCAGCAACATGCGCGCGGCCTCAAGCGGATCGCGGGGCACGCCGCGCCCTTCGTCCAGCAGGATCGCCGCTGCCAAATAGCCCTGATATTCGCCTTCACGTGCAGCGCGCTGGAAATAGCCAAGTGCCTGATCGGGCGAACCTGTAATTCCATCCTGCGCCAGAACGCCCAGATTGAAAGTCGCCTTGGCTGACCCCCCATTCGCTGCCTGTTGCAACAGCGCGATTGCGCGCGCTTCGTCCTTGGGGACGATCTGACCTTCAAACAGAGTTACGGCAAGATTGATCATCGCATCAAAGCTGCCCCCTTGGGCGGCTTGTTCATACAAAGATAGCGCTTTGGCTTGATCCTGCGACACGCCTGTGCCGCCCTCATGCAGCTGTGCCAGCGAGACCATGGCCCGCAGGTCCCCGGCTTCGGCCGCTTGCTTGTAAAGCGTTACCGCCCGATCCACGTCACCGGCGGCAATCGTCGCTCGCGCCAACAGTGCCACATAATGCGTCAAATCAGGCGTTTGCGCCGCTGCAGCGCTGCACGCCTGAATGGCCGTCAGGGCATTTTCCTGAAGACGGCTAAAGGGCACGCCGGGGATGCTGGCCGTGCGGTCGCGTGGATGCGTTGCCAGACGTTCGCAGATACCGCCGGGTGTGCTGTCCTCGGGGCGCGGGATGGATGCGATCAGACGCTGCGCCTGTGCCGCATGGGCACCGTCGGGATATTGCTCAAGGTAGAACTCCAGCAGCGGGCGCATCCGGCTGCGCTGCGCCAGCTTCCACAGACGCTCAGCCTGTTCGTCTTTGTCCTCGACAGCCACCGCGCGGGTCAGTGTCTGCCCCTGCCCGGCCCGGTCCAAAAAGGCCACAACCTCATTCACATGTGCGCCCTGCGGATAGCGATCCATATAGAGCTGCATCAGGGACGCATCCTGCGCATTGGCGGCAACCTGCCACAGCAGCGTCTCCTCAGACGCAGTCACGGGGCTGTTGTCGAACCGGAACTGCCGCGTCAGGGATGAGTTGTCCCACGGAATCTGACGTCCCCCTGTCGAGGCCAGCACGTCCTTGCGCACCGAGATCATCAGGTCCGAAATGTCCTGACCCGGCGTATAGATATGGCTCAGCAGCGCTTCGGTGAAAAAGCTGTTCCGGCCAGTGCCGTCATAGGCCACGTTGTCCGGCTGCGTCGCATAGGCAAACATGAAATCCGCCGCGCTGCCGACTCGTGCCAACCCCTCGCCGCCTACCTCCAAACCCGTTCCTTCGAACGGGTTGTCGCGGCAGGCATCCAGAAACACCAGACGGATGCCGTCCGAGCGTTCCATTCGGTTGACGAACTCCTCCATCTGGATGGTCTGTTCAGGGATATCTTCGGGCTTGGTGATCTGCGCATCGACGGGCACAAGGTAATTGCGCCCATTCACCTGAAACCCGTGCCCGGCGTAGAACAACAGCGATACATCGGAATCCGCAGCAGTCGTGCCATAGGACTCTGCCAGCGACAGCATCTCATCCCGAGTCAGGTCGGTGCCCAGAAACACCTCGAACCCCAGCCCTTCCAGCGCGATTGCCAGATCCGAGGCATCGTTGATCGGGTTGTCCAGCGGGCTGACCGACACGTAATCGGAATTGCCGATGATCAGCGCAACTCGCTTATCCGCCAGCACCATGGTTGCGCTGAACAACATCAGGATAAGCGCTGCGAAGCAACGTTTCAGAGACACAGGTCCACTCTCCGACGTATCAAAGCCCGATGGCGCGGGTCAGTCCGATTTCCGCTTGACCGACCGCAGCCACAATCGTTTCTACCTGCTGGTTCTGAACGATGGCAAGCTCGGGATCGGTTGCTCTTATCAACGTGATGGCCTTGCGGATCTCACGTTGGGCCTGACGGATCTGCCGACGGGCCTGTTGAACGGCCTCGCGGCGGATGGCGTTGCGCTCTTCGGCGGTAGTGGCCAGCGACAGGCGGCGATTGGCTTCGTCACCAGCCTCGCGGATACCCGCGCTGGCACCGCGAATGATGTCACCCACCGACTCCAGACCCGGCGGCAGGCCTTTCACGATACCGTCCAGCTCAGAGGCATAGTCGTCCATTGCCTCGGCTAAGCAGGCCAGATACTCGCTGACGTTGTCACCGCTGCTTGCGCAAGAGGCGATCTCTCCTCCAAATTCCTGCGAGGCATTGTCAACCGTTCCAAGCGCGGTTTCGGCCTCGGTCACGGTTGTCACGGCAGTCCCACCTCCGCCGCCGCCGCCGGTAATGGTTGTGTCAACGGTTGGCGTCACCTCGACCTCGGGCGTTGGCGGCACCGGGATTGGGTCGATAACGGTAACGACCGCGCCGGGAAGGGAGGCCACCTGATAGCCAACATCTGCAGCACTGGACAGGAAGTCCGTCGTCAGGAAGAAGAAGGTCTCACCCCCTTCGGTTTCGAAAAACTCCAGCCCCTGGAACACGGTCGAGGTGTCCAGTGAATCTGACTCGGGGCCAAACAGGTAAACCGAGGGGCCGCCATTGATCGTGCCGGTGGTGAAGTTTGGTGGCTCTTCGCCATCCAGTACCGCGATATTATCGGGGATAGCGAACACCACCGGCGAGGTGGTGTAATTCGCGGGGCCGACTTCGCCAACACCGGGTGCCCATGTATTGGTGAAATCCCACCCCGCAGCCGAGGCGATGGCAAAGAAGGTTTCCGTATCACGCAACTGGAACGTGGTCAGACCGGTCCCACCGGCGCTGGTTGCCTGACCCGAGTTTTCCGTATCCCAGAACGAGGCTGAAACCGACCCGGTGTTGATGCCGACCAGCCCTCCGAGCGAGGGGAAATCGCTGCCGGAAAAGTCGACAAACCCGTCGGAATAGCTGCGTATGACCGAACCACCATTGTTGAACCCGACCAGCCCGCCGACCGCTACCGTGTTGGCAGGTCCCGAGAACTGGCTGGTGCCATCGACATTCGAGTTCGAATAGGAATCCACCACGGTGCCCGAGTTCTCACCCACCAGGCCGCCCATAATGAAGTCGCCGAAGCCAACTCCCAATACCGGGCCGACACTGTGCGAACGCCGGATCGTGCCCGAGTTCTCGCCAACCAAACCGCCTGCAACGACGAAATCGGCCTCGATCTGTTCGACCGAAACGGTCGCGGTCGAGAAACTGTCGACAATCGTGCCGCCGTTGTTGATGCCGACCAGGCCACCTGACACGTCGTCACTGCCGTTGAACCGCCCCGAGACGCTGACGGCTGAGATTGTGCCGGTGTTTTCACCGGCCAGAATGCCGCCGCCTTGCGCTGTCACGTTGGCGTTGCGGATGCTCAGGTTGCGCACGGTGCCATTCAAAGTACCAAACAGACCGCCGAATACGAAATCGTTGTTTACAAAAAGGTTGTCGATGTTGAACCGATTGCCTTCAAGCGTGCCTGAAAAGTCGGCAGGCACAAAGCCGAAGGACCAGCTGGACGTGGGCGATGCGTCGATGTCGTTGGCCAGTGCAAAGGACTGGCTGGAGCCGTTCAGGCCCTGCAACCCGTAGACATCGGTCAACTGAAACGGATTCGCGCCAGATCCGTTGCCGCCCGTGGCGCGCAGGAATGTGGCGTTGGGCGAGACGATGAAATCCCCCGCGAAAAAGCTGGGCAATGTGGCCGAGACCTGGTCCCAGAAACCAGCCACCAGGTTGAACGTGGCCACATTGATGCTACCGCCCGGGCCGGTGGTGATCCGGCCAACGCCGTCAACCGCTCCCATTGCGTTCAACAGCAACCCTCCGCTGACCGCGTTGATCGCTCCATTGATCGTGATCATGTTATCCGCGACCAGGAACAACGTATTGGCCGCCATCCAGTCGATATCGGCGTTTATCGTAATATTACCCGCATCCGACCCGGCCATCGACGTTGTCAGAAACACATCCGCAGATTCAAGCTGGGCTTCCAGGCCCGCTTCGGTCAACGTGCCCGGGATCGTTATGTTCACCGGATCAATCAACAGTTCGCCGGTTTCCCCGTTCGCGGCGCGAAGGTCGGTAAAACCCCGATAAACCAGATCGGTCTGGCCCGAGACCTCGACAAAGCCGCCATCGCCCGAAATATCCCCACCACGGGCCGAAATCTGGCCATGGAATTCGGTCAGATCGTCGGACCAGATGATCACGCGGCCGCCATTGCCCTCATCCCCGCCATCGGCCGAGATCGTCGTACCCGCATCTACAAAGGTGGTCTGCGCGGTGGGAAGCGTGCCGCCGCCTTGGAAATCGCCGCCGACCAGAATGGTGCCGCCATCGCCACCCCCGGCCCCGTCGGCGGTCAACGTGGCACCCGCCAATGTGATCGCTTCGCCGGTTATGGTGATTGATCCCCCACGCACTTTAGGCCGTAGCGAGGTTGCCACCAGCGTTTCCTGCGCCGAAGTGTCAATTCGGCCGCTGACCTGAACCGCACCGCCGCTGCCGCCAAGCACAACAGCGCCGGACACGCCACCCACTGATTGCGCCTCGATCACACCGGACATGTTGATCACCTGACGCGCCGCATCGCGGGCGCTGGCTGCCTTGAGGTGGACGGATCCGCCATTGGCCTCGATCCGGCCGGAATTGGTAACCAGCGCCTCCATCATCGCGTCATCGCTGTCCGAGGGCACAGCAACCTGCAAAAAGCCGTCGCCGGAAATATCCAGCGTCACCTGCTCACCCGCGCCAAGCCCGACCTTGCCCAGCGGCACCCGGATCAGACCCGAGTTCGAGACCTTGCCGCCGATCAGCGCCGCATAGCCGCCCGGTACGATCGAGATCGTGCCTGCGTTTTCCACCGCCGCCGAGGCTCCGTTTCCGGCAAAATTGTTGCGCCCGTTCAGGAAGTCTTCATCAGTTATGTTCAAGGTCGAGGCCACAAAGCCGCCCGCGTTGACCGCACCATTCGGACCGATGAAAATCCCGTTGGGGTTGACCAGGAACACCTGCCCATTGGCATTCAACTGGCCAAGGATTTCACTGGTCGTGTCGCCCGTCACCCGGTTCAGGATTACACTCTGCTGTCCGGGTTGGAAGATATTTACCGTTGAATCGGCACCAATTGAAAAGCCATTCCAGTTAACAATGGCCGAGTTCGACCCTTGCGAAATGTCCAACTGCGTGCTGCTGGGCTGCGTGATCGTCACGGTGCCAGCTGCCACGGTCCCACCAGTTGGCAACGATTGCGCCAGCGCCGTCGTGCCCCACAGCGCCGCCGTCGCCGACAAGATCGCACACCGCAGCATGCTGTTGCGGTACTTAGAACCTACGACTAGCAACAATACTGAAGCGGTTTTCGTCTTCCCCCAGGTCATCGCGTTCACCCCTCCCATATTCAACTCGTAACGATCCCGACTTGTAGGTCGAGTCTTCAATCGTAATCAGATCAGCCCCAATCCCGTAGGAATAGGCCGTAGTTGTGCTTTGTTCTAGAATCGTTGGCTCTTCAATACCCAATTCGCCATAGGCGCCAAACAGATAAGGCTTTAGAATCAGAGGAAAACCCGCCACTTCGACACGCTGGGACCGTCCGACCTCGGACCTAACCACCCAACCATCATCACCGCGCAGGGACCCCGCGTCAAAGGTCGACAGTTCGCTGGTGCCTGCAATGCTGAACTGTTCCGACGTCACCAGTGCATCGCCAAAGCTCGTCTGTATCCGACCGTTCACATTAAGCGACCAGTTGGCGCTCAGGGGACGCTGATACTGCCCCGACAAAACCAGTTTTGTAAACTCGGGTTCGGCATTCTGCCGCGAAAACGGGGTTTCGCCCGGCCCGACCGAGGTCCGCGCCCCGAGAATATCCAAACCGCGTGACAGCACCACACCACCGCGCAGGAAGCCACCATTGTCATAGGCGCGTGTGGCATCCAACGTCGCGCGCAACACGCTAATATCGTCGTCAAAGATCGGAATTTCGAACGGGCCGATCAGCAGATCCTGCGTGTCGCTGATCCGATCAAGGATCAATTGCGACGACAGGTTAAGCTGCCGGGAGCGGATCCAAGGATAAAACAGACGTAGCGAAAACCGTTCGAATTCGCTTTCATTCGGCAGAAAATCGGTGTCGGGCTGCGCTGTGCTCGACGTGACCTCGGCGTTGATCGTCAGGCCATTGTAGCCTATGGGGAACACTGCACCCGCCGCCAGAATTCGATATTCGGCATCGTCCGAAAAGAACCGTGTGGGCGAGCCGCCGAGGTTGAAATAGAATGTCTCACCCAGGTCCAGAAGGCCGTTGAACTCCAGCCCAAGGCTCAGGTTCACGGGGCCAAGATCATCGGACAAGGTGTTGTCGAACCCGTAAGAGCCAGTGAATTGTTTGAACTCACCATCCAGTGTCAGAACGGTGCCACCATTGGCCTGACCCGCCGACAGGGTCGAGGCCAACCGGATGCCGAACGTGTCCCCCGCCAAAAGCAAGGCTCGTTCGATTTGTTGTAGCTTAATGCCGCGTTTTCCGATCAGCGGCTCGGTAATTTTGACGACCCGATCGCGCACCCTTTCGGGCACTTTCGAAGCGTCGATGCGTTCGACAAACCCGTCAACCACGACGATCCGAAGCGTCCCGCCGTCGCGCAAGGTCTGTTGCGGCAGAACGACCCGGCTAAGGACAAACCCCGCATTGTTATAAGCACTTTCCAGACGATTGGTTGCAGCAAAGATCTCGGACGCGGGAACACGTTTGCCGGAAAGGCGCGCGATAAAGGCATCATTTGCGGCCTCCATCTGCGGCAGCGCACCTTCGATCTCGACCCTACCAACAGTCACAAACAGCCGGTCTGCACCTTCGGGGACCGGGGCACCGGGATCGCGTGCAACGGTAACGGGCCCGGTATTGCGTTGATTTTGCGGCTGAAACGTAGATGGCGCAAGGTTCGATGCGCTTTGTGCTAGCGCCTTATCAGAAAGCGCAAGAATACCAACGGTCACGAATACAAATATCATGCTGAGACGTGGAATTCGCGTGATCGTCCGATACATAGATCTTGGCATTCGCTACCCTTGCTGAAATCGTGAAACAGTACCTAGAAAAGCCCAGCCCCCAGGCCAAAGCAAGATTGTATTTCCCACCACCGGATACCCGTTTGGATTGCGGCTATACATATCTCAGTTGATTCTATGGTTGTCCGTGTCCCAGTTCACAATACCGTGTGCAACACACAAAATTATAAAAGTCCTTGTTCCAGCCACTCTTCAATCTTGTTGCGGCTGACCTCGAAATGCATCGAATCCTCGCGCCCCCAGGCCGCGCCCCAGACCCAGCCCTCCTGCCGGAAGAAATCAGCCAGAATGGTCAGGCCCAGCTGGGTTTTCCCGTCACCCAGCGTATCCAGAACCCCGTCGACGTTCAGGTCGACAGCCAGACCATAGGCATGCGCCGAGGCCGACGATGTCGCTCCGCGCACCCTACGCACACAAAGCGACCCGGCCGTGTTGATACGATCATAAAGATCGGGGTCGGTTCGGCGGATATTGTCGAACACCGTGCGCAGAGATTCGATCGCGGGTTTCAGCATGCGCACACGAACCGGCCCGACCTCTTCCAGCACCAAATTCTCTTCAAGACGCGGATTGGTCATGGATTGGCAACTATCCGTCAGGTCTTCGCGCGGGAGTCCAAACGTCTCTTTCAGAAAGGATGAACTGGCAAGTTGCAGATCCTGATTGACGTTGTTGCGGTCGGCAATCAGCACGACCTGCGCATAGGCATCAATAATCTCGTTGGGGGTTGAGCTGTCATAGCCATAATCATCCGCTCCATCAGCCCCCTGCAACGGTGCCGCCGCCCCGCTTTGCGCGCGCGAAATTTCAAGCGAGAGCCGTTCGATTTCCGCGCGCATATCCTCGACTTGCTGGCTGAGCATCTCGATTTCGATCCGTGCGCCTGAATCGATGGCAGGCCCTTCGAAATTGTCATCAATTGGAACGATCAGCGGGAAGACATACCAGATGACCGGAGCAAGGATGATCGCGACCCCAAGAATGATCGCTGGAACAATGCGCATCTGCCTTATTTTCCTGTTTTGTCGTGCCTGTCGCACCAAACCTAAAAGCCACCGGTCGAGTTGTCACGCATTTGCCTGCGTTTCTGCCCCCTATATGTGACATTCTTCATTGCCGCGTCCCTGAGGCACGGATACTCTTGCCGTCAAACAGGGAAGGACTTTGGTAATGATTGCATTCTCGCCTAGGAAATGTATCGCGGTGCCGTTTGTGGCGCTGATTTGTTCGGCGCAGGTTGTGTTGGCGCAGAGCACTGAATTGACGGAAGACGAGATCACCGACGCGTTCAACAAGCAAAAGACGCGTGGGCTGGTCATCGTGCCGTCCAACACCGATACCGCCTCCTCAGCGGTCGAGGAAACCACCGTAGCCGCAGCGCCTGCGGAATATCAGCCTGTTGCGGCCGAAGATCAGGTCAATATTCAGGTCCGGTTTGATTTCGCCTCTGCCGCGCTGCGCGACGACGAAAAGCCGAAGCTGTCGGCGCTGTGTAACGCGATGAAAAACGTGGATGTGAGCGTCTTCCAGATCATCGGTCACACCGACAGCGCCGGGTCTGCGGATTACAACCAGAACCTGTCGCTGCTGCGCGCGAAAGAGGTCAAACGTTTCCTGGTCAGCGATTGCGGCATCGCCGACGAACGGCTTGAGGTGCTGGGCGTGGGTGAGGCCGAGCCGCTGAATAAATCCGATCCGCGCGCAGACGAAAACCGTCGCGTCGAATTCCAGGCCCTCGGCTGAATCCGTAGCCTCTGAAGACAAAAGAATAACGAGGGCAGCATGACTGAATCCCGCGCAGGCGATCTGTTTCAGCCGGGCGATCTGGTGAACAACACATATCGGATCGAGGCGATCCTTGGGCGGGGCGGAACCTCGGATGTCTACCGGGCGCGTTCGGAAATTTCGGGGCGCTTGGCGGCGCTCAAGGTGCTGAAAGCCGAGTTCTCCAGCAATGACGACTATCTGGTCCTGCTGACCCGCGAGGAAGAAATCCGCGACATCCGCCATGACGCAGTGGTGCGGTATTCCGAAAACAACCGTACCGCCGACGGACATGTCTATCTGGTGATGGACTACGTCGATGGGCCGGGGCTGGACCGGAAACTGGCCGATGGCCCCATGCCGGCAGACGATATTCTGACCATCTGCAAACGCGTCTGCGAAGGGCTTGAGGCCGCGCATGCGCGCAACATCGTCCACCGTGACCTGAGCCCGGACAACATCATCCTGCGTGACGGTGATCCGGCACAGGCGGTAATCATCGACTTTGGCATCGCCAAGGACACCAACCCCGGTGCCGAAACCATCGTGGGCGGAGAGTTCGCGGGCAAATACGCCTATGCCGCGCCCGAGCAGCTGTCGGGCAAGACCGATCAGCGCACCGATATCTACTCGCTAGGCGCGCTGCTGCTGGCAAACTTCCGGGGCGAAAAGGCCAATTCCGGGCGTAACCTGTTGGAGGTTGTGGAAAGCAAAAAGCAACCGCTGGACACTGCAGATGTACCCGAACCTCTGAAAACCGTGCTGGACAAGATGACCGCGCCGGAGCCCGATGACCGGTATCAATCAGCCAGCGAAGTTTTGAAGGCGCTGTCCTCGACCCGGTCGGGACAGGTGCAAGCCCCCCCTGCTGACACCGATGACGACGCGACGATCATCGTTCCCAAAAGCAAACCAGCTGCCTCTACCCCGCCTGAACCCGCCGCGGCCGCGCCATCAGCGCCACCCGCCAAAGCGCCCGAGAAATCACGCACCGGGCTGGTTGCTGCCCTTGGCGCGCTGGTCATTGTCGGCGGTGGTGCCGGTGCCTATTTCAGCGGCGCATTCGACAGCTTTACCGGGCCCCAATATCCCGTGGCCGCACCTTATACGCTGGTGGCGGACAAGCGCGAGGGCCTGCCGCCGCGCGCCGTCGGCTTTGTGCCCTCGGAAGACACTCGTGATGCCATGACCCGCGAGATCACCGATCAAGGTGGGACGGTTGATTTGACGCTCGCGTCCGGGGATATCTCGGAAAGCTGGGGCGCTGCGGTCAGCGACGTCATCGACACAGTGATGGAGCTGGATGAATGGCGGCTGGTCGTGAATGGAAACGACGCTCAATTGACAGGGCAAACCACGGATCAGGCGCTGCATGACAAGCTGGAACAGCTTTACTCGGCTGGCTTGCCCGCCGGACTGCAAGGCACTGTCGAGCTGGAACTTGAGCCGCTGTTCCTGTCCGCCACAGATATCCGACCGATCCTGGCCGGTCTAGCCGATTGCGGCGCGCTAAAGCTGGAGAATGCCCCCACTGCCGGATACGGCCCCGAGACCCCGGTTCGGGTCATTGGCACCTTGGCCTCGCAAGACAGCCTGACCGGCCTGGACACTGCCCTGACAGCTTTGGTCGGAGCGCGACCGATAGATCTGGGCGGCGTGAATGTATTGAACCCGACTCTTTGCCTGATCGAGAATTTCCTGCCAACAGCACCCACCAGCGATATCTCAATAGCGTTCTATAACGGTGAACAGAACGACGCCCCCAATCCGACCGGAGACTACGTTGTCGGCCAGAACCCAGTGATCGACGTAGACCTGCCGCAGGATGTGCAAGACGGGTTCCTGTCTGTCTCGGTGCTGGATGTGTCGGGCAATGTGTTCCACCTGCTGCCCAATGTCACGCGTCAGGAAAATGGTATCGCCGCGCTGCGGGATGGGGAAAGTGGGCCATTGTCAGTGCGCGTGGCTTATTCCATTCCGGAAAGTCAGGAAAACGGCGGCATTGCCTTTCAGGTCGATGATAGCACCTTGGGCAAAAGCAAGGTGATCGTGCTGCATACCGACAATCAACTGTTCGACACGCTGCGCCCAACCACAGAATCCGCTGCCGGATATGCCGAGGCGCTGCGCGAACAGGATCGTAATGTGGAAACGCGGATTTTGTCGCTGGACAGCCGTATCCTGACCACCCTCGCGCAATAGCGCGGGGTTCAGGGAATATCGACCACGATCACCGAGATATTGTCAGCCCCGCCCCCGTCCAGCGCGATCTGTATTAACTGATCCGCGACGGTTTCGATCGGCATCTCAGACAGAGCCTTTTCCAGCATCGGGAATGTCGCGTATTTGCTCAGCCCGTCCGAGCAGATCAGGAACCGGTCGCCCGGCTGAACCTCGCCCCGGATCTTGTCCAGTTCCAGCACATCCCCGACCCCGACCGCTCGGATAATGGCGTTGGACTGCGGATGCTGCTCGGCCTCGTCCCAGCTCATCTGTCCGGCCAGCACCAGTTCGGCAACGACCGAGTGATCGGTGGTCAGCATTTGAATCTGGTTGTCCCGCAGCAGGTAGATGCGACTGTCGCCCGCCCATAGCCCGACGAAATGGCCATTGGCCAGCATCATGCAGGCCACGGTGGTGCCAATGGTCTTGCCGCCGCGCGCCTCGGCCTCGTGCACAATCGCGGCATGGGCCTGTTGTAGCACATCGCGCAACGCGACCAGACGGTCCGCGGGTGGCAGGCCCGGCGGGATTGCGGCCACCATATCGACCACCAAACGACTGGCAAAATCGCCACCCTCGTGGCCCCCCATACCATCGGCGACCAACCACAGGCTTTCTTCGGGCAGGGCCAGAATGGCATCTTCATTGAGCTTCCGCTTGAGGCCCACATGGCTGCGGGCGCTGTACCGAACGCGGTGACTTGAATTCATATTGGCCGTGCCTCGGTCCAGACTGACGCGTGAAGATTGAATAAGCCTTGCATGTTTGCCGCTTGCGGTAAACCTTCGCAGACCATCATGCGGGGGACACCGGCGATTTCGGTGCTCCAGATTGTCGGAGTGTGATAGCGATGCGACACCAGCCCCGCCGCAAGGTCAGGCAACAGGCTGTCCGAGACCTCGCCCCGCGTCAGAACCAGCGTTTTACCCTCGGCCCGGACCGGGGATGTGGGTTCCTGCAATGGAACGGGCAGCGCCTCTAGCCCCTCGGCCAGCTTGTCGCGGGTCATGTCGTCCCCAAGCGCGGCCAGGGCCAAATCTTCGAGCTGGCGGTACACGGCATCCGCGCGGAAATGGGTCAGAATGGCCGAACCTTCGTTGGACACCCCAGCCACCAGGGTCAACGGGAAACGTCGCCCGACCCGATCCACCGAGGGCATCAGTACACCCAGCATCTTTTGCGGCCCCGCCAGCCCCGGCGCCAGACAGAACCGCCAGATCGGGGCCGACATGTAGTGGGCATCCCATGACGCGCCCAAAGCCTCAGACGTGGCCAACATGCTGTGCTGTATCCACGTGTCCCACGGCTGGACGAAATCCTGCGTCACCCCCAGTCGGAAGAAATCCCCGACCGACGGCATTTTACCAAATGCGCCAAATCCGCTGCGCTGCATCAGAACGATTTAGGGCAGCTGAATTTTTGCAGCGCCGGAAGGGCAAAGGGATTGATGACCGAGCCGGATTGCAACTGGAAGATCGCAATGCGGCCACCGACGTTGAAGATCACCTTCTTGCGGTCCGATACGTTGGTCCGTCGCACCTCGGCCGCGTCCAGCAGACGGAACCACGCCCATGGCCCGTCCTTGGACAGCACGCTTTCGATGTTGCGCTTGTCGGGCTGGAAAGTGACCCGCGCCAACCCGACCTGCCCCGGCCACGTGACCGCCATCGGCGACGGCAACCCGCCGCGATGGCGGAACTCCAGTGACTGGCCGTCAATCTCAAGCGTGACGCCCTTGGCTTTGGGGTCCAGCGCCTCGGGCATGATCTGGAACTGAATCTGCGGTTGAGGGCCGGCGGCAAAGAAAGCCTCGCGGATTTCGGCGGCGTTCTGGAATTGGGTCAGAACGGCCTGGCTGATGCCCAGATCCGCCTCGTTCACGCTGCTTTTCCAACTCCATGGGCGCGTGCGCATGTCCACGTGTTTGGCGAGGTTGTCCGTAAAAAACGTGTCGATCAGACCTTGCGGGCCGAACAACCGGCTGAAATCGCCCATCGCCACATCCGCACCTGATCTGCGGCTGAATGGATAGCGGTCAGTGACGACCTGCTCGCAGAAGGGCAGCACATTGGCCTGCCAGCGCGCATTTAGCGAGGCTCGCGTGCTGTCAGACGTGATCCCTGAAGATCCGTCGATGATCTGCACCGCCCAGCGTTCCATTGGGCCGGGAATGCGCGCGGCTTCCAACTGAAACTGCTGCAAAGCCTGCCCAGATTCACCGCCCGAGGTTCCGCTGAAGGACATCTTGTTCAGTTCCTGGTAGACACCCGTCAACGACCCCATCAACTGATCCAATTGCGAGGGCTGCCCTTCGGGCCGGTCTACAAGCTGATGCAGCCAGGCAAAGCGATCTTCGACATATTGACCCGGCTCCTGCACCGGCTCGGACACCGTCGCGCCGCTGGACTTGGCAAGCGCCTCAAGCAGAATTTGCGTCTGGACTGAGGTCGCCGACTGCAACTCGAGGCTGGCTGCGCTGGACAACCCATCGCTCAGCGCTTCGGAATTGGGCAGGACCGATCGGCTTTCTGTCAGCTTCGTCTCGTCCGAGATCGAATTCAGGATGTTGACGATAGGCGAGGTCGGCCCGGACAGCACATTGGTCACTTCGACCGCATGGCTGAGGCTTTCCATCGGTACGATGTCGATATCGCCCAGCATCGCGTCGTAGCGCGCGATATAGTCGTTGTAATACAGGTCCAGAACATCGCGGCTGAGCGCCGCCAGCGCCAGTTCGGTCTGTTCCGCCTCGCCGCGCGGACCCAGAACCCAGCTTTCCTTTTGCACCCGTTTGGCTACGCCAACTGCTTCGCCGACAAATACGTCGTTGAAACCGCGATAGGTAAAGATCCCCTCGATCCCGTCATTCAACGGTTTGCCCGAGGACCGCACCAGAACGCGCGCAACCGCTGGGCCACCGACCTCGGTGATACGCCATTCCGGCAGCGCCGTTGCGGATGGACTTGAAATGATGCCGTTATACACGCGCTGCGCCAGTGGCAGTTCGGACAGCAAGCCCTGTATCTGCTCGACCATAGGGCCGTTCAATGCGACGGCCTGCATCGGCTGGCTCAACAATGCCTCAAGATGGTCGTTCAGATCAGCGCGGAATTCCTCGCGCGAGGGGCCGGGGAAGGACACCGTCCAGTCGATATTCATCCATTCTTTGACCAGGTTCTGGTTCATAGGCCCTTGCAAACCCAACATCAGATACACCTTCAGCGCCTCGTACAGCACGTCGGGGTTGTTGATATTGGCGCTCATCTGTTCTTCAAGACGCAACAGCAGCCGCGGCAGAAGGCGCTGGTTCAGCGCCGCGCGGTAGGTCTGCGCCGCCTGCGTGCCTATCACGTCCCCCTGATACAGGCCGTAGGTCAAGCGCGTTTCAGGGTCCGGGTCGGACAGGGTCGGGTTCGCGGGCAGATCGCGCAGTGTGTTCAGCGCCTGCACTACCGGTACCAGATCGGTGTCGCCCACCGGGCTGGGCGGCAGAGTCGCGGCCGCGGCCTGATAAGCGGACACGCCTTCTTGTGCCTCAGCGATCAACTCGGAATTTCCCGAGAAGCTGCGCACCAGCAAAGCACCCACTGCCACAGCGGCAATCAGCGTCGCCGCGACCGAGGCCCATTTGGTGATCTTATAGCGTCGCTCGACCTTGTCATCGGCGCTGACCAGACCAGCCTCACGAAAAATAACCTGATCGAACAGGCGGGTCAGGAAATACGACCGCCCCGAGCCCTGCCCCGAACCAATCGCCTGACGTCCGATCCCGAAGGTGCGCGCCATGCCCAACATCAGCCGGTCAATGGGGGTGCCTTCTTGCGTGCCGGATGTGAAATAGACCCCGCGCAGCATGTGGCGATGCTGATAACGGCTGTCCTGAAACACCTCGGTCAGGAATTCATGCGCCACCTTGCGGAATGAGGCCACCTGCATCGGGAAGCCCGCAACCAAGGCGCGGCGCTGCGGGTCGGTTTCAGTCTGCATCCGCTCCAGCGATTGGGCGTTCAAACGGCCCAGAAGCAACGCGAATTCCTCATCAAAGGCGGCAACCGGGGATTGCTCAGACCGGGACTTGTCCAATGGCAAGGTAAAACCCCAAACCTGTTCACGGTCTTCCTTACCCAGATTGTCATAGAACTCGGCAAACCCGGCAATCAGGTCGGCCTTGGTGAACAGGATATAGACTGGAAAGCGCACGCCCAGTTTTTCGCGCAGCTCTTCCAGACGACGACGCACGGCCTTGGCGTGTTCTTTCTGGGTGATCTCATCCTGCAAAGACAGATCCGACAACGAGATCGCGATCATCGCCCCATTGATCGGCTGGCGCTTGCGGTATTTCTTGAGCAGCCCAAGGAACCCAATCCACGCCGCGTTATCGACCTGCGCATCGCTTTCCTGCGTCGTGTATCGCCCGGCCGTATCGATCAGAACGGCGTTTTCGGTGAACCACCAATCGCAGTTGCGCGTGCCGCCCACACCGCCAATCGCGGTTTTACCCATCTCATCAGCCAGCGGAAAGTTCAAACCGGAATTCACAATCGCCGTGGTCTTACCCGCGCCCGGTGGGCCGATCATCACGTACCACGGCAGCTCATTCAGATGCCGCCGCCCGTTCTTGGACTTGCGCAACGCGGCCATTGCGGTTTTCAACTTGCCGCGCAGTTCCGAGATTTCGCTGTCGATCATGTCGCCGCCATCGCTGACGGCCTCGGTGATCTCTTCGGTTAGCTTTTTTTCGCGCCGGCGGCGGATAAAGAAAATGGTCAGTGCGATGATCAGGAAAAATGCGTAGATCACACCGCACCAGATCAGCCGGGTGGTCATCCCGTCCAGCGGGCGCCATTCGTCCGACCCGATCAGCGGACCAAAGAAGTACAGGCACAAGGACAGCGCCGTCGCCGTAAAGAACAGCACGGTGTAGATCGACATGAAAACGAATCTGAAGAATCTACGGATGTTCATTGGGTATCCTCCTGCACCAACAGGACTTCGATCCGGCGGTTGGTGGCGCGGCCTTCACGGGTGGAATTGTCGGCGATCGGGTCACTGTCGGCCCGGCCTTCGGCGCTGAGGCGATTGGGGTCGGTCAATTCGGGCGACATCTTATTCATCACCGATTTTGCGCGCGCCAGCGACAAGGCGAGGTTGGATGGAAAGCGCGCGGACCGGATTGGTACATTGTCCGAATGTCCGGTCACGATCACCGTGCCCGGCTCAGCATTCAACGCCACGGCAACCCGGCGCACCGGCTCTTGGAATTTGTCTTGCAGACTGTCCGAGCCTGAACCGAACATGCCCGACCCCTTGATGCGGATGACCAGCGTATTGCCTTTCTCAAAGACTTCGACCAGCCCCTCATCAATCTCGGGCTGGAGGAATTCGACGACCTTCGCGATCTGAGGTTGCTGTTGCGGAGGAGGTGGCGGTGGCGGTGGCGCGCGGCGCTGCAACTCGGTCACTGGGCCCGCGTCGATCACCGACATCTGTCCCACTAGGTTTTCGGTCTTGTTCGATAAAACGTAAGACAGTCCGCTGAATTCGATCACCAGCAACAGAGCCGTCACGCCTAGCGCGATCCAGACCGGCTTCCACATGCTGAGCGCGCGGAAAGGCTTGTCCACCCCTTCCCAATGCGGGGCCAGATCACGTTCGACAGGGCCACGTTGCGCTCGGATGACCCGCGCCAAGCCCTGCCGGATTTGCAAGTGCTTATCCGGGCCGCCATGTTCGACCCGCAAGCGGCCTTCAAAGCCAAGCGACAGGCACATGTAGACGAATTCCAGCAGCTCGATATTGTTCGCAGGCTCCTGTTCCAGCCGCGCCAAAAGGTCGTAGAAACGATCCCCGCCCACCGTCTCGCGGTGGAAGGTGCCAACAAGTGATTGCGTCGCCCAACTGGACTGGCCGCCCCACGGCGTGTTCAGCACGACATCATCCAACGTAGCGCACAGTGCATAACGCGCCACCTTGACCGATTGCGCTGCGATGCCCGCCTGTAGGGCGGCATTTTCAAAGCTGCGCACCTCGGCCACCACGCTTTGGCGCAGCTTGTCAGGGTCCATGTGCTGGGCGCGGTTGCGTATACGACTGATCAGCGAAAACAAAGGCGCGGCGCAGGCGTTCAGCCGGTTCATCCCGGTTGCGGCCACCTGTTCCCCACCGCCTTGTGGCGGGCGCGACTGTGGGGCCTGCGCCGGTGGCACGCCATATCCGCCCCCATCTGCGGCAGGCTGTGGCTGTGGCGCTTCCATCGGCTCGGGGTAGCCCGCCGGTTGCTGAGGCGCGGCAGGTTGTTGCGGCATGGTCCCGGCCTGACGTCGTCCACCCGGGTTGGGGCGAATGACCGTCTTGTCTGTATCGTCCGGTTCGGCAAAAGGATCGTTGTCGGACATGATCTACCTGCTTCCTCACAGCGCCCGCATAGTCCAGTGGTCCACGCAAGCAACCCTATCAATTTGTTTCGTACCAATCAGCGGCCCGGACGGCTACTGATTGCGGATCGCCCACAGCTCCATCTGCAAGCCGGGATATTGCCCCGACACATGCACCGCGATCCCGCCCGAAGTGGTCATCTTGCTCCAATACGGGCTGGCTGCGTCCAGTTCGAAATAGACCACGCCCGAATGGTACGGGATCTGGCGCGGCGCGACCGGCAGCGGGCGCAAGGTGATGCCTGGCAGGGCCGAGTTGACCAATTGGCGGATTTCCTCAACCGGGCCGGTCTTGGCCTGACCCGCGAAGTGCCGCCGCACGTCTTCGGCGGGGATATCCGCATTAACTGCCAGCACAAATCCGGCCGAGCCGATCAGCTTGCGATCAGCAATCACACCGACGCTAATGCCGTATTTGCGCGGCTCCAACGGGATCGAGATCGCCGTCTGCTCCAGCACCGAGCTGAGATATTGGCGCAGCACTCGGATCACCGGGGCAAAGCTTTCGGTCAGGTTGTCGTGCTGGTAGGCGGGGAATTGCACTGCTTCTTTCTCGGCGCTCATGAAGGTCGCCAACTCGCCAGCTAGTGCGGCGCAAACGCGGTAGGCGTGTTCGGGATGCACGTTTTCGATATTGGCGAAATGGCGCACCAGCGGCAGGTTGCGGTTGATCACCATCAACAGAAGGAAATCCGAAATCTCCGCGGCACCCTTGGCAGGTCCGCCTTCGGACAGCCGCCCGGCCAGCGCCTGCATCCGGTGCGACAGCATTCCCTCAAGCTCGTTCATGAACCCCGCCAGTGCCGGGGCTGCGCGCACATCCAGGACCGAGGGCACAAAGCCGCGATCCAGTACAATCTCTTTGTCCGGGCGCACTTCGATGATGCGGGCAATCGGAATGGCCAGCTTGTCGGCCAGATCGTCCACCGCCAGTGCAAATTGAAGTCGCAGCTTACCAACACCCAGCGTTACCGGCTTTTTCTGCTGGCTCATCACGTCAGTGATTTCCTGCTCGGCGGGACGCAGGCGGCTGACGGATTGTTCCGCACCGCTCAGATCCACCTCGGACGCGCCTTGGCGCCGCTGCGGTACGGTCAGGTAAACAACGCAATCCTTGATCGTTTCGGGCACTTCCAAAGCGGGCGGATGATCTTCGGCCTGCGGTACGCGAAACACCTGCCCGTCCGGCGTCAGCCCTGAACAGGATTTGAGCGCTATTTGCCCGACCTTGAGCACCTCGTCATCCAGCTCAAGCGCGCTCAGCCCCCAGGCATAGGGTGTCACCCGGCGCGCAAGCCCGGCCACCAGCGCCTCGGTATACCGGTCGGCCTGCTGGAAATGGTGGGGCTGCAAAAACAACCCTTCGGTCCAAAGCACCTTGCTGTCCCAGGACAATGGCTGCCCTCCCTTGTTATTGCGCCCGATGGGGCGTTACTTCAGCTTTTCCAGCTGTTCCTTATACGCACGCGCGAATTCCCGGCTGAAGAGATCGTGAAAATCATTCTCGGCCTGATCCGAAATTTCCGCATACATCTTTTCATACACTTCCCAATATTGGGCCTTCTTACCCTTGAAAAGTGACCCAAGTTTGCCGGAGCCTTCGATTTTCCCGGCCAGCACCTCGGGGTCGAGCCGCGACAACACGCCTTTGAGCGCGGCCTCCATCCCTGTGACCATGGCGACCTCATGGGCCTTGATATCGTTCAACGCCTCGGCGGTGGCCTCCTCGGAGGCGAGGTAGCCTTTGACCCGAGGTTTCACCAACGCCTCGATCGCCTGTTCGGCGCTGATCGAAAATTTCAGCGGGTTGTTTCCGCCGGCGCTGATCATGGTCTGATCAATGCGGAATTCAGACTTGATAGAGGTACGCGTCATCAGAATTTCGCGCAGACCCGTGATCATTGCCCGTAACACGCGCCCCATCCGGCCCATCGTGGCGGGCAGATCGGCGTCGTCGATGCGCAGATCGTCCACCTCCAGCGCCTCAAGCAGGGCGCGGGCGGCGGATTGGTCCCCACTTGCCGCAGCGGGAGCAGGCGTTTCGACCACTGTGGGCTCATTTGCAGGCTCGGGCGCAGGCGCCGGAGCCACTGGTTCCGGCGGCGGAGGTGGGACCGCACGCCCGCCCGGTGTTGGCTTGGCCGGTGGAGCGGCCGGTTCCGGCGGTGGCGCAGCAAACGGGTCCGAGGAGGACGGCTCTTGCGGCGACAGGAAGTCGTCATCCCAATCGTCGGGGATCAGATTCGCGCCGCCGCCACTGCTGGGCGCTGAAAACGCATCCGTGGCCGAGGGGTTGTGCATCGGGTCGCTCGCCCCCATGCCCTGATGCGCATCCGCCGGTTTGGCAAAGAAAGGGTCATCATCGCCGAGTGGTGGCAGCAGTTCGTCCATGGGATCAGGCGTTGCGATCTGGCCCGGCCCTTTGGGGGCTTCACCACCCAGCAGGTCGTCCAGAAAATCCCCGCCCGGCGAGGACGCGTCCAGCAAATCCAGGGGATCCGGCGCGTTTTGCGACTGTCCGGGCGAGACATTGCCCTGCCGCATCGGCTGTGGGATCATCTCTTCGAACGAAGGCAGATCGGCACCGATCTCGACCACCATCTCATAACCGCCCGCCGTCAGCACATCGCCATTGTTCAGCGGCGTCGGCGTCCGACCCAAAGCAATCTTGGAATAGTTCAGAAAGGTCCCGTTGGTCGACAGGTCCACGATCACCACGTTGCCATTGTGATCCTCGATCACGAAATGGTTCTTGCTGAGCGTCCGCTCGGGGTCGGGCAAAACAAGATCATTGGCCGGACCACGCCCTACGGTCAGCGATCCCCCCTGCATCGATACAGGACGCCCGTCGCCCGGCACGACGCCGGTGGATTGGAATTTGAGCGTGACCGTCATTCTTCTGTCTTCATCCTCCGACCAGCACGGTAAATTCACCTTTGACGATGGGCCCGCCACAGGCGCATGTATCCATCACCCGCGCAGCTGGCATCTTGCCAATCAAAACCGTCGCCGAGCCTTTGATGATCGGGTGCGGAAAGGCGGGTGTGGCCATGTCAAATATTCGCGCCGCAGGCATCTTGCCCACCAACACTGTCGGGCAGCAGGGCGGCAGGATGGGCATCGGCGCAGGCACCGGCGCGGGTGGCGCAGGCGGTGGCGCCAGAAAGGTACAGGTGTGGAGATCCGCAACGCGGGCCTGAGGAAATCCCATATCTACTCCTTCGCCTCCAGCTTGCCGTTTCCACCACGGGCGATATCAAGGCCACGGTCGATCAGCAATTGCACATAGGCATCGAAGTCGCCCTCATGATAACCCATCGCGGTGACATTCATGGCAAAGGCCAGCGCCTCGGCCGCGCCAAGCGGAGCGGTCATCCCGGCAAGTTCACCTGTACCCAGTGTCCCATCGGCATAAAGCGCGCACATGGCGCAATTTATCGTCTCATCATCCGGATCGGCCAAGTCTATCGTCTGTTCGGCCTTTTCACGATTCTCGGGCGTCGGGCGAAAAACCCAAGCCTCAGACGCTGCCAGCGACGGCGTGTTGTGTTCAGGCGCCTCGCCGATATAGTCGCGCGCCGCCAGACAGGACCACCATACCCGTTCACGCGGCGGCAGAGCCACGCCCAGCAGTCGTAGCATGTCAATCGGGGCACCTTTTTCATCTAGCTCAGCCAGAACCACATCCAGAGGCGCACTGGCGGGCGCGTCCAGCTTGGTGCCCAATCGCGCATTGGCATCGGCCAGCATCCGGGCCGCGGGCATCTGGGGTGTCTTGGTCAAATTGGCAAATCGTTCGCTCATCCATCCGACCCCTAGTTAATCATCGTCACGCCACCCTTGAGGGTCAGCATAGCATCGCCGCTGACCGTCGTCAGTGGGCTTTTTGCGTCAAGCTTGGCGTTCGCCTGAACGTTGATCATCGTGCTTTTGACAGTGATACTGGTCGGGTCCAGCTTGATCGAAGAGGTCCCGACCTTAAGCTCGATCGACTGCATCGCGGTTATTGTGATTTTCCCCGCTTTGGCGTCGACCTGAATGTTCCCCATTTTCACGGTCGTTGTCTTGTTGCCCTGCTTAATCGTCTCGGTGTTGTTGCCGGTGACGGTTCGGGTGGATTTCCCTTCGACCGTTTCCGTCTGGTCGGTCTTGATGAAAACGTCCTGATTGCCCTTTTCGATCGTGAACGTGTGATCACCTTCCTTGATCGTCTCATCAACGTCTTTCTTGACCACCTGGCTTAGACAGCCGTCGCCTCCATTGCCGCCCGTGTCCAGCTTGTCATAGCCGATGGTGATGGTGGATTTGTTCTTTACCAGCTTTTCATGGTCCTTCTGCGCCTGAAAGCGCACCAGTTCCGCCCCCGCTTTGTCCTCGAACATCAGCTCGTTGAACGTGTCGGTTTTGCCCTTTTCTGACGACCGGGTCCTGATACCGGACTGCGTCTGGTTTGCCGGCAAATCATAGGGCGGCATCGTTTCGGCATTATACAACATGCCGGTGCAGATGGGCCTGTCGGGGTCGCCCTCTTCGAACTGGATGACGACCTCCTGCCCAATCCGCGGGATGTGGATCATGCCCCAGTTCTTACCGGACCACGGGGTGACAACACGCACCCAGCACGAGGTCTTCTCGTCCTTTTTACCTACACGGTCCCAGTGGAACTGCACTTTGATCCGGCCATATTTGTCGGTGTAAATTTCTTTGCCCGCTGGGCCGGTGACAATTGCGGTGTGCAATCCAGCAATCTCCGGCCAGGGCGTGGTACGGGCGTTGCGATACTGGACCTTCTTGGGCTGAACGTCGAACTCAACCATATACATTTCGCTGTTGTCTTCAGGAAACTCCAGCGCACCCGTATCCAGATCCTTTTCGTTCTTTACAAATCCGTAGCCTTCGGTCGTTTGCAAATAGAAAGTGGCCGCCGTGACCAGATATTCCTGGTTCTGATCCTTGTCGGGATGTTCCTTCAGGGTGAAGGTCTTTCCGACCTCCATCGCCCGGACCGAGGCACGACCCCGGCGGCGGTCATATTCGGTTTCTTCAGCCTCCATCCGAACCTGCGCGCGCGGCTTGCCCTTGTTGGCGTCGCTGTAATGACCGGGCGTGTCGTACAGCTCATATTTATTGTGCTTGTGATCGGGCGAAAGGATGGTTTTCGACACCGAGGCCATTTTGGCACTGGGTGTTTCAAAATTGAAATCGCCTAAGGCAACGACACCGGGAACGATCTGCTGTGCGGTGGCCCATTCGGTCACACTGTCGGGCAGGCGCTGTTTGTAGTCGTCGCCCGCCCGGTAAAACAGCTCCGACATTCCGGTCAGCGGCGTGTGTCCCGACAGCCCGTCACACAGGACCAACGTTTCATATTTGTTATTCGCCTTGGCATAGTCGAAGAAGTAATAGATGCCCTCTTCCTGCATCAGGCGTGATACAAAGTCGAAATCGGTTTCCCGGTACTGGACGCAATATTCCCGTTGTTCATAGGTTCCGCTTAGCTTCTTCTGGAAATCCGAGAACCCGTGTGCTTTGAAAACGTCCTCGATGATCTTGACGACCGACATGTTCTGAAAGATGCGGCTGTTGGTGGTCTGTTGAAGCATCCAGAACCACGGACGTAGCTCGGCCAGCAGATGCACGAACCCATCCCGCAGCGCCAGCCGTTCAACGCGCACGATCGTGCCGGTGAACTTGCGCTCTTTCCCCTCGCTCGAGGCCATGTGGATCGTCAGGATTTTACCCAGCAGCTCTTCCAGCTTGATGGTCTTGTCCGACGACAGCAACTCAACCTGTATCTCGGTCAACTCGCCCATCTTCTCGTTGATGATCGCGCGGCGGATGACGAGCTCTTCTTCCTTGTACTTGTAACTGCCGGTGATCCGAAGCGGCCATTCCTTGCTTTGCAGATTGTCAGACATTTCCTAATCCTTCCAAATCGCGTTGGACACGCCGTTATAGATCGGCCAGCAGAGCGGCCAGCTCCGGGTCCATTTCATCATCATCCTCGTCTTCATCGGTGTCGTTATCGAAGGAAGCAAGGAAGTCGTCCAAATCATCAACATCATCCGACGCGTCATCGTCAGAACCGGTATCGTCGTCCAGCCCCAGATCGTCTAGATTGAAATCCTCCTCGGCGGGGGTGTCTTCAGACTCGGGTTCCGCGGGGATATCGGGCGACGGCGCCGGGGCGGGAACGCCTGACCATGGCCCCAGAAGTTCTTGTCCTGCAACCGAGTTGAATGATCCCAGCCGGATCTCATCTCGTCCCTTGACGGAAAGCACCGGCATATAGCCCCGCTGAACCGAATGTTCGTGCTTGTCCAGCGACAGGTTGCGTTCGGTACAAGGCAACGCCACCTGATCGCCATAGCGGTCGTTGACGAAATGATAGGGCACCCCGCCCAGGCTCATAACCGAGCCGAGGTTCATCGCCTTACCATTCTGTTTGAAGGACCGCGCCAGCAGGATCGTTACTAGAACCGCCGGATTGGCCCATAGCATGCCACGCAGACCTTCGGTTTGGGTGAATTCCTCGAACTCAAACTCATAGATGGGCTCGGATTTGGCCCCATAGGGCCGACGTAGCAAAAAGCGCGGCGAGGCAAGGCCTACATGCCCGGCCTCAGGCATGGCGCGGAACGTGTCCCAGGCCTTGACCACTAGCGGGTGGCGGTCCTCTTTCTTGACGTCCAAATAGGCGGGCGTGATTGCGCTGATGAAAGGCGCATCCACATGAGCGGCTACCCGGCCGATACGTCCCAGCAACTCGGCATGAGGGGGGGTTTCCTCGAACGTATAAAGCCCGATCAGGGCGGAATAGCCGCCGCGCCCGTTTTCCTCATCCAACGGTTCCTCGGTCAGCAGCCGGACCAAACCGGTCTGCGCCAGATCTTCCTCCGAGGCCAGATCGGCACCGATTTCCTCGGCTGAGACATCATAGAGTATCACGTCCAGCGTATCGTCATCCTCAACGCTGCGCGCGATCAGGTCCAGACTGCGCCACTGCGCCTCGATCGACTGGAATTCGGGATGATGCAGAACCATGCGCATCGCCGCACTCAGCGCCTCATCCACTGCTGTTTTCATCGCCGCAACGTCCGGGCTTGGTAGTTTGCGAATATGCGGCCCGACCACCCGTTTCAGCAGATCATCCACCGGAGAAGGCCGCGCCAGCTCTCCGCTCGTATCTCCGATCAACTTCTGAAAATCGCTGAGCTTCAAGTCGGCCCGCACGGTATTGCCACCCGAAGTCTTGCGCGGTGGAACCACGGCCCGTCCGAATTCCTCGCCCCAAGCGGTCAACTGTTTCGCCGCATGCTCGGCGGTTGCTCCGGCCCCAAGCTGGCCTTTCAAGCCCGACAGCCCTTCGAACAACGCGACCTTTTCATAAAGTTCGTCAGGGTGCAGATCGTCCAGTTCGGTCAGCTTGACCTCTATCCCCGCGCCGTCCTTGCCGATAGGCAGAACCAGCGTGGTGGCAAAGCCTGAGATCACATCTTCGACCGTATCAGGGTCCAGCAGGATCGGCGCACGCGCAGCCAGCGTATCGCCTGTTTCCATCTCGCCCCGTGCCGCACGACCCGAGAAATCGCCAAAGATGGCAATGCGGAATCGGCTTCGTTTCAACTGTTCAGGTTCGGGCCGGTCGGCGCTCATGCGGCCAAAGGCCAGCACCGGTTCACCATCCGGTTGGGCCCCATCCGGCGCCGAGGTATCATCTGTATCATCATCCTCGGCCAGCAGACCGTCGAGGTCGAAATCGTCCGTATCGTCCGTTTCGTCCGAGGCAGGCTCGTCGTCATCGCCCAGCAAGCTGTCCAGATCGAACTCATCCCCGTCGTCCGCTTCGTCCGCGTCATCAGCCAGCAGGCTATCGAGGTCCAGATCATCGTCAGAGGTGTCATCCGCCAGAAGCGCATCCAAATCATCCTCTGGCGTGTCTTCATCCTCTGCTGTCAGATCATCCAGCAGACCGTCGAGGCTGGTGTCTTCGTCCTCCTCGGGCGAGTCGTCCGAAAGATCGCTTAGCAGCGCATCCAGATCGTCTGCTTCGTCCTCCTCTGGCGCGGTATCCGCCAGATCGCCCAGAATATCGTCGAGGTCATCTGCATCCGCCTCCTCTTCAATATCCGGGAGAGCGCTCAGAATATCATCCGTCTCATCTTCGTCTGACTGTTCAGATTCATCTGCAAGATCCGCCAGCAGATCGTCCAGATCCATGCCTTCATCCTCGTCCTCCGTCACATCGGGCAAAGACGCCAAGGCATCATCAGTCGAACTGTCCTCGGCGTCATCATCATCCGACGCCATATTGGCCAGATCACCCAGCAGGTCATCAAGGCTGGTATCTTCGTCTTCCTCCTCGGGCGTCGCGTCACTGAGTTCAGACAAAATATCGTCAGTCTCGTCGCTGTCTTCGTCGTCTGAAGCCAAATCCGCAAGGTCGCCGAGCAGATCGTCGAGACTGGTATCCTCGTCCTCATCCTCAGGTGCGGCGTCGGCAAGTTCTGAGAGGATGTCTTCGCTGTCATCTACGTCTTCAGCCGCGACCGCATCGGGCAGAGAGGCCAAAGCATCGGCAGCAGAAGAGTCTTCTTCGCCCCCATCCGGAGCCAAATCAGCGAGATCGCCGAGCAGGTCGTCGAGGCTGGTATCCTCGTCCTCCTCCTCGGGTGCAGCGTCGGCGAGGTCCAAGAGGATATCTTCGCTGTCATCCGCATCTTCCTCCGCGACCACATCGGGTAGTGAGGCCAGAGCATCGGCAGCAGAAATGTCTTCGTCGTCCCCATCCGGAGCCATATCGGCAAGATCGCCGAGCAGATCGTCGAGGCTGGTATCCTCGTCCTCATCCTCAGGTGCAGCGTCGGCAAGGTCCGAGAGGATGTCTTCGCTGTCATCCGCGTCGTCCTCTGTTACCGCGTCAGGCAATGAGGCCAAAGCGTCGGCGGCAGAGGTATCTTCAACGTCCTCATCCGGAGCCATATCGGCAAGGTCGCCGAGCAGATCGTCGAGACTGGTATCCTCGTCCTCATCCTCAGGTGCGGCGTCGGCAAGGTCCGAGAGGATGTCTTCGCTGTCATCCGCATCTTCCTCCGCGACCGCATCGGGTAGTGAGGCCAAAGCATCGGCTGCAGAGGTATCTTCGGCGGCGTCATCCGGAGCCATATCGGCAAGATCGCCGAGCAGATCATCGAGGCTGGTATCCTCCTCATCCTCGGGCGCCGCGTCGGCAAGTTCCGAGAGGATATCCGCGCTGTCATCTGTCGCGTCTTGTTCCTCAGTCTCGGGGATAGACGCCAACGCATCTTCGATTGCAGTGTCCTGCGGGACCTCGTCGGGGGCGGCGTTGGCAAGGCCGGACAGCACTCCGGCGGTGACATCGGGTTCGGCATCGGCGTCAACCGCGTCTGGAACAGAGGCCAGCGCATCCTGCACAGTTGTATCTTCCGGCGCGCTCTCGGGGGCTGCAGCGGACAACTCGGACAAGACATCCGAGGTCTCGTCCCGGGGCGCTGTGTCCTCGGCTTCGGGCAATGAGGCCAGCGCATCGGCGACCGCAGTGTCCTGAGGCGCGTCTTCCGGGGCCATTTCGCGTAGGGCGTCCAGCGTCGATTGGCTGTCCTGCGCGTCAACCGGGCTGTTGGCCAATGTCGCCAGCAAAGCCGGGTCGGCCAGGATCTTTTCGATCAGCGCCTCGGCCCCGGCCTTGCCATCCATATAGGCCAACAACGTGGCCAGTTGTGTCCGGGCCTCAAGCAGTTTCTGCAATGGCTCGATCTTCGAAGCGATCTGTGCAGGGCTGAAATCGCTCATCTTCTCGAAGGTCAGATCGACAGACAGGTTGCCCTCGCCGGTCAGCGTGTTGGGCACGGCAAATTCGACACGCGGGGCCATCGCCTTCATGCGGTCGTCGAAATTGTCGACGTCGATCTCAAGAAACTTGCGGTCGGATATCGAGGGTGTCTCGGCCTTGGATTTTCCGGACAGATCGCTCATAACGCCCATCACGAAGGGAAGTTGCACCTTCTTTTCGGCGCCGTAAAGCTCGACATCATATTCGATCTGAACCCGCGGCGCCCTGTTGCGCGCGATGAATTTCTGGGAATTGTCAGCCATCCCCCTGTCCTTTCAATTCCGCCACTTCGCTGCGCAGGGCTCTGACCTCGACCAGCAGCTCTTTCACCCGGTCGTCCACGATATCTGTTTCACTGCGCACCAGATCCCGAAGGTGAGAGAACTCCTCGACCGCATCATCCTCCACCGCCGATTGCATCGTGTTGACCAGCAGACCGATGAACAGGTTCAGCACCGAAAACGCAGTGATGACGATGAAGGGCACAAAGAATATCCATGCGGTGGGATGCACCTCCATCACAGGGCGCACGATGCCCATGGACCAGCTTTCCAGCGTCATGACCTGAAACAGCGTGTAAAGAGACCGACCAAGCGTGCCGAACCATTCCGGGAAATCGGGACCGTACATCAGCGTGGCCATGACGGCAAAGACATAGAACACGATCGAAATCATGATGATCACCGCGCCCATCCCTGGCAGCGCGTCCAGCAATGCCTGCACCACGGATCGCATCTGCGGAATGACCGACAGCAAGCGCATCGCGCGGATGACCCGCAACCCCCGCAGGGCGGATAGGCCATCGCGGTTGGGCAACAGGCCCAGTGTCACCACCACAAGGTCAAAGATGTTCCAGGCATTGCTGAAAAAGCTCATCCGATAGGCGTAGAATTTCAGCAGCAGCTCGGTGACGAAGATGCCCAGAACAATCTGGTCGAAAACGCTCAGGATATGACCGATATTGGCCTGAATCGACGACGAGGTGGACAGGCCCAGCGTGATCGCGTTGAAGATAATCACACCCAAAATCGTGTTCGTGACCGTCCTGCGCTCGACAAATTCGCGCACAGCATCACGGAGCGTTTCACCCTTTCCGATTCCGGTTTCCAACTTTGCCTCCTGTCGTCCGTTCGGGGCGCACGGTCCTACCCGCGCGCCCCGTATTCTTTACCCTGACCTGCGTCAGGCGGCGTCAAACACCGTTCCGTCCAGCGCCTTGCTGGTGATCTTGTCATAAGCATACCCGCCAACCGCGCCGCCGACACCCAAAGCCAGATCCTTGGTGGTGTTCGCAATCGCGTTTCCGTCGATCGGCGATGTGGCCAGCGCGGCAAATTTCAGTCCTTCGCGGAAGACCTTGAGGCCCTTGGGGTCCTTGATCTTCAACTGTGCGACGCGCTTCATCAGGTCCTTGATCTTCGGGGCCCATGTCCGCGTGTCCGCATACATTATCTGGACCTTGCTGATCGCTTCATCGACCGCCTTGTAATTGGGTGCCAATGCAGTGTCCAAAGCCTTACTGATCATGGTCAACTGGGCCTTTTTGTCCTTCACCGGATGCTTCTTCAGCTTGCTGGCAACCTCTTTCAAGAACTCGGCCTTAAGCTTGTCTTGTTCCTTCAGGACCTTGTTCAGCTTTTTGGACAGATCATGCACCTTGACGACCATCTGGGCGTATTTCGCCTTGAGCGTATCCGCCGCATCTTCGACGGTCTTGATCGAAGGTTGTGCGACGCCCACGAATTCATTCAGCACGGCGGCGGAAATTTCGTTTGCGGCGTAAAGGCCTTTGTTCTGGGCGGCTTTCTCAACTACCTTCAACTCGACCAACAGGTGTTTCTTGGCAGTATCGATATCCGTTGCAAGCTTGCCGATATCCTTGGCCAGCGATACACCAGATTTGATCAGCCCAAGAATGCCGAACGCGGCCCCCGCGCCCCCCGAGAACGGAGAGGTCGCCATCGCCGCAATGGACACAGCCAGACCAGCCACGGTGCCTGCAATGGACACTGCAACCTTGATCTTGAACTTCTTCCATTCCTTTTTCTTGGCCTGAAGCTTGGTCCACGCCTTTTGCGCGGCCAGCTCAGCGCCTTTTTCAGCGATCTTCATGTCATTCTTGATCGCGTCGTTCAGACCCTTGAGCTGCTTTTGCATGTCCTTGTCGGATGCGCCCTTGTTAACCATCTGAACAAACGCTTTGTCGAACACCTTGCATTTCTGTTCGATCGTCTTCTTGGTCTGCTCCAAAACCTCGCTGGCCGAGGCCTGAAATTCCTGCTGCAAAAGAGGGTCTTTCTCGACACCTTTTTCCATCTTCTTGTCCAGCTCGACAACCACTTTGAACGACAGTTCTGGTGGTTTCACCATCTCAAGGCCTGTTACCTTGATGGGGACCTTTTTCATGTCCATGACAACGTGTTTAACCACTGGTTTTCCTTTCCCTTTTGCAGTGACGCCTCAAACAACCACAGTTCTTAAGGCGCCTTCTGTGAACTCAATTTCAGAACAGAGTTTTTTCTGCCCGGTGTGGCCGGGGATCAGTCAAAACCATAGGTGAAATCATTGTCCTTGACGTCGATCGTGACTTTCGACACCTCGTGCCCTTCCATCATACGACGCAAGAATTCGGCAGATATGTCGGGCAGCATCGTGTTGGTCACAATCGCGTCAATCATGCGCCCACCGCTGTCCAACTCCTGACAGCGGTTGACGATCTCTTCGACCACCGCATCCGTGTACTCGAACGGCACGCCGTGGGCCTCTTGCACGCGTTTCTTGATGCGGCCCAGTTGCAGCTTGGTGATCTCGCCCAGCATATCGGGGCTAAGCGGGTAATAGGGGATCGTCACCAGACGTCCCAAAAGGGCGGGCGGGAACACTTTCAGCAGCGGATCGCGCAGCGCTTTGGCCATGCCTTCGGGTTCGGGCATCAGGTCGGGATCTGCGCACATATCCATGATCATTTCGGTGCCGACATTCGAGGTCAGCAGGATCAGCGTGTTTTTGAAGTCGATCACACGGCCCTCGCCATCCTCCATCACGCCCTTGTCGAAGACCTGAAAGAAGATCTCGTGCACGTCGGGATGGGCCTTTTCGACCTCATCCAACAGCACCACGGAATACGGCTTACGTCGCACCGCCTCGGTCAAAACACCACCCTCGCCATAGCCGACATAACCCGGAGGCGCGCCTTTCAGGCTGCTGACCGTATGGGCCTCCTGATATTCGGACATGTTGATGGTGATGACGTTCTGTTCACCCCCGTAAAGCACCTCAGCCAGCGCCAGCGCGGTTTCGGTTTTACCGACACCCGAGGTACCTGCGAGCATAAAGACACCTATGGGCTTGTTCGGGTTATCGAGCCCCGCGCGGCTGGTCTGCACCCGCTTGGCGATCATCTTCATCGCGTGATCCTGACCGATGACGCGCTGCGCCAGACGGTCTTCTAAGTTCAAGATCGTCTCGATCTCATCCTTGACCATGCGACCCACGGGTATACCGGTCCAGTCGCCGACAACGCTGGCCACGGCCTGATGATCAACGATGGGCAGGATCAGGGGGCTGTCGCCCTGCACCTCTTCCAACTCGGCGTTCTTGGCCTTGAGTTCCGCAAGCAGCGCGTCGCGGTCGATGGGCTGTGCACCCGGTGCTTCTTCGGTCGCGGCTTCGCCTTCGGCGGTGCCGGTGCCTTCGACCTCCTGTCCGCCAGCGCGCAGTTTAGCCCGCAGATCGAGGATGTCTTCGACCACTTTCTTTTCGGCTTCCCATCGCCCGTTGAGTTCGGCCAACCGCGCCTCTTCCGCCTCTTTTGCGGCATTCACGGCCTCGCGCCGGTCGGCGACGTCATATCCAGCAGTTTCATCCCGTTCGATTATCTCCAACTCGGTGGTCAGAGCCTCAATCCGGCGCTGGCTGTCGTCGACCTCGGCCGGAACCGCGTGCTGAGACACCGCGACCCGCGCGCAGGCCGTGTCCAGCAAGCTGACCGATTTGTCCGGCAATTGCCGCGCGGGGATATAGCGAGCGGACAGAGTCACCGCCGCTTCGATCCCCTCATCCAATACCTGCACGCGGTGGTGTTTTTCCAGCATTGAGGCAATGCCGCGCATCATCAAAACCGCCTTGGGGATATCGGGCTCTTCGACGTGCACGACTTGGAATCGCCGGGTCAGAGCCGGGTCTTTTTCGATGTATTTCTTGTACTCGGCCCATGTGGTCGCGCCGATGGTGCGCAACGTGCCCCGTGCAAGCGCCGGTTTCAGCAGGTTGGCCGCGTCGCCCGTGCCAGCCGCGCCGCCAGCGCCGACCAAAGTGTGGGTTTCATCGACAAACATCACAATCGGCGTTGGGCTGGCCTGCACCTCGTCAATCACCTGACGCAGACGGTTTTCAAACTCGCCCTTCATGCTGGCACCAGCCTGCAACAGACCCACATCCAGCACCAGCAGGCGCACATCTTTCAGCGCAGGCGGCACATCGCCACGCGCAATCCGCAAAGCGAACCCTTCGACAACGGCGGTCTTACCCACCCCGGCCTCACCCGTGAGGATCGGGTTGTTCTGACGGCGGCGCATCAACACATCGACGATCTGTCGAATTTCTTCGTCACGACCCACGATCGGATCAATCTCACCATTGCGAGCCTGTTCTGTCAGGTCGGTGCAGAACTGCTCCAGCGCCTCACCCTTGCCCATGGCACCGGGGGCCATCGCGCCGCTGGCCTCGCCAGGCTCGGCCCCGCCACCGACGTTTGAACCATCCTGCGCGCCCAGCGTGTCCTCGGGCGAGCCATCGGTGGCTTCGGCAAACTTGTCGGCCAGATCATCGGCACCGATCTTGGCCAGTTCCGGCGACATGCTGGCCAGAATGTTGCGCAACGCAGGCGTCTTCAGCATACCAAGGATCAGATAGCCGGTGCGCACCTTGCTGTCGGAATACAGAAGCGAGCCCCAGACCCAGCCCCGCTCCATCGCGTCCATCAGATGGTCCGACAGGTCCGAGATCGAGGACGCCCCACGCGGCAGCATGTCCAGCGAACGAGTTAGTTCGGACGCGATCTTGCCGGGGTCCAAATCATAGTGCTGGATGATGCGGTGAATATCACTGTCCTGACCGTTCAGGATCTGGTGCAGCCAGTGCTGGATTTCGACATAAGGGTTGCCCCGCATCTTACAGAACACGGTGGCCCCTTCGATCGCCTGATAGCCCAGCTTGTTCAGCTTGCCGAACAGCGACACGCGGCTGATTTCCGTCATCTTCAATACCTCTCGTTGGGGGCCGATTTGTCGGCCTCGAATTCTTGGTTCATGTATCCGGGGTATAGGATCAGATCCTCTGCATCCGGGCGGGCCTCGTCCGGGTCATCGCGGGTTCTAATCCAGCTTGTGTGGCCCAATTGGGTTGTACCGCCCAGCGAGGCGCGCGGCACCTCGTCGCCGGCCAGCACCAGATTGACCTCCCAATCCAACGTGTCACCGACATAGGTGCGCAGGATCGCTTCAAGACGTTTTTGCGACACCCCGCCAGGCAGCAGGCGTTTGTAGTCCTCCAGCGAGACGGGCCCCAGACGGATGCGAAACTTAGCAGACCGCGACCAGACCCGGTTGCCGATACTGGTGGATTGCCCCAGCCGCGCAGGTGCACCCAATTGCCATGTGTCGTCGGGCTCTAGCTCCAGCCAGGTGCCGACGAATTGCTGCACATGTGCCTCGACGCCGAAATAGTCGGACAGGATGGCGATCAGGCCTTCAGCCGTTTTGGTACCTGACCCCAAATGCCCCGCAAAGAAGCGCCGCAACATGTCCGACATCGCGTCTCGATTATCGAAGCCGGTGCCTTTGTACCCGGCCAGTGCGGCCACCCTTTGTTCAAAGGGATCATCGCCGCGATCAAAGCTGGGTGCGGGTTCGGCGGCAGACCAGGCGCGATACAGCAGGCTGAGCATCCGGTGCGTCAGCATGTCGGCAAAGGCCACAAAGGTCGGGTCGCGGTGGTTGCGCAGCCGGTCGCGGGCAAATTCGGTCAGATGCAGCGGCAAGGGCCCCTGCGGGCCGAAATAGCCAAAGAACAAGTTGCTCAGCTTTCCCGGTGCATCATCCGAGGCCGGTTGGAACCGGGTCAGCGTGCTGGGCGGGAAAGCCAGCGAGACCTCTTGCCCCAGCCGCACTTTGTCCTCGCGTGGGCGGCGCGATTCCCCAAGACGCGGCGCGTCGGCATAGTGCGCCTCGATCACGCGAAGCGCCTGAAAGACGTGATGCCTTTCAGGATGCGCCGCCAGAGCGGCAAGCAGGTTCAAATGACCCTGCCCAGACCCGCTGCCGGTCGCCATCTGGCAATCTCTCCTCGTCTTTCGGTCTTCAGAACGGTTTCCGTGAAACTGTTGATCGTGGTGTATTTGCGGAAAAACCGTTCCAGCACTGCGCCCAGAACATAAACGCTGGTGCCCTCGTAAAAGCTTTCGTCAAAGCCCAGCGTGATCTCGAGCCCGCGCACGGCGGTGCTTATCACCTCGTCGCTCATGCGGCGCACGATCGGACGGCTGGTGACCGAGACGACGCCCTCAAGCTGTTTCTCGGTCACGCGGTTACCTAAGGGCGCGTAAATGCCCAGCAATTCGCGCAGCGCCCCGGCTCCGCCCTCCTTGCCATCGCCCGAGATGGATAGGTAGTTCAGGCTGAGATGACTGATCAGTTTCCACGCCGCGTCGCCCTGTGCCAACGTGGCATGGGGCCGGGTCGGCGTTACCGGCGTGCGTACCGATTTGACCGGGCCACCTTCAGGCAGGTGAAACACATCCGCCCCACCGGCTGCCAGCAGCATCGGCAGGTCACGGTTCGAACACAGCGCCTCGACCGCAAGCTGATCCAGAGTGCCGGGATACGGCGCCTCGGCCCGGTCCACCAAAGACAGATAGACTTCGGACCCCAGATAGGACGTGCGTACCCCGCGCAGGCGTTCCTTTTCGTTGCGCTGCCGCATCCGCCGCTTGATCGTGTAATAGGCACTGTGGTTGTCGCCCGCTGCGGTCAGGTCTGTGTCGCTGTAGAAGGGGCGGAAGGGGATGTCGCCCTCATCATCTGATTTGATGCCGATGACACGCTGGATCGAGAAAATCTCGTAGTCCAAACCGGCCGTCCTGTTCGGCACCACATGGTGCTGCGTGTCCATCTGCGTCAGATGCACCCGGTCGCAGCGGCGGTGGAACAGATTCACAGCCGGAACTGCGTTCAGCGCAAAAGCCGTAGGGGTGACCGCTGGGGCCACATCGCGCATACCGTCCTGCAAGAGAATATAGATATCGACATCCGTGCCTGCCGAATTCTGCAAAGCCGGCTGCAGACCTGTCAGTTCCACGAACAGGAACCGTTCGGGCATGGCAAAATATTCCTGAAGCAGGCGGTAGCCGTCAAAGGACTGGCGTGGGGTCGGCAACAGGGCCTCGTCGCGTTCAAACCCTTTGGGGGTCACATCCGCCGCGGGCAAACGCACAGCCCAATCGGCGCGGCGATCGGTCGAACGCCCGGTCAGGCCCACGCATTGGGTCGCCAGCAATTCATGCAGTGACCAGGCCTTGCCGCCTTGTGTGTCCAGATGCAGCACCAGGTTGTCCAGCGCCAGCTCGGCCATCGGCGCGCCGTCGGTGCGGTTCAGCCGTAGGCGAATACCGGCCCGTGCCTCGGTATCCCTAGCCACTCCTGCCGCGACCAGTTCACCGCGACCGTCGATATATTCGGCCTCGGTAATCTCGATCGGCCACATGGTCATGTCCGCTGAGGTGCGGAACTCGCAGGCGGTCTGTTCGCCCTCAGCCAGATGCGAACGCAACGGTGTGCCGCGCGGAATGTCATAACCTTCCTTCAGCGCCGCATTGGCCACATCCGGTTCGAACTGCACCACCATCATGGACGGCGTTGGCGCGAGATAATGGGGATAGACAATTTCCAGCAGGTTCGACGTAAAGGCCGGGAACTGCATCTCAAGCTCAAGCTGCACCCGCGCGGCCAGAAAAGCGCTGCCTTCCAGCAGACGTTCCACATAGGGGTCGACGACCTCGATCCCCTCCATGCCCAGACGGGATGCGATCTTGGGATAGGCCGCCGCGAACTCGGCCCCCATTTCACGCAGAAAGGCCAATTCGGTTTCGTAGTGTTTCAGAAGCCGTGTGTCCATCTCGCTAGCTCCGCTCGATTGCGACTTCGCCGGTCGTTACATCGACCCGGCTGCGCAGATAGAGTTCCAGGGGCATTGGCTGCGCCCACATCACGGCACGGATGTCGTATTCCACGTGCATCTCGCCCGATCCCTTTTCAGAGCGCAAATCAACCGAGACCGAACCCTTGACGATCCGGGGCTCGAACGCCTCAATCGCATCTGAAATCGAGCGCTGAATACGCTGCGCCTGCCGCAAGGTCGAAAACGCTCCCGAGGTTTCGCGGATGCCGTAGTTCAGAACCGATTTGGCCGCGTTGGGATAGATATCTTCATCAATCAGATCGGACTGATCGGTGGTATTGAGCAGCAACGACAGGTCGCGCTGGATAATCTCGCGCAGACGCCCGACGTCGATGACCCGCGCGTCGCGCCCTTCTTTCAACTGGTCCGGCGCATTGTCAGTCAGCCGGTCCAGCAGCGAAGGCTGAAGGCGTTCGGCAAGGGTCTTCTCAGCCATCTCCTGCCGCTTCCCCGGCCTCGGTGGCCACGTTCAGTACCAGTTCGCGCACGTCCAGAAGCGCAACATCCGATTGATCCGTCGTCAGCAGACGCTGGCCCAGACCCACAAATGTTTCGGACCCCGCATCCATCCAACTTGTGGCTCTTGCCAGCCGCGCGGCGTCGTCACCCTGCTGGGTTGTGCCGGGATAGCGCGTTGGGATCAGCGCGGCGATCTCACCGCCGCTGGCCACGGTCAGAGTGCAGGCGGTCCAGACCGCGTCGCGCAGGTCGCTGGGAGGCTCGATTTCAAGCCGTGCAATCTGCGCGAAAGGCAGCCAGAAATATCGCCCGTTCACGATGACCTCAAGCACAGGACCCAGCCGCATATCCGCATCGGCAATCCATTCGAACGGCTCACCATTCACGGTGCCCGAAGTGGCAGGAGCGGCGTCAAAAGCCTTGGCGCGCATCACGGCAGCCTGATCGAAATTGCCGCCTGCGGTAAGCTTCTGGGCCTCGATCAGATGGGCCAGCCACTCTTCGGGTTCGCCAAAGATCATCGGCGTCTTTTCCGCCGCAAAGACTTTTTCGCGGTACACCTCGCAGATGATTGCCTCGCGGTAGGTCTTGGCCATCATCGTGGCCGCTTCGTCCATTTCCGCGCTCAGCTTCAACTGGGTGATCGCACGTTTCCAGTCACCCAGAACGCAAAGAAGCTGAAACAGGAAAATCCGCAGCTTGGCATCTGCGGGATTTGCGCGGATCTTGTCTTGCAGGGCGGCAAGCGTGGCAGTCAGATCGCCTGTTCTTAGATGGTCTTCCGGCGTCATGCGGCCCTCGTATGGTCAGAAATGGGTAGTGTGGGCTTGGGCGGCACATACCGCCAAAGCCCGGATCGTGGGGGAAATCAGCTGACGTCGCCGGTTTCCAGGTTCCACTTGAACTCGTTGCAATCGCTGAGCTTGCCGTCTCTGAAATCGGCAATGCGGTATTTGATCGAGATACCGCGATAGGCAACAGTCCAGTTTTCCGACGGGATCGATTCCTCACCACCCGAGACCGAATAGCTGTCGACGATGGCGTCGCGCAGGGTGAAGATCAGGTAAGGCTCCATGCCTTTCTTTTCGTCATCGCCCGACCGGCAGAGGTGAATTTTCATCTCTTTGTTGGCGCGGCCCGAGGCAACATACGTCATCAGCTTGGCCGAGGCCTGGCTCAGCTCAGTCGTCAATGAGACCTTACCGAAATTCGCGTTTGCGTATCCACGTTGGGTCGTGCCCATGTCACCCATATCCAGGGTGCGCGCAACTTCCCAGCTGATCTCTTTACAAGCGATCCAGCCAGAGTGTTGTTTTTCACGGGCTTCACCGGGGAAGTCCATTTTGATGAATACGTTTTCCATTTTACCTTCCTTTAAGGACTAGTGATGTCACTGAGATATGCGAGGTTTGATTCGACGGCAGTGAACCACTTCACATGCCGTCGAAGTTTTTGATTTAACCGGACTTTTCAGACGGCAGCTTAGACACGAGGCGCAGCGATACCGACAGGCCCTCAAGCTGATAATGCGGCCGCAGGAAGAACTTGGAGGAGTAATAGCCGGGGTTGCCCTCGACGTCTTCGACCACAACCTCGGCCGAGGCCAGCGGCTTGCGTGCCTTCTCGGCTTCGGCGGAAATGTCGGCGTTGAAGTCAACATACTGGTTGATCCATTCCTGCAACCAGCTTTCCATGTCCTGACGGCTTTTGAACGACCCGACTTTGTCGCGCACCATGCATTTCAGGTAATGCGCAAAACGGCAGGTGGCGAACAGATAAGGCAGACGCGCGGCCAGATTGGCGTTGGCGCTGGCATCCGGGTCGTCATATTCGGCAGGCTTGTGCAGCGACTGCGCGCCGATAAACGTGGCCGAGTCGGTGTTCTTGCGGTGGATCAGAGGCATCATGCCGTTCTTGGCCAGTTCCGCCTCGCGCCGGTCCGAGATTGCAATCTCGGTCGGGCACTTCATGTCCACGCCGCCATCGTCGGTCGGGAATGTATGCGCGGGTAGGCCTTCGACCGTACCGCCGCTTTCCACACCGCGAATGCGCGAGCACCAGCCATATTCCTTGAACGACCGGTTGATGTTCACCGCCATGCCATAGGCCGCGTTGACCCAGCTATAGCTGTCGCTGTTGGCGCCGCTGGTATCTTCCTCAAACGCAAACTCCTCGACCGGTTCTGTTTTGGAGCCATAGGGCAGACGACCCAGGAAACGCGGCATCGCCAGACCAACATATTTCGAATCCTCGCTTTCGCGCAGGGACCGCCATGCGGCGTATTCCGGGGTCTGGAAGATCTTGGTCAGATCGCGCGGGTTGGCCAGTTCTGACCAGCTGTCCATCTGGAACAGGCTGGGCTTGGCCCCAGTGATCAGCGGCGCATGGGCTGCGGCTGCGATCTTGGACATCTCGCCCAACAGCTCAATATCTTGTGGGCTGTGGTCGAAATGATAATCGGCCACCAGCGAGCCATAGGGCTCGCCACCGAACTGGCCGAATTCTTCCTCATAGAGCTTCTTGAAGATCGGCGATTGATCCCATGCCGTCCCTTTGAACTTGCGCAGGGTCTTGTGCATGTCTTTCTTCGAGATGTTCATCACGCGGATTTTCAACATCTCGTCGGTTTCAGAGTTGTTCACCAGATAGTGCAGACCGCGCCACGCGCTTTCCATCTGCTGGAATTCTTCATGGTGCAGGATCAGGTTGACCTGTTCGGTCAGCTTTTTGTCGATCTCGGCAATAATCCCTTCGATCGAGCGCAGCGCGTCGTCCGAGATCAGGCCGGTATTGGCCAGCGCCTGTTCGGCCAGCGTCTTGACCGCGCTTTCAACGGCGGTTTTCGCCTGATCCGATTTCGGGCGGAATTCCTTGGTCAGCAGAGCCTCGAATTCCGAGGACCCGAACGCTGTTGCGCCCTCAGTGGCTTCTACCTTGGCTTCTTGATCGGCCATCTTTTATTCCTCCTCGGCAGCGTCGCCGCCCGGTTTGGGCTGCGCAGCAAGTGTCTTCAGCAGGCTTGGGTCCTGCATGATTTTCGAGATCAGATCTTCGGCCCCGGTTTTCCCGTCCATATAGGTCATCAGGTTGGACAGCTGTGTGCGCGCATCCAGCAGCTCTTTCAGCGGTGCGACCTTGGCCGCGATGGCGGCGGGGCTGAAATCATCCATGCTTTCAAAAGTGATATCCACGGCCAGATTGCCCTCACCGGTCAGCGTGTTGGGCACGGTAAAGGCGGCACGCGGGGCCATAGACTTCATCCGGTCGTCGAAATTGTCGACGTCAATTTCCAGGAATTTCCGGTCGGCAACAGCAGGCTGTTCCACCTCGGACTTGCCCGCCAGATCGCTCATGACGCCCATGACGAAGGGCAGCTGTACCTTTTTCTCGGCGCCGTAAAGCTCCACATCATATTCGATCTGAACCCTCGGAGCCCTGTTCCGGGCTATGAATTTTTGTGAACTGTCAGCCATCTGTTGCTCCTCGATTCATCCGTCAGTTTTTTGTGTCCATCCACGCCCCGGCCTTGCCGGAAGTGGATTAAAATCCATGGTCATCATCATCGGTTTTCAGGCCGCCAATCTGGCGCACTTCGTCCAGACCTTCCTTGGCCATATCTTCGATAATCGTAAGAAAGTCCGCGTTGACCAGCCGCTTGGCGCGTTCCAGCAGAACCGGCAGCGGGCTGGAGGGCTCGCACCGCGCGTAATAGTCCATGATGCGATCCAGCATCCGGGTTACATCATCAGGCGAGTTGATCGCACCGCCACCCGCAGGAGCCGCGGCACCGGCCCCGCCTGCAGCAGCCGTGGCTGCGGCGGGGGCACTTGTATCGGCCACATCTTCGGCGGCAACCTCGCCTACATCGGCATATTTTGCCAAGGCCTGTCGGATGCTTTTCAGCGCCTCGATCAGCGGGTCCAGATTGGGGCCTTCGCCCGGTGTCTTGTCCGTAAACACCGCATCAATCGCACCCACATCTTCCAGCGCAGCAGACACTGCCTCGGCATTGGCCGCCAAAACCTCGTCATCGGTATCTTTGAAGGCCGCCGCAACGCCGTTGGCATCCGGTATATCATCCAGATCGGCGGGCATGTTGATCCGGCCATCCACAACATCCAGATGGCGCAGGGTCATGCGCCCGAACATGCGGCTGTCGGTTAGACCGGTGCGCCGCAGCGCCCGCACCATCCGGTCGGTCGAGGCCAGACCACGCACCGCGTTGATCCGCATCGTGGCGTCGCCATCGTCTTCGTCCAACTCAGGGTGGCAAGTGTCCCAGAAATCCTCAAGCAGGGATTTCGCATAGTTCAGGGTCGTCGCAAACGCGGGCAGACCCTTGGTGTGTAGCACGGCCTCGCCCAGGTAGATTGCAGCGCGCAGATCGTGGCTTTGCTCCATGACCGCCAGCGCCTTGGTCTCGACTTCAGCCCAATCCTGTTCTTCGGCGGCGACCACCTCGTCACCCATCTGCCGTTCTTCACCGGGCTGCGCGGCTATTTCCAGATCGGTAAACGCCGGATCGTATTCCAGGTTTTCTCCGCTTGGCTGGTCTTCGCTTCTGGGCTCCAGATAAGACGATAAATTCATACTCTCCCCAATAACATCGCGGTTATTCACCACTTGTCTGTTTGTTGGCACCGCTTAACGTGATATCGTTGACGACCTAAATGAACTACTTCACAGGGCCACGACATTTTCTCACATTTCGCACATCATGCGCAGTCACTGTGATGAATCAGCCGCATACCCGGCGTAAAGTCAAACCTAATAAATACGTTTTTTTTGCGACATGACTTGGTCGCACCAGCGCCGAGGCGCGTTTTTTCTTATGTCTAACCAAGTTAGTTGTCTTGCACGGGAATTTTTTTCTTCTCGGCTGCGGGGTGTTGCTGCAATGATCAGACAAGCCCGGTCCGCGTCTAACCGGCAAACGGGCTTGCGAGTTTGGTCAACAAGACTGCCAGATCGGAAAATGGGGAGAAGAATGAAATCACGACTATTCGCGGCCATTGCGCTGTCGCTTGCCGCTGTCACCGCGCAGGCCGAGGACGGCAAGCTTTCCGTCGAGCTGAACAAGTTCGAACCCGGCGAATCCGGCGGCTGCCGGGCCTTCTTTCTGTTTCGAAACCAGACCGGCAACAGTTTTGAAGCGTTCGAGATGTCGCTGGCCATCCTTGATACCAACGGGGTAATTGACCGGCTCTTGTCGATCGACGCAGCCCCCTTGCCGGTGCAACGGACGGTTTTGAAATTGTTCGAGATCCCCGAGATTGACTGTTCCGACATATCAGAGGTTCTGCTGCACGATCTGCCCGCCTGCAAACCGCAGAACGCGGACCCGGTCGATTGCTTCCCTTTGCTGGCGCTGGACAGCAAGACCTCTGCCAATCTGGCGCAATAAGCCATGCCGGGTTTGGAAAATCTGGGCACCGGAGGGCCCATCATCGCCATTCTCGGGCTGTTGTCCCTGCTCTCGCTGACGGTGATCGTCGTCAAAGTGATAAAGCTGGCCCCGGTGCGCGCGGGCGGACCGGCGCGGGATGCGGCCTTTGTTCAATGGTCGAGCGGCGACCGGCAGACCGCACAAAAGGCGGTTGCGGCGGGGAAATCCCCTGCCGATCGGGTTTGCGCCTATGCCATGCAGGCGCTGATTGACGGCTTTAAGGGCCCCGCTCTGATGGCCGAGCTAACCCGACGCGGCAATCTGGAATTTGCCGCCATGAACAGCTGGTTGCGTGTGTTGGAACTGATCGCCATGATCTCACCCCTGCTGGGGCTTTTGGGCACGGTCACCGGGATGATCCAATCGTTTCAGGAACTCGAACTGGCACAGGGTGCGGCCAACGCCTCGGTTCTGGCCGGAGGGATCTGGCAAGCATTGCTGACGACCGCTGCTGGGCTGGTTGTTGCCATTCCCGCTGCCATCGGAGCCTCGCTATTGTCGGGCCGGGCCGAAGCAGGCGCCCAATCCATCGAGAACTCAGTTGGCCGTCTGATGGTGCTGGAGGAGCGCGGCGCGCATTAGGATCATGGCGATGGACAGCGATCTCAGCCTGAACAGACGCAAGCCAACGGGGCCCTTGATCTCGTTGGTGCCAATGATTGACGTGATGCTGATTCTGCTGGTCTTTTTCATGGTGACGTCGACCTATCTGAACCTCGACATGATCCCGGCGCTGGCGCAATCCGATCGGCCTGCGCAGGCATCGTCGGGTCAGGCGGGTTCGGAAACCTTGCTGGTTCGTATTGGTGGCGATGGGGCGCCCTATCATCGCGGGCAGGCGATGACACTGGACGCACTAGCCGATGAGATGACGGCGCGCCTGACAGCGAACCCTGCACTTCAGGTCATCATTTTGCCGACCGGTGGGGCCAAACTGCAAGCGCTTGTCTCGGTCATGGATACTGTCACCGGCGCCGGGGCGGTGAACATGCGCGTGGTCCGGCTTGAGGCACGCCCATGAAGATCACCCGCCCCACCCCGCGCCGTCACCCGGAGACGATCATTGCCCTGATCGACGTTGTGTTCTTTCTGCTGGTCTTCTTCATGCTGATCGGTCGCATGGATGCCACCGCGCCCTTCGAAGTTTCACCACCCACAGCCCTGACCGGTGCGGACATGCCCGCAGGCGGCGTCACCCTGTCCGTTGCAGCCGATGGCACCATGGCACTGGACGGTGAGGCGATTGCGCCCGACCAGATCGATCCGCGTGTTCAGGCGTTGCTGGCGACGCAGCCGGACGTCCTGATCCGCATCAACGCCCATCGAGACGCCGCCCTGCGCGCGATCTTGCCTCGGATTGCGCGGTTCGAGGCGATGGGCGCGCGCGATGTGGTGCTGGTGGTGACGCCACCAGGGCCGGTGCGGTGATCCGGGGGCCGGTTATATGGGGGATCGGGTTGGTCAGCTCGGTCTTGCTGCATGTCGGCGGAGCGATCGCCCTTGTCTGGAGCGTTCAGCCTGACCCCGTAGCGGACCAGCCCGTCCCCGAAACCCGGATGCAGCTTTCGGCACATCAGGTGCAGCAAAGTCAGGCCATTGAAGCCCGACCAGAACCAGAGGCCGCACAGGCTCAGGACGCCACCGGAGCCCAACTGGGTCAAAGCGCAATCGCGCAGTCTTCTGCCACCGCCGCGCCCTTGCCACAGCAAGCCGTCGTGGCCGCCGAACCCGCGCCGCAGGCTCTAACGCCTCAGGATTCCGGGGCCACAGTGATTGCACAGACCATCGCCGAAGCCGCACCGCTGCAAGCGGCTGAGGTTGCAGCGGTGCAACTGGTTTCGGCTGCAGTGTCAGCGCAGCCTGTAGTCCTGAACCTGCCACCGGCGCAGGCGGCCCAGCTTACGGCCCCCAAAGCGCAGAAGGCCCGACCTCTGCAACCCGAACCTGTCGCCCTGCCCCAGACCATCCCCGACATCCCGCAAACCAGCGCGTCCGAGGTCTTTTCCACCACCGGCGACGGCCCTATTGACCCTGTCTCACTGGCTGCGATCCAAAGCTTCATGCGACCTGAGGATGCCGGTGCCAGCGCGCAAGACCTGCGGGACGGGATAGACGGCCTGCTGGCGCAAGTGCCCTGCGCGCGGCTTCAGGTGCAGTTTCGGCCTGACAGCAATACTTTGGAAGTCATCGGTCATATCCCTGAGGATGGATTGCGCAACCCTGTTTTGACCGCCTTGCAAGCGCAGATGGGCAGCAACATTCGGGTGGATGACAACATTCGCATCCTGCCCCGCCCGCAATGCGGCGCGCTCAGCGGGATTGCCGATGTGGGACTGCCGCAGTCCACCGATCAGATCACCAATCCGCTGCTTATCGGACAGGATATCCACGCTCGCGACTTTCGCTATGTTGACGGCCAGCAACTAGTACTGGAGCTGACCGGTGCCGATTATGACGCCTATGTCTATGTCGATTATTTCGATGCCGAAGGACAGGTGATCCACCTCAGACCCAACACCTCCACCCCGATGGAGCTAACGCCCGCCAAGGCTCGGTTACAGGTCGGCGCGGCACAACAGGGTGACCCGGGCTTGTTCATCACCATCGGCCCTCCCTACGGTCAGGAAATCGCCGTCGCATTCGCCGCGTCCGAGCCGCTTTACCAGACAGAGCGGCCCTTGGTCGAACCCGCCGAAGGCTATCTGCAATTCCTCAAGACCCGCATTGCCGAAGTCCGTGCGGACAACCCGGATTTCAAAGGCGAGTGGGTCTATTTCTTTGTCACCACCGCAGCGCGGTAATGATGGGTAACCTGAGACAGAGGCGTTTCGCTGTCTCAACCATTTCCAAATGTTCCGGTGGATGCAAAAGTCCTGAATTCTGAAACATGGCCCGCAAAATGAAATGGAAAATTCTCGCCAAAATTTCTTGACCCCATGACGACCGCCCCATAGGGCATTTGGCATGGACATATCCCCTGACAGCACGTCATCAGCCGATATTTACGACAGCCTGCGCGATGGGTTGATTTGGGGGCGTTGGAAATCCGGCCAGCGGCTGAAACCACAGCACTTGAAAGACGAATTCGGATGCTCGACCGCAGCATTGCGCGAAGCTTTGTTACGCCTGGCCGGTGAAGGGTTTGTCGAAAATGAAAAGAACCACGGATTTCGCGCCGTGGAACACTCAGATGAAACGTTCCAACAGGCGGCACACTTGCGAATGGTGTTGGAATGCGAAGCGGTTGAGCTGGCATTGAAACAGGGCGATTTCGAATGGGAGATGGCGCTGAACGCGGCACATCATAACCTCGACTATATCGAGGCGCGTATGGAGCAAGCAGAAGATGTCACACCGTTTGTCAAACGCTGGTCCCGGCAGGACTGGGTGTTTCACAGCACATTGTTGGGGGCGTGCAACTCTGATCTGCTGATGCGGATCTACAAATCGGTCTACGACACCTTCCGAATGTGCGCGGTGTCCCGAATTGAAGGGTTTGGCTTCTCTCAGTTGACACGCCGTGAACATCGGGCGATCTATGACGCCGCCATTGCCCGCGATCTACCGGTATGCATCGGCGCCATTCGGACGCACTTGGCCTTGTACCGAGATGACAACCGCCCAATCGAAAGACCGGAACAGATGGAAAGAGACAAGGCTTGAACCTGATTTGGGTCCGGACAGGCAGTTCCAGGCCAAATCAGCTTCGATAAGAAAGTGAGGCGGGCACCGGCCTGTCAAAACATCCCAAAATCGCCATTCCGTTCAGAAAGAACGCGCGAAGATGCCCGCGTGTAAAGCATTTTGTTCCAGCCGAGAACCTGATATTTGCAAACCTGCACTCCAGATCCACTTCACTGGGTTTGGCAATCGGAACCGCCAGAATTTCGCCATCGGCAAGGCGATAGGTCCGCGATTTGACAATCACGTCCATGGTCCCCTCGAGGCATTCAAGGCGAAGGTCGCCGTCATCGCCCGGAGCCAGTTCAAGCTTTTCCTCCTGAACAGGTGTTTCAGCCAATATCGTACTATCCGCAACCGTTTGCGCGAACGCTTCACTAACCGGCAGTGCGCTGCAATTCACTGTAGACAAGACCGCTGACAAACCCTTCCAGAAACATGAGAGAGGGGGCGTTGTCATGATGTGATCCTGCAAGAAAGCGATTTGGTTTGTGGGTTAAGTACGAAACTACTCACCGCTGATCCCGACCCGCTGACCATGAAGCGATTGAGGCATGATGGACAGGTCCTGCTGCACAACGAAAGGTTGGGCGTATTCCTGTTGCGCGACGGCGCCTTCCAACCAGAGACGAACTGATTTCTGAGTGCCCAGGCTGATCCGCATCCAGACCGGACGGGCGAAAATCCCGTCCAAGCGAACCAATACATTGTAGTGCGAGATGCGCGGGCCAGACTGGTTTTTGAAATGCAACTGTTCGATTGTGTGATCTGTAACAACGCCTTGAATAACGGCGCCGGACTGGATTGTATCGGGGAGCTGCGCAAAAACCTCGTCCGGTTGAAGTTGCGCAACCAATTTCGGATCATGAACCGAGGCGGCCAGAGCTATCATCGCGACTGTGCCGCCGACAACCGCGCCCAGAAACAAAGCCCTGTGATGGGTCCAAAGCCAGGCAAAGCCATCTTCCAGGGGTCGGCCCGAGCTATCACCCAAATCCCCCTGATAGTCGACAGACCAGCCAATCAGCCCAATAAAGAACAGCCCGAGGATCACCAAGGTCAGGCAGTGCATTAGACCCGCCTTTATCGCTGCGGCTGTGGTGAAGGATTGCCAGCCCAAGGTATCCTCGGCCCGTTGGCCGAACCGCAGGGTTTTCTCCCATCGCAGATCGGAAAAACGGTCGGTGAACACGTCGTTGTCATCGTGGACGGCGCTGGACGTCGCGACAATCTCGCCCGCGGGATAGAGCCGGAACACCTCGTTGTGCAAATCATGGCCGACCACGACCGAGCGTTCCGGTTGGCTAAAGTACCGGGCATGGATGGCGACAAGCGAGGTTGATGCAAACAAGGCGTGCAGAAACAGCACAAAAACAAAAAGCGCGCCCAGCACCCAATGAGACCCGGTGCCCTCGAACCATGAAATCGCAATTAGGATACCGGAAACCCCAACCGTTAGGCGACAGAACAGATCAAACAGGCCTAGCATCGCGACAAGGGCTAGCAGCAACACCCAGTGATTTTGCTCTGAGTATCGCGGCGCATCAGGAAAAGCCGGGGGCACCGGCGCGACAGCCATGGGTGAAAAGAAATACTGATAGCCCGCCAAAAGAATGGCCAGAAACAGAAACAACACGCCCAGAACCCCAGCGGCGAACGGTATCATGCCGCTCATACCGTCAAAGTTTTGTTGCCCAGCCTGCGTATAGAATCCCCAGAAGGCGAAGGTCGTGCCACCGACCCCCATCGCGAAAAGGACGAAATTCGTCGTGCTCATATGACCTGCCCCATGCTAGCCGCGAGGGCAAAACAGCCCATCTTCGCGTGATGAGGGGATGCTGAACGCGCTGTGTATCATCCGCATGCCGCGGAGTGTATCAATTGTAATTCCACCACTTTTTCGGGTTCTCCGGGCTGCATCTGACCCAAGCGACAGTGATACAATTGATACGGGGCGCAACCTATTTCAGACACACGGCGCAGGCCGGATGGACGGAAAAGCCGACACCCTATTTTGCGAAAAATTGACAGGAGAGATGATGTTCCCTTAGAAACCAGCCCTTTTTGCGGCTGCTATTACGGCCCATCCCGCCCAAAGCCGTAATCTAAAACACGTCCTTGAATTCAGCATCGAAGACGGCCACGCGATTATCTTTCTGAATGACGTGTACTACCGCAAATTCGTAGGTCCAGATGAAAACGTTCTGGGCTTTGCCGAATGGAACATTCAAGGCGAAAATCGGGTTCACATCCGATTTGAAGGTGATCAGAGCGCGATGTTTCAGATCAGGTCCGCCTGTGCCGGGGGTTTTGAAAATCAGGCGGCGTCTTCCAAGGCTGACCTGTCTGGCGGGGGCGAAGTGGCATTCTCGGTTCATTTGACGAAACCCGGCAATCCTCTGTTTGAAGCGTTGGAACCCGGCGACCCTGACGGGCTGGCTGCGGCCTATGACGCGTTTCGCGACACAGTCCTTGCGCGGGATGCGCAAGCCGTACTGAGCGCGTTGCAACTTGTCATAGACAGGAGTGTCGAAGGCGGGTTGGATCGGGATGCCCTTGTTGCTCATCTGATCCATGCCGTGACAGAAGGTATCTTTGACTTGCCCGAAAACAGTACCTTTTTTCCCGCCGCTGAAGGCAGGATCTTCCAACGCCTGACCGATGGGTACGATGTGGCGTTGGCGTCCCGTTACAAGTACGATGGCAGCGCCTGGACACAGCCCCTTGGCACCTATTGGGCCAGGATCGACGGCGAATGGTCTATCATCCTGAACTGAGACAATCAGGTTATACCCGCCGCCAGTGAACATCCTGCATCACGTAACGCGCATAGCGAAAGTCCTGAATGCGCAGCAGTTTTTGGTCCGAAAAGGTCAGGCGAATGACATAGACCGGGGCAATGCCGGGTTTTTCACGGTCAAAGACCAACACCGTAGGCGTCCCGTCCACATGGCCGGGCACCATCATCCAATCCGCCACCTTCGCGTAGTTTGAGTAATACCCGCCCACCGCCTCAGCGCCGGTGCGGTGTTCGATGCTGACGACATCCAGCGCCACCTCCTCCGCCAGCATAGCGCGGATCGTATCAAAGTCATGTGCGTTGAAGCAGGCAGTGTATCGCGCCAAAAGCACTTTGTCAGTGTCGTTCAGATCGCCCAGCTGCTCCGATGGCGCGGATCTCAGCGCCGCGCGTCCACGTTTGAGCGTCGACTTGACCGCGTCGATGCTGGAATCCGAGATATCGGCCACCTCGCTAGCGCTGTATCCCAACACGTCAAACAGGATGACAGCGCTGCGCTGTCTGGGCGTCAGCGCCATCAAAGGGCGCAACGTATCCGCCGTCCCGCCCGAAACCGGCAAAGTTTGTGTGACCTCTTCGAAATGACTCAGGCGGGATTTCATGGCCTGCTCCGACTTTCGGGCGCGGATGGCGTTGAGCGCGGTGTTCCGAGCGATCCGAAACATCCATGCACGGGGGTTTTCGACCCGAGCCCCCGTCTCAATGGCGCGCAGCGCGGCAAGCATTACGTCTTGCAGCACGTCCTCGCCATCAAAAACGGATCCCATCATACGCGACAGAAAGCGATGCAGATCAGGACGCAGTGTCGTCAGTGCAGCGGTCACGGCGGCATTGGTCGTTGGCAAATCAGGCTTCATGTCACCCCAAGTTTTCCACGCCCGCGCCGTCAATGCTATAGGCCCCGGCTTTGGGATGGGTGACCAAGGTGCACATATGCGCAGAAATCGCCTCGGGTGTCAGGGGGGTGTCCCATTGGCGCATGAAGCTGGCCGCATCGCCGCCGCGCATCTGCCCATAAGCTCTCGCTGCCTCTTGCGCGATGGCGGTGCCCGCGATCAACTGTTTGGGGTAGATCGTGGCGAAGGTCAGACCGAGCCCGCGTTTGTCTGCTTCCATCTGCGCGTAGTTCATCACGAAATGCTGCATACGTTTTGCCCCCGCGTACCCCCCGGACAAGGGCGATCCGTTCAGGGCTGCGCCGCTGGCAAAGGTGAGGACAGTACCGCCTTGCGGTATGGCACCGTTCAACGCGGCCTGTGCCAGATCGAAGGTTATCTTGGTGTCGTTGAACCACGGCGCGCAGAAATCCGACCAGTCATAGCTGCTGATCGGCCCCATCTGCGGTTTGATCCCACCGATATGCAGAACCGTGTCGGGACCGTGTTTTCCAAGCAGATCAGATACCGCGCCATCCTCGGAGGCATCCATGACTTCGGGCGTGATGTTGTCTGTTTCCGCGCATAAACTGTCCAGATCCACAGCCGAGCGTGATACCGCAACAACGTTTCGCCCCTTTTTGGCTAGCGCGGTCGCCGTTGCGCGCCCGACGCCCAGCCCGGCCCCAAGGATCAGTGTTTTTCCGACCATTTCAAATACCCCTTATGGTGTCAGTTCATTGGATAAGACACGGGAGAAGGGCAAAACGGGGCGCTGGGGTTTCAATTTTTGGGATGTGCTGCATTGCGCCCGCAGGCGCGACACCCTCCGCTCAGGGTTCCAGAATGGCCCATGCTCCGTCGACAAAGATCCACAACGTACCACTTGACCACCCATGGGTGCCGTCAGAATGCGTCCGGGTAATGGACACGGGCGGTTCACCCCGCGGGCCAACCACCTGCCAGGCTTGACCGTCCAGAACAGCTTTCATCTCAAGCTCGTCCTGAATGTGCAGCTCGCCTTCGGCAATCATACCGCCGACATGCGCATTGATCCGTTCCAGTGGCGCGCCGTTGGCCACCATGTTGGCAAGCAGAGGCCCATGCAAAGCAAACACCGCGTCGCTATTGCGGCTGCGAATGGCATCCTGCAGTGATTGCACGGCGGCCATCAGACCAGAGCCGTCGGTTCTTTCCACGCCGGGATAAATTGCGGTGTCCTGCACTTCGGTGTCAAATTGCAGCGTCTTAGTCGCCGTGCTGTCAAAGCTAACCTGCGCAATCGGGGTTTCATCTGGAAGGCCGCCCTTGCAGCTTTTGTGGACGCTGTAGCGCGCCGTGCTGTTTGCATCACGGGCCGTGAACGCGATCGAAACCTCGTTGATGCCGGCAACCAGCCCTTTGCTGAGCCGCGCGAAACCGCTTGAATGGTCGCCTTTGTCGATTAGGACGTCATTCAAATGCACGCTATGCTCACCCTGCCCGTCGATCGAGTAGCGTAGGGAATGTTCAATGTCGCACGCGTTTGCCTGCGCGGCGATACCGGTCGACATACAGGCTGTCAGGATGGCGGGTTTAACAAGACGCATAGGGTTTCTCCGATACAAAAAGGTTGTCATAGCCCCTTATCCGCCCCGTCTGTCTCAGCAGGATGTTGCGGTTTGTCTCATTTGTATCAATGGGTTGACGTTTTATCAGCGGGTGTGGTTCATCATGGCCCCAGCGCTCTAGCTGAAGACATATCCAATGCCGCGCACGGTTCGGATCGCCTCGGGCTTTGTCGGGTTGTGTTCGATCTTGCGCCTGATCCGAGAGATACGCAGGTCGATGGAGCGGTCGAAAGGCTCCCACCCGCGATCATGGGCCTGTTCCAGCAGCTGGTCACGGTTCAGCACACGCCCGCGGTTTTCTGCAAAAACCCGCAACAGGCTGAATTCCATCGCGGTGATCGGGATTTCCTGCCCATCGGCACCAAAAAGCCGAGCCTGATCCAGATCGAGGCGGCAGGTTCCAAAAGGTACTGTGCCCGACAACCTGTTCAGCGATTCCTGCTTGTCAGTCTGAAATTTGTTCCGCCGAAGGGCGGCGTTGACGCGGGCCTGCAATTCGCGCAGATCCACTGGCTTCACCAGATAGTCATCGGCCCCGAACTCCAGTCCCAGCACCTTGTCCACCACATCCCCTGCCGCCGTCAGCATCATCACCGGAACGGTCGAGGTTTCGCGGATTTCGCGCAAAGCGGTCAGGCCATCCTTGCCTGGCATACGAATATCCAGAACGATCAGATCGGGCTCTCCGGCCTCCAGCAGTTCGGCCAGTTCCTGTGCATTGGCTGCCTGATCCACGGTATATCCACATTCACTGAGATGGTCGTGCAACATGCGACGCAGGGGGGCTTCGTCATCGCAAATAGCAATTCGAGGGGCGGTCATTTCGTGGAGTCTCCGATCAAGGATGTCAGCAGGGACAGCAACTCATCTTGCATAATGGGTTTTTCGATATGGGGGCGTTTCGAGGTTTTGAAAAAGGTTGTGACCTGCGTACTCATCGCGTCACCGGTGATAAATCCGGTTCGGGCGGCATTTTCCGGGGCAACAGCCCGCAGAGCACGAAAGAAAGTATCACCGCTCATCTGAGGCATCTTGAAATCGCTCAGCACCGCATCGAATTGTTGTGCCTCGGCCAACTTCAGTGCAGCAGTCGGATCGGTGGACATGGTCACTGTATATCCCGCCTCGGTCAGCAAATCGGTGATCAGCCGCGCGACGCCCTCTTCGTCATCCACCACCAGAACCGAGCGGCTGGACGGGTGTTCAACCTCGGGACCAGTCAGAAGAACGCTGTCATCCTCCGATGCCAACAGGCGAACGGTGAATGTGGCCCCCTGCCCCACGGTCGAGGCCACGGTCAAAGTGCCATCGTGGCTTTCAACGATCCGGTGGCTGAAGGCCAGGCCAATCCCGGTTCCTTCGCCGACATCCTTTGTGGTGAAGAAGGGCTCAAAAATGCGTGGCTGGATGTCCTTGGGGATGCCGTTGCCATTGTCCGAAATGTCGATCTGCACCTGCCCGCCTTCATGCCGGGTTCGAACCGTGATCTTCCCGCGCGCGCCCTTATTGCGCACCGCATGTCCTGCGTTGACGATCAGGTTGCTAAACACCTGTGCCAGCTGGTCGAAATCCCCCGTAACATGGGGATCTGATCCGTCCAGATCGACAACCACTTCGGTTCCGTTGGATTTCAAGGAATAGCTTGAGACCTCAAGCGCCGTTTCCAAGATGTCATTGACCGGGCAGGGTTCCATGCTAGTCGGACGTTGCCGTGCCATGGCCAGGAAAGTACGCACGATCTTGGCCGCCCGTTCCGAAGACTGGCAGATGAGGTCGACACGTTCCGACAAGACCGGGTCGTTGATTTTGCCTTGCAGCATCTGAGAATAGCCGAAAACAACAGATAAAGGGTTGTTCAGCTCATGCGCGACCCCAGCCAGAAGCTCGCCCAAAGCCGAAAGTTTCTCGTTCTGATGCGCGATCTCGCGCTGTTGCTCCAGTTCAGCTTCCAGCTTTTGCTGTTCGGTAATGTCACGCACAAACAGCAGCGCACCACCGTAGGAGGTCAGGTGCGATGAACCCATGATGTGCCGGCCGTTGGCGAACTTCACATGCGCCCGTTTGCCGTGCTGGGACATCTCGGACATCATCCACTGCATGTATTCCTCGCCCGACATGCCGCCCATGTCGTAGTGCCCCATGGCGATAAGGGCGGCGAGGTTTTCAACGACACTGTCTCCGACCTCGGGGATCATGTGCTCAGCCCCTTCGAAATTCATCTTTTTCCAGGCGTCATTGCCAAAGACGTAATTCATGTCCCCGTCGCACAGCACCATGCCTTCATCCAGCGCCTGAAAAGCGTCCAGCAGCATATCCCGCGCTTCCTTCAGCGAGGTCGTGTCTGTCATCACCAAAATGGTCTCGCCCCGTGTGGTCGAGGCACGTTCGGCCAGGATGTGGCGCCCGTCCCTGAATTTCATCTCAACAGGGATGAACTGTTCGCTATGGGCGCGCATGATCGAGCGTTGGGCGCTTAGCGGGAAGCCGTCGCAAGGAACGTCGTTCAGGGCCTCGAGCTTGTCATACAATTGGGCGATGCGATCCGCCCGCGATAGCGACTTCAATTCGTCGCCCGAAATACCGTAGAAACGGCTGAACGCGTCGTTGCAATGGGTCAGGCGATGGTTTGCATCTTCGACCGCGACGCCCACGGGCAGGTTTTCGATGACGTCTTCCAGAAGGTTTTCCACCCGCGCCTGATCGGTGCGATCGCGGTAAACCAGTAGGTACCCGCCCTGATCGGTCTTGTGCGACGAGGCCAACAGTTCACGCCCGTCAGACAGCCGGATTTCGCGGTATTTGGCCCCGTTTCGCACGTTTTCAACCGCCAGCCGCGCACGGTCTTCTGGGTCGACGCCGTCCTCCAGAACCCAGAATCCATCCAGCGCGAGACGGCGCCAGATCGCCTCAAACGACTGGCCTGGTTCGAAACGGTTGCCATCTCTTTGAAAGAACTCAGAGGCGCGGGTGTTGAAGACCTCAAGATTCATGTCGCTGTCGAACAACATGATCCCGTCATCCAAGGCGTCCACCGCTTCACGCAACATGTTCCGCGCGCGTTCGGCGGCCTCCATCGTATCGCGGGGTGTCACCTCGGTCGTCGAGACCAGATATCCGCCAATTTGGGCGCGTTTGGCTGAAGCCTGAAATTGTCGCCCGTCCCGCAATTTCCATGCCATACCCTGCTCGCAAGATGTAATGGCTCTTCGCAGATCGGCCTTGAGCCCTACTTCTTCCAAACCATCCGGGGTTTGGAAATGATCCAGAGACCAGTTCTCGAATGGTATCTTGTCCACTTTCCCGCTAAACCGAGATGCAGTTTCACCACCGAACGCGATATCCGCAAAGCTCTCGTTAACCAGAACAAAATTCAGATCTTCATCCAACAGCGCCATACCGCAGGCGACGCCGGAAAACGCATCTTCCAACAAGGCAATGGCCGCATCGGCGTCAAGTTCGGAGCGTAGGGCAAAATCTTCCAAAACCACCGTCCTTTGCGAGCGTTCGACTGGCGAACAGGTTAAAGAACCATGACAGTTTTTCCATTTGATGTCGCTATTTGTATCAATTGTATCCATGCATGAACCCAAACCGACGGCGTTGAATTGGACAGAATTTAAACCTGTTTGATCGCCCCGCATTGAGCAGACAATCCAAGATCGAATTCGGATGTCATGATTGTTCTGTTTCTATGTCTCAGGGGGATGTCGGGTCATGTCTCAATTGTATGTCCGGACTTTACCGTCTTGAACGGCCAGTGTTGCACCCCTCAGGGTGCGCATCGCGCGCCACGCCTGCCCCATGGCCTCGCCGACCAATCACAGGGCCTACACCTGGACCTTCGAGCAAAAATTATGTGCGGATGATAAAATATTATAATTGTATACAACTTGCATTTTAAGGTATCTGACCGAGAGACAACCCCCATTGTCGCGATTCTGATTTCACAGATCGCAGGGGCGCGCGATGAGAGGACCTGAGATGAAAGATGCATCCCGGCGCAAGAAAACGCAGCTCTATGAGCATTTGAAAACAGCGGTGATGACGCTTGCACTGACGCCAGGGGAAGATTTGGACGAAGCCACGTTGTCAGAAGAGTTCGACTTGTCCCGCACGCCCTTGCGTGAAGTGTTCCGACTGTTAGCGGGCGAAGGGTATCTGGAGCTTCGCGAAAACCGCGGTGCGCGGGTAACCGGGATGTCGTACACGACCCTGCGTGATTTCTTTCTGGCCGCACCAATGATTTATGGGGCAATTCTGCGCCTTGCGGCAAAGAATGCGACAACTGCTCAACTTGCCGATTTGAAAGCCGCACAGGAAGACTTCAAGACGGCATTGCGCTCGGGTTCGGGTGCGGACCGGGCAATGGCCAACAACCTGTTCCACGAGATTACCGGCACCATGGCAGATAACACTTATCTGTTGCCGTCCTTCAAGCGACTGCTGATTGACCACGCCAGAATTGGCATGACCTTTTATCAGCCGCAGGACCAACACATGGCCGAAAACCTATCAGTCGCCAGCAGTGAGCACGATGCCATCATCGCCGCCATCGAGGCGGGCGATGAGGCGGCTGCCGCGCAGCTCGCCATCGACCATTGGAACCTGTCCCGCGACCAGATCGAGCTGTTCGTCACGCCCGCAGGGCTTGATGTACCGCTTGGATCTTTTGCGCGCAAAACCCCTGCATGAGGATGTAAATGACACCCCTGTTCAAATTTGAAGGGATCTACACGCCCGTCGTGACCCCATATCACGAGGATGGCAGCGTCAACTGGGACGCGCTGTCGGATGTGATCGAATATCTCATCGAAAACGGTGTGCAAGGCCTGATCTCGGGCGGGTCCACCGGCGAGAACTATGCGCAGCCGGTGGCCGAGCGCCTGGAGCTGGCGAAGTTCACCCATGAACGATTGAATGGCCGCCTGCCGCTGGTCGTCGGCACCGGTGCGATGATGACGCCGGATTCCATTGCGCTGGCGACAGGCGCGCGTGAGATTGGCGCAGATGCGATCCTGCTGGCCAGCCCGGCCTATTCGGTGCCCACCGACCGGGAAAACGCGCTGAACGCGCTGACCATCGACAAGGCGGCTGATCTGCCGGTGATGCTGTACAATTATCCGCACCGAACCGGCACCATGATGGGCGAAGAGTTTCTGGATCGCGTGGGTCGCAGCCGCAACTTCTGCGGCATCAAGGAAAGCTCGGGCGATATCAACCGGGTACACCTGCTGGCGCGTGACTATCCGCATATCCAGCTGGGCTGCGGCATGGACGATCAGGCGCTGGAATTCTTTGCCTGGGGCGCGCCGTTCTGGGTCTGTGGTGGGTCGAACTTCCTGCCAGCGGAACATGTGGCGCTGTACAATGCCTGCGTGGTCCAGGGGAACTTTGACAAAGGCCGCCGCATCATGTCGGCCATGCTGCCGCTTATGCATGTGCTGGAACAGGGTGGAAAGTTCATCCAGACCATCAAGCACGGCGTCACCATGAACGGTATCGACGCGGGCATCATGCGCCCGCCGCTGAAGGGTCTGAACAAGGATGACAAACGCGCGCTGGAACAGGTCACGCGCGTGTTGAAACGCAAAATCGCTGACATCGTGGCGGAGGGATAAGGCATGAGCTTGCTGACACAGGACGAATATAAATCCATCGCCGCGGGTCTGGACCTGCCCACCGGTGCCTTTATCGACGGCAGCTTCCGTCCGGCGATCTCGGGCAAGACCTTCACCAGCACCAACCCGGCGACCGGCGCGACTCTGGCCGAGATCGCCGCATGTGGTGCGGAAGATGTGGATTTTGCCGTTGAAAAGGCGCGCGAAGCCTTTGACGATGGCCGCTGGTCGAAACTGCACCCGTCCGAACGCAAGGACATACTGATCCGACTCTGCAAGCTGATGACCCGCAATGCGCGGGAACTTGCGGTGATGGAAAGCATCGATAGCGGTAAGACCATCTATGATTGCGAAACGGTGGATGTGCCCGAGACGATTCATTGTCTGAAGTGGCATGCTGAGGCGATCGACAAGATTTATGATCAGGTGTCACCCGCGTCTGACGATCACATCGCAATGGTCGTGCGCGAACCCATCGGTGTGGTCGGCCTTGTGCTGCCGTGGAACTTCCCTCTGCTGATGTTGGCGTGGAAGATCGGTCCGGCGCTGGCGGCGGGTTGTTCGCTGGTGATCAAACCAGCGGCGGAAACCACGCTGACGGCGTTGCGTGTGGCTGAACTGGCGATGGAGGCCGGTGTTCCAGCCGGTGTTCTCAACATCGTTCCCGGAGGCGGGGCCAATGTGGGCGAACCCATCGGGCGGCATATGGATGTCGACATGGTGTCCTTCACCGGCTCGACCGTGACCGGCAAACGGTTCCTGACCTATTCGGCGGAAAGCAACGCCAAAGAAGTGGTGCTTGAAATGGGTGGCAAGAACCCCGCCATCGTGATGGATGATGCCGAAAACCTGGACCGCGTGGCCCAGCATCTGGTCAACGGGGCGTTCTGGAACATGGGCGAGAACTGCTCGGCCTCGTCCCGCCTGATCGTGCACAAGGACGTCAAGGCCGAGCTGTTGGAGCGTATCGCGCATCATGCGAAACAGTGGAATATCGGCGACCCGCTGGACCCGGAAACCCGCATGGGCGCGCTGGTATCCGAGGGGCATTACACCAAGGTATGCGGCTATCTGGACCAGGCCGAAAATGTGCTGATCGGCGGCACTGCCAAGGATGGTTTTGTCGATGCCACCGTGGTCGAAGTTGCAGACAACAATGCCGTTCTGGCCCGCGAAGAAATCTTTGGCCCGGTTCTGTCGGTGATCGAAGTCTCGGGCTTTGACGAGGCGATCGCGGTCGCAAATGACACCGAATACGGCCTGTGTGCGTCGATCTTCACCGCCAATGCCAAACGCGCCATTCGCGGTGCCCGCGCCCTGCGGGCTGGGACTGTCACAGTCAACAGCTTTGGCGAAGGCGACATCTCGACCCCGTTTGGCGGGTACAAACAGTCGGGCTTTGGCGGCCGCGACAACTCGGTCCATGCCCATGATCAATATACCCAGCTGAAAACCATCTGGATTGATCTTGCCGATGACGCCGATGAGGCTGTGAATTGACGCGGTACACCGCTAAAACCCTGCCGGTCCAACGCGGACCGGCTGCTTGGAACACGATTCTGGGTCCGCAAGCTCAGCCGACGGAGCTGGACGAGGATCAGACTGCTGATTTTGTCGTTGTTGGGGCGGGCTTTGCGGGACTGACAGCCGCCCGCCGTATTAGACAGTTGCAACCCGAGGCCGAAGTCGTGGTCATTGAGGCCGGTCGGATCGCCGAAGGCGCAGCAGGCAGAAACTCGGGTTTCATGATCGACCTGCCGCATGATCTGGCCTCGGACGACTATGCAGGCAGCGGTGACGATCGCAAGATGATTGATCTGAACCGACAAGCGATCCGTTTTGCCCGCATGGCCGTTGAGGAATATCAAATCGACCCGAACTATTTTGACCCGGCGGGCAAGGTCAATGGGGCGGTCAGCGACACGGCTGAGGCGCACAACAAAAGCTATGCGCAGCACCTGACATCGTTGGGCGAAGAAAGCCAGACGTTGGATGCTCGGCAAATGTATGAACTGACCGGCTCGCACCACTATACGTCAGGGCTTTACACGTCAGGTACGGTGATGTTGCAGCCCGCCGGTTATATCCGCGGGTTGGCGGACGGTCTGGTCGGGCAAGGCGTGCGTCTTTTTGAAAACAGCCCTGTCACCGGCTTTGCCTGCGAAGGCAAAGACTGGCGCGTGCAGGCAGAGAAAGGCAGCGTCACGGCACCCATGGTGATCCTGACCGTCAACGGCCACCTTGAAAGCTTTGGGCTCGAGCGCGACCGTTTGATGCATCTGTTTCTGTTTGCGTCGATGACCCCGGAATTGGGCAGCGATGCGTTGGAGAAACTGGGCGGCCAACCCCGCTGGGGAGTGACCCCGTCCGATCCCATGGGCACCACCATGCGCCGGATTGACACCGGACAAGGCGGCAACCGCATCATCACCCGAACCTGCGCCGCCTTACGCCCCGGCATGACCGCTACTGCTCGCGACCTGACGCGCGCCTCAAAGGTCATGCAGCGCAAATTCAACGCGCGCTTCCCCCAGCTTGCTGGCATGAAGATGCAGTACCAATGGGCAGGTCACCTGTGCCTGAGCCTGAACGGCGTTTCAGTCACCCGCGAAATCGACACCGGGGTCTATTCCGGCTGCGTTCAAAACGGGCTGGGCACTGCGCGCGGAACCCTCACAGGTATCGCGGCGGCAGAACTCGCCTGCGGTCACAGTTCAGCCATCTCACAGCACTTCTCGGCAGAAGCTCAACCAAAACGACTGCCACCGCAACCCTTCCGAGAAATCGGCGGCAACGCCGTGCTTCGGTGGAAGGAATGGCGCGCGCGTGTAGAATAGTCAGGGCGCCGGGCGGATCCGCTCGGTCGCCCGCAACATTGTTTTCCCACCTCGAAAAAAAGCCCGCCTATTGAGGCGGGCCAGTACGGGGAGAGACTTTTCTCAGTAAGTCTGGTTCAGTTCATCAGCTGCAGGGATCTCACGTTCACGGCGCGCGATGTAATCCAATAGCTCTTCGTTCTTGGTTTCGTCCAATTTGGGTTCTTGGTACTCGGCCAACAGCTTTTTGGCGTGTTTCAACGCGCGTTCGGTAATCTCGACACTGCCTTCTGCTTGCCATTGCTCGATCGAGTTGTTGTCGAACAGTTCCGGCATGAAGAACGCCTCCTGGAAATTGTCTTGCGTGTGCGGATGGCCCAAGTAGTGACCACCGGGCCCAACATCTGGAACCGCGGCAAGCGCCTGATCGAAGTCGTGCCATTTGGGGCCTTCTGCCATGCGATAGGCCATGGCGCATTGTTCCGCATCGACGATGAACTTGGCGACCGAGCAATGCATTCCCGCTTCGTTCCAACCGGCGGAGTGCCAGATATAGTTCGCACCGGCATGGATCACCGCACTGAGCGTTGTTGCGGATTCGTAGCCTGCCTGCGCGTCAAAGGTCTTGGCACCGCCCAAAGTGTTCGAGGTGCGCCACGGAACATCATAGAACCGCGCCATCTGACCGATCATGAAGTTCATCAGGCTGATCTCGGGTGTGCCCGCCATCGGCGCGCCGGATTTCATCGACACAGTCGACAGATAGTGACCCCAGATCGCCGGGGCCCCCTTGCGGATCACCTGTGTATAGGCCAGCGCCGACAAGGCCTCAGCCGTCAGCTGCGCCACGGTGGCGGGAACGGATGCCGGCGTGTTTGCGCCACCCAGCACAAAGGGCGAGCACAAAACGGGTTGATTGCGTCGGCTGAAAGCGCGCATCGCGCCCAGCATGGTTTCATCCCATACCAGCGGGCTGTTGCCATTGCAGTTCCCCGTGGTGACGGGATTGTTGTCGATGAACTCATCGCCGAACAGGATCGCGCACATATCCATCACGTCTTCGGCGTTTTTGGGCGAAGTGGTCATACCCATGAACATTTTGTCGGAATATTTCATGGACGAATATGTGATGCGCAAGTGACGCTGGCTGATCGGGTGATCGTAGGGCTCGACAATATGGTGGGCCGAGCTGTGCAGCGCCGGCATCATGTGGCTGAGCTTGTGGAACATCGCCAGATCTTCCAGCAACGGGTTTCGCCGCACATCCTCCAGATCTCGCAGGAAGGGCGCGCCGGTCATCGGCACGAAGACCGAGTGCTTGCCGCCCAGCATCACATTCTTTTTCGGATCGCGCGCGTGATATGTAAACTGCGCCGGGATGGTTGCGATCAACTCGCGCACCATGTTGCGATCCAGATAGACCAGTTCGCCAACGACCTTTGCACCAGCCTTCTTCCAGTCTTCCAGCGCGATCGGGTCGCGGAACTGGACACCGACATTTTCCAGAATGTCCATGGCCGCATTGTCGATCAACTCTACCTGGGCGCCGTCCATGACTTCACAAACCGGCAAGTTGCGGGTCAAGCCGGAAAGCATGTCGAACACCGGAGCGGTACGAATGGCCCGCCGGGCAGAACGACCGCCAGAGCGGGAACGGGTGCGAGTTTCTGTGGTCATCGGGATTCTCCAGGATTTTCACAGAATATGGCAGTTGCCGAACGCGGCTGCGTCAAAATGAGCGAAGCATATTTGATAGATGCGACATGATGGTGCCGCGTGCGACACGACAAGGGCCCGGGACTCGAATCAACCTTCGAAGCCCCGGGTCGGCCCTGGCGTATGAAGCTAGTCTATCTTGTTGCGCTGCGCGTGAGGCGAAACGCCAAAATGGGCACGATAGACTTTCGAAAAATGACCGGGGCTTTCATATCCGCAGGCCAACGCAATGTCGGTGATCGAATCCTCGGTCTGCAACAACAGCGTCCGTGCCCGGTCCATTCGCATTTCGACATAGTATTTTTTGGGAGTCGAATTCAAGTATTTGCCGAACAGCCTTTCAAGTTGGCGGGTCGAAATGCCGAGCTGCGTTGCAATAACCGAAGGCGAGACCGGCTCGTCGATATGATCGCGCATGACACGGATCGCGCCGACCAGATGTTTGTTGCGCATCCCATTTCTGGATTGCAAGGAAACGCGCTGTTCAGCGGTGGCGTTACGAACGGCGACATAGACCATCTGGTCTGCGACATCCAAGGCGAGGTCTTCACCGTGATCCGCTTCGATCAAATGCAGCATCAGGTCCGCGGTCGCCGTGCCTCCAGAGGCGGTGATGTATTTTTCGTCCGCGACAAAGACACTGCGCACCAGATTCACATCTGGAAACTCTTCCATAAAGCTGTCGTGATATTCCCAATGAATGGCCGCTTTCATACCGTCCAGAAAACCGGCCTCTGCCAATATCCATGCGCCCGAGCACAGCGCACCAATCTCTGTTCCTTTTGCGCGTTCACGCCGTAGCGCCGCCAACAAGGGGCGGCTGACATGATTGCGCATGTTGATGCCAGACAACACCAGCAACCTATGACATTTCGGGACGACAGAAAAATCCCCGTCCACCAGCGTTTCAGACCCGTTCGACGACGTAACCGATACCCCATCTTCCGAGCGCAAGGACCATTCGTATAGTGCTTTACCACTGATCAGGTTTGCAATTCGCAAAGGCTCGACTGCACAGGAAAACGCCAGATGCGAAAACTCATCCGTCAGAAAGAACACAAACTTTTGGGGTTGGGACATAAACGCCTCAATCGCCGCCTGGTCGCGCACCAAAACCGTTAAGGGTGCACTTCTGCGCTATATCACTGTATTTTCTGCGTCAAGCGCACAAAGTGTTCAGGACAAAATGTGGACGGTCGAGGGTTCCGTTCACGGGTCACACCATTCCGCGTCGGCTCTTCGGTATAGCAGCCCGCTTCTTTCAGCCGGTACTGGAAAATATTAGATGTAAGGCGAGACGGTTCCTTTTTTGCAGGTCTATCCGGCTTCTGCTTGCGCGGTGGCAAGAAGCCATTCCTTGACCCTCTGCGCATCATCAGACAAGGGTCTTCTCTTCGACCAGATAAGGTAAAACCCCTTCCCCGTTGTCCATTGCCATTCCGGTCTGGCCGCCAACAGACCTTGCTCAATCAGCCGGTCTGTCAGGTGTTTCCAACCGAAGGCAAAGCCCTCACCGGCCATAGCAGCCTGAAGGACCAGAGCATAGTCATTGAGACGCAGACCCGTTTGCGGCACCGCTGTATTGACCGAAAAATTCGCGAACCAATCTCGCCAACTTGGACGTTGACGAATGGGCTCTTCCAAGTGGATCAAGCGCTGGGTCAGCAGATTGGGCAAGCTACGCAGATCAACAGCCGCCGCCATGACGCGCGGTGATGCAACCGGATAGATCACCTCGGGCGCGATAAGGGCGCTTTCGCATTCCAGCCAGTTCCCGTCCCCCTGCCGCACTGCAAGACTGATGTTTTCCGCGTCAATGTCGGGGTCCCGGTCGCTGGACTGCAATCTCAGGTCAATTTGCGGGTGTTGCTGTTGCAAGTCAGCAAGGCGCGGCATGATCCAATAGTTATTGAAAGCCGTCGAAGCGCTGAGAGTCACATATCCGGTCTGACCAAGCTGTTGGATGGATGAGACAGAAAGAGCGAGCTGTTCAAAAGCGCGGGTTACATCGGCCAGCAACCTCTCGCCTGCCGTGGTCAGGACAACCTGACGGTGGCTTCGGGTAAAAAGCGCCGTTCCCAACCCCTCCTCAAGACGTCGGATCGCGACACTGACCGCCGGTTGTTGGACGTTAAGCTCTTGTGCAGCCCGCGTGAAGGATTGAAGCCTTGCGGCAGCTTCAAATACCACGAGATGCCGCGGAGATCCGAGAAGTTTCCAGAGTTCTTGCATAAATACTGTTTATGCTACGCATTCTTTTTTTCAAGCATCACAGCGCTATTTCAAGGCCTTAATATGTCGAAAAAGAATGGAGTGATTCACTATGGCTCGGCGTTCGCGTCAATCCCGGTCCCACAGTTCAGAGCCCGGTTCGATTCCGGCCTCCCCATATATCCAGCGCAAACTGGCGTTTTTCGACCCTCTGACCGAAGAGGCCCTGACGCGGCTTGAGGCACAGGTTGACTGGATTTTTCAGGATGTAGGCATCGCATTTCGCGACGATCCGCAGGCGCTGGATTTGTGGCGACGTGAAGGTGCGCGGGTCGAAGGGGATATTGTGCGGGCCGACGCACAATGGATTCGCAGCTTGTGCGCCAAGGCACCTAAGAGCTTTACCCAAATCGCGCGCAACCCCGAACGATCAGTGGTGATCGGAGAAGGCAATCAGGTCTTTGCACCTGTCTACGGCGCGCCCTTCGTACGCGACCTTGAGGGCGGTCGCCGCTATGGCGACATCGACGCGTTCGAAAAGCTGGTCAAACTGACCTACATGCACCCATATCTGCATCATGGCGGGTTCGTCACCTGCGAGCCCTGCGATGTTCCGGTCAGCAAGCGCCACCTGGACATGATGTTTGCGCATATGACCCTCAGCGACAAACCGCATCTGGGCGCAATCACCGAGATGAGCCGGGCGCAAGACAGTGTCGACATGGCCGAGATTGTCTTTGGCGCGGACTTCATGCGCGAAAACTGCGTCATCATGGGCAACGTGAACACGAATTCTCCGCTGCTGGTCGACCGCGTTGTCACCGAAGCGGCGCGAGTCTATTCGACTCGCGGCCAAGGCATGATCGTGGTTCCGTTCATCTTGTCCGGCGCAATGGGTCCTGTCAGTACTGCCGCCAGCGTCTCACAGGCCATGGCCGAGGCGATGATGGTCTGCGCCTATGTGCAACTGCTGCGCCCCGGCGCGCCCTTTGTCTTGGGCAATTTCCTGTCATCCATGTCGCTGAAATCCGGCGCACCGACCTTTGGCATGCCTGAACCGGTGATGTCGAACTATGCGATCGGACAACTGGCCCGTCGGGCTGGCCTGCCACTGCGCTGCGGCGGCTCGCTGACCGCCTCCAAGATCGAAGACGCGCAAGCCGCCTACGAATCCGCCGATTCCATGCACTCCACCATGCTGGCCGGAGCCAACTTCGTGCTGCACTCAGCCGGTTGGCTCGAGGGTGGCCTGTGCACCGGGTTCGAAAAACTGATCATGGATGCCGACCGTCTCGGCTCTTACCAGAAAGTGCTCAGCCAGGGCCTGGATACTAGTGACGAGGCCTTTGCACGCGACGCCTATGGCGAGGTCAAGGCCGGAGGACACTTCCTGGGCTGCGCCCACACCATGCGAAACTACCAGACCGCGTTCTATGAGCCCAGATTGAGCGACAGCGAAAATGTCGAAAGCTGGGAAGAAGGCGGCTCCAAGGACATGCGCCGCCGCGCCTATGAACGCTGGAACCAAATGTTGAACGACTACCAGCCGCCTGAGATGGACGAGGCCAAGAAAGAAGAACTGGCCGCCTATGTTGCCAAGCGCAAAGAAGAAATCCCAGACGCCTGGTACTAGCACCGGGATCTCTTCATCTGGCCAAAAAATCCTCGGTGGGAATCGCGCGCCAGCGCGGCGGGGGCAGACAGCCCCCTTCCCCAGCTAAACGAAAGACACAGGACCCTCTCATGCCCGAGATTCAAAAAGATGAAACCACATCCGGCAAACAACTGCCCTCCCATGCCAAAGTCGTCATTATCGGCGGCGGCGTTGTAGGCTGTTCGATCCTGTTCCACTTGGCCAAGTTCGGCTGGAAGGACGTTGTCCTGCTGGAACGCGATGAACTGACCTCAGGCTCCAGCTGGCACGCGGCGGGTCAGATCCACACGATCAGCTCGGACCCCAACATATCGCGCCTGCAAAGCTATACCATCGATCTGTACAAAGAGATCGAGGAAACCTCGGGCCACTCGGTCGGCATGCACATCACCGGCGGTTTCTACGCGGCCTCGACCAAGGAATGGTACGATTATCTCAAGCGCGAGCGTTCGAAAGCGCGTTACATGGGCCTGCATCAGGAATTCATCAGCCCGCAGGAACTGGCCGAGCGTCACCCGCTGATCGATCCCAAACACTATCACGCCGCGCTCTGGGATGAGCAGGACGGCGACGTAGACCCCTCGGGCGCGACCTACGCCTTTGCAAAATCCGCCCGTCACCACGGCGCGCAATACTTCACCCATTGCGGTGTGACGTCGATGACCCAACGCCCTGATGGCAGCTGGGATCTGACCACCCCCAAAGGCGTCATTAACGCCGAGCAGGTCGTGAACTGCGGTGGCCTATGGGCGCGTGAGGTGGGCCATATGTCGGGCATCCACCTGCCGGTGCAGCCGATGGAGCACCACTATCTGATCACCGATGCGATCCCGATGATCAGGGACCGCATGGAGAGCCTGGGTGAAGCGGGTCGTCTGCCTGCGGGTATCGACTATGAGGCCAACATCTATTTCCGTCAGGAACGCCACGGCATGTTGCTGGGCACGTATGAGCCGAAATCGACCCCGTGGAAGGTCGATGGCACGCCGTGGGATTTCGGCCACGAACTGCTGCAACCTGATCTGGACCGCATCGCCGACCGTCTGGAAATGTCGTTCGAGCGTATCCCCGCCATCGGCGAATCCGGCATCAAGGACACCATCAACGGCCCATTCACCTTTGGCCCAGATGGCAACCCGATGATCGGCCCGGTTCCGGGCATGAAGAACTACTGGGTCGCCGTGGGCGTCATGGCAGGTTTCTGTCAGGGCGGCGGTGTTGGCCTGACCATGGCCGAATGGATGATCGACGGCGAGCCCTCGATTGACGTCTGGGCAATGGACGTGGCCCGCTTTGGCGAGTTCGCAACGCCGGACTGGGGCACCATCAAGTCCTCGGAAAACTACGAGCGTCGTTTCGTGATGACCTTCCCGAACGAAACGCTGCCCAAAGGTCGGATGCAGAAAACCACCGCGCTCTATGACCGTCTGGTCGAAAAGGGCGCCGTGATGGGGCAAGGCTTTGGTCTGGAAAACGCGCTGTGGTTTGCTGGCAACGCCGAAGACGCGCATGAAACCCCGACTTTCGAGCGGAACCGCAGCCACGACTATGTGGCGCGCGAAGTAAAAGCCGTGCAAGAGGCCGTGGGCGGCATTGAGATCGCCAACTTTGCCAAGCACGAGTTCAAGGGCGCCGGGGCGCGAGACTACCTGAACCGGACTCTTGCAGGCTATGTCCCGAAACCGGGCCGTCTAGCGCTGACCCCGATGCTGACCGAAAAAGGCCGTCTGTACGGTGACCTGACCGTGGCGTGTTTGGGCGATGACCATTTCATGCTGTTCGGATCGGGCGCAATGCAGGATGCGCACCGCCGCTGGTTCGAAAAGGACCTGCCTGCGGACGTGAGCTATGCCAATGTCTCGGATGACTGGCACGGGATCGCGCTGTCAGGCCCCAAATCGCGCGAACTGCTGGCCCGTATAACCCGCGACGACGTAAACGCCGATGCGCTTAAGTTCCGCGATCTGCGCCAGACCTTCGTAGGCGGCGTGCCGGTGATCCTGAACCGTATTTCGTTCTCGGGCGAGCTGGGCTTTGAGATCTACTGCAAGCCGATGTACCTGCTGCGTCTGGCCGAGGCGATCGAAGAGGCCGGGGCCGATCTGGGCTATCGCTGGTACGGCGCACGCGCGTTGATGTCGCTGCGCCTTGAAAAAGGCTGGGGCGTCTGGACCACCGATTTCCGCCCTGATTTCAATGCGGTCGAATCCGGCATGGATGTCTTCATCAACTGGAAGAAGGACTTTGTAGGCAGAGAAGCGACCGAGAAGTTCAAGGCAGACGGCGTGGCACGAAAGCTGGTCACCATGACCATCGACGTGGACGGCATCGACGTCTCAAACGACGAAGCGATCCTGAAAGACGGCGAAGCGGTCGGCTATGTCTCGTCCGGCGGTTACGGCCACCGTGTCGGCAAGTCGATGGCCATGGGCTATGTCGCCTCGGACAGTGCGGCACCGGGAACCAAGCTGCAAGTGGAAATCCTGGGCGAGTTCTACGACGCCGAAGTTCTGGGGGGACCTGCATACGACGCCAACGGTGCAAATATGCGCGCGTAGCCGAGGCATTGTATCGCGAAAGCCGAAGTCGAACCGTCAATCTGTCGAGATGAACATGCGCCCGGCCGCCAGTAGGCTGGGCGCTTTCTTGTTCGACCTCTAGGGCGATCTACCAAACAACTCATAGAGTTCGATTGTGGTTTTCACCCCAACTTTCAGTTGAATGCGCCCCCTATGAATTTCGACCGTGCGCGGGCTGATATTCAATTCTGCTGCGATTTCTTTGCTGGTGGTGCGGCCGGGGTTGCGCAGAATATACTGCAATACCTCGTCTTCCCGATCTGTAAGGCGCCCTCGCTTTTCCGCAAGATCCAGCCGTCGCGCTTTTTGCTGGCGCAACTTCTCTCCTAACTCCCAAGCCACTGCGATCCGGTCTGTCAGAACGCTCAGGTCAAAGGGTTTTTCCAGAAAGTCGATCGCTCCCGCCTTGGTGGCACGGACAGATTCCGGGATGCCACCATGCCCCGAGATGAAGATGATCGGAAGGGTCGAATCCTGCCGGACAAGGTAATCTTGCAGTTCAAGCCCGTCCATGTCGGGCATCCCGTAGTCCAGGACAAGGCATCCAGAAGCATCTGCGTCGACCTGATCCAGAAAGCTCTGAGCATCAGGGAAATGCGCAACCGTCATGCCGCGCCTGCGCAAAGAACGGGACAAGGCAATACGAACATCATCATCGTCATCAATGATATAGACGGTCAATTCGGTCATGTATCTTCTTTCCCGGAACGGTCGCTGCGCCGCAAGGTGAAACAGAACCGCGCGCCCGACAGAACAGACGGGTCATGCCAGATTTCACCGCCATTCGTCTTGATGATCGTGCGACAGATCGAAAGACCCAATCCCATGCCTTCGGCCTTTTGTGTGTCGAAGGTGTTGAACAGTACCACATCGGGACTGACCCCGGGGCCGTTGTCTTCAACCCGGACTTCGACAACATCTTCTGCGGCGTGTGCGGTGATCACGATAGATCCGACCCCGGCTGAGTCTCGAGCCAAGGCGTCGATCGCATTGCGCAGCAAATTCACGAGGACCTGAGCGATCTGGGTCCGGTTTCCGATCACCGGCGGCAGGTCTACCCGATCATATCTCAGCGCTAAATCATGGGCTTTGGCTTCGGCCTCCATCAGGGTGATGGTCTGCGCGATTAGGCCACCCAATTCGAAAGGTGTTTGCCGCCCCCGGTCCTTGCGGACCATATCGCGCAAGGCACGAATGATGTCACCGGCACGACGCGATTGACGGTCAACATCGCTGAGAATTTCGGTCAACTCCGGGTCCGTCTCGCCCAGTTCGTCCAGCGTCATAATGGCCGCATCGACATTGTATGAAATCGCGCTGAGCGGCTGGTTCAGCTCATGCGCCAAGCCCGATGCCATTTCCCCCATCAGGTTCACCCGTGCCACATGGGACAGGTCGCGGCTCAGACGACTGGCCTCAGCCTCGGCTAGCTTGCGGTCACTGACGTCGTCGATAATGGCCACCGCATGATCTGGCGCGCCACTTTCGTCGCGAATTAAAATCGCGTTCACACGCAGCCAGATATTCGACCCATCCTTTCGAACAAAGGGATTTTCAACGATAAACTCAGAATCCTGCAATAGCGTTTCGCGGAGTGTCACAGCGATCTGCTTGCCATCTGCAGGCAGGATATCAGCCAGCGTCATCTTTTCCAGCTCACCCGGCTGATACCCCATGATATCGCAAAGCTGCTCATTCACCCGCAGAAACCGGCCGGTTTCGGGAGAAATCTGTGCCATCCCACGCGACGCCAAATCAAAAGTGCGCCCATAGGCCGCCTCAAAACGCTGCCGCTGCCTCACCTGCTGCGCCAGCGCCGCGCCGGTATCCTCGAGCTCGCGATAGGGGCTGTGCAGGCTTTCTCCGGCCGGGATCTCTCCACTGGACAGGCGGCGCGTCTGACTGGCAAACATGCGCACAGGGGCATAAATCCGGTCCGCCAGCGCCAGACCGATGGCGCCCGTCAGAATCGCAATGGACAGGGCAATCCAGATCCCTTGCACCCGGTTCTTTTTGACTTCGCCAATAAAATTATCCTCGGCGGCATAGAGCCCGATCAGCCAGTTCAAACCGGGTTCCGAGACATCGATCAACATGGCAACATAGTCCTGACCGTCCAACTCGAAATCAGTATGAACAGGTCCGGTGATCTGACTGCTGCCCCTCTGCGCCAAAGCACCAAAGGCCTGGCGGGCCAATTCGTCGTCAATCTGATCCACCATTGGCAGTTCAGGATTGTCAAAATCCGCGTCCTGGTCGATCAGAACAAGAGTTGGGTGGGCAAGGACGGAACCATCCTCGTTCAAAACCAGCGCGGCCCCGCGGCGCTCTGACCAGATATCCAGCAAGAACCCCGACAGGGCGTCAATCTGAATATCCACCCCCAGAATGGCCCGTATGTTTCCCTCGTCATCCAAAACCGGCACCCCATACGTAATCCCTGGCTGGCGGGTGGTGAAGAAGATATAAGGCTGGGTCCAGATCGGGGCCTTCGCCTCGGATACCATCCTAAACCAAGGCCGGGCGCGCGCCTCATAAGTATCTGTCTGGGATTGCGCCGTTTCCAAAAGGGTAAACCGGTCATTGCGCCACTGAAAACTTGCCGGATGCTCGGTCAGTTCAGCGGCAAAGGGCGGGATCACCTTTGTGCGATACCGGCCTGGCTCCTCGGTCCGCATGACATAAACGAACCGCCCGCTGTGGTCTGCCAGATAGATGCCTGCCAATTGCGGAGCCACCTGAATTTGCTGAAAGAAATGGCTTTCCAGCGCCGAAGTGTCGTTGATATCCAGCACATCGTTTTCCGCCAGCCGCCTGGTGGCATCCAATACTTGCTGTGCCGGATTGAGAAAGTTCCGCACCTGGCCAATGACATTGACGCTGACCTCGTTCAGAGAAATCCGCGATTGCCGTAGCAGGGCTTTTTCCGAACTGACAAAAGTCGACAATGTCACGGACAGCACCGCTACGAATTGCAGCCCCGCCAGACATAGCGCCAGCGTCGCACGCAGTGATCTGCGCCTGCGGGCCGGCTCTGAGTGATCTTGATGGAAGGGTTGCTGTGCTGTCGTGTCCAATAGTCAATCCAGACGGTCTTTTCACCTGGGCCGTATCGCGGTGGCTGCTCTTTGAATCACCAGCCTATACGTAATCTACCGTATAGACACGCCTTGTCTGGTTTCGCTTAGTTCCTTGCCATCTGAATGGCTGATTCCAAACGACGTTTCGGGTGGATCAGCCATTCTCACAAAGATCAAAAAAACTGACAACAGGAGTGTCAAAGTGCTCAAAAAATCTTCTATCACAGCCTTCGCAACCGCCGCATTTTTGTCGCCTGCGGCTTATGCTGAGGAGTTCATCACGATTGGCACGG